>NZ_JBSPTN010000004.1:0-475117 GCF_053850495.1 Pseudomonas sp. CFBP 5748
GAACATCGGCCCACATCGTTCTGGTATCCCTGATAGAAACTTCAGGGGATTTTACCTAAGACCTTGAAAGGGATGGCCCTTACGGCGGGTCACTTTCGAAAAGCGCGAAAGTAACCAAAGCGCTCCTGCCCCACCACTCGGCACCTCGCCTAGGCTCGGTGTGCCCTCACTCCGGCATTGCTCCGTGGGCCCGCCGCGAAGGACCATCCATGGTCCAGCGCGGCTATCCCGGCATCCATGCCGGGATGCCCACTCCACAATGCCTGCGTTCGGCCAGCGTGGTTAACGGGGCGCCAAAATCTACGTCCACCGCGAGGCGGCCTAGTAGCCGACCTGGCTCTCCTGGTCGTACACCCGTCAAATCTGTTTGAGCAGGACCTGTGGGAGCAAAGCTTGCTCGCGAGGCGGCCTGACAGCCGACCTGGTTCTTTCCGGAGGTATGCCAATCAGATTTTGTGGGAGCGAGCCTGCCCGCGAAGAGGCCGACACATCCAACATTTTCATCGACTGAACCAATGCCTTCGCGAGCAAGCCCGCTCCCACAGGAGAAACGCAGTCCCACCAAGAAACAGGTCGGCTATAAGGCCGCCTCGCGGTGGACGTAGATTTTGGCGCCCCGTTAACCACGATGGCTGAACGCAGGCATTGGGCCGTGGGCATCCCGGCATGGATGCCGGAATAGCCGCGCTGGGCCATGGATGGCCCTTCGCGGCGGGCCCACGGAGCAATGCCGGAGTGAGGGCATGCCGAGCCTAGGCGAGGCACCGAGTGGTGGGGCAGGAGCGCTTTGGTTACTTTCGCGCTTTTCGAAAGTGACCCGCCGTAAGGGCGGAACCATAAGTAGCCGTTACCCAAAAAACGGATATACACATAAATCCCACGTATAAAAAAAACCCGCATCACTGCGGGTTTTCTCACAACCACAACGCTGAAGCCTTAGTTAACCTTAGCGTTCAACTCACCTTTCAGATAACGCTGATACATCGCTTCCAACGAGATCGGCTTGATCTTGGAGGCGTTGCCGGCAGTACCGAACGCTTCGTAACGCGCGATGCACACGTCGCGCATGGCCGTCACGGTCGCGCCGAAGAACTTACGCGGATCAAACTCACTCGGATTGGTCGCCATCAAACGACGCATCGCACCAGTAGAAGCCAGGCGCAGGTCGGTGTCGATGTTGACCTTGCGCACGCCGTACTTGATGCCTTCGACGATTTCTTCAACCGGCACGCCGTAGGTTTCTTTGATGTCGCCGCCGTACTGGTTGATGATCGCCAACCACTCTTGCGGAACCGAGGAAGAACCGTGCATCACCAGGTGGGTGTTGGGGATGCGCTTGTGGATTTCCTTGATGCGGTCGATGGCCAGCACGTCGCCGGTAGGTGGCTTGGTGAATTTGTAGGCGCCGTGGCTGGTGCCGATGGCGATGGCCAGGGCGTCGACCTGGGTTTTCTTGACGAAGTCCGCGGCTTCTTCCGGGTCGGTCAGCATCTGGCTGTGATCCAGCACGCCTTCGGCGCCGATGCCGTCTTCTTCACCGGCCATGCCGGTTTCCAGCGAGCCCAGGCAACCCAGTTCGCCTTCCACCGACACGCCGCAGGCGTGGGCCATGGCGACGGTTTGCTGGGTGACGCGAACGTTATATTCGTAGTCGGTCGGGGTCTTGCCGTCTTCGCCAAGGGAGCCGTCCATCATCACCGAGCTGAAGCCCAGTTGGATGGAGCGCTGGCAGACGTCAGGGCTGGTGCCGTGGTCCTGGTGCATGCACACCGGGATGTGCGGGAATTCTTCGATCGCCGCCAGGATCAGGTGACGCAGGAATGGCGCACCGGCATATTTACGGGCGCCGGCCGAAGCCTGGACGATCACCGGAGAGTCAGTCTTGTCAGCGGCTTCCATGATGGCGCGCATCTGCTCAAGGTTGTTGACGTTAAAGGCTGGAACGCCGTAGCCGAACTCGGCTGCGTGGTCCAGCATCTGACGCATGCTGATAAGTGCCATTAGTGTGTCTCTCCCGGTCGAGGGTCGTTAATCGTGCCAGCCTGCCGGAGCGGCGGCGGCTATTCAAGTCATTGCGGATCGGGGGTGGCCCCGGCCTGCGTGTTCGGTGTTGCAAAAATCTCATGTCTTGCACAGATCCCTGTGGGAGCGGGCTTGCTCGCGAATGCGGCTTAACATTCAACAGGGATGCAAGCTGACCCACTGCATTCGCGAGCAAGCCCGCTCCCACATCTGATCTATTTCCACATTAAATCTATGGTGTATCTGTTACTCGGCCTTGCAACCCCGGCCAATCAAGTCATTCGTGGCGACCCAATACACCAGGCCTTCCTCACCCTTGACGTGAAACGCCAGCATGTCATCGCTGTACAGCGAACCCGACGCGCCTGGTTCCTGCTTCAGGTGATAAACCTGCTCGGCACCGCCGAGGCGCACGTCGACTTCCTTGCGGGAATCGTCGGTATAACGCCAGAGCACCTTGGCCTGGCTGTCGCAGGTCCACGTTGTCCAGCCCTCTACTGAAGGCTCGGACGAACGAAACCGATCCAACTGCGCGCAACCGGCCAGCAACGCCAACGCCACAACGGCGATCAAGCCTTTCATCCGTGTTCCTCGACCGACAGCGCACGCCGCCAGCCATGAGTTAAGAGTCTGACCCGTCAAGGACAACCATGTTCCTTGGCCGGGGTTTGCGTCTCGTATTTATCCAGGCCATCCGGCCCCGAACGCTTGTTCAGCACCGGGTTGGTCTCGGCCTGCCAGTCGGCCTGGTAGCAGCCCTCTTCAGGCGCCGACGTCCCGGTTTCCGGGGCCGTGGCCTTCGGGCTGCTCGAACAGGCCACCAACAGCGTCGCCGTCAACAGCAACGTGAACGTCTTGACCATCAGAACACTCCTTTGCCTGATCAACGCAGCCTCAGGCCTTGGCCCGGCTTTCCAGGACTTCCACGGCCGGCAGCACTTTGCCTTCGACGAACTCGAGGAACGCGCCGCCACCGGTAGAAATGTAGGAGATCTGCTCGGCCACGCCATATTTATCGATGGCCGCCAGGGTGTCGCCGCCGCCCGCGATAGAGAACGCGCTGCTTTCGGCGATGGCATGGGCCAGTACTTTGGTGCCGTTGCCGAACTGGTCGAACTCGAACACACCAACCGGACCGTTCCACAGGATAGTCTGGGAAGATTTCAACAGTTCAGCGAAGTTGGCTGCAGTTTGCGGGCCAATGTCGAGGATCATGTCGTCTTCGGCCACGTCAGCGATCAGCTTGACGGTGGCGGTGGCGCTTTCAGCGAATTCCTTGGCAACCACCACGTCCACCGGCAACGGCACGCTGACCTTGGCGGCGATTTCACGGGCGGTGTCCAGCAGGTCCGGCTCGTAGAGGGATTTACCCACTGGGTGACCGGCCGCAGCGAGGAAGGTGTTGGCGATGCCGCCACCGACGATCAACTGGTTGCACACCTGACTCAGGCTGTTGAGCACGTCGAGCTTGGTGGAGACCTTGGAGCCGGCAACGATGGCGGCCATCGGTTGGGCCGGGGAGCCCAAGGCCTTGCCCAGTGCATCCAATTCAGCCGCCAGCAGCGGGCCGGCAGCGGCAACTTTGGCAAACTTCGCCACGCCGTGGGTCGAACCCTCGGCGCGGTGGGCGGTGCCGAACGCGTCCATCACGAACACGTCGCACAGGGCCGCGTATTGCTGGGCCAGTTCGTCGGCGTTCTTTTTCTCGCCCTTGTTGAAGCGCACGTTTTCGAACAGCACGACATCGCCGGCCTTCACGTCCACGCCACCCAAGTAGTCAGCCACCAACGGCACTTCACGGCCCAGGGCCTTGCTCAGGTAGTCAGCCACTGGCTTGAGGCTGTTCTCGGCCGAGAACTCGCCTTCGGTCGGACGGCCCAGGTGCGAGCAGACCATGACCGCCGCGCCTTTTTCCAGGGCCAGCTTGATGGTCGGCAGCGAAGCCAGGATGCGCGCGTCGCTGGTGACAACACCGTCCTTGACGGGAACGTTGAGGTCTTCGCGGATCAGTACGCGCTTACCTTGCAGATCGAGGTCGGACATCTTCAACACGGTCATGGGTCGCAATTCCTGGATAACTGTTTAGAGAGCAGGTTTGTTAGAAGCAGCAAGCGAAGTCGCTGTTTGCAGATAATGTTCAGCAACGTCCAGCATTCGGTTGGCAAACCCCCATTCGTTGTCGAACCAGGCCAGGATGTTCACAAGCCGCGGCCCGGAAACCCGAGTCTGGCTGGCATCGACAATGGCCGAATGAGGGTCATGGTTAAAATCACAGCTGGCGTGAGGCAACTCGGTGTAGGCCAGCAGGCCTTTGAGCGGGCCGCTGGTGGCGGCTTCGCGCAGGATCCGGTTGATCTCGGTGGCGTCGGTATCGCTCACGGTCTGCATCGTAATGTCGAGGCAGGACACGTTGACCGTCGGCACCCGCACGGCTTTGGCCTGAATTCGCCCCGCAAGTTCCGGCAGCAGCCGTTCAATGCCACGCGCCAGACCAGTGGACACCGGAATCACCGACTGGAACGCCGAACGGGTACGGCGCAAATCTTCATGGTGATAGGCATCGATCACCGGCTGATCATTCATCGCCGAGTGGATGGTGGTGATCGACACGTATTCCAGGCCAATGGCCTGGTCCAGCAGGCGCAACAGCGGCACGCCGCAATTGGTGGTGCAGGAGGCGTTGGACACCAGCAGCTCGGCGCCGGTCAGGCAATCCTGATTCACGCCATAAACGATGGTGGCGTCCACATCCGCTTCGCTGGCCATCGGCTGGGAGAACAGCACCCGTGGCGCACCAGCGGCGAGAAAACGCTGGCCGTCTTCGCGGGTGTGATAAGCACCGGAGCATTCGAGCACCAGATCGACGCCCAAGGACGCCCAATCGATGCCTTCGGGGGTGGCACTGCGCAGGACTTTCACGCAATCGCCATTAATATGCAGACAATCGCCCTCGACCCGCACTTCGCCGGGAAACCGGCCGTGGGTGGAGTCAAAGCGTGTCAGGTATTCGATGCTGGCCATGTCGGCCAGATCGTTGATCGCCACAATCTCGAACCCGGCCTTGGCCCCTCGCTCGAACAACGCACGCAAGACGCAACGACCAATCCGGCCGTAGCCGTTGAGTGCAACTTTGTAGGGACGCGGTTGGGGCATGAGGGTTCTCTGACCAGGGTGAATCCATGGAGTACAGCGCTGAATGTTCCGCAGTCATCGCGGGCAAGCCTTGCTCCCACAGGATGGCATTTTCCCAGTGGGAGCGTGCACATCCTGTGGGAGCAAGGCTTGCCCGCGATGGCGTCAGAACAGGCGATGCATTCCTGGACTTAGTCTTCCAGCAGCTCTTCAGCCTGACCCAGGATGTTTTCCAGGGTGAAGCCGAATTCCTCGAACAGCGCCGGCGCAGGCGCCGATTCGCCGTAAGTGGTCATGCCGATCACGCGGCCTTCCAGGCCCACGTACTTGTACCAGTAATCGGCATGAGCGGCCTCGATGGCGATCCGCGCGCTGACCTGCAGCGGCAATACCGCCTGCTTGTAGCCAGCGTCCTGGGCGTCGAACACGCTGGTGCACGGCATGGACACGACACGTACGTTGCGGCCCTGTTCGGTCAGTTTGTCGTAAGCCTGGACGGCCAGGCCGACTTCGGAACCGGTGGCGATCAGGATCAGTTCAGGCTCACCGATGCAGTCCTTGAGCACATAGCCACCACGGGTGATGTCGCCAATCTGGTCGGCATCGCGGTTCTGGTGCTGCAAGTTCTGACGGGAGAAGATCAGCGCCGATGGGCCATCTTTACGCTCGAGGGCGTATTTCCAGGCCACTGCCGATTCCACCGCATCGCATGGACGCCAGGTGTCCAGGTTCGGCGTGCAGCGCAGGCTTGCCAGCTGCTCGATCGGCTGGTGAGTCGGACCGTCTTCGCCCAGGCCGATGGAGTCGTGGGTGAACACATAGAGCACGCGTTTTTTCATCAGCGCCGACATGCGCACGGCGTTGCGGGCATATTCCATGAACATCAGGAAGGTCGCGCCGTAAGGCACCAGGCCGCCGTGCAGCGCCACGCCGTTCATGATCGCGCTCATGCCGAACTCGCGAACGCCGTAGTACATGTAGTTGCCGCTGGCATCTTCGGCGCTGACGCCTTTGCAGCCTTTCCACAGGGTCAGGTTGGAACCGGCCAGGTCGGCCGAACCGCCCAGCAATTCCGGCAGCAGCGGGCCAAAGGCGTTCAGGGTGTTCTGGCTGGCCTTGCGGCTGGCGATGGTTTCGCCCTTGGCCGCGACTTCAGCGATGTAGGCCGAGGCTTTTTCGGCGAAGTCGGCTGGCAGCTCGCCACTGAGGCGACGCACCAGTTCATTGGCCAACTCAGGGAATTCGGCGGAATAGGCGGCGAAACGCTGGTCCCATTCGGCTTCGAATGCACGGCCCTTTTCCTTGGCATCCCACTCGGCATAGATGTCGGCCGGGATTTCGAACGGGCCGTGGTTCCATTTCAACGCGGCGCGGGTCAGGGCGATTTCCTCGGCACCCAGTGGCGCGCCGTGGCAGTCTTCCTTGCCCTGCTTGTTCGGCGAGCCGAAACCGATGGTGGTCTTGCAGCAGATCAGGGTCGGCTGGGCGCTTTTGCGGGCCGTCTCGATGGCGGTCTTGATCTCTTCCGGATCGTGGCCGTCGACATTGCGGATCACCAGCCAGTTGTAGGCTTCGAAGCGCTTGGGGGTGTCGTCGGTGAACCAGCCTTCGACTTCGCCATCGATGGAGATGCCGTTGTCGTCGTAGAAGGCAATCAGCTTGTCCAGGCCCAAGGTGCCGGCCAGGGAGGCGACTTCGTGGGAAATGCCTTCCATCATGCAGCCATCACCCAGGAACACGTAGGTGTGGTGATCGACAACGTTATGACCCGGGCGGTTGAACTGCGCGGCCAGGACTTTTTCTGCCAGGGCAAAACCCACGGCGTTGGCCAGGCCTTGGCCCAATGGACCGGTGGTGGTTTCCACGCCTGGGGTGTAACCGTATTCCGGGTGGCCCGGGGTGCGGCTGTGCAACTGGCGGAAGTTCTTCAGGTCATCGATCGACAGGTCGTAGCCGGTCAGGTGCAGCAGCGAATAGATCAACATCGAGCCGTGGCCGTTGGACAGCACGAAGCGGTCACGGTCGGCGAAGGCTGGGTTGCTCGGGCTGTGCTTGAGGTAATCGCGCCAAAGCACCTCGGCGATATCCGCCATACCCATAGGGGCACCGGGATGGCCGCTGTTGGCTTTCTGCACGGCATCCATGCTGAGGGCACGAATGGCATTGGCACGCTCACGACGGCTGGGCATCGCTGATCTCCTGCGGGAATTGAATCGAGAATGAATAAAACGAAACTGAAAAAAGGCGAGCATTTTCCCTCACCCACCCGCCTGGGGGCAATGACAGATAGTCATCCAAAGGCGTTTTTCCGGTGGATAAAGTCCCTTTCTTCAAGTGAAACCTTTCCGCTGATGGGTTGTAGAGTCGAGCACGCTCTGGGAAGTGCCATTTATCGAGCAATATCAAAACTTTTTGATATTGACCTTGCGATGATCCATACCCCTCTCTAGACTGCCGCCCTATGAACTTACGCGTGCCTTCCATTCGCCATGACGATTGCGATGAGCTGGCGGCCCTTTGCAAGGCCGGCGGCGATCCGTTGCGGCTCAATGTATTGCGCGCCCTGGCCAACGATTCGTTCGGCGTGCTGGAACTGGCGCAGATCTTCGGCATCGGCCAGTCCGGCATGAGCCACCACCTCAAGGTCCTGGCCCAGGCCGACCTGGTGGCGACCCGCCGCGAAGGCAACGCGATTTTCTACCGCCGCGCCCTGCCCCACACCGATCTTTTGGGTGGCAAGCTGCACGCCGCGTTGTTGGAGGAAGTGGACGAACTGAATCTGCCCACCGACGTGCAGGCACGCATCGCCCAGGTGCATGGGCAGCGGGCCGCCGCCAGCCAGGACTTTTTCGCACGGGTGGCCGAGAAGTTTCGTGCCCAGCAAGACCTGATCGCAGGATTGCCGCAATACCGTGAGAGCGTCGTGGCGCTGCTCGATAAATTGAGCTTCGAGCCCAGCGCCACCGCCATCGAAGTCGGCCCCGGCGACGGCGCGTTTTTGCCGGAACTGGCGCGGCGCTTCAGCCAGGTGACGGCGCTGGACAACAGCCCGGCCATGCTCGAACTGGCGCGCCAGGTGTGCGAGCGCGAAACCTTGGCTAATGTCAGCCTGCAGCTGGCCGATGCCTTGGACGGTGTGAGCCTGCAGGCCGATTGCGTTGTATTGAACATGGTGCTTCACCACTTCGCCGCACCGGCCGACGCACTCCGGCACATGGCCGGCTTGCTGCAACCAGGCGGTAGCCTGTTGGTGACAGAGTTATGCAGCCACAACCAGAGTTGGGCCAGGGAGGCCTGCGGTGATCTCTGGTTGGGGTTTGAACAGGACGATTTGGCCCGTTGGGCCACCGCTGCGGGCCTCGTGCCCGGGGAAAGCCTCTATGTAGGCTTACGTAATGGTTTCCAGATCCAGGTCCGCCATTTTCAGCGACCGGCTGGCGACACTCACCATCGGTAACTTGTAGGAAAACATCGAGATGAGCGAATACTCCCTTTTCACCTCCGAGTCCGTGTCTGAAGGGCATCCGGACAAAATCGCCGACCAGATTTCTGATGCGGTGCTGGACGCCATCATTGCTGAAGACAAGTTCGCCCGCGTGGCGTGCGAGACTCTGGTGAAAACGGGCGTGGCGATCATCGCCGGCGAAGTCACCACCTCGGCCTGGGTCGACCTGGAACAGATCGTTCGCGACGTCATCCTGGGCATCGGCTACAACAGCTCCGACGTCGGTTTCGATGGCGCGACCTGCGGCGTGATGAACATCATCGGCAAGCAGTCGCCCGACATCAACCAAGGTGTTGATCGTGCCAAGCCCGAAGATCAGGGCGCCGGCGACCAGGGCCTGATGTTCGGCTACGCCAGCAACGAAACCGACGTGCTGATGCCAGCCCCGATCACCTTCTCGCACCAACTGGTTCAACGCCAGGCCGAAGCCCGTAAATCCGGTCTGTTGCCTTGGCTGCGCCCGGACGCCAAGTCCCAAGTGACCTGCCGTTACGAAGGCGGCAAGGTGGTCGGTATCGACGCCGTTGTACTGTCGACCCAGCACAACCCGGAAGTGTCCTACAAAGACCTGCGCGAAGGCGTGATGGAGCTGATCGTCAAGCACGTACTGCCTGCCGAGTTGCTGTCCAAGGACACTCAGTTCCACATCAACCCGACCGGGCAGTTCATCATCGGCGGCCCGGTGGGCGACTGCGGCCTGACCGGTCGCAAGATCATCGTCGACAGCTACGGCGGCATGGCCCGTCACGGCGGCGGCGCGTTCTCCGGCAAGGATCCATCGAAGGTTGACCGCTCGGCGGCCTATGCCGGTCGTTATGTCGCCAAGAACATCGTGGCTGCCGGCCTGGCCGAGCGCTGCGAGATTCAGGTGTCCTACGCCATTGGCGTCGCCCAGCCTACGTCGATCTCGCTGAACACCTTCGGCACCGGCAAGATCAGCGATGACAAGATCGTCAAGCTGGTTCGTGATGTGTTCGACCTGCGTCCATACGCCATCACCACCATGCTCGACCTGCTGCACCCGATGTACCAGGACACCGCAGCCTACGGTCACTTTGGCCGCACGCCGCAAACCAAGACGGTCGGTGACGATACCTTCACCACCTTCACCTGGGAAAAAACCGACCGCGCCGACGCCCTGCGCGCCGCTGCCGGCCTGTAAGGCCTGCTGTACGAAAAGCCCCTGGCGACCTCGTTGCCAGGGGCTTTTTCATGCCCGTGTTGTGGCGAGGGACCATCGAACTCAAGATCGGCGGGCCACCAGCAAAAACGAAGCCGCACTGGCCAGCAACCCCGCGCACATCCGATTGAACAGACGCTTGCCACTGGGCCGGGCAAACAGCCGCCGCGCATAAATGCCCATGTAGCAATACAACCCGATGGCGATGCACTCCAGCGCCAGGAACAGACCACCCAGCACGGCGAACTGCTGGGTAACGGTGCCCGCACGGTCGACGAACTGTGGCAGGAACGCAGTAAACAACAGGATCGCCTTCGGATTGCCGATCGCCACCAGGAATTCCTGGCGCGCCAGGCTGGTCATGCTCATCGACGTGACCGTTGCCTCGCCGCCCGCCTCGGGCTGCGCCCGCCACAACTGCACGGCGAGGTAGAACAGATAGCCGGCACCGACGAACTTGATCCCCAGGAACAACAGCTCCGAGGTGTGCAGCACAGCGGTCAGCCCTACTGCAGCCAAGGCAATCATGATTGCAAATGCCAATAGCCGACCGATGCCGCCGCTGCACGCCCGGACGAAGCCATAACGCGAGGCGTTACTGATGGACAGCAGGTTGTTCGGCCCTGGCGCCATGTTCAGCGCGAAGCAGGCCGGAATGAAAACGGCGAGGGTTGTCAGGTCCATCGGGGGCGCTCCTGGCAGAGGCGAATCGAAGGTCCATTCTGCACCGGCCTTTGATCGGTTCAAGGGACAGTTGCACGGCTAAATCACGCCGCACTGTACCGCCGCACCTTCGCCATCAGACGTTGCAAAATCCGGTAACGCTCCAGGCCTCGCACCTTGCGCCACAGTGGCTAGCCTTCAAGCACACCACCAAGCAAGGATGCTTCGATGCTGCCGTTACTCCGTACAATCGCCTGTTTCATGTTCATCGTTTCCCCCGTCCTCGCCACGCCCTGCCCCGATTGGCCCACCGAACGCGCCCAAGCGGAGATCATCGCGCTGCAGCAGCAAATCGACGCCTGGGATGACACGTATCACCGTCTCGGCCGCTCACTGGTAGCCGACGAACTGTACGATCAGTCCCGCCTGCAATTGGGCCAATGGCGCAGTTGTTTCGGTCTTGACGCACCAGGCAACCCTTTACGCTCGGCGGGTGGGAAGGTGCCGCACCCTGTCCTTCATACCGGCCTGGACAAACTGAAAGATGCCGATGCCGTGAAGGCCTGGTTGCACGGCCGGGCGGACGTCTGGGCCCAACCGAAAGTCGATGGTGTAGCGGTGACCCTGATCTATCGGGAGGGTCGCCTGCACCAGGCGATCAGCCGCGGCGATGGCGTCCAAGGGCAAGACTGGACCTGGGCGGTGCACAAGATCAGCAGCATCCCCCAACGGCTGCGCCAGCCTTTGGACCTGCTCGTTCAGGGCGAGCTGTACTGGCGACTGAACGCCCATGTCCAGGCCGCCAACGGTAGCCTCAACGCCCGGGCGACCGTGGCGGGCCTGATGGCGCGCACAAACCTGACCGCGCAAGAGGGCACGGACATCGGCCTGTTTGTCTGGGACTGGCCCGAAGGACCGGACACCTTGCCCGAGAGGATGGCCGCGCTAAGTGAGCTGGGCTTCGCTGACACCCTCGACTACAACCAGCCCGTCCAGACATTGACCGAGGCCCAACACTGGCGCGACCACTGGTATCGCACACCGCTGCCATTCGCCAGCGACGGGATCGTCCTGCGCCAGAGCCGCCGCCCTCCCGCCGACCGCTGGCAGGCCAGGGCGCCGTTCTGGAGCATGGCCTGGAAATACCCGTACGCCCAAGTCCTGGCCGAGGTGCGCAAGGTGCGTTTCAACGTCGGCCGTACCGGGCGCATCACGCCCGTGCTGGAGTTGGAGCCCGTCATGCTCGACGACCGGCGAATCCGCCGGGTGAGTGTCAGTTCCCTCAAGCGCTGGGAGGAGATGGACATCCGACCGGGCGATCGAGTCGCCATCAGCCTGGCCGGGCTGACCATTCCACGCCTCGACAGCGTCGTGCTGCGCAGCGTCGAGCGCCGGGACCTCAACGCCCCGACGGCAGCCGATTATCACTTCTTGAGTTGCTGGCAACCCACACCCGGTTGCGAAAGCCAGTTCCTCGCGCGCTTGAATTGGCTTAGCGGCAAGCACGGACTAGCCCTGCCCCATATAGGCCCGGGTACCTGGGAAAAACTCCTGGCCGCCGGCCAACTCGACGGATTACTCGATTGGTTGACCCTCGATGCCGCCGAGCTTGCTAACATTGCCGGCTTCGGCGAGCGCAGCAGCGCCCGCCTGCTCGCCAGCTTGCACAGTGCTCGGCAACGCCCTTTCGAGCAATGGCTCAAGGCCCTTGGCCTGCCGCCTGTCGGTCAAGCCCGACTGGAAGGGCCGTGGCAGAAGCTGGCCGAGCGCAACACCGAGCAATGGCAAGCCGAAGCCGGCATCGGGCCGGGACGCGCCGAGCAATTGAGCGCTTTTTTTCGCGACCCGCAGGTGTTGGCTTTGAGTGAAGTATTACGCACAGCCGGGGTCGACGGTTTTTGACTCAAACTCCGTGCAGTTGAACCCAAGGGGCAAACGTGCGTTCCAACAGCGCATCTGTACCGACCGCTCGCGAGCTTTTTTACGGAGTTGCTATGAATTTCCTGTCCCCCGTAGCCCTGCTGGTCTTATGCAGCGCCATGGCCGCCCCTTTACTGGCGGACGAGCAGACGCCGGAACTCACTGGCTGTGCGGCCAAGCGCCAGGGCATCATCAATCAGATCGAACTGGCCAAATCCCGTGGCAACAACGACCAGCAGGCCGGGTTGGAAACAGCGCTGAATGAAGTCACCACCCATTGCACCGACGCTTCCTTGCGCAAGGAGCGTGAAAACAAAGTGCTCGACGCCAAACATGAAGTCAGTCGGCGTCAGGCCGACCTGGAAAAAGCCATGAAAAAAGGCGACTCGGAGCGGATCAACAAACGCAAGGAAAAGCTGGCGGCCTCTCGCAAGGAACTGCAGGAAGCGGTGGATGAGCTGGATAAGTGAACATTGAAAAGATCGCAGGCTTCGCCAGCGCCTACAGGTTGAATGCAATCCCCTGTAGGCGCTGGCAAGGCCTGCGATCTTTCAAGGGATATCAATGATCCCGAAATTCTTTATGACAGGCACTGCACGCATCTTCGACCTTCTGCACCGCTGGCCCGAGGTAGCTGGCCTTGTAGGGCTGGACTTTGCTGGCGACCACCAATTCACCGGTGGCGGTTTCAAGACTGCGGGCCAGGTCCTGGAAACGCGTCTGTTGTTGCCAGACCGCATCCCTGGCACTGGTGTGGTCTTCCTCGCGTACTTGCGGGAAGTGTTTCCACGGTTCGCGGGAGAGTTGATCCAGTTGCGCCGCGCCCTCGGCGAAGCGCGCGCCGTCGAACGGAACGCGACCGCGCAGCATGCCGCCCAACTCTTCGTTGGTCTTGAGCATCTGCTTGAAAATCGCCTTGCGCTGGCCCAGGGGAGAGTTGGGATCGACGCCACCACAGGCGGACAGCATCAGGCAGGCCAGTACTGCCATGGAAAATCGTTTTACAAACATCTTGGCCTCGGGACAGGGAACGGCGGTTAGTATCCTCGGGTCATCGGTAAAGACCAATGACCCTATCAACAATACGGGTTGTTTGAGTGCCTGACAGCGCTCGAATGACTGCAAAGGAAATCTTCATGAACAGCCGCTTCAAGACCTGGCACAAAGGCCTGGCATTGACCCTACCGTTGATCGCAGTGCTGGCCGGCTGCAATCGCGGTGACAAGGTCGAAGAGCCTCAAACCCACGCCCTCGCCACGTATGTCAGCGCGCCATGGGAAGCCTTGCCGTCGGTGTCCGATGAAGACCTGCTGGCCGGTTTCGGCTCCTGGCGCAGCGCTTGCACCCGGCTCAAGGCTGATGCGACCTGGGGTCCGACCTGCGCGGCAGCGGCCAATGTGCCGCAGACCGCCCCGGATGTGCGCAATTTCCTGAAACAGAACCTGGACGTCTATGGCCTGCGCTCAGGAGACAACAGCCCCAACGGCCTGATTACCGGCTACTACGAGCCGGTCTACCCCGGCAGCCTCACCCAGACAGCCACCGCGAATATTCCGGTCTACGGCGTGCCGGACGACATGATCATTGTGTCGCTGGACAGCATCTACCCCGAACTCAAGGGCAAACGCCTGCGCGGTCGCCTCGAAGGCCGGGTACTCAAGCCCTACGACGACGCGGCCACCATCGAAACCAACGGGGTGAAAGCACCGGTGATTGCCTGGCTGACCGACCCGATGAACCTGCAGTTCCTGCAAATCCAAGGCTCGGGTCGCATCCGCCTCAATGACGGCCGCCAGTTGCGCATCGGCTATGCCGACCAGAACGGCCACCCTTACCGGCCCATCGGGCGCTGGCTGGTCGAACAGGGCGAACTGAAGAAAGAAGACGTGACCATGGGTACCATCAGTGCCTGGGCCAAGGCCAACCCGAACCGGATTCCCGAATTGCTGGGCAGCAATCCCAGCTACGTGTTTTTCAACCGCAACCCCGACAGCAACGAAGGCCCGCGGGGCTCATTGAATGTGCCACTGACCGCTGGCTACAGCGTGGCGGTGGATCGCAAGGTGATTCCACTGGGCAGCCTGTTGTGGCTATCGACCACGCGCCCCGATGGCAGCGCATTGAACCGGCCGGTCGCCGCCCAGGACACCGGCGGCGCAATTGCCGGCGAGGTGCGCGCGGACCTGTTCTGGGGCACGGGCGAGGCGGCGGGGCAATTGGCCGGGGACATGAAGCAACAGGGGCAGATCTGGATGTTGTGGCCCAAGGGCGCGGCGTTGCCGCAAGTGCCGCAGGTGGCGAATGCGGTTAGCGCCAATCCCTGAAGATGGGCTGACTGTACCGGCCCCCATCGCGAGCAAGCTCGCTCCCACAGGGAATCTCAGTGAACACCTGTTTTGTGTACACAGCCGATCCAATGTGTGGCCAGCTTGCTCGCGGTGGGGCCAGCACAGACACAGGGATTCAACCGTCAGGCTCAGACCGAAACGAAGAAGAAACTCAGTACCAACCCCACCCCCACGAACCACACCAGCGACCGCAAGATGTCCCAATCCGCCAGATAACAAATGATGTAAAGCAGGCGACTGGTGATGAACAGCACCGCCAGCACGTTGATGGTCACCAGCTCGGCATTGCCGGCCAAGTGCGCGACGATCACCGCGGCGGCGAAAAACGGGCTGATTTCAAAGCTGTTCAGTTGCGCGGCGTAAGCGCGCCGGGGAGCGCCTTCGAGTGTTTCCAGGAAGTCCCGAGGGTCGTGGTTATCTGCCAGCCTGTATTTGCCGCCGATCTTGGCGATAGCAATGCACAGGTAAGGCAGGAGAAAGGCAATCAAAATACACCACAGGGCAACCGTCATGACGCAGTTCCTTCTTTGAGTTTTATAGAGAATCGAGAATGGGTGCTTCGGTCAAAGTTTCATCACCAGCATGCCAACCAGCACCAAGGCGCAAGCTAAGAGCCGCGGCCGCCCAAAAGGTTCTTTCAAGTAGCGCATGCCAAACAGTACAACCAGTATCACGCTGATCTCCCGCAGCGCCGCTGCTTCGGCGATCGACCCCAGTTGCATGGCCCACAGCACCAGAGCGTAGCTGAACAATACGCAGAATCCGACCGCCAACCCCAACCGCCACTGCTCGCGCCAAAACAGCAAGAACGCCGGTCGCTTGCCCACCAACGCCAGCAACGGAAACGGCCAGACGCTGAGCAGCGTGACCCAGACCAGGTAATCCAGCGGATGGGGCCAGCGCCGCAGGGCGTGACCGTCGATAAAGGTGTAGCAACCGATGCACAGGCCGATCAGTGCCACCACCGGTAGCATCGACCAGGGCAGCCGCTCGCCACCACCGCCCTGCCACAACAGGCATAGCATGCCGAACGGGATCAACAGAATGCCGATGATCTGCTGGCTCGTCAGCACTTCCCCGGCGAAGATCAACGTCAGGGCCAACACCACCAACGGCGACAGGCCGCGCATCAGCGGATAGACCAGCCCCAGGTCACCGACCCGATAAGCCTGGATCAGCAAATAGCGATACAGCAGCTCAAACGCCGCCGACGCCAGGATCCACGGCCAGATCTCCAACGGCGGCAGTGCCACGAAGCCCAGGGCCAACGCTCCAAACAGCAGCGCGACGCTGTCCATGCACGCCACCACCAGCAAACGCTCGGCGCTGAACTTGATCAGCGTATTCCACGCCGCATGCAACAGCGCCGCAACCAACACCAGGGCCGTTGCAAGCACGGCACGCTCCTTATTCCATCCAGAGAATTGATTCGCCATCCATCCGCAGCCGTTTATACTGCAAACCGACCACGCCGCACTCAGTTGCGCATACACCTATTCCAATAATTTCGCCGTTGCGCCGTTCACTCGAACCGGTGGTGCCGGCATGCGTATGCCTGATCAGAGCGTCAAGACTACAGACAGAGACCCTGCGCATGCCACTCGCCTTGCTTGCTTTGGCCGTCGCCGCTTTTGGCATCGGCACGACTGAATTCGTCATCATGGGCCTGTTGCCCGATGTCGCCCGAGACCTGGCCGTGAGTATTCCCCAGGCCGGGCTACTGATCACCGGCTATGCCCTGGGGGTGGTGTTCGGCGCGCCGATCCTGGCGGTCGGCACCGCCAACATGCCGCGCAAGGCGACGCTGCTGGGCATGACGCTGATGTTCATCCTCGGCAACGTGCTCTGCGCCCTGGCACCGAATTACGCCACGCTGATGGCCGCGCGCGTCATCACCGCGTTGTGCCATGGGGCATTCTTCGGCATCGGCTCGGTGGTAGCGGCCGGGCTGGTAGCGCCGAACAAACGGGCCCAGGCCATTGCAATGATGTTCACCGGCCTGACCCTGGCCAACGTGTTGGGCGTGCCGTTGGGCACGGCCTTGGGCCAATACGCCGGCTGGCGCTCGACCTTCTGGGCCGTGTCGGTGATCGGGGTGATCGCGGCCATCGCCCAATGGGTCTGGCTGCCCAAGGAAATCCCCATGGACAAGGCCAACCTGGCCAGCGAGTTCAAGGTGCTGGGCAAGGCCAACGTACTGCTGGCCCTGGGCATGAGTGTGCTGGCCTCCACCAGCCTGTTCAGCGTGTTCACCTACATCGCGCCGATCCTGCAGGACATTACCGGTGTCAGCCCCCACGGCATCACTATCATGCTGCTGTTGTTCGGCGTCGGCCTGACGGCGGGCAGTTTCCTCGGTGGGCGCTTGGCCGACCGACGCCTGCTGCCCTCGCTGGTGGGCATGGCCCTGGCTGTGGTGCTGGTGCTGGCCGCGTTCAGCCAGACCAGTCAATCGGTGATTCCGGCGGCGATTACCCTGGTGCTATGGGGCATCTTCGCCTTCGCCCTGTGCCCGATCCTGCAATTGCTGATCATCGACCAGGCCTTTGAGGCGCCGAACCTCGGCTCGACCCTGAACCAGAGCGCGTTCAATCTCGGCAACGCGGCCGGGGCGTGGATTGGCGGGTTGGTGGTGGCCAGTGGTGCGGATCTGGCAGATTTGCCGTGGACCGGTGCCTTCGTCGGCATGCTGACCGTACTGACGGCGCTGTACTTTATTTATCGTCAGCGTCGTCATGGCGTCCTGGTGGGTGCGGCCGACTAGGCGAGCCGCTCTCGCTACGCACCTGGGCATGGCTGAGCAATGCGAAGATGAAGCTGCCACCGATGATGTTCCCCGCCAGGGTCGGCGCGGCGAACACCATCCAGAAGTCCTCCCACGACAGCTGGCCGGCGAATACCAGGTAAGACACCTCGGCCGAGCCAACGACAATGTGGGTGAAATCCCCGAGCGCCATCAGGTAGGTAATCAGGATGATGATCCACATCTTGGCGCTTTCCATGGACGGGATCATCCAGACCATGGTGGCGATCATCCAGCCAGAAATGATGCCTTTGGCGAACATCTGGCCGGTGTCGTTTTCCATGACCTTGCGACCGATTTCCAGAAAGGCCTGGTCAGTGCGCTGGTCGAAAATCGGCAGGTGCAGCATCACGTACGCCACCAGCAAGGTGCCGCACAGGTTGCCCACCAGCACCACGCCCCATAGCCGAAACAACCGACCGAAATTGCCCAGCGTGGGCTTGCTCATGATTGGCAACACCGCGGTCAGCGTATTTTCGGTGAACAACTGCTGGCGGGCGAGGATCACCGCGAGAAAACCGGCGCAGTAGCCGAAACTGGCGATCACTTTAAAGCCTTCGTGGTCCGGCAGCCGGGAATTGAGCAACCCCATCGCCATCAGCGACAGGCCCATGGTCAACCCGGCCGCCAGGGCCGACCACCACAGCGCGGCGACACTGCGCTCCAGTTCCTGGTTGCCCTGGGTGCGGATGATCTCATGCAGCACCGCCGCTCGTGGCGGCTGGTTGCGGTCAACTTCGTGCTTTTCCTGTGCCGAAAGATCAGGGGTCTTACCGTCTTTTTGAGTGTCCATGGAGCTCCTGAACCGGTGGCGTGATGTACCTACGACACGCGGCGTTCGGAGCTGTTCAGTCTCCCACAGGGGATGGATGCCCCATGCCCCAGCCGAATTCATTGTGGGAGCGAGCCTGCTCGCGACTGGAGACACCGCCAATCTCACTGACCGGCAATGTCATCCTGGAACTGATCCTTGACGTACCTGATCTCGGTCCGGCCATGGGGCGCTGGCAAGCCGTCTTCACCAAGATTGACGAAAACCATCTTCTCCACGGTCAGGATGCTCTTGCGGGTGATTTTGTTGCGCACCTCGCAGGTCAGGGTGATGGAGGTGCGACCAAATTCGGTGGCGGTGATGCCCAGCTCGATGATATCGCCCTGGCGCGAGGCGCTGACGAAGTTGATTTCCGAGATGTACTTGGTGACCACGCGCTGGTTGCCGAGCTGGACGATGGCGTAGATCGCCGCTTCTTCGTCGATCCAGCGCAACAGGCTGCCGCCGAACAGCGTGCCGTTGGGGTTGAGGTCTTCGGGCTTGACCCATTTGCGGGTGTGGAAATTCATGTTCACTCCTGAGCGTCTGGCCAATGAATGGCTGCATCATGGCAGACCGGGCAGCCAGGCTCTACGTCGCGGCCCCTATAACGATCATCGGCAATTTTGATTTGCCGACAGAAACCCTTTTGGAAGATCCGATTAGCCCGTTATAATCGCCCCCGTTTTATCCGGTCCACGCTTTGGACCGTTCCCGCCACCTGTCCGAGGGGCGCTGCAGCAGGCTCGACCTGTCAGGCTCGGATGGGGCGTTGTTCGTACGGGGCTCCCCGCACGGACACTAAACGCACAACGGCGCCCATTCGCATACATTACGAATGGAGGCTCTTCATGAGCGCTGTTATTACGCCTGCAGATTTTACCGATTACAAAGTCGCCGACATGTCCCTGGCCGCCTGGGGCCGTCGCGAAATCATCATCGCCGAATCCGAAATGCCAGCCCTGATGGGCCTGCGTCGCAAATACGCCGGCGAGCAACCGCTCAAGGGTGCCAAGATCCTCGGCTGCATCCACATGACCATCCAGACTGCCGTGCTGATCGAAACCCTGGTTGCCCTGGGTGCCGAAGTGCGCTGGTCGTCCTGCAACATCTTCTCGACTCAAGACCAGGCCGCTGCCGCCATCGCCGCCGCGGGTGTTCCGGTATTCGCCTGGAAAGGCGAGACCGAGCAAGAGTACGAGTGGTGCCTGGAGCAAACCATCCTCAAGGATGGCCAGCCATGGGACACCAACATGATCCTCGACGACGGCGGCGACCTGACCGAGCTGCTGCACAAGAAATACCCGGCCGTGCTGGACAAAGTCCACGGCGTGACCGAAGAGACCACCACCGGCGTACACCGCCTGCTGGACATGCTGGCCAAGGGCGAACTGAAGATCCCGGCCATCAACGTCAACGACTCGGTGACCAAGAGCAAGAACGACAACAAGTACGGCTGCCGTCACAGCCTCAACGACGCCATCAAGCGCGGCACCGACCACCTGTTGTCGGGCAAGCAGGCGTTGGTGATCGGCTACGGTGACGTGGGCAAGGGTTCGGCCCAGTCCCTGCGCCAGGAAGGCATGATCGTCAAGGTGTCGGAAGTCGACCCGATCTGCGCCATGCAAGCCTGCATGGACGGTTTCGAGCTGGTTTCGCCATTCATCGACGGGATCAACGACGGCACCGAAGCGAGCATCGACAAAGCCCTGCTGGGCAAGATCGACCTGATCGTGACCACCACCGGCAACGTCAATGTCTGCGACGCCAACATGCTCAAGGCCCTGAAGAAACGCGCCGTGGTGTGCAACATCGGTCACTTCGACAATGAAATCGACACCGCTTTCATGCGCAAGAACTGGGCATGGGAAGAAGTGAAGCCACAGGTGCACAAGGTTCACCGCACCGGCACCGGAAGCTTCGACCCACAGAACGACGACTACCTGATCCTGCTGGCCGAAGGCCGCCTGGTTAACCTGGGCAACGCCACTGGCCACCCAAGCCGCATCATGGACGGTTCGTTCGCCAACCAGGTCCTGGCCCAGATCTTCCTGTTCGGCCAGAAGTACGCCGACCTGTCGCCAGCCCAGAAAGCCGAGCGCCTGACCGTGGAAGTACTGCCCAAGAAACTCGACGAAGAAGTGGCCCTGGAAATGGTCCGCGGTTTCGGCGGCGTGGTCACTAAGCTGACCAAGCAACAGGCTGACTACATCGGCGTCACCGTCGAAGGTCCGTTCAAGCCACACGCTTACCGCTACTGATCGGCTCTATTGCCTGCTCTCCCTGTGGGAGCGGGCTTGCTCGCGAAGGCGGTTCATCATTCAACATCGATGTCGCCTGATCCTCCGTCTTCGCGAGCAAGCCCGCTCCCACATTGGAATGCGCCAGGCTTCCAGCCCTACGAGTTTCCAAGGATATGACCATGTCCCAAGAACGTCGCTACAGCTTCGAGTTCTTCCCGACGAAGACCGATGCTGGGCATGAAAAACTGATCGCCACTGCCCGTCAGTTGGCCAGCTACAACCCCGACTTCTTCTCCTGCACCTATGGCGCCGGCGGTTCGACCCGTGACCGCACGATGAACACCGTGTTGCAGCTCGAAAGCGAAGTCAAAGTCCCGGCTGCCCCGCATCTGTCCTGCGTAGGCGACAGCAAGGACGACCTGCGTGGCCTGCTGACCCGATACAAGGCCGCAGGCATCAAGCGCATCGTTGCCCTGCGCGGTGACTTGCCCTCGGGCATGGGCATGGCCAGCGGCGAGCTGCGTCACGCCAATGACCTGGTTGAATTCATTCGTGAAGAGACCGGCGATCATTTCCACATCGAAGTTGCCGCTTACCCAGAGATGCACCCCCAGGCGCGCAATTTCGAGGACGATCTGCTCAACTTCGTGCGCAAGGCCAACGCCGGTGCCAACAGTGCGATCACCCAGTACTTCTTCAACGCCGACAGCTATTTTTACTTCGTCGAGCGTATCCGCAAGATGGGCGTCGACATTCCTGTCGTACCGGGGATCATGCCGATCACCAACTACAGCAAGTTGGCGCGCTTCTCCGACGCCTGCGGTGCGGAAATCCCGCGCTGGATCCGCAAGCAACTGGAAGCTTATGGTGACGACACGTCCAGCATCCAAAGCTTCGGCGAGGAAGTCATCACACAAATGTGCGAGCGTTTGTTGCAAGGTGGAGCCCCGGGGCTGCACTTCTATACCCTGAACCAGGCCGAAGCCAGCCTGGCGGTATGGAACAACCTCAAGCTGCCGCGTTAACAGCAAATACCGTGGTACAAAAGGCCCTGGTGAAAACCAGGGCCTTTTTTTATTCAGTCGTCGTGAGGCTCTTCGAGCCCGAATGGATATGTTTGCCTCGGGACGAATACCGCGAAGCCATCGATCTGCACCGACTGCAGGCAAAAGGCAACTAAGGCGCGAGCCAGAGCGCTCTAGCTATTTGAGGAGTTCTCGTCGTAACCTCAGGCCATGCCCGTTATTGCCCGGTTACTGACAGCCCTTCTCCTCTTGTGCCTGAGCATGACTGCCCGGGCCGAGAAGTTGCGCATTGTCACCGAAGCCTGGGCGCCGTATGTCTACGAAGAGAACGGCAAAATCCTCGGACTGGACTACGAAACCACGGCCATTGTGTTCAAGCGCCTGGGCATCGACGTGGAATGGCAGCTCCTGCCCTGGAAGCGTTGCCTGGCGATGCTGGAACAGGGATTGGCGGACGGCGCGCTGGACATTTTTCATAGCAATGAACGCGACACCATGCTGCTTTATCCCAGCGAACCGCTGTCAGACGTGGAGTTCGTGATGTTCTACGCCAACGCCCGCCCCCATCCGTTTCGCACGCTCGATGACCTGGGCGGCCTGACCATCGGCACGTCACCCGGTTATCTGTACAGCCAGGCGTTCAGTGAATCGCCCCTGTTCAAGCGTGAAACAGCGCCTACCCACGAAGCCAACTTCGGCAAGTTGCAACTGGGCCGGATCGACCTGCTCATCACTGACCGTCGGGTCGGCCGGCATGTGCTCGAGCAAATGCAGTTGGGCGACCAGATTACTGAAAACCCGACGGTCGTGAGCCGTCAAAGCCAATACCTGGCGGTACGGCGTAGCGCCGGGATGGATTTGCTGGTGCAACGCTTCGGCGCCGAACTCAAGCGCTTCAAACGCGAACCGGCCTATGCCGAGCTCAGTGCCCGCTATGGCGCCAGCCCGCTTGCCAAGGCTACGCGGCCCGACCCGGTCAACGCTGAAATAAACCGTTGAGCAGCAGGAAAGCGGCGCACGGCGTTTGCTCTGTTATACTCCGGCCTTCCCGCCAGGCTTACGCCCGGACGCCCGGTCTTGCAAAAGGCATCCCGACACCGCTACAGCGCAGCTTCCAGCCCGCGCGAGCCCTGTCCGGACCCGCCTTTGAGACTCGGCAGGACCGGACGGGATGACGTCTTTCATTATTGAACGTCGTTCGCGCCAGGCAAGACTATCCCATTGGGCCAGGCCCTCACTAAAACAGGATTACTCATGTCCTTTGCTTCCCTCGGTCTCTCCGAGGCTTTAGTCCGCGCCATCGAGGCCGCCGGCTACACCGAGCCTACCCCGGTGCAACAGCGGGCCATTCCCGCCGTGTTGCAAGGTCGCGATCTGATGGTCGCGGCGCAGACAGGCACTGGTAAAACCGGTGGTTTCGCCCTCCCGATCCTGGAGCGGTTGTTCCCCAACGGTCACCCAGACAAATCCCAGCGTCACGGCCCGCGTCAACCGCGCGTACTGGTCCTGACCCCAACCCGCGAACTGGCCGCCCAGGTACACGAGAGCTTCAAGGTCTACGCTCGCGACCTGAAATTCGTCAGCGCCTGCATTTTCGGCGGCGTGGGCATGAACCCTCAGGTCCAGGCCATGTCCCGTGGCGTCGACGTGCTCGTGGCCTGCCCCGGCCGCCTGCTGGATCTGGCCGGCCAAGGCAGTGTCGATCTGTCCCACGTGGAAATCCTCGTGCTGGACGAAGCCGACCGCATGCTCGACATGGGCTTCGTCCATGACGTGAAGAAAGTCCTCGCCCGCCTGCCCGCCAAACGCCAGAACCTGCTGTTTTCGGCGACGTTCTCCAAGGACATCACCGACCTGGCCGGCAAGCTGCTGCACAACCCGGAACGCATCGAAGTCACGCCGCCGAACACCACGGTCGAGCGCATCGAACAACGCGTATTCCGCCTGGCGGCCAGCCACAAGCGTGCCTTGCTCGCGCACCTGATCACCGCTGGCGCCTGGGAACAGGTCCTGGTGTTCACCCGTACCAAGCACGGCGCCAACCGCCTGGCCGAATACCTGGACAAGCATGGCCTGCCGGCCGTGGCGATCCACGGTAACAAGAGCCAGAATGCCCGCACCAAGGCCCTGGCCGATTTCAAGGCCGGCGAAGTGCGCATCCTGGTCGCCACCGACATCGCGGCCCGTGGCCTGGATATCGACCAGTTGCCCCACGTGGTCAACTTCGAGCTGCCGAACGTCGATGAAGACTACGTGCACCGTATCGGCCGTACCGGCCGGGCCGGTCGTTCGGGCGAAGCGATCTCGCTGGTCGCGCCGGACGAAGAAAAGCTGCTCAAGAGCATTGAGCGCATGACCAAGCAGAAAATTGCCGATGGCGACCTGATGGGCTTCGATGCCAGCACCATCGAGGCCGAGAAGCCTGAAGTGCGCGAACGTCCGGACGTGCGCAACCCGCGCAATGCCCGTGGCCCACGCGGCGACGGTCCGAATGGCGGCGGCGGTGGCGGCGGTCGTAAAGACAAAGGCAAGGACAAGGGCAAGGAAAAACCGGCCAGCAACAGCCGCGGTGAACGCCCGGCCCGCGAGCAGAAGCCTCGCGAAGGTACGCCAGCCCGTGAACAGCAGCGCCCGGCTCCCCGCGCCGCAGCTGATCGTGCCCCGGACGAGTTCCTGGACGACGATGTAGATAATTTCGGTAACCGCGTCGACTACGTGCCGCAGCAGAAACCGGCCCAAGGTCGCGGCCGTCGTCCAGGCGCCCCGGCACAGGGCGCGGGTGCAGCCGCTCCGCGTACTGGCCAGCCACAGGGTCGCCAGAACGGTCCACGCAACAGCAACGGCTCGTCCACCGGCACCCCACCGGCCAAGCGCAGCGGCCCACGCAACGGTGCTCCCCGTGACGGTCAGGCCCGTCGCGAAGACACCCGCCCGCGCCGCCCGGCCCGTGACGACCAACCTCGTCAGGAACCGGCCGTGCAGGCCCCCCGTGGCAACCAGCCGAAGATCATGCACAAGGAATCGAAAGCCGATCGCTTCCCGACGCCTGAGCAACTGGATCAACTGCCAAGCCGCCCACGGGGCGAGAAGCCGGCATTGCTGACCCGCAATCGCTGAGTTTTTCCAAGCTGTAAAAAAATGCCCCTGATCTCGCGATCCGGGGCATTTTTTTGAACGCCACAAATCTGCATGTGGGAGCGGGCTTGCTCGCGAAGAAGGTGTATCAGCCAGCATCGAATCGACTGACCCACCGCCTTCGCGAGCAAGCCCGCTCCCACAAGAGTTCTGTGTTGGCTGTTCGAGCTGAGACATGGCAATAAAAAACGCCCCTGATCGCAAGATCAGGGGCGTTTTTTTATCAGGCGCGAAGCTTACTTCGCTTTGACGCCTTCAAACGTGACGTACAGCTCGACCGCGTCAGACGCTGGGCCCAGGTCTTTCTGCTTGCCGAAGTCGGAACGCTTGATGCTGGTGGTGCCTTCGAAGCCAGCACGGTAGCCGCCCCATGGGTCCTTGCCTTCACCCAGGAACGTGGCCTTGACCACCACTGGCTTGGTCACGCCCAGCAGGGTCAGGTCACCGGTCACGTCCGCAGTTTCTTTGCCATCGGCGTTTTTACCGGTGGATTTGACGCTGGTGGAAACGAAGGTGGCCTTGCCGAACTTGCTCACGTTCAGGAAGTCGCCGCTGGCAATGTGCTTGTCACGTTCAGCGTGATTGGTGAATACGCTGGCGGTATTGACGTTGAACTCGATCTTGCTGGCTTCAGGCTTGGCGGCATCGAAGCTGAACTTGCCGTCGATATCCTTGAAGGTACCGGTGATGTAGCTATAGCCCAGGTGGCTGATCTTGAAGTCGACGAAGGCGTGCTGGCCTTCTTTGTCGACCACGTAGTCGGCAGCCATGGCCTGGCCGGCCGACAGCAGTGCAGAACCGATTGCCAGGGCGGCGAGCGTCTTTTTCAACATGCTTTCTATTCCTTTGGAGTCGAGGTTGAACATCAGGCTTGGCGCCCCAGCATGCGCTTGAGGGTCGCGTCACGATCGATAAAGTGGTGTTTCAATGCTGCCAACGCGTGAAGGCCGGAAAAAATGACCAGCGCCCACGCCAGGTACAGGTGAATCTGGCCAGCGACGTCTGCCTGATCGGGCAGTCCGGACACCAGCGCGGGTACTTCGAACAAACCAAACACCGGGATCCCGACACCGTCTGCGGTGGAAATCAGGTAACCGGCAATCATCACGGCGAACAACCCGAGATACAGGGCACGATGACCGAGCTTGGCGCCTGCACGGGTGAGGCGTCCGTAGGTTGGCAGGGTCGGCGGTGGCGGGCTGACAAAACGCCAGATCACCCGCAGCAACATGACCGCCAGCAGCACCAGGCCAATGCTCTTGTGCAGGTCCGGTGCGTCTTTACGCCAGGTGCTGTAGTAATCCAGGCCGACCATCCACAGGCCCAGCGCGAACAGTCCATACACCGCCAATGCAACGCCCCAGTGCAGAGCGATACTGACCCAGCCATAGCGAGAAGAAGAGTTGCGTAGCTGCATTGCTCATATCCTGTAAAAACTGCGACCAAGACTAGCGAGTTATCTATCGATTTAAAGCGGAAATTTTCGCTTTGAAATATCGAGAAATACGATCATCAGTCTGGAGGGGGTGGGTTAAGGAAAGATTAAATCGAATACGCTACGTAATGGCGGGGGTGGGCACCGATCGCGTGCTTGAGTAGGGCCTCATCGCGAGCGGGCTGCTTACGACGGTTTTATGTCATGAAATATCTGCGCTGGGCCCTATCCGTCTCTAATACTCAGGAAATCCTGATAGTTTGAAGTGCTAATTTACCGAGCACTCGGGCTTAAAGGGGTCGATCGTGCACTTGTACGCTAGCTGCGGATCTCTCTTTGGGATCATCGGAATTGTTAAAGGGTCCCTGCATTCGCCAGATACACACCCTGACAGTGCTACCAATATGATCATCGCTATTAGAGTTTTCATAAACGCTCCAGTTTTTTGAGGAGCCTAGGGCCTATGACCGGGTGCGCTCTATCACTTCCATCCTGTTAGCTGGTGGGAAGTTTCCGATATATCGCCGAAGCGTGTAGGACGATAGCGCTCGTTGCGCAACGCCGGGCTCTGGGCCGCAGCGTCAGTGCACGCCTAATGCTGGATAAAAAAAAGCGCGACCCGTGGGTCGCGCTTTTTTTGCGCCTGAACGTTACTGAACCTGGGTCTCAGGGGGCGTCGCCGGTTTGGCCACTGGCTTCTTCGCCGGCTCAGCCTTTTTTACCGGCGCCTTGGCCGGGGCTTTTTTGGCCGGGGTCTTGGCTGCCGGTTTCTTCGCTGGTGCTTTCTTGGCAGGCTGGGCTTTTACTGGGGCCACGGGCTTCGGCGCTTCTACCGGTGCAGGTGCCGGGGTTGGCGCTGGAGCAGGCGTCGGTGCTGGCGGCGCTACCGGCTCTGGTGCCTTCACCGGCTCCGGCTTCTTGTCGTCGTCCGAGCCACCAAACAGGTTGGTAAAGAAGTTGCCCTTCTTCGCCGCCACCGCACCGGCCGCTGCTGCCGTTGCAGCCGGAACGACCTTGGCCGGTTCAAACGACTTGCCCGCCGCCAGGTCTTCGACTTGGCTGGCTGCGCGTTGACCGCTGCGCAATGCGCCTTCCAGGGTGCCCGGGTACAAGGTGTCGGTGTGTTCGCCGGCAAAGGCTATGCGCTGCAATGGTTTTTCCCACAGGCGCCAGTATTTGCTGATCTGGCCCGGACCAAAGGCCAGGTATGCGCCGCCCATGGATGGGTCGGTGCTGTAGCGGCGGATTTCATAACCGGTGAATGCCCCACGTGCCTGTGGGTAAAACGCGTGCAGGCGGATCAGCACCTGATCGACCATCTGCTTGTCGCCGAAGGCCTGCATCACCCGGGCGTTGTCGCCGGACAGGTTGATGACCACGTTGGCGCCGCCCTTCATGGCCGGCTCGATCCACATCATGCCCAGGCCGGTGTTGCTGTAGATCTCGCCCGACATGCGCGCCTTGCTGTCCCAGACCGGGGTCTTGAACTTGAGCATGATCTGGTCGCGCCAGCCGTAGTTGGTCCCCTTGATCGCGCCTTGATGCTGGGCGTCCAGGGCCGGGGTCAGCTGGATCTTGTTCAGCGCGCGCAACGGCACGGCCAGCACCACGTAATCCGCCTGATAACCAACGCTGCCGACCTTGACGGTGACGCCGTCCTTGTCCTGGGAGATGGCCGATACCGGCGAGCTGGTCTTGATGATTTTCAGCTGTTTGACGAAGGCCTGGGCCAGCACCGGACTGCCGCCCAGCAGGCGCGAAGCCCGCAGGTCACGGTCGGACACACCGCGATAGACCCGGTTCTGTTGTGCGAAGTACAGCAGTGACAGGCGCGAAGGTTCATCGTAGCGGGTGCGAATTTCCTGGTTCACCAACTGACGCGCGGTGGCCGGCAGTTGCAGGCGGTCGAGCCAGTTGGACACGGTAATCTGGTCCAGCGAGTGCAACGTGCTGTTGGCCGCCGGGTTCTGCGGGTCTTCAATCGAGCGCGCCAGGTCGTCCACAGTGGTTTCATAGCGCTTGAGGGCTTCGGCCGTTGCCGGCTGCTTGGTCGCCAGGTCAGCGGCCGTGTAGTAGGTACCGTCGATCAGGTAGCTGGGGGTGCGCACGAATTCCGGGGCCGGCGTAGTGCTCAGCTTGAAGGTCGAGACGTACTTGTTCAGCACCGGCTGAGTCTTCTCGTTGCCGATCCACTCGCTGGTGGCCATGCCCGACCGACCGCCCAGGCTCGGCTTGGCTTCCAGCAGGGTCACGGCCCAGCCTTTGTTCTGCAGCTCATAGGCCGCCGTGAGTCCCGCCAGGCCGCCGCCAACGACGATAGCCGTCGGTTGCTTGTCCTTGGCCAGCGCCGAAACGCTGAACAGCCCTATCATCACCAGCGCACAGGCGCGCAGCCAACCAGCAGACATTCAACGAACTCCGGATTAACGTAGGAAATTTCAGTTTTCGAGCCAGGCGGCTCTCGGTTTTTCGAGCCCGGCGGCTCAGGGAACGGCGAAGAATACGTCAGCCATCAAAGCGCCGCCAGCGGCGTCTATCGCCTCGTTCAAAGTAGCGTGAAAGACACAATGGGTTGTCCCCAGGGCCGCCATTGCATAGGCTTGCGCGATTGTTTTGCCCGCGCTCGCCGCGAGCCGCCTCGAGGAGACTGTAAATGGGCCTGAATAACCAGTGGATGCAACGCGACCTCGCGGTGCTGTGGCATCCCTGCACCCAAATGAAAGACCACGAACAGCTGCCACTGATCCCCATCAAGCGCGGTGAAGGCGTGTGGCTGGAAGATTTCGAAGGCAAGCGCTACCTCGACGCCGTCAGTTCCTGGTGGGTCAACGTGTTCGGCCACGCCAACCCACGTATCAATCAGCGGATCAAGGATCAGGTCGATCAACTGGAGCATGTGATCCTCGCCGGCTTCAGCCATCAACCGGTGATTGAACTGTCCGAGCGCCTGGTGAAGATGACACCCGAGGGCCTGACCCGGTGCTTCTACGCCGATAACGGCTCGTCCTGCATCGAAGTGTCGATGAAAATGAGCTTTCATTACTGGATCAATCGCGGCCGGCCGGACAAAAAACGCTTCGTCACCCTGAGCAACAGTTACCACGGCGAGACCATCGCGGCGATGTCTGTGGGCGATGTACCACTGTTCACTGAAACCTACAAAGCGCTGCTGCTGGACACGATCAAGGTGCCCAGCCCCGACTGCTACCACCGCCCTGAAGGCATGGGTTGGGAGGAGCATTCACGCAACATGTTCGCCGCCATGGAGCAGACCCTCGCCGAGCACCACGACACCGTTGCGGCGGTGATCGTCGAGCCGCTGATCCAGGGCGCCGGCGGCATGCGCATGTATCACCCGGTGTACCTGAAACTGCTGCGCAAGGCCTGCGACCGCTACGGCGTGCACCTGATCCACGACGAAATCGCCGTCGGCTTCGGGCGCACCGGGACGATGTTCGCCTGCGAGCAGGCCGGTATCACCCCGGACTTCCTCTGTCTGTCCAAGGCGCTGACTGGCGGCTACTTGCCACTGGCGGCGTGCGTGACCACCGACGAGGTCTACAGCGCGTTCTACGACGACTATCCGACCCTGCGAGCCTTCCTGCATTCCCACAGCTACACGGGCAATCCACTGGCCTGCGCGGCGGCCCTGGCGACGCTGGATATATTCGAAGAAGACAACGTCATCGAAAACAACCAGGCCCTGGCCCAGCGCATGGCGAGCGCCACCGCGCACCTGGCAGACCACCCGAACGTCGCCGAGGTGCGCCAGACCGGTATGGTGCTGGCGATCGAGATGGTCAAGGACAAGGCCAGCAAAACCGCCTACCCATGGCAGGAGCGTCGCGGCCTGGCGGTGTTCCAGCATGCCCTGGAACGCGGCGCGTTGCTGCGCCCGCTGGGTAGCGTGGTGTATTTCCTGCCGCCGTATGTGATCACCCCGGAGCAGATCGATTTCCTGGCAGAAGTGGCCAGCGAAGGCATCGACATCGCCACCCGGGACAAGGTCAGTGTGGCGGTACCGAAGGATTTTCATCCCGGCTTCCGTGATCCGGGCTGACGACAACTTTCCCTCGCCACAACGACACTCCATCAGGCTGCAATGTCGAATTCAGATTCAGTAGAGAACAAAGCATGAGACTGTCCCGCTTCTTCATCGACACCCCCCTGAGCCTCGGCGACCACGAATTGCCCGAAGCCCAGGCCCACTACATCGGCCGTGTGCTGCGCATGGCTGAGGGCGATGCGGTGCAGGTGTTCGACGGCTCCGGCCAGGAGTTTCGCGGCACGTTGGCCGAAGTCGGCAAGAAACGTGTGCGGGTGCAGTTGGACGAGCAATTCGCCGGGCAGGTTGAATCGCCGTTGCGTATCCACCTCGGCCAAGGTTTGTCCCGGGGCGAGCGCATGGACTGGGCGATTCAGAAAGCCACGGAACTGGGCGTCAGCGAGATCACGCCGATTTTCAGCGAGCGCTGTGAAGTACGCCTCAAGGATGAACGCGCCGACAAGCGCCTGATGCACTGGCGCCAGGTGGCGATCAGCGCCTGCGAGCAATGTGGGCGTTCGAGCGTGCCAGTGATCCATCCGCCGCTGCTGCTGGCTGACTGGCTGAAGCAGACCGAAGCCGAGCTCAAGCTGGTGCTGCACCCGGTGGCCGAGCCACTGATCAGCCATGCCAAGCCGCAGGCATTGGCGTTCCTGATCGGCCCCGAGGGTGGCTTGTCGGACGCTGAAGTCGAGCAGGCCAAGACCGCCGGCTACCACGCCGCCCGCCTCGGCCCCCGGGTGCTGCGCACCGAAACCGCGCCGGTGGTGGCGCTGGCCGTGGCGCAGCAGTTGTGGGGGGATTTCTAATCGCCTGCGGCCACTGAGGAACCATGGTGGGAGCGGGCTTGCTCGCGAATGCAATTGGTCAGTGACATCGATGTTGGCTGACCCACCGCTTTCGCGAGCAACCCGCTCCCACAGTAAAACAGTGGTGTTCATGAATTCGGCGGTATGGGTTCATGAGTCAGAGCACATAAAACAAAATCGCCACGAAGTGCAGCAAACTGCCGGCGATCACAAACAGATGCCAGATCCCATGGGCATGCCGCAGCCGGTGATCCAACGCAAAAAAGATAATGCCCACGGTGTACAGCACGCCGCCCGAGGCCAGCCAGGCAAACCCGGCGCTGCCCAGGGCCGCCAACAGCGGCTTGACCGCCACCAGCACGATCCAACCCATCACCGCATAGATCACAATCGATAAGATGCGCGCTTCGGAACGTGGCTTGATCTCCTGCAGGATCCCGATCAGCGCCAGTCCCCAGACGATCCCGAACAACGTCCAGCCCCACGGCCCACGCAGGGTCACCAGGCAGAACGGCGTGTAACTGCCAGCGATCAGCAGGTAGATCGAAAAGTGATCGACCTTTTGCATGATTTGTTTTTTGCGCCCGCGCACGCTGTGGTAAACCGTCGAAGCGCTGTAGAGCACCAGCAAGGTAAAACCGTAGATCGCCACGCTGACGATCTTCCAAGGATCGCCGGCCATCCCGGCAATCACCAACAACCACACCGCCCCGATGAAAGCCGCCACCGCTCCGACCAGGTGCGTCCAGGCGTTGAGTCGTTCGCCGTGATACATCCCATCCCACCTCACATTCCAGAACAGACGCCAAGGCTCAGGCTTGGCGTCTCAAAGTGCAATGTTTTGCTTCAAGCCAGCCAAATACAAAACCTGTGGCGAGGGAGCTTGCTCCCGCTTGAGTGCGCAGCGCTCACAAAATCTTGGGGGCGGCTACGCCACCCAGCGGGAGCAAGCTCCCTCGCCACAATTGAAGGTCCTTCAACAGATATTCGCCACGGTTGAATTTCCTCATCACAAAGGCCTATTGGGGCACAATCAGGCCATACGAATAAGAGTCCGCCCCATGCTGATCGACGAAGAATTGACCCTGAAGAAACTCGAGGTGTTCCTGGCTTTCATGCGCACCGGCAACCTGGCGCGGGCGGCGGCCGAGTTGCAGACCAGCAACGTCAGCGTGCACCGGGCCATTCATTCATTGGAAAGCGCCCTGCGTTGTCCGTTGTTCAAGCACGAAGGCCGCAACCTCACACCGTTGGAAAGCGCCTACGTACTGGAAGAGCGGGCGCAGAAACTGATCCAGGATGTGGTCGAAAGTGTGCGCCTGACCCGTGAGGCCGCCGGTTTCTCTGCCGAACGCTTCAAGCTGGGCTCGCTGTACTCGCTGACGGTCAAGACCGTGCCGCAGTTGATCATGGGCCTGAAAATTCGCCGCAGCGAACTCAATATCGACCTGATCCTGGGCTCGAACATCGACTTGCTGTACAAGCTCAAAAATATGGAAGTGGACGCGATCCTGATCTCCCTGGACGACAGCGTGAACGACCCGGATTGCGAGCATATCGCGCTATTTTCCGATGACATCTTCCTCGCCACGCCAGCTGATTCGCCCTTTGCCCAACGTGCCGAAGTGGATCTGGCCGAGGTGCGCGACGAGACGTTCATCACCTTGACCCAGGGTTTTGCCACGCATCAGGACGGTATTCGGGTGTTCAAGCAGGCGGGGTTCGAGCCGAAGGTGGCGATGCAGGTCAACGACATCTTCACCCTGCTGAGCATGGTCAGTTCCGGGGTGGGTTATGCGTTGCTGCCGGGCAGGATTGCGGCGGTGTATGAAAATCGGGTGAAACTGATCCCTTTGCAGGAAAAATACCGGTTGCAACAGCACATTGGCGTGGTGTTCCTGAAGGCCAAGGAACGCGATCCGAATTTGCTGGCGCTGTTGGCTGAATGCCGGATGTATGCCAATCGCCAGGCTTGAAACCGAGTCGCGGCCTTCGCGAGCAAGCCCGCTCCCACAGGGACAATCGGTCGACTGTGGGGGCGGGCTTGCTCGCGATGAGGCCAGTCCTGTCAGCAAAAAGACTAAGCCCTACCCCATCAAGCCCCGCATGATCAGAAACAACAACGAAGGCCCCAACAAGCATCCAAGCGCCGTATAGAACGCCGCCGTCAGGCAGCCATAGGGCACCAGCTTCGGATCGGTGGCCGCCAGGCCACCGGCGACACCGCTGGAAGTACCCATCAAGCCACCGAAGATCACCGCGCTTCGCGGATTGTTGAGGCCAATCAGCGGTGCCACGAAGGGTGTCGCGACCATCACCAGGATTGCCTTGATCAACCCTGCGGCAATGGACAGCGCCATGACCTCGGAACTGGCGCCAATCGCCGCGCCGGTGACCGGCCCGACGATGTAGGTCACCGCCCCGGCGCCGATGGTGGTCAGGCTCACCGCATCGGTGTAACCGAAGGCCATTGCGACTCCGACACCGGCAATGAACGAGGTACCCACCCCGACAAACAGCGCCAGCACCCCGACGAAACCGGCGCGCTTGAGTTCTTCGACACTCACGCCAAACGCCGTGGCGACAATGGCAAAGTCCCGCAGCATGGCGCCGCCGAGCAAACCGATCCCGGACAGCAACGGAATGTCCACCACGCCTTTCTGCCCGCCGGTCATCGCACCGCCGATGTACGACAGCACCAAGCCCAACAGAATGGCGATGGCCGAACCGTGCAAGCGGCCTTTAGTGAACGTGTTGCTGATCCAGTAAGACACCCACATGGTGATGCCGACAATCGCAAAACCACTGATCAGGCCGTAGCCGGTAATCACTTTCATCATCGATTCGTACATGGCGATCACCCGACCGTCTTCACGGAAACATCGGCTTCAGGCCCTTTGTTGCCGATACGCACCAACACAGGCACCAACGCAAAGGCAATCACCACCGCCAGGGTCCCGGCCAGAATCGCCATCGGCCCGCCCTTGAGCGCACCGTAGACGTTTTGCTGGGCCGCCATCGCCACCACGATGGGAATGTAGACCGCACTCCAGAATTCCACGCCGGCCTCGGACTTGCCCTTGAACAGGCCGCGCTTGCTCAGGTAACTGCCCAGGCCGATCAACAACAGCATCGCAATGCCGACGCCACCGACGTTGGCCGGCACCCCGATCAATTTGCCCAGCAGCTCACCGATGAAAATACCCGCCAGGGTACAAAAGGCCAGAAACGCCACACCGTAGATAATCATTGTTGTAGTCCTCAAAATGCATCGTCGAAGTTGTTGTTTTTGTGCTTCGCCAGCTTGAGTCGGTGGTTTAGGGGTAGCGGTTTCCCTCCTCTCTGAGCAGCGCCTGCAAGGTGTCCAGGCGGGCACCGTCGAAAGCCATGACGGTACCCTGCTCGAACACCCGGCGCGCCAGCCCGGTCAGCACCGCACCGGGTGGCAGTTCGATCTGTAGCCGCACGCCACGCTCGTAGGCGCTTTGCACCGTGCCACGCCAATCGACGATGCGGCACATGTTGAACGCCAGGTCGTCGCGCAAGGCCTCGCTGCTGATCACCGGCCGGGCTCGGCTGCCGCTGAGATAACCCAAGGCAGGTACTTTCAACGCCACTTCGGCGAACGCTTGGGCCAATGCCTGCGCCGGGGTCTGAAGCAATGGGCAATGGGACGGCACGCTCACCGCCAGCCGGCACGCCTTCCCGGCACCCAGGCTTCGCGCCTGTCTGGCAACGTTGCTCATGGCCTCGTCGCTGCCGGCAATGACCACCTGATTATCGGCATTGATGTTGGCCAGGTAGACCGGTGTGCGGTCGCTGTGCACCTGCGCCAGCAAGGCTTCCACTGCCGCGAGGTCCAGGCCGATGATCGCGGTCATGCCGTAGCCTTGCGGATACGCCTGCTGCATCAAGTCACCCCGCAGGCTGACCAACCGCAACGCATCGTCAAACCCCAGCGCACCGGCCACCACCGCCGCCGGATAGGCGCCGATGGACAGCCCCGCCACGTAGTCCGGCGCGGGCGCCTGTTCCAGCAACCGACGGGATGCCGCCACGCCGGCGATCAACAAACACAGCTGCACCGCACGGGTCGATTGCAACGCCTCGGCACTGTCCAACTGCAGGACGTCCTCACCGAGCACGTCGTTCGCCTCGCCCAGAATTTGCGGCGCCAGGCCATGGAGCATGCCTGCTCGCTGCGCACCCTGGCCGGGGAACACCAAGAGACTGCTCACGCGACCTGCTCCAGCGACGGTTGCCAAGGATCGCTCACCAGCCGAGCTTGAAGATCATCCTTGAGTAAGACCCGGCGCGCCGACCCCGCCCACTCGCGCAAGGCGACGGCGCCAAAAGGGGTCTGCAATTGCATGTCCACCGCACAAACCGACGTATCCAGTTGCCTCAGCAAATCCCTGGCCCGGAGGCGATCCAACGGCTGCGGCGTGCGCAGGATCAGGTCGAGGTCGCTGCGCTCATGCAACGCCTCGATACCACTGGCGAGCTCGAATCCCGCGCTACCGCTGACACCCCAGCTCCAGCCACTGGCGTCGAGCAGCGGGCGCAGGTGGGATAGCGCTTGCAGGGCCGGCAAGTCGCGGTGGGGCTCGACGTAGCACAAGTCCTCCGGACGCACCCGACGCTGGATGGCGGCCACCGGCATTGAGGTGGCATAACGTTGCTCCCGTGATGCACCTCGCACGCCCACCGCGACGTGCCCCGGTGTCGTCATTGCGCGCCGAATGACCACCGGTTGCCCGAGGCTGATGGATTCGACGGCCCACGCCGGCGTATCCGCAGACAACTGCGCCGGGGTCAGCCCCCAGAGCAAGTCATGGGCAAGCAAGACGTTCACCACTGCGCTCTCAGTAATTGGCGAACAGTGCTGGAGGCGGCGCGATGGGTCGCACCCAGGCGACTGCGCAAGTCCCGAGGCGCCCCGGCAACATCGTTGATCGCCTGTTGCAGGCAATCGGTGACCCGCGCCAGATCGCTGGCCAGCGGCTGTTCGATTTGCTCAACCGACAAGGTTTCCCAGAGCAAACCCAGGCTGGCGAAGCTATCGATGTCATAAGCCATCGGCGGCACGCTGGCGGCCAACGCCTCAAGCTCTTCGACACTGCGCAGGGTGACCCGCGCCGCCGAGGCCTTGCCCATGGCGTGGACCATCACGCCCGGGTCGCGCAGGGCAATCAGTCGGTTGGCCTGGTAGCCGTGGGCAAGGAACGCCCCGGACATCGCCTTGCCCACCAGCAAACCGATCACCGGATGCCCAGCCAGCCGCGCACGGGCATAGCTGTCCGCCGCGCCGGCCAGCGCCTGGTGAATGCCAAGCGCTTCTTCGCGCCGGCCATAAGCCTGGCTCGGCACATCGACAATGGCGATCAGCGCACGCTTGTGGGGGGCATTGCGGTCGGCGTCGATGGCGTCATCCACCGCCTTGGCCAGGCCCCAGCCCTCCAGCAGGCCAACTTCACCATTACGAGCGCGGGGAAAACGACTGTCGGGATCAGCGACCACCGCCAACAGGCGCACGCTTTGCCCGCCCAACTTGACGTCCGCGACTTTCAACGAAGCAGGCAATCCGGCCAACGGTTTGGCGCCGTCACTCAATGCCTCGAACCAGCGCAAGCCTCTTAATGAATACGCACTCATGGGCGTTCTCCCTGATACAACTGGCGAACCGCTGCCGGTTCGATTTGCACTTGCGTGTCCAATCGAGCCAGGCGCTGCAGGAACAGCTCGGCCTGGCCGCTGCGGTGTTCGGCGGGAACGCCCAGGTGCAGCAACTGGCTGACCTGTTGGCGGATCTGCGTGACATCATCGGCCGCATAACGGTCCACCAGTCCCGTGGCGAAACGCTGTTCACCGCCGGTCAGGCTCCAGATGAACGGCCGGTCGCGGGAGTCGTATTCGTCGATCCCGGCTTCCTGCTCGATCACTTGCGGGCCGTTCAGGCCCAGCCGCGCTTCCTGGGTCACCAGCAGATAACTGCACAGCCCGGCGGCGATGGACATGCCGCCAAAGCAACCAACGCTGCCGGCCACCACGCCGACCACCGGCTGATACTGACGCAGGTCGACGATCGCCGAATGAATCTCGGCAATCGCCGCCAACCCGAGGTTGGCCTCCTGCAAGCGCACGCCGCCGGTTTCCAGCAGCAATACGGCGCGGGTCGGGATGCCCTTGCGGTTGTCCTCGGCGGCCAGCTCCAGCGCGCCGGCAATCTTCGCCCCGCCGACTTCACCAAGGCTGCCACCCTGGAACGCCCCTTCAATGGCGGCGATCACCACCGGCAGGCCATCGAGCGAACCCTTGGCGATCACCACGCCGTCGTCGCTTTGCGGCACCACGCCTTGGCGCAACAGCCAGGGCGACATGATCCGCTGGAACGGGTCGAGCAGTTCACGAAAGGTACCGTCATCGAGCAAGGCTTTCGCCCGTTGCCGGGCGCCAAGTTCGACGAAGCTGTGCTTGTTGAGCAACGCTGCGCTGTCAGTCATGGCCGATCTCCTCGAAGCCCTGTTCCAGGCGCAAGCGCACCACGCCGGGGGTGGCACCAAAGTCGTGGATGTCGATAGACAGGGCTGGCGGCGTCTGGCCGTCGAACATGCGGGCGAACAGGTGCTGCCAGCGTTGTTCGCTGCCATTGACCGAGGTCTGCACCTGAATGGTCAGCTTGCCCGCCAGGCCTGGTTCGATCAGCACTTCCAGGTCGCCCGAGCCGACGCAGCCCACCAGCGCCCGGCCCCGTGGCGGCTGCCCGGCGGGAAATTCAAAGGATAAGGTTTCCATCAGCACACTCCAGGGAAGAGGCCATCGCCGCGTTCGATACGGTCGAGGAACAGGCAGGCGGCGAGCAAGTCGGCAGCGCCACCAGGCGAGGCGTTCAAGGCAATCAGTTGTTGGTCCAGTGCGTGCAACTGGCGGCGACCGCCCAGGCTCGCACTGCCACCGGCATCGAGTACCGCTTTGGCACCCTGTTGCATAGCCTGTAAACCCGGCTTGCCAGCGCGATAGAGCACACAGGTATCGGCCAGGGTGGTCATGATCGCCAGCAAGGCATCGAGCCGCGCGTTCTGCTCACCGGCGCCCGCCGCGCGACTGCGCTTGAGTTGCGGCAAGCCCAGACCGGTAACGGCCGGGAACGCCAATTGCGCTTCTTCCCGGGCACCGCGCACGCCGTAGCGTTGGGCGACCTGGGCGCCGTGGCTCAAGGGCTGGGGCGCGTAGCGGTCGTTGAGCAAGGCCAGACGGGCGGCACGTAAAGTGACGGAGCTGGCGACACTGGATTCAGGCTCCAACGCTGTCGCGGCCACCAACAGGCCCAAGGCCCAGATCGCCCCCCGGTGGGTGTTCACGCCGTTGGTGGTCGCGAGCATCGCCGCTTCCCCCTCACGGCCGATCCGCCCAAGGGCTTCGCGCAACGGCAAGCCGATCTCACCACAGTCAAGGGCAGCGTCGGCCATTTCCTTGAATGCTGGCCACAGCGACAGCGCCGAGGCGTGCATCAGCCCCAGGTGCAGATCGGTATGAGCGCCATTGCCGCGACGATCCACCAGGGCCGGTTTCGGCGACAGGTCGGCTTCGTCGATCAGCGCATCCACCGCGATATCGGCCAGACGCTCGGCCAAGGACAATCTTTCAGGTTGCAGGTTAAAGGCGTGCATTTACCAGCTCCTGAACTTGGCGGGCGGGTTGTAGAGGCCACCGGACCACTCCACCAGATCGGCCACGCTCTTGGCGGCCAGCAACTCACGGGTGGCGTCGGTGCGACGGATACCGAGGTCTTCGGGCAAGGCGATCAGCCCTTCGCGGCGCATGCGCGCGGTGTCTTTCGGGTCGTGACGCAGGCCGATGGCGGTGACCCCGGCCACGGCGGCGATCATCGCCTGGCGCTCCTCCAGGGAGCGGGCCTTATACAGGTAGGCAATGCCTTCCTCGGTCAGCAGATGTGTGACGTCGTCGCCATAGATCATGATCGGCGCCAGGGGCATGCCGGCCTTCTTCGCCACGTCCACCGCGTCGAGGGTCTCGACGAAGGTCGGTTTGCCGCCCTCCTGGAACGTCTCGACCATCTGCACCACCAGTTTCTTGCCACGCTCAAGCAGCGGCGCCTCGCCGTCGCCGTGGCGCATGTCGAGCCAGGCTGGCGTGCCGTGACGGCGACCACGGGGATCGTGGCCCATGTTCGGCGCACCACCAAAACCGGCCAGGCGACCACGGGTAACCGTCGAGGAATGTCCGTCGCCGTCCACCTGCAAGGTGGCGCCGATGAACAGGTCCACCGCGTACTGCCCGGCCAGTTGGCAGACCATGCGGTTGGAACGCAGCGAGCCGTCGCGTCCGGTGAAGAACACGTCGGGGCGGGCGGCGATGTAGTTTTCCATGCCCAGCTCGGTGCCGAAGCAATGCACGCTTTCGACCCAACCGCTTTCAATGGCCGGGATCAGGGTTGGGTGCGGATTGAGGGTCCAATTGCGGCAGATCTTGCCCTTCAGGCCGAGGGATTCGCCATAGGTGGGCAGGATCAGTTCAATGGCGGCGGTGTTGAAACCGATGCCGTGATTGAGGGACTGGACGTTGTGTTTTTCGTAGATCCCGCGGATCGCCATCATCGCCATCAGCACGTGCACAGGCTTGATGTGGCGCGGGTCGCGGGTGAACAGCGGCTCGATATAGAACGGCTTGTCGGCCACCACCACGAAATCGACCCAGGACGCCGGGATATCGACCCGTGGCAAGTCGCTGACGTCGTCCACCAACTGGTTGACCTGGACGATGACGATACCGTCACTGAACGCCGCCGGCTCGATCAGCGCCGGCGTGTCTTCAGTACTGGGGCCGGTGTAGATATTGCCGGCGCGGTCGGCCATGAAACCGGCCGAGAGCACCACGTTGGGAATCAGGTCCACCACCAATCGGGCATAGAGCTCGATGTAGGTGTGAATCGCGCCGATCTCCAGCAAACCGTCTTCGAGCAACTGGCTGATGCGCAGGCTCTGGGTGCCGGCGAAGGAAAAATCGAGCTTGCGGGCGATGCCGCGTTCGAACAGGTCCAGGTGCTCGGACCGGCCGACACTGGGCATGATCATGTGCAGATCGTGCAGCTTCGCCGGGTCGACTTTGGCCAGTGAGCGCGAGAGAAAATCCGCCTGCTTCTGGTTATTCCCCTCCAACACCACACGGTCGCCGGGCAGAATCAACGCCTCCAACGCCGCAACGATCTTGTCGGTGGGCAACACCACACCGTCGGCAAGCCCCTTCACCAGCTCGAGACGCCGCTGCTTTTCGCCGCGCCGCCGCGTCCAGCGCGAGTCGGGGGATATTGTTGTTGTCATGACCACTCCACGGGTTCGCTGTCGTGGGGGTCACATTAGGAGTGTTGGGGCGAGGGTATCAATCAAGCTTAGCGGCGGATCGTTACGGTTGGAGTAATGGTTTGCGATGAACACAAGTCAAAATGTGGGAGCGAGCTTGCTCGCGATAGCGGTGGGTCTGCTTGCATCAATGCTGAATGTACCGCCGCCTTCGCGAGCAAGCTTTGCTCAAACAGGTCCAGCCCAAACAGGTCTGATGGGTGTACACCGCCCGCAAGAGCCAGGCCGGCTGTCAGGCCGCCATCGCGAGCAAGCTCGCTCCCACAGTGGAGACGTGCATGGCTCAGGGTTTGTGGTGCTGAACCAATCCCGCGGCCACCACCAATTCTTCCAACGCCAACAAATCCGGCACCTTCGCCACATGCTCGCCCACCTGTACCGCTGCCTGCTCCAACCCACACAGCGGCACATCGACATAGCTCAACTGGGTATCGAGCTTGCAGGAGCGTGGGATGCCTTGCACCAGCAGCGCGATGAAACGCAACTCCGGGCGCCCGCCCAGGGCGTTGAGGATGACGATGCGCACCCGCTCGCCAATCACGGTTTTCTGGCCGCAGGCCGATTCGAAGCTCAGCAGCGGGATTTGCCGTTCGCGCCAACTCACCCACCCCAGGAACCACGGCGGGGTGTCCATATCGAAGGCGCTGCTCTGATAGTCGATCAGTTCGGCCACGGCCACGTTGGGCAGGATCAGGTGGCGGTCAGCCAGGGGCAGCAGCAGCCCGGTGAGGTGGTGGGTGCGATGCTCATGCATGGGTCTTGCTCCAGTGGGCGATGCTGTCGAGCAGCACCGATTCCTGGTACGGCTTGCCCAGGTAGTCGTTGACGCCGATGGCCATGGCGCGGTCGCGGTGTTTCTGGCCGGTGCGGGAGGTGATCATGATGATCGGCAGGTGCGCCAGGCGCGGGTCGTTGCGTACTTGCGTGGCCACTTCGAAGCCGTCCATGCGCGGCATCTCGATGTCCAGCAGCATCAGGTCCGGGGAGTGCTCGGCCAGCAGCGCCATGGCGTCCACGCCGTCCTTGGCGGTAAGGACGTGCATGCCATGGCGCTCCAGCAGGCGGCTGGTGACCTTGCGCACCGTCACCGAGTCGTCCACCACCAGCACCAGCAGCGGCCGCTGATGTTCGCCCTCGCCTTGCGTCGCTGCCGGCCGGCGCGGGACCTGATGGGGCAAGGCGCGGATCGGCGCCAGCAGGTCGAGGATCAATACCACCCGACCGTCGCCCAGGATGGTCGCCCCAGACAGGCCCTGCACCGCCGAGAACTGCGGGCCGAGGCTCTTGACCACGATCTCCCGGGTACCGGCGGTCGCGTCCACTTGCACCGCGATATGTCGCTCATTGCACTGCATCAGCAGCACTGGCAAGGGTTGGCTCTGGCCCAGCAATTTCGGGCGCGCGCCGGTTTTCAGCAGCTCACCCAGGTAGCACAGCTCATAACGCTGCCCAGCGTAGGTGTAGGTCGGCGGATCGCGCTGGTAATAGCCATCCAGTTCGGCGGGCAACACCCGGACGATGCTTTCGATGGTGTTCAGCGGAATCGCGTACTGATCTTCATGACACTGCACCATCAGTGCCCGGTTGACCGCCACGGTAAACGGCAAGCGAATGCGGAAATGCACGCCCTGCCCCGGCGTGGAGTCGATGACCATGCTGCCGCCCAGCTGTCGCACCTCTTCATGGACCACGTCCATGCCGACACCGCGCCCGGAGATCTGGGTGATTTTTTCCGCGGTGGAAAACCCCGGCTGCAGAATGAACTGCAGTACGTCGCGGTCGTTCATGTCGCTGTCAGGGGCGAGCAAGCCACGTTTGATCGCCTTGCGCCGCACGGCATCCAGCGGTACGCCGGCGCCATCGTCGCGGATGTCGAAAATGATGTCGCCGCCTTCCCGGGACAAGTCGAGGCTGATGCGCCCCCGGGCAGGTTTACCAGCGGCAATGCGTACATCAGCCGGCTCCAGGCCGTGGTCGACGGCGTTGCGCAGCATGTGCTCCAGAGGCGCAGCCATGCGCTCCAACACGTTGCGATCCATCTCGCCGTCGGCATTGCCGACCACGAATTCCACGTCCTTGCCCAGCTCCTGGGCCACTTGCCGAACGATGCGTTTGAGGCGCGGCAACATGCGCTCGAACGGCACCATGCGCGTACGCATCAGGCCTTCCTGGAGTTCGGTGTTGATGCGCCCCTGCTGTTGCAGCAAATTCTCGGCATCGTGGTTGCTGCGGTCGAGGGTTTCCTTGAGGTCGAGCAGGTCCGAGGCGGATTCGAACAGCGCCCGGGACAACTGCTGCAACTGGGAATGGCGATCCATCTCCAGCGGGTCGAACTCTTCGTACCCCAGACGTTCGGCCTCCACCTGCTGGCGGCTGAGAATCCGCCCCTGAGTTTCAGTGTCGAGGCGGCGCAATTGGTCGCGCATCCGTTCGATGGTGGTTTCCATCTCGCTCAACGCCACGCGCGCGTCGTTGACCTGCTGTTCGATGCGCCCACGGAAAATCGAGGTTTCCCCGGCCAGGTTCACCAAGTCATCGAGCAGTTCGGCAGAGACCTTGACCATGTCCGCACCGTCGCCCGGGGCCGCGGGCTCGGTTCTGGCGGGCACAGGCGGTGGGGCTACAGAGGGGACCGGTACCGGTTCTGGAATAGAGACGACTTCTGGCGCCTCGTGTTCCTGCGGATGATTCACCGCCTGGATCTGCTCGATCAGCCGGTCCGCCAGCGGACACGGGTGGCCGGCGCGTACCGCATCGAGCATCTGTGCGATTCGGTCATGGCTGCTTTGCAACAAGGCAAACAGCGCCGGGGTCGGTTGAAGCAGACCCGCCGACAGACCTTCATAAAGGTTTTCCAGCTCATGGGCCAGGTCGCCGATGGGTACGATTTCCACCATCCGCGCACCGCCCTTGAGGGTGTGCAAATCCCGCAGCAGGGTTTCCACGGCCTGGCGGTTCGAGGGTTCTTCCTGCCAGCGCAGCAACGCCGCACCCGAGCTGTCGAGGATGTCGAAGCCCTCTTCGAGGAAGATTTCCAACAGTTCCGGATCATGCCCGGCCCCGTCGCCCTGGGTCGGCCCGCCCGTCTCTATTGCGTTCGGTTTATCCTGACGGAAGCGGCGAATGGCATCGATCAGTGCCACCGGATCACCCAACGGCTGCCCCTGCTGCAACTGCCCGAGCAACAGGTCGAGGCGTTCGTGGCTACTGTTGAGCAGTTGCTCCAGCTCCTCACTGTGGCTGTAGCGGCGGTCCACCAGCCCTTCGTACAGGCTTTCCAGCTCCTGGGCCAGGTCGGTCACCGGCCGCACGTCCGCCATCTTCGCGCCGCCCTTGAGGGTATGCAGGTCACGTTGCAGCGAGGACAGCGGCGCCCCATTCTCCGGATCGGCCAACCAGCGTTGCAGGGCCTGGGCGGCGCTTTCGAGAATGTCCTGGGCTTCTTCGAGAAAAATCGCGGCAATGTCGTCGTCCACGGTGGTGGACGCCGGCGCACTGCGTTCAAGTTCAGCCGTCGCATTGCCCAATTCACGAATGCTCAGGGTTCGGCTGCCGTCGCTGCGGATCAGCCCGGTGGCCGATGGGTCGAGGCTGGCCTCGAGCAGGCTGCGCAGGGCCTGAACCCGCTCGGGCTGCGGATGCACATGCTGCCCGGCCGCGAGTTCATCGAGCATGTCGATCAGCGCTTCATGGGCGCGCTGCGCCTCCTGGAAAAAACCGTCGCTGACCGCCAGGCTGCTTTCTTCCACCGCCCCATAGAGGTCAAGCAAGGCTTCACAGAGTTCGTCCACCGGGTGCAAATCGGCCAGGTGCGCGCCTTCGCCGAGGGTGGTCAACTCATCCAGCAACGCACTCAGCTCCTGGCCTTCGCCCGGGTGCTGCTGCCAGCGTTGCAACAGGCTTTCGGCGTCCAGCAGGATGTCCATGCCCTGGGCGAGGAAGTTGTTGATCAGTTGCGGATCACGCTTGGTTCGCAGCCCTTTGTCCGGTGCGCTGAGGGCTGTTTGCAGACGCTCGGCCAACAGGGCCTGGACGCGCTGAATCAGCGAATCGGCGCCGGGAATCGCGGCCAGCGGTTCGCTGTGCAACCGGCGCAGGCCCTGGCGCAGCAGGCCTTCGGCCTCCAGCAGCAGTTCGACCTCATCCAGGTCGAGGGCGATCAAGTGCGCCTTGTATTCCCGGGCCAGCTCGTCCATCGCGCCGGCCAGCTCGGCGATCGGCAGCACACCGGCCATGGATGCACTGCCCTTGAGAGTGTGCAAAGCCCGCTGCAGCTCATCGCTGGCCTGCAATGGCAGGTGGTCGGCAGTCTGGTCGAGAAATCGATTGAGGCTGGCGAGGTGACCCTGGGCTTCGGTGTCGAAGATCTTCAGCAGCAACGGATCAAGGGCGGCCACATCCTGCTCGTCTTCGTCTTCCTCGTCGCTGCCTTTGGCCAGGGCGTGGGCGCGAGCAGCCAGGCGGTCGACATCGTCGCGCTGGCGCTGGTGATTGGCAGCGAACTCGCTGACCAGGGTCGGCAACAACTGCACCGTTTCCTCGATCAATTGGCGAGCTGAAGCACTCGGTTCGACGCTGTGCTCCAGCACCCGGTTAAGCAGGTTTTCCACGGCCCAGGCCAGCTCTCCCAGCACCAACGCCCGGACCATCCGGCCGCTGCCCTTGAGGGTATGGAAGGCTCGGCGCAGCTCACTCAGGGCGCCATGGTCGTCGGGATGAGCGTTCCAACGCGGCAGGTATTCGCGCAGGACATCCAGCACTTCGCCAGTTTCCTCAAGAAAGACCTCACGCAACTCATCGTCCACCGGGTGTTCATCCACCGGCGGCGGTAGCAGGCTGCCAGGGGTGTTCCTGGCCGGAGGGTTGACCGCCAGGACCGGGCTGGCGAGCACTTCGGCCAGGGACTGCACAGTCTGCGGGTCATCCAGCTCCTGCAAGTCCTGCATCAACTGGGCTTCGTTGGGGCTCAGCACATCATCGAGCAATGGCACACGGGCTTCGTCGGGGAAATAGCCGAGCACAGCCAAGCTCTTTTCAACCACATCCAGCAAGGGCTCGCCAGGGGTTTGCGGGTCTTCGCTCAAACGCTCCAGGTAGTATTCGAGGCCAGTGATGGCATCGGCCAGGTGATCGAGTTCTTCCCAACCCGGCTGGGCATGGTCCAGCAGCAGGTGTTCGCGGATAAAACCGTTGCAAGCCTCCACCAGGCTGGCAGCGCGACTCAGGGGGATCATCGCCAGCGCGCCACGCACCTGGGTCAGCAGCGCCGGCAAGGGTTGCAATTGCTCGCTGTTCCAGTCGGCGTCGATATAGTCGACGATCATGTCCTTGGCCTGTTGCAGGCAGGTGTGGGCTTCCTTGATGACGATCTGGTGAATCTGGGTCAGGTCGGTGGTGGGCAGGTGGGTCTCTTCGCGACTCTCCGGCTCGACGGTGCCGACCATGCCGGCCAGGGTCGCTTCGACATAGAGCAGGGCTCCGGCGACGTCCATGAGCGTTGCGTCATCCGGCTCGCGCTGGCCTTGGGCAAGGCTCAGCACCACCGCCAATTGATCGATGATGACCTTGCGCGGCTGACCGAAGCCGAGCACCGCCAAGGTATCGGCGATCTGCCGCAGGGGCGCCAACAGGCTGTCCAGTTCAGAGGCGTGCTGGCGGTCGCTGCGTACGAACAGGTCAAGGCGCTCCTTGACCCGCACCAGCTCTTCGCAGAGCGCGGTGAGCACCGAGCGCATGGCATCGCGGTCGGGCCCGGCCAGACGCGCGCGTTCCTCGTCGACCATGGCGCTGTCGGGCAGCGCGTCGTCCAGTGAGTAGCGTTCTTTCATGATCTGCATCTGCCCGCTGGGATGTTCGGCCTTGGCAATATAGAACAACAAGCTCTTGAGCAAGTGTGGCGGTGCCGGTTGATTGATGCCAAGCATGCCCTGGTCCAGCAGGCGCTTGAGCTCCTTGTCGGTTTCCTTGAACAGGCTGCGCAACGCCGGGCTATTGGCGATGCGTCCGTCGCGCATGCCTTCGACCAGCGCCGAAGCCACCTGCCACAAGGCATTGAGTGGCGCCCCGGCACACAGCCCTTCCAGGCGAAGGAAAACTTTGGCCAGATACCCGAGGTGGGTGGCGTCATCCTGTTCACGCAACAGGCCCACCAGGGCCATTTGCAGGGTCTGGCGCAATTTGCGCAAGGTGTGTGGCAGTTCCGCCGGCTCGAGCCGCTTCAATGCCTCGTCGCTGAGCGCCGCGATGTCCGGCAGCTCGGGACTGAACAGGCTGGTCTCCGACAACAGGCTCTCGCCCCGGGCGCTGCGCAAGTCGTTGATCAGCGGCAGCACCACCAGCGGCAGGTCGCGTCGGGCGCCCTGGATGCGCTCCAGGTAGATCGGCAACTGGCCCAGGGACTGGCTCAACAGGCTGATGGCTTCGTCGCGATGGGCGATGCGGTTGTCCAGCAGGGCGGCGCACAGCTGCTCCATCTCCTCGGCCAGCAGCGCCGCACCATAGAACTCGACCATCTGCAGGCCGCCGTGGACCTGGTGAATGCAGGCCAGGCATTGCCCGAGGGCGTCCGACGCCTGCGGATCATCCACCAGCCGGTTGAGGGCCAGATGGGCCTGCTTCAGCGTTTCGGCAATCTCGCCCTTGACCCATTCGAGGGCCACATAGTCGTGCCGATCACCCATAACCACTCCAAATCAACAGTCGTATGCCTGTGGTACGGCCCAGAACCCCGTGGCGAGGGAGCTTGCTCGCGCTTGAGCGCGCAGCGCTCACAAAATCCCTGGGGCGGCTACGCCCCCCAGCGGGAGCAAGCTCCCTCGCCACAAAAGCACCCATGCCACAGGTAGATCCCCTCCCAGCAGACCAGTCACCCCTTGTCATCCTCAACCACCGGCCCCGCCGGCAAGGTAAACCCCGACACCGAACGACGCAGCTGGCTGGCCATTTTCGCCAGGTTGCCGATGCTCTCGGCGGTGGCGGTGGAGCCGGACGAGGTTTGCGTAGTGATCTGCTGGATCACGTTCATGGTCAAGGAAATCTGCCCCGCCGAGGTGGTCTGTTGCTGAGCCGCGTTGGAAATGCTCTGGATCAGCGCCGCCAGGGTCTTGGACACGCCTTCGATTTCCTCCAGCGCGACGCCGGCATCCTGGGCCAGCCGCGCGCCGCGCACCACTTCGGTGGTGGTCTGCTCCATGGAAATCACCGCCTCGTTGGTGTCGGCCTGGATCGCCCGCACCAGGGTCTCGATTTGCCGGGTCGCCGCCGAAGAGCGTTCCGCCAGGCGCTGCACTTCATCGGCCACCACCGCGAACCCGCGCCCGGCATCACCGGCCATGGACGCCTGGATCGCGGCGTTGAGCGCCAGGATGTTGGTCTGGTCGGCGATGTCGTCGATCAGGCTGACAATGTCGCCAATTTCCTGGGATGACTCACCCAGGCGCTTGATGCGCTTGGCGGTGTCCTGGATCTGCTCGCGAATGTTGTCCATGCCATGAATGGTGTTGTGCACCACCTCGTTGCCCTTGTTGGCGATTTCCACCGAGCGCTCGGCCACCGCCGACGATTCGGCGGCATTGGCCGAGACCTGGTCGATGGACTGGGCCATTTCATTAATTGAAGTCGAAGCTTCGCTGATCTGCTGGGCCTGATGCTCGGAAGCCTGGGCCAGGTGCATGGCCGTGGCCTGGGTCTCCTGCACCGCAGCGGCGACCTGGCCGGCGGTGAGGTTGATGGTGGCGACCAGGTCCCGCAGTTGATCCACCGAGTAATTGATGGAGTCAGCGATGGTGCCGGTGAAGTCTTCAGTGACCGACGCGGTGACGGTCAAATCGCCGTCGGCCAGGTCTTCGATTTCGTCCAGAAGACGCATGATCGCGTTCTGGTTGCGCTCGTTCTTTTCCGCGGTTTCGCGCAGTTGGCGGTTGGTTTCACGGACCATCACCAGCCCGATCAGGATGATCGACATCAGCGCCAGCAAGCCGAGCACATAGCCGCCAATGCTATTAACGGAGCGTCCGCCGGCCAGGTTCTCGAAGGCCGTGGCCAGGTGCGAGGCTTCGTCGAGCAGGGTTTGCGACAGGTTGAAGATGTTGCCGGCCGATTCACGAACCTTGAACAGCTCCGGGGAGGTTTCGAGGATTTCGTCCACCGAACCCGAGACAAACTCGAAGAGTTCACTGATTTCAGCCAGCCGTGCCCGGGCGTCGCGGTCCTGGACCTGGGAGATCTTCAAGGTCGGGTCGCCTTGCAACATGCCATTGAGCACCTGGCCGAAGCGTGCGGCGTCGCGACCAAAGGTGTCGGCGGCCTGGCTGGCGTTTTCGTCCCCGGCCAGCACGGTATTCACCGCGCCGAGAATCCGCTCGGCCAGCAGCGACTGACGCTGGGCCATGGCCACCTGGGCGGCGGGCGCGCCGCGCTGGAGCAGGATTTCGACAACTTTTTCGTACTCGACCTGCAACTGCGGCACGGTTTCGGCCAGGGTCGCCGCCACCTGATGCAGCGACAATACGGTCTGCTCGCTGGAGAGAATGGCGTCGGCGTTCTTCAGCAGGCGCTCCCAGTCCAGCTGCACGGCACGCATCTGCGGACGCAGAGTGGCGGGCGCCGGTGGCAGGCCGGTCACTGGATCACCCTGTTTCAGATAACCCCAGCGCTGGGCGAAATCATTGCGCGCGTCACTCAACAACTTGAACGCCGCAGGTTTGCCGGCGGCGGCTTCGGTGGCGTTCTTGGCGATGCGTTGGGACAGCACGCGCAATTCACCGGCGTGGCCGATGTACTGTTTGTCGTAGGTCGATTGAGTGTTGAGGTAAGCGAAATTGGCGAACAGCAGCATGATGAAGACAATCAGCGCGACGAACAGCACGATGATCTGCGAACGACTGCGCGACGCTTCCAGTGGCTTGCCTGTTTTTGCTTTGATCATCGGTTCTCGCCTGTACTGCCCAAGACCCCATCCCACCGCCACCCCATTGTGGGAGCGAGCTTGCTCGCGATGGCGCCAGCACAGTCAATATTGACGCAAGCTGTACCGCCGCTATCGCGAGCAAGCTCGCTCCCACAGGGGCCGCATTACGGCCTGTTAAATTGCCACATCCATGAACCCCGGCGAGCGCGTCAACGCAAACGGGCTGAACACTCGCCACTGGCGCTCGCCGCGAAAACGACCTTTGACGAAGGCCGCCTCCGGGCCGTCGAGATCGTCCGCAAGCGTCGTTTCCAAGCTGTCCTGGGCGAAATGCTGCAGCCCGAGGACCTCGTCCACCAACAACCCGGTGAACACCTCGTCGTGATCGACCACCAACACCCGCCGCTGCTTGCGCACCGACGAGAGCTCATGCCCGAAGAAACCGCACAGGTCCATCAGTGGCAACAATCGCCCACGCAGGTTAGCCACACCACGAACCCATGGCTTGACCCCGGGCAAGTGCGTGTAACGCGGCTCATGCAGCACTTCACTGACTTCGCCCATGGGCGCCACGTACCAGTGTTCACCCAAGCGAAAGCCGATGCCGCTCCAACCGGCGCGATGGGTCGGCTGGGAAGGCAGGTCCGCCCCCAGCAGCCGGCAGCGCCGATCGATCTGCAGTAGCAGCTCGAATGCCGTCAGGGATTGGCTCATGGCCGAGCCATCAACCCGCCAGCACTTTGTTCAAGGTCGCGATCAGGGTTTCTTCGTCCACCGGCTTGGTCAGGTAATCCTTCGCCCCTTGGCGCGTGCCCCAGACCTTGTCGGTGTCCTGGTCCTTGGTGGTGATGATGATCACCGGGATGTGCCCGGTGTCCGGGTCCTTGGTCAACTGGCGCGTGGCCTGGAAACCGTTGAGGCCGGGCATGACGATGTCCATCAGCACGGCATCGGGTTTTTCCTGGCGGGCCAGGGCCACGCCGTCGGCGCCGTTTTCGGCCTTCAGGACCTGATGGCCGTGCTTTTCCAGCATACCGGTCAGTTTGTACATTTCGGTCGGCGAATCATCGACGATCAGAATACGTGCCATGGTCTTCCCCATTTTTGTCGACCCCAGGCCCGTTGGCCGAGCGTCATTAATGTGCCTGGTGCGGCTGGACAGCGATAAAGCCCGGAACATGGGCCTGTATTGCCCCCAACAGTTCTTCCTTGCTGAACGGCTTGGTCAAAAACTGATCGGAACCGACGATGCGCCCCTTGGCCTTGTCGAACAACCCGTCCCGGGACGACAGCATGATCACCGGCGTGGCCTTGAACGCGCTGTTGTTCTTGATCAGGGCGCAGGTCTGGTAACCGTCCAGGCGCGGCATCATGATGTCGACAAAGATGATGCCCGGATGATGGTCGGCGATCTTGGCCAGGGCGTCGAAGCCGTCGATGGCCGTGATTACCTCGCACCCCACGTTGCGCAGCAGGGTTTCGGCGGTGCGGCGGATGGTCTTCGAGTCGTCGATGACCATGACCTTCAAGGCACTGGGTTGCTGCTGCGTAAGATGCTCTGCCATTGCCACTGCTGACCGGTTTTTAACGCTTAAGAGTGAACGACAGCGCAAACCCTTGATGTTCAAGGCCCGCACGTCACATGGCAGCCTTTTTAGCACAGTCTCCATCGCCGATCTATCGGCCGCTCGGCGCGGTGGTTTTTCCTTGACCGCCAAACTTCCGGGCGCCACTCTGACGCCACTTTTTCACGCCATTTGTGCCCATCAAATTTTCGAGGAACCAAGCCATGAGCGTACGCGTCGGCATTGTCATGGACCCTATCGCCAGCATTTCCTATAAAAAGGATAGCTCGCTGGCCATGCTGCTGGCCGCTCAAAAGCGCGGCTGGGAGCTGTTCTACATGGAGCAGCGTGACCTCTACCAGGCCGAAGGCCAGGCGCGGGCGCGGATGAAGCCGCTGAAAGTCTTCGCCAACCCCGAAAAATGGTTTGAGCTGGGCACCGAAAGCGATGCGCTGCTGAGCGACCTGGACGTGATCCTGATGCGCAAGGATCCACCATTCGACATGGAGTTCGTCTACTCCACCTACCTGCTTGAGCAAGCCGAAAACGCCGGTGTACTGGTGGTCAACAAGCCCCAGAGCCTGCGCGACTGCAACGAAAAACTGTTCGCCACGCTGTTCCCGCAGTGCACGCCGCCGACCATCGTCAGCCGGCGCCCGGATGTGCTGCGTGAATTTGCCGATCATCACGGCGACGTGATCCTCAAGCCCCTGGACGGCATGGGCGGCTCCTCGATCTTCCGACACACCGCCGGCCACCCGAACCTCTCGGTGATCCTGGAAACCCTGACCTTGCACGGCAAGCAGCAGATCATGATCCAGGGTTACCTGCCGGCCATCATCGACGGCGACAAACGCATCCTGATGATCGACGGCGAACCAGTGGATTATTGCCTGGCGCGCATCCCGGCAGCCGGCGAAACCCGCGGTAACCTGGCGGCCGGCGGTCGTGGCGAAGCCCGTCCGTTGACCGAGAAGGACCGCTGGATCGCGGCCCAGGTCGGCCCGACCCTGCGCGAGAAAGGCCTGTTGTTCGTGGGCCTGGACGTGATTGGCGAGCATTTGACGGAAATCAACGTCACCAGCCCGACCTGCATCCGCGAAATCGACAACGCCTTTGGCACTGACATCGGCGGGATGCTGATGGATGCCATCGATCAGAAGCTCAAGGCTCGTTGATCCAGATCCTGCTGAAGGAAACCCACATTGCGTTATCATGCCCGGCCTGAAAAAAACGCGATGTTGGTTTCCTTGTCATGACTCTCCCGTCCGATCTGCCCCAAGAGCTCGCCCATCGTGGCGTGCGCCCGGCTGATCGCCTCGGTTTTACCCTGTTCCTGGCAGCGCTGATCCACCTGGCCCTGCTGCTGGGCGTCGGCTTTGCCACGGTCGAACCCAAACAGATCAGCCAGACCCTGGAAATCACCCTGGCCACCTTCAAGAGCGAGATCAAGCCCAAGAAGGCCGATTTCCTGGCCCAGGAAAACCAGCAAGGCAGCGGCACCCTGGAAAAAAAGGCGATCCCCAAGACCACCGAGATCGCGCCATTCCAGGACAACACGGTGCAGAAAGTCACCCCGCCGCCGTCGGCCAAGCCCGAGGTGCAGGAGACCGCGCCCAAGGCCGCCGTGACCACTGTGGCACCGAAGCCGAAAAAAGCCCCGGTCAAGGAAGAGGTCAAGCCCGATCCCAAGCCCAAGGTCCCGGCACCGACTTTCGACAGTTCCCAACTGTCCAGTGACATCGCCAGCCTGGAAGCCGAACTGGCCCAGGAACAGCAGCTGTACGCCAAACGCCCGCGCATCCACCGCCTGAGCGCCGCCTCGACCATGCGCGACAAGGGCGCCTGGTATAAGGACGAATGGCGCAAGAAGGTCGAGCGCATCGGCAACCTCAACTACCCCGACGAAGCCCGGCGCAAACAGATCTACGGCAACCTGCGGCTAATGGTCTCGATCAACCGCGACGGTTCGTTGTATGAAGTGCTGGTGCTGGAATCCTCCGGCCAGCCGCTGCTGGACCAGGCGGCCCAGCGGATCGTGCGCCTGGCCGCGCCGTTCGCGCCGTTTACCGGGGATTTGTCGGACATCGACCGCCTGGAAATCATCCGCACCTGGAAATTCGCCCGGGGCGACCGCCTTTCCAGCAACTGAACTGCCGCCAATCCCTTGTGGGAGCGGGCTTGCTCGCGAAGACGGCAGTCCTGCCCCAAGAGCGCTGTCGGATGTACCGGCCCCTTCGCGAGCAAGCCCGCTCCCACAGTGGAGATGTGCATGGCTCGGGGTTTCTGGTGCTCCCACATTTGATCGGTGTCGCCAGCCAGTTCGAGGTATTTCCTGCACATCCCCAGCTTGTCAGTTCGCCCCTGCGCCGCCACACTAGCGCCTATGAAAAACGTCAGCCCCACCTACCTCAAGCATCACTTCCTGATCGCCATGCCGCACATGGCCGATCCGAACTTTGCCCATACCTTGACCTACATCGTCGAGCACACGGCCAATGGGGCCATGGGGCTGGTGATCAATCGCCCGCAGGAACTGAACCTGGCGGACATTCTTGAGCAGTTGCGTCCCGACATCGAGCCGCCACTCCTGTGCCAGCATGTGCCGATTTTCATCGGCGGCCCGGTGCAGACCGACCGCGGTTTCGTGCTCCATCCGTCGGGGCCGAGCTACCAGGCCACCGTGGACCTGGACGGCATCTCGCTGTCCACCTCCCAGGACGTGCTGTTCGCCATCGCCGATGGCGTCGGTCCGGCAAAAAGCCTGATCGCCCTCGGCTATGCCGGTTGGGAAGCCGGGCAACTGGAAGCCGAGCTGGCCGATAACGCCTGGCTGACCTGCCCGTTCGACGCCGACATCCTGTTCAACACCAGCAGCGAACTGCGCCTGGAAGCGGCGGCCAGCCGGTTGGGGGTCAACCTCAGCCTGCTCACCAGCCAGGCAGGACACGCCTGATGGCCCTGCGCTTGCTGCTGGGCTTCGACTACGGCACCAAACAGATCGGCGTGGCGGTCGGCCAGGTCATTACCGGCCAGGCCCGCGAGCTGTGCACGCTGAAGGCGCAGAATGGCGTTCCGGACTGGAACCAGGTCGAAGCGCTGATCAAGGAATGGAAGCCCGACGCCGTGGTGGTCGGCCTGCCGCTGAACATGGATGGCACGCCCAGCGACATGTGCCTGCGCGCCGAAAAATTCGCCCGCAGGCTCAATGGCCGCTTCAACTTGCCCTTCTATACCCATGACGAACGCCTGACCACCTTCGAAGCCAAGGGCGAGCGCCTGGTGCGTGGTGGGCAGAAAGGCAGTTACCGCGACAACCCGGTGGACGCCATCGCGGCCGCCCTGCTGCTGCAAGGCTGGCTCGACGCCAACACCGCTCTGTTTGAAACCTGATTTTTTTACAAAGCGCCGCCAAGGCGCTTTCTTTTAGCGATAAGCCGCGCCACTCACCACCGGCCCGGGAACCTGAAGGAGCCAGCATGAGCCTGCCCAATCCTGCCGAACTGATCAGCCAGATGGCGATTCGTCTCACGGCGCACCTGGAACACCGCGGCATCAGCGAACCGCGCTACATCGGTATTCGCACCGGTGGCGTCTGGGTCGCCCAGGCCTTGCTCGATGAACTGGGCAGCCAATCGCCCTTGGGCACCCTGGATGTGTCGTTCTACCGCGACGACTTCAGCCAGAACGGCCTGCACCCGCAAGTGCGCCCTTCGGCCCTGCCGTTCGAGATCGAAGGCCAGCATCTGGTATTGATCGACGACGTGCTGATGAGTGGCCGGACCATCCGCGCCGCCATGAACGAACTGTTCGACTATGGCCGCCCGGCCAGTGTGACCCTGGTGTGCCTGCTGGACCTGGACGCCGGCGAGCTGCCGATTCGCCCGAACGTGGTCGGCGCGACGCTGACGCTGGCGGCCCACGAGCGGGTCAAGCTCTCCGGCCCCTCGCCGCTGCAACTCGAACTGCAAGACCTTGCCCTTTAACTGCCCTTGTAAGAGTCCATCGCGATGACGCCTCTCGAAACCAAGCGCCCGCTGCAGCTCAACGATCAGGGCCAGCTGCGCCACTTCCTGTCCCTCGACGGCCTGCGCCGCGAGCTGCTGACGGAAATCCTCGACACTGCCGACTCGTTCCTCGAAGTCGGCGCCCGGGCGGTGAAGAAAGTCCCGTTGCTGCGCGGCAAGACCGTGTGCAACGTGTTCTTCGAAAACTCCACCCGCACCCGCACCACCTTCGAACTGGCGGCCCAGCGGCTGTCGGCGGACGTGATCACGCTAAACGTGTCCACGTCCTCGGCGAGCAAGGGCGAAACCCTGCTCGACACCTTGCGCAACCTTGAAGCCATGGCCGCCGACATGTTCGTCGTGCGTCACGGTGATTCCGGCGCGGCGCACTTCATTGCCGAACACGTGTGCCCGCAAGTGGCGATCATCAACGGCGGCGACGGCCGTCATGCCCACCCGACCCAGGGCATGCTGGACATGCTGACCATCCGTCGGCACAAGGGCAGCTTCGAAAACCTGTCGGTGGCCATCGTCGGCGACATCCTGCACTCGCGAGTGGCCCGTTCGAACATGCTGGCCCTCAAGACCCTCGGCTGCCCGGACATTCGCGTGATCGCGCCCAAGACCCTGCTGCCCATCGGCGTCGAGCAGTACGGCGTGAAGGTCTACACCGACATGACCGAAGGCCTCAAGGATGTGGACGTGGTGATCATGCTGCGTCTGCAGCGCGAACGCATGACCGGCGGCCTGCTGCCCAGCGAAGGCGAGTTCTACCGCCTGTTCGGCCTGACCACCGCCCGTTTGGCCGGGGCCAAGCCGGACGCCATCGTCATGCACCCGGGGCCGATCAACCGCGGTGTGGAAATCGAATCAGCGGTGGCTGACGGGCCGCACTCGGTGATCCTCAACCAAGTGACCTACGGCATCGCCATCCGCATGGCCGTGCTGTCCATGGCCATGAGCGGGCAAACGGCCCAGCGCCAATTCGACCAGGAGAACGCCCAGTGAAGCTCAGCATTCTCGGCGCACGCGTGATCGATCCAGCCAGTGGCCTGGATCAAGTGACTGATATCCATATCGATGCCTGCAAGATCGTCGCCCTAGGCGCCGCACCGGCCGGTTTCGTCGCGGTCGAGACCCTCGACGCCCAAGGCCTGGTGGCCGCCCCTGGCCTGGTGGACCTGAATGTCGCCCTGCGCGAACCCGGTTACAGCCGCAAAGGCAGCATCGTCAGCGAGACCCGGGCCGCCGCCGCCGGTGGCGTGACCAGCCTGTGCTGTCCGCCGCAGACCAAACCGGTGCTGGACACCTCGGCCGTGGCCGAACTGATCCTCGACCGCGCCCGCGAGGCCGGTAATACCAAGGTCTTCCCCATCGGCGCGCTGAGCAAAGGCCTCGACGGCGAGCAACTGGCAGAACTCATTGCCCTGCGCGACGCCGGCTGCGTGGCGTTCGGCAACGGCCTGAACAGTTTCCGCAACACCCGCACCCTGTGCCGCGCCCTGGAATACGCGGCGACCTTCGACCTGACGGTGATTTTCAACTCTCAGGATCACGACCTGGCCGAAGGCGGCCTGGCCCACGAAGGGCCGACCGCCAGCTTCCTCGGCCTGCCGGGCATTCCGGAAACCGCCGAGACCGTGGCCCTGGCCCGGGACCTGCTGTTGGTAGAGCAAAGCGGCGTGCGCGCGCACTTCAGCCAACTGACCAGTGCCCGCGGCGCGGCGCTGATCGCCCAGGCCCAGGCTCGCGGCCTGCCGGTGACCGCCGATGTGGCGCTGTATCAACTGATCCTGACCGACGAAGCGTTGATCGACTTTAACAGCGTCTATCACGTCCAGCCGCCGCTGCGCACCCGCGCCGACCGCGATGGCTTGCGCGAAGCGCTGAAGTCCGGGGTGATCTCGGCCATCTCCAGCCATCACCAACCCCACGAGCGCGATGCCAAGCTGGCACCGTTTGGCGCCACCGAGCCGGGCATCAGCAGCGTCGAACTGCTGCTGCCGCTGGCCCTGACATTGGTCGAAGACGGCTTGCTCGACCTGCCAACCTTGCTGGCACGCCTGAGCGCCGGCCCGGCCCAGGCGTTGCAATTGCCGGCCGGGAAACTGGCAGTTGGCGCGGCGGCGGATTTGGTGCTGTTCGACCCCGCCGCGTCCACCGTGGCCGGTGAAGCCTGGCGTTCCAAGGGTGACAATTGCCCGTTCCTCGGTCACAGCCTGCCGGGTGTGGTGCGTTACACCCTGATGGATGGGCGGATTACTCACCAGGCCTGATGCCGCGTCGCCTGCTTCGCGAGCAAGCCCGCTCCCACATTGGATCCGCCGTGAACACATGATGTGTGAACACCCCAGATCCAATGTGGGAGCGGGCTTGCTCGCGAATGCAGGCGACTCGGTCTAGCTGACTTAGTGAAAAGCCCCCCGCTTCTGCGCATTACGAATCGAAACCTGATCGTTCAGCGTCCAGAAGTCATACAACACCCCCAGGAAAAACACCCCGCCAGTCAGCAGGTAAAGGATCCCACTGAGCCATTTACCCTGATACATGCGATGCACGCCCAGCACACCGAGAAACGTCAGCAAGATCCACGCAACGGTGTATTCAATAGGGCCAGGGGTAAAACGCAGGTCCGCTTCGCGATCCATGGCCGGAATCAGGAACAGGTCGATCAGCCAGCCGATACCCAACAGGCCGAAGGTGAAGAACCAGATCGTACCGGTGACTGGCTTGCCGTAATAGAAGCGGTGAGCCCCGGTAAAACCGAAAATCCACAGCAAGTAGCCAATGAATTTGCTGTGGGTATCGCGGGTCACGTCCTGCTGATAGCTGTTCATGAATGGCCTCTTTTGCCTCGATAGATAAATTTGTTCAGATTTTTTGTGACTTTTTTGTGTCTCGCCGACAAGCGGTCCTGAGCGGCTTTGAACCAAGGAAACCCCCGTGGGGTCGGGGTTCTGTCGGACAATCGGAGCAATTTGTCGCAATTATGCTGGGTTGGCGCCGGGTTTCGAATCGACAAACGGCCTCAGGAACGCGAAAAAAGCTGTTATAAAGTTGCGCGCTAACCTTTAAGAGCCCTGCCTAATGCGTCCATTTTTCAAGACATGGCTGACCATTTGCCTATTAATGCCACTGGCCGCCCACGCCACCAATCGTGAGCAACGTCTTCCTAACGTCAACGGCTACACCCCCAAATCCCATGTTTCTGCTCCTGCGAGCAAGAACAAGCAAAACGTCCAGCGCTTGAGCACGACTAACAGCAAGCTGGTTCCGCCCATGGCGACCAAAGCGAGCAGCAACGTGCTGAGCCGTGCCGTGAATGTACTCGGCACACCTTATCGTTGGGGCGGCAGTAGCCCAAGTAAAGGTTTCGATTGCAGCGGATTGGTGAAGTACGCCTTCAACGACGCCACATTCGACCTGCCACGCACTTCCAATGCGATGGCCTCCGGTCACGGCGAGAAAGTCGATCGCAAGGACCTCAAGCCCGGCGACCTGATTTTCTTCAAGCTCAAGAGCCGCCGGGTCAACCATGTGGCTATTTACCTGGGCAACGACCGCTTCATCCACGCCCCGCGCCGTGGCAAGTCGGTGAGCATCGACACCTTGAACAAACCGTACTGGAACACCCATTACGTGGTTGCCAAGCGGGTTCTGCCGAAAGAACCGGGTGGGCTGCGGGTGGTTCAGCGCTGATCCGGTATTTGTGTCGCTGCTGGGTGCCTCATCGCGAGCAAGCTCGCTCCCACATTTTATTTGCGGCGAACACAATTTCTGTGGTCACTGAAGATCGAGTGTGGGAGCGAGCTTGCTCGCGATGAGGCCTGCAAAAGCACCACCCTCTAGAAGTTATCCGGCGTACGCGCCCGCTCCCGGGCATGTTCGCGGCTGATCAAGCCTTTGGTCAGCAAATCCTTCAAACACATATCCAGCGTCTGCATCCCCAGCGAGCCGCCGGTCTGGATCGACGAGTACATCTGCGCCACTTTGTCTTCGCGGATCAGGTTCCGGATCGCCGAGGTCCCCAGCATGATTTCATGGGCCGCGATTCGGCCGCCGCCGATCTTCTTGACCAGCGTCTGGGAAATCACCGCCTGCAGCGATTCCGACAACATCGAGCGAACCATGGACTTCTCGTCACCCGGGAACACGTCCACCACCCGGTCGATGGTCTTGGCCGCCGACGTGGTGTGCAGGGTGCCGAACACCAGGTGGCCGGTTTCGGCGGCGGTCAGGGCCAGGCGGATCGTCTCCAGGTCGCGCATCTCCCCCACCAGAATCACGTCCGGGTCTTCCCGCAAGGCCGAGCGCAGGGCCGTGGAGAAGCTTTGGGTGTCGCGGTGCACTTCGCGCTGGTTGATCAGGCATTTGCGCGGTTCGTGAACGAATTCGATGGGGTCTTCGATGGTGAGGATGTGATGGTGCTTGTGGCTGTTCAAGTGGTCGATCATGGCCGCCAGGGTCGTGGACTTGCCTGACCCGGTCGGTCCGGTCACCAACACCAACCCGCGGGGCGCTTCGGTCACTTTGCGAAACACTTCGCCCATCCCCAGGTCTTCCATGGTCAGGACTTTTGACGGGATGGTGCGAAACACCGCCCCGGCACCGCGATTCTGATTGAAGGCGTTGACCCGGAATCGCGCCACGCCCGGCACATCGAAGGAAAAATCGGTTTCCAGAAACTTCTCGTAATCCACCCGTTGCCGGTCGTTCATGATGTCGTAGATCAGCTCATGAACCTGCTTGTGATCCAGCGCCGGCAGGTTGATGCGCCGTACATCGCCATCGACACGGATCATCGGCGGCAACCCGGCGGACAGGTGCAGGTCCGACGCGCCCTGCTTGGCGCTGAACGCCAGTAACTCAGTGATATCCATAGCGCTCCTCAATTCCAGTAGAATGCCGCGAACCTCACCGCTGGCGCTTCTTTATGTCCACGATAGCAGACAACATCGCTCAGGTTAGATCGCGTATCCGCGCTGCGGAGCAGGCCTCCCACCGCGCCGAACACAGCGTCCAGCTGCTGGCCGTGAGCAAGACCAAGCCCGCCCAGGCCCTGCGCGAAGCCTATGCCGCCGGCCTGCGGGACTTTGGCGAGAACTATCTGCAAGAAGCCCTGGGTAAACAGGTCGAACTCACTGACCTGCCCTTGATCTGGCACTTCATCGGCCCCATTCAATCGAACAAGACGCGCGCTATTGCCGAACATTTCGATTGGGTGCATTCCGTGGATCGCTTGAAAGTTGCACAACGCCTGTCCGAGCAACGCCCCGCCGAACTGCCACCGCTGAACATCTGTATCCAGGTCAATGTCAGCGGCGAAGCCAGCAAGTCCGGTTGCACACCCACGGACCTGCCTGCGCTGGCAAACGCCATCAGCGCTCTGCCACGCCTGAAGCTGCGCGGGTTGATGGCGATTCCCGAGCCGACCGATGATCGTGCGGCCCAGGACGCAGCCTTCGCCGCCGTTCAACAGCTGCAAGCCAGCCTGGAGCTGCCATTGGACACACTGTCCATGGGCATGAGCCATGACCTCGAATCAGCTATTGCCCAGGGTGCCACTTGGGTGCGCATCGGTACGGCCCTGTTTGGCGCGCGCGACTATAGCTAAGCCATGCTGACCCCACTCTCTAATCAAGGACCTGTCATGAGCAACACGCGTATTGCCTTCATTGGCGCCGGCAACATGGCCGCCAGCCTGATCGGCGGCCTGCGGGCCAAAGGCCTGGACGCTGCGCAGATCCGCGCCAGCGATCCGGGTGAAGAGACCCGCACCCGGGTGAGCACCGAGCACGGCATCGAAACCTTCGCCGACAACGCCCAGGCCATCGACGGCGTGGATGTCATCGTGCTGGCGGTCAAGCCACAAGCGATGAAAACCGTGTGCGAAGCTCTGCGCCCGAGCCTCAAGCCCCATCAATTGGTGGTGTCGATTGCCGCTGGCATTACTTGCTCCAGCATGAGCAACTGGCTGGGCGAGCAACCGATCGTGCGCTGCATGCCCAACACCCCGGCGCTGCTGCGCCAGGGCGTCAGCGGGCTGTTCGCCACTGCACAGGTAAGCGCCGCACAACGCCAGCAGGCCGAAGAGTTGCTGTCGGCGGTGGGCCTGGCGCTGTGGCTGGAAACCGAGCAACAACTGGACGCCGTCACCGCCGTCTCCGGCTCCGGTCCAGCGTATTTCTTCCTGCTGATCGAAGCCATGACCGCCGCCGGCGAGAAACTCGGCCTGCCGCGGGACATCGCCGCCAAACTGACGTTGCAGACTGCTCTGGGCGCCGCGCACATGGCGGTGTCCAGCGACGTCGACGCGGCAGAGTTGCGCCGCCGCGTGACCTCGCCGGCCGGCACTACCGAAGCGGCTATCAAATCGTTCCAGGCCGGGGGCTTCGAAGCCCTGGTGGAAAAAGCACTCGGCGCCGCCGCGCACCGCTCGGCCGAAATGGCCGAACAACTGGGCCAATAAGGAGCCATTCATGATTGGATTGAATACTGCAGCGGTCTACGTGCTGCAAACCCTCGGCAGCCTGTACCTGCTGATCGTGCTGCTGCGCTTCGTGCTGCAACTGGTACGCGCCAACTTCTACAACCCGCTCTGCCAGTTCATCGTCAAGGCCACCCAGCCGCTGCTCAAGCCGCTGCGCCGGATCATCCCGAGCCTGTTCGGCCTGGACATGTCGTCGCTGGTATTGGCAATCCTCGTGCAACTGGCGCTGATGGCCCTGACCCTGCTGCTGACCTACGGAACCACCGGCAACCCGCTGCAACTGCTGATCTGGTCGCTCATTGGCGTGACCGCGCTGTTCTTGAAGATTTTCTTCTTCGCCCTGATCGTCAGCGTGATCCTGTCCTGGGTCTCGCCGGGCAGCCATAACCCGGGCGCGGAACTGGTGAACCAGATCTGCGAGCCGGCCCTGGCGCCGTTCCGCCGCATCGTGCCGAACCTCGGCGGCCTGGATATCTCGCCGATCCTGGCGTTCATGGTGCTCAAGCTGATCGACATGCTGGTGATCAACAACCTGGCGGCAATGACCATGATGCCGGAAATCCTGCGCCTGCTGATCTGACCCGACACCGGCCTGATCAGTCAGCACCGATCTCTGTGGGAGCAAAGCTTGCTCGCGAAACAGGCACCTCGGTCCCTGAAAGACCGCATCGTCCTCATCGCGGGCAAGCCTTGCTCCCACGGGGTTTGCGCCGGGCGGACAATCAGCGCCGCCCGTTGCTTGCCGCTAGCCACAGCGGTCTTTAGACTTACGCCTCATTTCAACGCGAGCAGGGTCGATGCCAGCTGCCTTTCCCCCCGATTCCGTTGGTCTGGTGACGCCGCAAATGGCGCATTTCAGCGAGCCCCTGGCCCTGGCCTGCGGCCGTTCGTTGCCAGCCTATGACCTGATCTACGAAACCTACGGTACGCTCAATGCCACGGCGAGCAACGCCGTGCTGATTTGCCACGCCTTGTCGGGGCATCACCACGCCGCCGGCTACCACAGCGTCGACGACCGAAAACCCGGCTGGTGGGACAGTTGCATCGGCCCCGGCAAGCCCATCGACACCAACAAGTTCTTCGTGGTCAGCCTGAACAACCTCGGCGGCTGCAACGGGTCCACCGGTCCCAGCAGCCTCAATCCGGACACCGGCAAGCCCTTCGGCGCCGACTTCCCGGTGCTGACGGTCGAAGACTGGGTCCACAGCCAGGCGCGCCTGGCCGATCGCCTCGGTATCGGCCAATGGGCAGCGGTGATCGGCGGCAGCCTGGGCGGCATGCAGGCCCTGCAATGGACCATCACCTACCCGGACCGCGTGCGCCATTGCCTGGCAATCGCCTCGGCGCCCAAGCTGTCGGCGCAGAACATCGCCTTCAACGAAGTGGCGCGCCAAGCGATTCTCACTGACCCCGAATTCCATGGCGGTTCGTTCCAGGAACACGGCGTCATCCCCAAGCGCGGGCTGATGCTGGCGCGGATGGTCGGGCACATCACCTACCTGTCCGACGACTCCATGGGCGAAAAATTCGGCCGTGGCCTCAAGAGCGAAAAGCTCAACTACGACTTCCACAGCGTCGAGTTCCAGGTCGAGAGCTACCTGCGCTATCAGGGCGAAGAGTTCTCCGGGCGTTTCGACGCCAACACCTACCTGCTGATGACCAAGGCACTGGACTACTTCGATCCGGCAGCGAACTTCGACGATAACCTGGCGAAAACCTTCGCCGGCGCCACGGCCAAGTTCTGCGTGATGTCGTTCACCACCGACTGGCGCTTCTCCCCGGCGCGCTCGCGGGAACTGGTGGATGCACTGATGGCCGCGCGCAAGGACGTCTGCTACCTGGAGATCGACGCGCCCCAGGGCCACGACGCCTTTTTGATCCCGATCCCGCGCTACCTGCAGGCGTTCGGCAACTACATGAACCGTATAACCCTGTGAGGACGCCATGAGAGCCGATCTGGACATCATCCAGGAATGGATCCCCGCTGGCAGCCGCGTGCTCGACCTGGGCTGCGGCAACGGCGAACTGCTGACCTGGCTGCGGGACAACAAGCAAGTCACCGGCTACGGCCTGGAGAACGACCCGGACAACATCGCCGAGTGCGTGGCCAAGGGCATCAACGTGATCGAGCAGGACCTGGACAAGGGCCTGGGCAACTTCGCCAGCAACAGCTTCGACGTCGTGGTCATGACACAGGCGCTGCAAGCGGTGCACTACCCGGACAAGATCCTCGACGAAATGCTGCGGGTCGGGCGCCAGTGCATCATCACCTTCCCCAATTTCGGGCATTGGCGTTGCCGCTGGTACCTGGCGAGCAAGGGCCGCATGCCGGTGTCGGATTTCCTGCCCTACACCTGGTACAACACGCCGAACATCCACTTCTGTACCTTCGAGGATTTCGAAGCGCTGTGCCGCGAACGCGAGGCCAAGGTCATTGATCGCCTGGCGGTGGACCAGCAACACCGCCATGGGTGGGCCAGCAAGCTATGGCCTAATCTGTTAGGTGAAATAGGCATCTATCGGGTCAGCAGCCCAGGCCTTGCCGATCACCAGGTCGCGGTATGAAGCCCGGCCGAACCAGGAGCACGACATGAAACGTCTAGCGTTGTTTCTCATCACCGCCTGCCTGAGCGTTGGCGCCATGGCCGCCGATGTCATCAAGGGCGAACGCAAGGAAGTGTTCGGTGACATCACCGTGCACTACAACACCTTCAATTCCACCTTCCTGACGCCGGACATCGCCAAGGCCGCCGAACTGATCCGCAGCAAGGAACAGGGCGTGATCAACGTCTCGGTACTCAAGGACGGCAAACCGTTGATGGCCCAGGTCAGCGGCACGGTCAAAGACCTCACCAGCCAGAGCGTCCCACTGAAATTCAAGCAAGTGACCGAACAAGGCGCGATCTACTACATCGCCCAGTACCCGGTACCCCAGCAGGAAACCCGGACCTTCGAGATCAAAGTGCAAGTGGGCGACAAGCTCAACACCATCAACTTCAACCAGGAACTGTTCCCGGGCCAATGATCAACTTTACCCAACTCGTATTGGCCAGCCACAACGCCGGCAAGCTCAAAGAACTCCAGGCCATGCTCGGCGGCTCGGTGCAGCTGCGTTCGATTGGTGAGTTCAGCCAGGTGGAACCGGAAGAGACCGGCCTGTCGTTCGTCGAGAACGCCATTCTCAAGGCCCGCAATGCCGCGCGCATCTCCGGCCTGCCGGCGCTGGCCGACGATTCCGGGCTGGCGGTGGATTTTCTCGGCGGCGCGCCGGGCATCTATTCGGCCCGCTACGCGGACGGCAAAGGCGACGCAGCGAACAACACCAAGCTGCTCGAAGCCCTCAAGGACGTGCCGGAAGCCGAGCGCGGCGCGCAGTTCGTTTGCGTCCTGGCCCTGGTCCGTCATGCCGACGATCCGCTGCCGATCCTCTGCGAAGGCTTGTGGCACGGGCGTATTCTCACCGAGGCCAGCGGCGAGCACGGTTTCGGCTATGACCCGCTGTTCTGGGTGCCGGAGCGCAACTGCTCCAGTGCCGAGCTGGGCCCGGTGGAAAAAAACCAGCTGAGCCACCGCGCCCGCGCCATGGTGCTGCTGCGTCAACGCCTGGGCCTGCAATGATCGATGAGTCCCCCGCACCTCTGATTCATGGCGGTGCGCAAACCCCTCGGGCGCCACTACCGGTGCTGCCGCCCCTGGCGTTGTACATCCACATCCCGTGGTGCGTGCGCAAATGCCCGTATTGCGATTTCAACTCCCACACCGCCAGCCCGCAGTTGCCGGAAGAGGAATACGTCGACGCCTTGCTCGCCGACCTCGACCAGGACCTGCACGCCGTGTATGGCCGGGAGCTGAGCTCGATCTTTTTCGGCGGCGGCACACCCAGCCTGTTCAGCGCCCAGGCTCTGGGCCGACTGCTCAAGGGCGTCGAGGGGCGCGTACCGTTCGCCCATGACATCGAAATCACCCTGGAAGCCAACCCCGGCACCTTCGAGCAAGAAAAGTTCGTCGCTTACCGGGCCCTGGGCATCAATCGCCTGTCCATCGGCATCCAAAGCTTCCAGCAGGCCAAGCTCCAAGCCCTGGGCCGAATCCATAATGGTGACGAGGCGGTGCGCGCCGCCGGTATGGCCCGTCAGGCCGGGTTCGATAACTTTAACCTGGACCTGATGCATGGCCTACCCGACCAGTCCCTCGACGACGCCTTGAGCGATCTGCGCCAAGCCATCGCCTTGAAGCCGACCCACCTGTCCTGGTACCAGCTGACGCTGGAGCCGAACACGGTGTTCTGGAACCAGCCGCCGACATTGCCGGAAGACGACACGCTGTGGGACATCCAGGAAGCCGGGCAAGCGTTGCTGGCCGAGCATGGCTACGCCCAATACGAAGTTTCGGCCTATGCCCAACCCGGGCGACCGGCGCGGCATAACCTCAATTACTGGAGTTTCGGCGACTTCATCGGCATCGGTGCCGGCGCCCACGGCAAGCTCAGCCATCCCGACGGGCGCATCGTACGCACCTGGAAGACTCGCCTGCCCAAGGACTACCTCAACCCGGCCAAACGTTTCCTGGCTGGCGAGAAAACCCTGGCCAATGAAGAGCTGCCTTTTGAGTTTTTGATGAATGCCCTGCGCCTGACTGAAGGCGTGGAAGCGCGGCTGTACCCGGAGCGCACGGGGCTGCCCCTGCAAAGCCTGGCCGAAGGCCGGCGCGAGGCCGAACAAAGCGGCTTGTTGCAGGTCGAACCGTCACGTCTGGCGGCCACCGAGCGTGGACAGCTGTTTCTCAACGACTTGCTGCAGAAATTTTTGAGCTAATTACCCAAACAAGGAAATCGAATGGATCTGGTACTCGACCTGCTCGCCACCGTGTCCCGCTGGAGCCGCAGCAACCTGTCGGAAATCTCCCTGGCATTGGTGGGCTGCCTGCTGGTGCTGTTTGGCGCCGACATCAAGGGCTGGGTCGAACAACGCCTGGGCAGCATCGCCGGCGCCCTGCGCGTTCCGTTGATCGCCCTGCTGTGCATGATCGGCAGCGGCGCGGCCCTGATCTACGCCACGCCGTGGGTCGTTCGGGGCTTGAGCCAGTTCAACAACTACAGCCTGGCGCCAGTGCTGTTGGTGGTGCTGGTGTTGATTGGTGTGGTGGCGGATCGGCGCTGATCCCACAGACACCACAAAACAAATGTGGGAGCAAAGCTTGCTCGCGATGTAGGCAACTCGGGGTTGAAGTTGGTACCGAGGTGCTGCTATCGCGGGCAAGCCTTGCTCCCACAGTTTTTACCGCGTGATGCTTACGCCACCTTCTCGAACTTCAAATCCCAAACCCCATGCCCAAGCCGTTCGCCACGGCGTTCGAACTTGGTGATCGGCCGTTCGGCCGGGCGTGGTACGCACTTGCCGTCTTCAGCCAGGTTGCGATAGCCCGGGGCGACGTTCATCACTTCCAGCATGTATTCGGCGTAGGGCTCCCAGTCGGTGGCCATGTGCAGCACACCACCGACCTTCAACTTGCTGCGCACCAGTTCAGCGAACGACGCCTGGACGATACGGCGCTTGTGGTGGCGGCTTTTGTGCCATGGGTCCGGGAAGAACAGCATCAACCGGTCGAGGCTGTTGTCGGCCACGCAGCGGTTGAGCACTTCGATAGCGTCGCAATCGTAGACCCGCAGGTTGGTCAGCCCTTGGGTCAGCACGCCATTGAGCAGCGCACCGACGCCTGGACGGTGGACTTCCACGCCGATGAAATCCTGCTCCGGCGCGGCGGCGGCCATTTCCAGCAGCGAATGGCCCATGCCGAAGCCGATTTCCAGCGAGCGCGGAGCCGAGCGGCCGAACACCTGGTCAAAATCCACCGGCGCATCGGCCAGGGGCAGCACGAACAGCGGCGTGCCCTGGTCCAGGCCGCGTTGCTGGCCTTCAGTCATGCGCCCGGCGCGCATCACAAAACTCTTGATGCGCCGGTGTTGGCGCTCTTCGCCTTCTTCCGGCAGGACAGGCGTGTCGTTCGATTCAGTCATCAATGGCTCTTACTTGATCAGACCATCCAGCGGCGAGGAGGCGCTGGCGTAAAGTTTTTTCGGCATGCGCCCGGCGAGGTACGCCAGGCGACCGGCGACAATCGCGTGTTTCATCGCTTCGGCCATCAGGATCGGCTGCTGGGCGTGGGCGATGGCGGAGTTCATCAGCACCGCTTCACAACCCAGCTCCATGGCGATGGTCGCGTCGGAGGCGGTACCGACACCGGCATCCACCAGCACCGGGATCTTGGCTTCTTCGAGGATGATCTGCAGGTTATACGGGTTGCAGATCCCCAGGCCCGTGCCGATCAGGCCGGCCAGCGGCATCACCGCGATGCAGCCGATTTCCGCCAATTGACGGGCGATGATCGGGTCATCGCTGGTGTAGACCATCACGTCGAAGCCTTCCTTGACCAGGGTTTCGGCGGCCTTGAGGGTTTCGATCACGTTGGGAAACAGGGTTTTCTGGTCCGCCAGCACCTCCAGCTTCACCAGATTGTGGCCATCGAGCAGCTCACGGGCCAGGCGGCAGGTGCGCACGGCCTCGATGGCGTCGAAGCAGCCGGCGGTGTTGGGCAGGATGGTGTAGCGATCCGGTGGCAGGATATCCAGCAGGTTCGGTTCGCCCGGGTTCTGGCCGATATTGGTGCGGCGCACGGCGACAGTCACGATTTCGGCGCCCGAGGCTTCGATGGCCAGGCGGGTTTCTTCCATGTCACGGTATTTGCCGGTGCCTACCAGCAAGCGCGACTGGTAGGTACGACCGGCCAGGACGAAGGGCTTGTCGCTACGAACGATGCTCATGGGAAATCCTCTGTTGGGGTGAGGTTCTTGCGAAATACTGTAAAGCCGCAGGGACTAGCCGCCGCCGATGGCGTGGACCACTTCGACGCTGTCGCCGTCGTTCAACGTGGTGTCGGCGTGCTGGCTGCGCGGGACGATATCCAGATTGAGCTCCACCGCGACGCGGCGTCCGGTGAGTTCCAGACGGGTCAGCAGGGCCGCGACGGTTTCACCGTCGGGCAGATCAAGGGGTTCGCCGTTCAACTGAATGCGCATGCCGGATGCCGCCATCATTTTTAGGGGCTGGCATTCTAGCCCGATCAGTCTGGGCGACCCAAGCCATTCGTCATGAAAGGGACCGTCCGGTCAGCCCAGCCGCCAGGCGGCAAGCCCCAGGCACAGCCAGCCGATCAGGAACGCCACGCCGCCAAACGGCGTGATGATGCCCAGCTTGCTGATGCCCGTGAGGGTCAGCAGGTACAGGCTGCCGGAGAACAACAGGATGCCGACCACAAATGAAATCCCGGCCCAGGTGACGATGCGCCCGGGGATGTGCGTGGCCAGCAGCGCGACGCCCAGCAGTGCCAGGGTGTGAACCAGTTGGTAGGTGACACCGGTGTGGAAAATCGCCAGGTAATCGGCGCTCAGGCGGTTTTTCAGGCCGTGGGCGGCGAACGCCCCGAGTGCCACGCCTGTGAAGCCGAAAAAAGCAGCCAGCATCAGAAAGCTACGCAGCATGAGAACTCCAATCAGACTCGGTGGACAGGGTCTGTATAATGGCCCGCTCGACGGGTTCGGCCAAGCCATCTCTATGCTGCGTTCATTGTTTCGACGTTTCCTAAAAGCCCTGCTCTGGTTCGCCGTCGGCAGCGTTGTGCTCGTGCTGTTGTTTCGCGTGGTGCCGCCACCGTTCACGGCGCTGATGATCGAGCGCAAGGTTCAATCCTGGTTCGGCGGCGAGCCCATCGACCTGCAACGCACCTGGCAGCCTTGGGAGCGGATCTCCAACAACCTCAAGGTCGCGGTGATGGCCGGCGAAGACCAGAAATTCCCCGAACACTGGGGCTTCGACATCGGCGCGATCCAGGCCGCGCTTGCCCACAACGGGCAGGGCGGTTCGATTCGCGGCGCCAGTACCCTCAGCCAGCAAGTGTCCAAGAACCTGTTCCTGTGGTCGGGTCGCAGCTGGCTGCGCAAGGGGCTGGAGGCCTGGTTCACCGCACTGATCGAAGTGTTCTGGCCCAAGCAGCGGATCCTTGAGGTGTACCTCAACAGCGTCGAATGGGATGACGGCGTGTTTGGCGCCGAAGCCGCAGCACGGCACCACTTTCGGGTTGACGCCAACGCCTTGTCCCGGCAACAGGCCAGCCTGCTGGCGGCGGTATTGCCTAACCCTCGAAAATGGAGCGCCAGCCGACCGAGCCCCTATGTGCTGCGGCGGGCGGGCTGGATTCGCCAGCAGATGAGCCAGTTGGGGGGCGACAGTTATCTGCTGGAGCTTAATAACTCGCGACGAGCGCCTTGGGCGCAGTAGCCCATACACTGAAGATCCCACAGGGGATTGCAACGTACAAACAAAAACGCCCCGATCATCACTGATCGGGGCGTTTTTTATGGCCGCTATCGCAGTCAGGCGGCGATCGACACCTTGAGCTTGTTCATCGCGCTCTTCTCAAGCTGACGAATCCGCTCGGCCGACACGTTGTACTTCTGCGCCAGGTCGTGCAGCGTGGCTTTTTCCTCGGCCAGCCAGCGCTGGTAGAGGATGTCGCGGCTGCGTTCGTCCAGCACTTCCAGGGCTTCGTGCAGGTTGGTGTTGGAGTTGTCGCTCCAGTCGGCGTCTTCCAGTTGACGCGCCGGGTCGTACCGGTGGTCTTCCAGGTAGTTGGCCGGCGATTGGAAAGCGCTGTCGTCGTCCGCTTCGGCGGCCGGGTCGAAGGCCATGTCATGGCCGGTCAGGCGGCTTTCCATCTCGCGCACTTCCCGAGGCTCTACCCCGAGGCTCTCGGCCACGCGATGGACCTCTTCGTTGTTCAGCCAGGCCAGACGCTTCTTCTGGCTGCGCAGGTTGAAGAACAGCTTGCGCTGGGCCTTGGTGGTCGCAACTTTCACGATGCGCCAGTTGCGCAGGATGAACTCATGGATTTCCGCCTTGATCCAGTGCACGGCGAACGATACCAGGCGTACACCCATTTCCGGGTTGAAACGCTTGACCGCCTTCATCAGGCCAACGTTGCCTTCCTGGATCAGGTCGGCCTGGGCCAGCCCATAGCCAGAATAGCTGCGGGCGATATGTACGACAAAACGCAGGTGGGCGAGCACCATCTGCCGAGCCGCCTCAAGATCCTGCTCATAATAGAGACTCTCGGCCAGTTCACGCTCCTGCTCAGGCGTCAGCAAGGGAATGCTGTTCACCGTGTGCACATAAGCCTCCAGGTTCGCACCCGGGACCAGAGCATAAGCAGGTTGCAAAGAAGTGGTCATACGAAAAAACCTCCGACTCACATAACTCGTGCAGTTCAGCACTGCGAAAATTGACCGGGAACCGTAGGACAAGTTCCCACAAAAACTGAAAGGTCAATACGCGCAAAAACCCTATTTTGGTGCAAGCTCACGCAAGTGGCGTGCTACCGCAATCCATGCACCGATATAACCCAACAGCACTGCGCCAAGCAAGAGCGACAGACCATCGGCGGCTGGCACACCGGCCAGTGCGAAATCACTGCCGTACAAACCGGCCAGCCCCACTACCGCATCGTTCAGCCAGTCCAGGCCGAACGCCAATACACCCCAGGACAGAATCCCGGCACCAAAGCCATACAGCGCGCCCATATAAAGGAAGGGCCTGCGTACATAACTGTCCGTACCGCCGACGAGTTTAATCACTTCTATCTCGGTGCGGCGGTTTTCAATATGAAGACGAATGGTATTGCCTATCACCAAAAGTAATGCAGAAACCAGAAGCACCGTCAGACCGAAGACAAACCGGTCGCCGAGCTTGAGGATCGCCGCCAGACGCTCGACCCAGACTAGATCAAGTTGCGCCTGTTGTACCTTCGGCAGTTCGGAAAGTCTTTGTCTTAATGCTTCAAGGGTCGGCTTGTCGACTTCATTCGGCGTCACCAGCACTACGCCTGGCAGCGGGTTTTCCGGCAGTTCCTTGAGGGCTTCGCCCAGGCCGGACTGCTGCTGGAACTCTTCAAGCGCCTGATCGCGACTGATGTATTCGGCATCGGCTACACCCGGCATGGCTTTGATCTGCTCGCGCAGCGCCTGACCTTCCGCCGGAGTCGCCTCCAGTTGCAGGTACAGGGAGATCTGCGCCGCACGCTGCCAGGAGCCGCCCAGGCGCTCGACATTACTGAGCAATAATGACAGGCCCATGGGCAAACTCAGGGCTACCGCCATCACCATGCAGGTAAAGAAGCTGCCGATGGGCTGCTTGCCCAGGCGCCGCAGGCTGTCCAGCAGGCTGGCGCGATGGCTTTCGATCCAGGCGCGCAACAGCGTGGCAAAGTCCGGGCCGTCGTCATCGTCGCGTTTTTTCTTTTGCGGCTGCGGGTCGGAGGCTTTCGGGGCCACGCGTTCGGCCACTTTCGGGCTGCGAGTCGCACTCATACACCAGCCTCCCCGTCACCGATCAATCGACCGCGCTGCAAAGTGAGCATGCGGTGACGCATCCGCGCGATCAACGCCAGGTCGTGACTGGCGATCAGCACGCTGGTGCCTAAACGGTTGATGTCTTCGAATACGCCCATGATTTCCGCCGCCAGACGCGGGTCGAGGTTACCGGTGGGTTCGTCGGCCAACAGCAAGGCCGGGCGATGGACGATGGCGCGGGCGATGCCGACGCGCTGTTGCTGGCCGGTGGACAGGTCGCCCGGGTACAGGTCAGTCTTGTCCGACAGGGCCACGCGCTCCAGGGCCGAGTCCACGCGCTTGACGATCTCGGCCTTGGACAGCCCGAGGATCTGCAACGGCAACGCCACGTTATTGAACACGGTGCGATCGAACAGCAACTGGTGATTCTGGAACACCACGCCGATCTGCCGCCGCAGGTAGGGAATCTGCGCATTGCTGATGGTGCTCAGGTCCTGGCCGGCCAGCAGCAGTTTGCCGGTGGAGGGCCGTTCCATCGCCAACAGCAGGCGCAGTAAAGTACTTTTACCGGCGCCGGAATGGCCGGTGACAAACAGAAACTCGCCCCGACGGACCCGAAAGCTCAGCTCATGCAAGCCGACGTGACCGTTCGGATAGCGTTTACCGACCTGTTCGAAACGAATCATGAGTGCTCCCGCTCGGCAAACAGTGCCTGGACAAAGGGCTCGGCTTCAAAGGTGCGCAAATCATCAATGCCTTCGCCCACGCCAATGTAGCGAATCGGCAGGCCAAACTGCTTGGCCAGGGCGAAAATCACCCCGCCCTTGGCGGTGCCGTCGAGCTTGGTCAGGGCCAGCCCGGTCAGTTCGACGGTCTGGTTGAACTGCTTGGCTTGGTTAATGGCGTTCTGGCCGGTACCGGCATCCAGCACCAGCAGCACTTCGTGGGGCGCGTCGGCATCGAGCTTGCCGATCACCCGGCGAACCTTCTTCAACTCTTCCATCAGGTTGTCTTTGGTGTGCAGGCGACCGGCCGTGTCGGCGATCAGCACATCGATGCCACGGGCCTTGGCGGCCTGCACGGCGTCGAAGATCACCGAAGCGGAGTCCGCGCCGGTGTGCTGGGCGATGACCGGGATCTTGTTGCGCTCGCCCCACACTTGCAGTTGTTCGACGGCGGCGGCGCGGAAGGTATCACCGGCGGCCAGCATGACCTTCTTGCCCTCGAGCTGCAGCTTCTTCGCCAGCTTGCCGATGGTGGTGGTCTTGCCGGCGCCGTTGACGCCCACCACCAGAATCACGAATGGCTTGTTCTGCGAAGTGATCACCAGTGGTTGTTCCACCGGCTTGAGCATGTTGGTCAACTCGCCCTGCAGGGATTTGTACAGTGCGTCGGCGTCGGTCAGTTGTTTGCGCGCAACCTTTTGGGTCAGGCTCTGGATGATCACCGAGGTCGCCTCGACGCCGACATCGGCGGTCAGCAGGCGGGTTTCGATGTCTTCGAGCAATTCGTCATCAATGACTTTCTTGCCCAGGAACAGGCTGGCCATGCCTTCGCCGATGCTGGCGCTGGTCTTGGACAGGCCTTGCTTGAGACGGGCGAAGAAGCCGACTTTATTCTCTTCAGCCGTGCGGGCCGGCTCGACTGGGGCCAAAGCTTCAACCGGAGCGGGTTCTGGTTCAGGGGCGGGCTGCGAAGCGACAGGTGCAATGACAACCGGCGGGGCCTCGACAATCGGCGCCACGACAGGTTGTGGCACCGCCGGAATGGGTGGGGTGATATGCGCGGCTTGCTCGTCTTCGACCAGCGCCACCGGCTCTTCTGCAACCGGCAGGGTCAGCCAGGGAGTGGGTTCGATGGGCGGGGTCAGCGGCTGTTCGGCCACGGGCTCAGGCGCGACCGGTTGCAGGACCGGCTCGGCAATCGGCAGGATGATTGGCGCGGCTTCCTCCTCCACCGTTTCGGCGGCAGGCTCAGGCAGCGGTTGTGGCTGTTCGTCGGCGGTTTCCTGCGGCTTCTTGCGCAGCCATCCGAACAGGCCTTTTTTCTCGCCAGCCGCAGCTGGGGTCTTCTTGTCGTCGTTGGAACCAAACATGGAGGACGGCTATCTCACGGTAGCGACGCGCCGCGGAGGCGCCTCGGTGATAAATATTCGATGCTGAACAGACTGCGTTTCATCCAGCTTGTTCACGCGCAACAGATTGTCGAAATGTCTCCAGGACACCTCATAGTCGATTTTTACGAAGGACTGGTACGGCATCATCGGCGAAAGCACAGGGATCCACGGGAAAATCCCACACTTCTGCGCAGAACCCAAACAGCCAGGGGTCGATAAAAGACCCGATAGGCGTGGCCGCCAGTAAAACGGATCAGTATCCTAGCACCCTCTCGCCCGCCGACGCTAAGACCTAGCGGGCAGTCCAACAGGTTTAAACACGAATGAATGCTCTTGCCCGCCGCGCTGCAGGCCTGCTGCTCAGCACAGTTTGTCTGCCCTTTTCAGCCTTGGCTGCCGACCCACAACCCACCCATGAATTCACCCTCGATAACGGCCTGAAGGTCGTGGTGCGCGAAGACCATCGTGCGCCAGTGGTGGTGTCCCAGGTTTGGTACAAGGTCGGCTCCAGTTATGAAACGCCGGGCCAGACCGGCTTGTCCCACGCCCTGGAACACATGATGTTCAAGGGCAGCGAGAAAGTCGGCCCCGGCGAAGCTTCGCTGATCCTGCGCGACCTTGGCGCCGAAGAAAACGCCTTCACCAGCGATGACTTCACCGCTTACTACCAGGTACTGGCCCGGGATCGCCTGGGCGTGGCCTTCGAACTGGAAGCCGACCGCATGGCCAGCCTGCGCCTGCCGCCGGAGGAGTTCAGCCGCGAGATCGAAGTGATCAAGGAAGAACGCCGCATGCGCACCGACGACAAGCCGATGTCCAAGGCCTTCGAGCGCTTCAAGGCCATGGCTTATCCGGCCAGTGGTTACCACACGCCGACCATCGGCTGGATGGCCGACCTGGATCGGATGACCGTCGAAGAGCTGCGGCACTGGTACGAATCCTGGTACACCCCGAACAACGCAACCCTGGTGGTGGTCGGCGACGTGACGCCGGACGAGGTCAAGACCCTGGCCCAGCGTTACTTCGGCCCGATTGCCCGGCGCGATGTGCCGGTGGCGAAAATCCCCCTGGAGCTGGCCGAACCGGGCGAGCGCCAGATCACCTTGCATGTGCAGACCCAACTGCCAAGCCTGATGCTGGCCTTTAATGTGCCCAGCATCGCCACCGCCACGGACAAAGGCTCGGTCAATGCCCTGCGGCTGATTTCGGCGTTGCTGGACGGCGGCTACAGCGGCCGCATCCCGACACAGCTGGAACGTGGCGAAGAGCTGGTGTCCGGCGGTTCGTCGAGCTACGACGCCTACACCCGTGGCGACACGCTGTTCACCTTGTCGGCGACGCCCAATACGCAGAAAAACAAAACCCTCGCCCAGGCCGAAGCCGGTCTGTGGCGCCTGCTTGAGCAGTTGAAAAACACCCCTCCGACTGCCGAAGAACTGGAACGCGTGCGCGCCCAGGTCATCGCCGGCCTGGTGTATGAGCGTGATTCGATCACCAGCCAGGCCACCGCCATCGGCCAGTTGGAAACCGTCGGGTTGTCCTGGAAGCTGATGGACACCGAACTCGCCGAACTGCAAAGCGTGACCCCGCAAGATATCCAGAAGGCAGCCCAGCTGTATTTCACCCGCTCGCGCCTGAGCGTTGCGCATGTCCTGCCCGAGGAGAAAGCTCATGAGTGAGCGCAAAACACCGCGTCGGGTGCTGATTGGCCTGGTGCTCATCGCCCTGGCCGGTTCCCTGGCTTTCTACCTGTATCCCACCACTGGCGTCACTGCCAGCCAGGCGCTGGACAAGGCCAAATCCGGCAACAAGTTGCAATCGCTGGCGGAACTGGACGGCAAGGCCCCCAGCCACCGCCAACTCGACGTGCAGACCTGGAAAACCGCTGACGGCGCCAAGGTGTTGTTCGTCGAAGCCCGGGAATTACCCATGTTCGACCTGCGCCTGACCTTCGCCGCCGGCAGCAGCCAGGACGGCGATGCACCCGGCCTCGCGCTGCTGACCAACGCCATGCTCAACGAAGGCGTGGCCGGCAAGGATGTCAGCGCCATTGCCCAAGGGTTTGAAAGCCTCGGCGCGGACTTCGGCAACGGCGCCTACCGGGACATGGCCGTGGCATCACTGCGCAGCCTCAGTGCGGTGGACAAGCGTGAGCCGGCGCTGAAGCTGTTCGCCGAAGTCGTCGGCAAACCGACCTTCCCTGCCGACTCCTTCGGGCGGATCAAGAACCAATTGCTGGCCGGTTTCGAGTATCAGAAGCAGAACCCCGGCAAACTGGCGGGCCTGGAACTGATGAAGCGCCTGTACGGGGAGCACCCTTACGCCCACTCCAGTGACGGCAGCGCAGAAAGCATTCCACCGATCACCCTGGCCCAGGCTCGCGCCTTCCATGCCAAGGCTTATGCCGCCGGCAACGCGGTGATTGCGCTGGTCGGCGATCTGTCCCGGGCCGAGGCAGAAGCGATTGCCAACCAGGTGTCCGCGGCATTGCCCAAGGGCCCGGCCCTGGCGAAGACCCCGGCGCCGGCGGAACCGAAGGCGAGCGTCACTCATATTGAATTTCCGTCCAAGCAAACCAACCTGATGCTCGCGCAACTGGGTATCGACCGGGACGATCCGGACTATGCCGCGGTGTCCCTGGGTAACCAGATTCTCGGCGGCAGTGGGTTCGGCACGCGGCTGATGACCGAAGTACGGGAAAAACGCGGCCTGACCTACGGCGTGTATTCCGGCTTCACGCCGATGCAAGGCCGCGGCCCGTTCATGATCAACCTGCAAACCCGCGCCGAGATGAGCGAAGGTACGTTGAAACTGGTCCAGGACGTGTTCGCCGACTACCTCAAGAACGGCCCGACCCAAAAAGAACTCGAGGACGCCAAACGTGAGCTGGCCGGCAGTTTCCCGCTGTCCACCGCCAGCAACGCCGACATTGTCGGTCAGCTCGGTGCGATGGGTTTCTATGACTTGCCGCTGAGCTACCTGGAAGACTTCATGCGTCAATCCCAGGCGCTGACGATCGAACAGGTCCGGGCCGCGCTGAACAAACACCTGAGCACGGACAAAATGATCATCGTCACCGCCGGCCCGAGCGTGCCGCAAAAGCCGCTGCCGGCCCCCACTGACAAACCTGCCGAGCAGCCGCTCGGGGTTCCGGAGCACTAATGGCCCGCCCATCGAATTCCAGCAAGAAACCCGTCCACAACGGTGTGAACCAATTGCGCATCATCGGCGGTGAATGGCGCAGCCGTCGCCTGAGCTTCCCTGACGCCCCGGGCCTGCGTCCGACCCCGGACCGGGTGCGCGAAACCCTGTTCAACTGGCTCGCGCCTTACGTGGCGGGCGCCCGGGTGCTCGACCCGTTCGCCGGCAGCGGCGCGCTGTTTCTCGAAGCGCTGTCCCGTGGCGCGGCCATGGGCCAGGCGCTGGACGCCAGCAGCCTGGCGGTCTCCAGCCTGAAAGAACACCTGGGCACTCTGCGCTGCACCGTCGGCCAGGTGCAGACGGCTGATGCGCTGCGCTACCTGGACAGCCAACCGGCGACCCCCTTCGACCTGGTATTCCTCGACCCGCCTTTCAACCAGAATCTGTTGCCTGCTGTGTGTGCCTTGCTTGAGGATCGCCAGTGGCTGGCCGAGGATGCCTGGGTCTACACTGAAAGCGAGACTGCCCCGTCCACCCTGGGCTTGCCCGGCAATTGGCGTTTGCATCGCGAGCAGAAATCCGGACGGGTGTATTACGCGTTGTGGCAACGTTTGGCAGAGGACGTTGGCTGAACGGCTGGCCAGTGCATCGAGAATAATAAAAGTGTCCGCTGCATCTGAACGTTTCGTCCCCGCCTTGGGGCTTGGCAACCCGCACTTGCAAACCTTGTGGGGCCCTCTGTGGCGCAAGACCACCCACATCGATCGCGAACGCGAACGCCTCTGGCTGGACGACGGCGATTTCCTCGACCTCGACTGGCATGGCCCCCACAGCGCCAATGCGCCTCTGGTGCTGGTGCTTCACGGGCTGACCGGTTCTTCCAACTCGCCTTATGTCGCCGGCCTGCAACAAGCCCTCGGTCGCCAGGGGTGGGCCAGCGTCGCGCTGAACTGGCGCGGCTGCTCGGGCGAGCCGAACCTGCTGCCCCGCAGCTATCACTCCGGCGTCAGCGAAGACCTGGCCGCCACTATCGCCCATCTTCGGAGCCGACGTCCCTTGGCGCCGCTGTTTGCGGTGGGTTACTCACTGGGCGGCAACGTGCTGCTCAAGCACCTGGGGGAAACCGGCAGCGCCAGCCAGTTACAGGGGGCGGTGGCGGTCTCGGTACCGTTTCGCCTCGACCAGTGCGCCGATCGTATCGGACAGGGATTTTCCAGGTTCTACCAGGCGCATTTCATGCGGCAGTTGGTGGCCTATGTGCGCAACAAGCAACGCCAGTTCCAGCACGACGGACGCCATGAAGGGCTGGCGACCCTGGCGGCGCTGGGGCCGCTGGACAACATGCGCACCTTCTGGGACTTCGATGGCCGGATAACGGCGCCGTTGCACGGTTTCTCGGATGCGGCGGATTATTATCGCCGCGCCTCCAGTCGTTATTTCATGGGCGCGATCAACACGCCGACCCTGGTCATCCAGGCCGCCGACGATCCTTTCGTGTTTCCCCACAGTTTGCCCGAACCCGGCGAGTTGTCGGCCTCGACCCGACTTGAACTGCACGCACAGGGCGGGCATGTGGGGTTTGTCGACGGGACCTTGCGGTGCCCGGGGTATTACCTGGAGCGGCGGATTCCCCAGTGGCTGGCCAGCTTGGGCCAGGGATGAACCGTGGCGAGGTGGCGGTTCATGTTCACCACGATCTCCCACATTGTTTTAGAGCGTGAGCGCTATTCGCCCTTCGCCACCCCGCGCTGCGGATCATTGATCCACTCACTCCACGAGCCGGCATACAGCCTTCCCAACGGATACCCTGCCAGGCACAAAGCGAACAGGTTATGGCACGCCGTCACACCGGAGCCGCAATAAGCGACCAGTTCAGTGGGCGAACGATCTCCGAGCTTTTCGGCAAAGCGCTGCTTGAGTTGATCCGCCGGCAAGAAGCACCCATCGGTGCCCAGGTTATCGGTAAAGGCTGCGCATTGGGCGCCAGGAATATGCCCGGCCACCGGATCAATCGGTTCGACTTCGCCCTTGAAACGCGGCAACGCCCGGGCATCGAGCAGGGTCATGTCAGGCTGGCCGAGGCGCTGTTGCAGCGCTTGCGCACTGAGCAGCAAGGCGCTTTCTGGCGCGCCGCTGAAGGTCCCGCGACGGTTCTGCGGCGCATCGAGGCTCAAGGGCAGGCCAGCGGCATGCCAGGCCTTGAGGCCGCCGTCGAGGATGAACACGCCATCGCGCTTACCCAACCAGGCCAGCAACCACCAGGCCCGAGCCGCATAGGCACCGGGGCCGTCGTCATACAGCACGATGTCGCTGTCGTTGCTGATGCCCCAGGCCTGCAGGCGTTCGACCAAGGCCTCGGGCTCCGGCAGCGGATGACGACCGGTCACGCCCTTGGTCACCGGCCCGCTCAAGTCGCGCTCGAGGTCCGCGAACGAGGCACCGGCGATATGGCCCTCGGCGTAACTGCGCTGACCGTAATCCGAGTCCTCCAGGGCAAAACGACAATCGAGGATCACCAACCCGGGCTGTGATCTGTGCTGCTCGAGGGCTTGGGGGCTGATGAGTTGCGCGATGGGCATGCTGAGCTCCTGTGGCTGAGTCGAGAGTCCAATCCTACTGCCCTTCCTCAAGGGTCTGGGCCAGGGGGACGTAATATTCCTTGAACAGTGCATCCACCGCTTCGCGGGCCTGATCGGTCACGAAACCGGCTTCCAGCACCAGCACCTGATAGACGCCACGCTTGATGGCCTGTTCACTCAGATGGTTGGAGTTTTCGCGCGTAGTGCACAGAAATCGTACCCAGGACGTGAGGATGATCCAGGCATTAAGCGTCAGGGACTCGATCTGCACCCGATCCATCTTCAAGATACCGGCCGCCACGAAACCCTCGTAGATAGCGGTACCGTGGATCAGGCAGCGCTGGGAAAACCGGCGATAGCGGGCCGCAAGATCCGGGTCGCTGTCGAGCAGATGTTCCAGGTCCCGGTGCAAGAACCGGTAGCGCCACATCGCCGACAGCAGTTCCTGCAGGTAGAAACGCTTGTCGTCCACCGTGGACGCCCGGCCCTGGGGTGGACGCAGGAAGCTGTCCACTAGGTTTTCGTATTCGCTGAACAGCACGGCGATGATCGCCTGCTTGTTAGGGAAGTGGTAATAGAGGTTGCCCGGGGACATGTCCATGTAGGCGGCAATATGATTGGTGCTGACACTGCGCTCGCCCTGCTGATTGAACAGCTCCAGACTGTTTTGCACGATGCGCTCGCTGGTTTTCATTCGTGGGGCCATGGTTTGGGCTTTAATTCGACGAAGGCATTGATCGGCATCTTACGACCTATCGGTCACAGGAAAAACCCAAAGCCGTCTCGGATGCCATTGACTTTATAGAGTATAAGCTCTAGAAAACACCCACTCTAATAATATCCGGTGTCCGACAATGCCTGCTGACGTTGCTTACCTGCACGAGTCTCAACAGCAATTGGGCGAGCTGCGGTCGCTCTTCGATGCCCAGCGCCAGGCCTATGCCGCCCATCCGATGCCACCGGCCGACCAACGCCGGCAATGGCTCAAGGCATTGCGGGAACTGTTGAGCAACGAACGACAGGCGTTGATCGATGCCATCAGCCAGGATTTCAGCCACCGCAGCGCCGACGAAACGCTGTTGGCCGAGCTGATGCCAAGCCTGCACGGCATCCATTACGCCAGCCGGCACCTCAAGGGTTGGATGAAACCTTCCCGACGCAAGGTCGGCATGGCCTTTCAACCGGCGTCGGCCAAGGTGGTGTATCAACCATTGGGTGTGGTCGGAGTCATCGTGCCGTGGAATTACCCGCTGTTCCTGGCCGTCGGTCCGTTGGTGGGGGCGTTGTCGGCGGGCAACCGGGTGATGCTCAAGCTCAGCGAGTCGACCCCGGCGACCGGGCTGCTGCTCAAACAATTGCTGGCTCGAGTCTTTCCCCAGGACTTGGTCTGTGTGGTGCTCGGCGAGGCAGAGGTCGGCATGGCATTTTCCAAGTTGCCCTTCGATCACCTGTTGTTCACCGGTGCCACCAGCATCGGCAGGCACGTGATGCGTGCCGCCGCCGAGAACCTGACCCCGGTCACCCTCGAGCTGGGTGGGAAATCGCCAGCCATCGTGTCCGACGACGTCCCCCTCAAGGACGCCGCCGCGCGCATTGCCTTTGGCAAAACCCTGAATGCCGGGCAGACCTGCGTGGCACCGGACTACGTGCTGGTGCCGCAAAGCCGCGTAGGTGAATTCGTAGAAGCCTATCGCCAGGCGGTTCGCGGGTTTTATCCGACCTTGGCTGACAACCCGGACTACACCGCGATCATCAACGAACGACAACTGGCACGGCTCAACGGCTACATCAGCGACGCCACCAGCAAGGGCGCGCTGCTGATCGAGTTGTTCGACCAAGGCCAGGGCCGGCGCATGCCCCATAGCCTGTTACTCAACGTCAACGATGACATGACCGTGATGCAGGATGAAATTTTCGGCCCGCTGCTGCCCATCGTGCCTTATGAGCATCTGGACCAGGCATTTGCCTACATCAACCAGCGACCTCGCCCGCTAGCGCTCTACTACTTTGGCTACAACAAGGCCGAACAGAATCGCGTGCTCCACGAAACCCACTCCGGCGGTGTCTGCTTGAACGACACGCTGTTGCACGTTGCCCAGGACGACATGCCGTTCGGCGGCATCGGTGCCTCAGGCATGGGCCACTATCACGGGCACGAGGGCTTCCTGACCTTTAGCAAGGCCAAAGGCGTGCTGACCAAACAGCGCTTCAACGCCGCGAAACTGATTTACCCACCTTACGGCAAACCTCTGCAGAAACTGATCCAGAAGTTGTTCGTCCGTTAACGCGTGTCTTCCCGGGTAATAACAATAATGAACCCAAGCCTGACCGATACACCTGCCCTGTCACGGCGCGGCCTGCTGAAATTCAGCCTCGGCGCCAGCGCGTTCCTGGCCACCGTCGGGTTGGGAGCCAGCCTGAGCGGTTGCTCACCCAGCCATCCGGCCAGCGGCCTGGCGGCCCTGCGTGACAACGACTTGGCGCTTTTGCGCGCGGTCATTCCCGTGATGCTGGACGGCGCCGTGGCCGTCGAACAGATTCCCGCCGCCACTGACGTCACCCTGCGCAGCCTGGACACCGGTCTGGCTCACCTGTCCCCGGCCATGCTCAAGCTCACGCGCCAACTGTTCGACGTCCTCACGCTGGGCATTACCCGTGGGCCACTGACCGGGGTCTGGGGCGCGTGGGAAAACGCCAGCGCCGACGACATCCGCCGGTTTCTCGACCGGTGGGAAAACAGCTCACTGGACCTTCTGCGACAAGGCCATAGCTCGTTACTGCAGATGGTGATGATGGCGTGGTACAGCCGGGCCGAGGCCTGGGCGCATTGCGGGTATCCGGGACCGCCAACAGTCTGAAAGCCAAATCCAATGCCTGTGGGAGCGGGCTTGCTCGCGAATACGGTTACACATTCAACACTTATGCAAGCTGACCCACCGCTTTCGCGAGCAAGCCCGCTCCCACAGGGCGCCACATCACATACTCATAACAATAAGAGACCCCCAACATGCCCGTACCCGATCTCTTCCGCGAAGGCCTGGCCCGTGGCTGGACCACCCACAACGGCGCGCAGTTGACCCAGGACCTGACCCTGGAAGCGGACGTGGCAATCATCGGCAGCGGCGCTGGCGGCGGCACCACGGCCGAAATCCTCAGCGCTGCCGGGTACCGCGTGCTGCTGATCGAGGAAGGCCCACTCAAGACCAGCAACGACTTCAAGATGCTTGAAGACCAGGCCTACACCAGCCTGTATCAGGAAGGCCTCGGGCGCATGAGCAAGGACGGCGCCATTACCATTCTCCAGGGCCGGGCGGTCGGCGGCACCACGCTGATCAACTGGACTTCCAGCTTTCGCACCCCCACTCAAACCCTTGACCACTGGGCCGCCGAGCACAACGTCAAGGGCCACAGCGCCGCTGAAATGGCGCCCTGGTTCGAACAGATGGAGCAACGCCTGGGTGTGGCGCCATGGCTGATTCCACCCAATGCCAACAACGACGTGATTCGTAAAGGTTGCGAACAATTGGGCTACAGCTGGCACGTTATCCCGCGCAACGTACGCGGCTGCTGGAACCTGGGCTATTGCGGCATGGGCTGCCCGACCAACGCCAAGCAGTCGATGCTGGTCACCACCATCCCGGCCACGCTGGACAAGGGTGGCGTACTGCTTTACCTGGCGCGAGCCGAGCGTCTGACCATCAAAAACGATGGGATTACCAGCCTGGAATGCCTGGCCATGGACGAGCGTTGCGTGGCACCGACCGGGCGGCGCATCACCGTCAAGGCTCTGCATTACGTACTGGCCGGTGGCGGCATCAACAGCCCCGCCCTGCTGCTGCGCTCCGCTGCGCCAGACCCGCACGAACGCCTGGGCAAGCGCACCTTCCTGCATCTGGTGAACATGTCCGCCGGGCAATTCGACGAGGTCATCAACCCGTTCTACGGCGCGCCACAATCGATTTATTCGGATCATTTCCAATGGCAGGACGGTGCCGCGGGCAAAATGGCCTACAAGCTTGAAGTCCCGCCGTTGCACCCGGCCCTCGCCGCCACGTTGCTTGGCGGCTTTGGCAGCGAGAACGCCCTGCACATGGAGCACCTGCCTCACACCCACGCCATGCTGGCGTTGCTGCGCGATGGGTTTCATCCGGACAGCCCCGGCGGCAGCGTCGAGTTGCGCGACGACGGCACACCCGTGCTCGACTATCACGTTTCACCGTATGCCTGGGACGGCTTGCGCCGGGCCTTCCACAGCATGGCCGAGATTCAGTTCGCCGGCGGCGCCAAAGCGGTCATGCCCATGCACAGCGATGCGCGCTATGTGAAAACCCTGGCCCAAGCCCGCACGCTGATCGACGGCCTGGACCTTGCCTTGTATCGCACACGCCTGGGCAGCGCCCACGTGATGGGTGGCTGCGCCATGGGTGAAGATCCGAAAAGCGCCGTTACCGACAGCCTTGGTCGTCATCACCAACTGAGCAATCTTTCGATCCATGACGGCTCGCTGTTCCCCACCAGCATCGGTGCCAATCCACAATTGTCGGTGTATGGCCTGACCGCGCAACTGGCGACTTCCCTGGCCGAACGTCTGAAAAAATCATGAATATGCAGATTATTCGCAGCGTCTATAGTGCTTTCTTATCCAACAGCCGACTTGGCCGACCGAGAAGGCTGCGATACCATCCGACTCCCCAACGGACACCCGCCAGGACGACGCGATGAACCGAGTGTTGTACCCAGGTACCTTCGACCCTATTACCAAGGGCCATGGCGATCTGGTCGAACGCGCCGCGCGCCTGTTCGACCACGTGATCATCGCCGTCGCCGCCAGCCCGAAGAAAAACCCACTGTTCCCGCTGGAGCAACGTGTTGAATTGGCTCGCGAGGTCACCAAACACCTGCCCAACGTGGAGGTGGTCGGCTTCTCGACGCTGCTGGCGCACTTTGCCAAAGAGAAGAACGCCAATGTGTTCCTGCGCGGCCTGCGTGCGGTTTCGGACTTCGAGTACGAGTTCCAACTGGCCAACATGAACCGCCAGTTGGCTCCGGACGTCGAAAGCCTGTTCCTGACACCGTCGGAGCGCTACTCCTTCATTTCTTCGACCCTGGTGCGGGAAATCGCGGCCCTGGGCGGTGACATCACCAAGTTCGTCCATCCGGCCGTGGCCGATGCGCTGACCCTGCGCTTCAAGAAATAACCCGCTGGCTGCGATCCGATTCGCAGCCCGGCATAGCGCAGTCCATCGCGCCCGCGTGCACTGCGCTCGCCAATGCGGCACAATTGCGCACATACGTTTTCAGATGCCCGGGCCCAACGCCCCGGCAGGAGCCTGCATGTCCCTGATCATCACCGACGACTGCATCAATTGCGACGTCTGCGAGCCCGAGTGCCCGAACGAAGCCATTTCCCAAGGCGAAGAGATCTACGTCATCGACCCGAACCTGTGCACCCAGTGCGTCGGCCACTACGACGAACCCCAGTGCCAGCAGGTTTGCCCGGTAGATTGCATCCCCCTGGATGAAGCCCATCCGGAAACTGAAGAACAGTTGATGGCGAAATATCGCAAGATTACTGGCAAGGCTTGAGCCAGAAGACTCTGTAGCGCTTGTGCGGACCTCTTCGCGAGCAAGCCCGCTCCCACGATCGGCTATGTCCACAGTATTTGTGTCTTAAGCAAATCCCTTGTGGGAGCGGGCTTGCTCGCGAAGGGGCCATCAGCAGCACCCAAGATCCAACTGCCAAAACCTCACTCCTGCCCCTCAAACCCCTCCCCAACACACCCCAGGCACCGCACAAACGTGGCCTTCGCCGGGTCCACCACCAACGCTTTCCCCGCATCGCCAACCCCACCGCCCAGCGCGGTAAAAGGCAGGGACACCACAAAAGCCCCGGCACCGATCACAGTGGCGGCGAGCAGCAGCGGACGGGCGATCAGCAGGTCGCCGATCATGGCGAAGGCGGGTGGATTCTGGATGGTGTAGCGCGGGTCGCCGCTACCGTTGTTCGCCAGGACAGGCAAACCAACACTCAGCAGCAGCGCAAGGACGACAGGTCGAAACAGATTCATGGGGCGATCCTTCGGCTTAGCAGCAGTATGACTACTGACTATAGACCGTAGGACAGATCAGCTCTGGCAGCGCGGACACCAGACACTGGCGCGCTGACCCAGGCGAACTTCCCGCAGCCCCGTGCCACAGACCTTGCACAGTTCGCCGCCGCGGCCATATACGAACAGTTCCTGCTGGAAATAACCGGGCTGACCATCGCCGCCGATGAAATCCCGCAGCGTCGTACCGCCGCGCTCGATAGCATGGGTGAGGATGCGTTTGATCTCGATCGCCAGCTTCAGGTAACGGGCCCGGGAAATGCCCCCGGCTTCACGTCGCGGGTCGATACCGGCGGCAAACAATGCTTCGGTCGCATAGATATTGCCCACGCCTACCACCACCGCGTTGTCCATGATGAATGGCTTGACCGCCATGGAGCGCCCGCGGGAAAGCTGGAACAGGCGCTCGCCGTCAAACAGATCGGTCAGCGGCTCAGGCCCGAGACGAATCAGCAATTCATGGTTGAGCGGGTCGAGGCTCCAGAGCATCGCGCCAAAGCGCCGGGGGTCGGTGTAGCGCAAGGCCAGGCCGGATTCCAGCTCGATGTCCACATGCTCGTGCTTGGCGGCAGGCATGCCGACTTCCACCAGTCGCAAGTTGCCGGACATACCCAAATGGCTGATCAAGGTGCCGACTTCGGCGTTGATCAGCAGGTATTTGGCCCGTCGCTCCACCTGCACGATGCGCTGGCCCGAGAGCCGCACATCGAGGTCTTCCGGAATCGGCCAGCGCAGGCGGCGATCGCGCACCACGACACGGCTGACCCGCTGTCCTTCAAGATGTGGCGCGATTCCGCGGCGGGTGGTTTCGACTTCCGGCAGTTCTGGCATGGGATTCTCGAGTCAGGCGAACCCGGCACTCAACGAGTGGCGAGGTCGCGAATTTCCTGTTTCTGGGTCTGGAAGTCGTATTCCGACAAACCGATGTAATCGAGCACCAGGGCCCCGACGCTGTCCCACTCGTGATCTTCGGCCTGATTACCGAGCACCCGGTGGGAGGCACAGATGTTCTCGGACATTTTCAGGATCGCCAGCAGGTTTTTCAGCTGACTGTTGTTGCGCGAGGACTCGTCGCTGAAAACCGCCAGGGCGTTATGGTGGTTGGCGATGGCCTGGCTGACGTGATCCGGCAGACGCCAGGATTTGGAGGTGTAATAACCGACCACCGCATGGTTGGTGTTGAACACGCGGTTTTCGGTGTCCACCACCCGGCATTCGGCGCTGGCATTGGCGTAGGCCTCCTCCAACACTCCCATGTAGGTGGGAAACTGCTTGAGCATCAACGGCACGCCGCAATCATGGAACAACCCCAACGCATAAGCTTCGTCGCCATTCTCCAGGCCGACGCGCTTGGCCAGGGTCAGGCAGGTCATCGCCACGTCCTGGGCGGTGTCCCAGAAGCGGTTCAGGGTGACGATGGCGTCATCGTGCAGCTCGCCCTTGATCGACTGCGCGTTGATCAGGTTGATGATCGAGCGACTGCCCAGCAGGTTCACTGCGCGCTGGATCGAGGTGATCTTGTTGCGCAGGCCGTAATACGGCGAGTTGACGATCTTGAGCAAGGCACCGGAAAGGCCGGGATCGTGGGAGATCAGCTTGGCGATGGTCTCCAGGTCCGGGTCGGGCATGTACTGCTCCATCTGCAGATCCACCATGATCTGCGGCTGGGGCGGCACACTGATCCCTTGCAGGGACTGTTGGATCTGTTCGGCGGAAAGCTCTTTGGACATGAGTACACACTCCGGGTCAGGCGAGGATTCTAACCCTTAAAGATGGATCCGATATACCGCCGGGCCACCTATCGTCCTTCAAGCCCGCCAACCCCTGCAACACGGTATACTCCCGCTCTTTTTTCCGGAGCGACGTCATGTCCCTGCCTAGCCTGCGCCTCAAAGCCAACGCCGACCGTCGCCTGCGCGCCGGCCACCTGTGGGTCTACAGTAACGAAATCGATGTGGCGGCCACCCCACTGCACGGTTTCAAGGCCGGCGACCAGGCGATCCTCGAAGCCGCCGGCGGCAAGCCGTTGGGCATCGTTGCGATGAGCCCCAACAACCTGATCTGCGCCCGGCTGCTGTCCCGTGACGTGAAGCTGCCGCTGGACAAATCCCTGCTAGTGCATCGCCTCAACGTGGCGTTGTCCCTGCGCGAGCGGCTGTTCGACAAGCCGTTCTATCGCTTGGTCTATGGGGATTCCGACCTGTTGCCAGGCCTGGTGGTCGACCGTTTCGGCGACATCCTGGTGGTGCAGATCGCTTCTGCCACCATGGAAGCCCATAAAGACGACGTGATCGCCGCCCTCACCCAGGTGCTCAAGCCCAGCGGCATCCTGTTCAAGAACGACTCCGCCGCCCGCGACGCCGAAGGCCTGAACCGCTATGTCGAGACCGTGTTCGGCCTGGTACCGGAATGGGTCGCCCTGGAAGAAAACGGCGTGAAGTTCGAAGCACCGGTCATGGAAGGTCAGAAAACCGGCTGGTTCTACGACCACCGCATGAACCGCGCACGCCTGGCGCCGTACGCCAAGGGCAAGCGGGTGCTGGACCTGTTCAGCTACATTGGCGGCTGGGGCGTGCAAGCGGCGGCGTTCGGTGCCAGTGAAGTGTTCTGCGTCGACGCTTCGGCCTTCGCGCTCGACGGCGTCGAGCGCAATGCCGCGTTGAACGGCTTTGCCGAAAAACTGACCTGCATCGAAGGCGACGTGTTCGAAGCCCTGAAGGAGCTCAAGGCCAGCGAAGAACGTTTCGACGTGATCGTTGCCGACCCGCCGGCCTTCATCAAACGCAAGAAAGACCTGAAGAACGGCGAAGGCGCCTATCGCCGCCTCAACGAGCAAGCCATGCGCCTGCTCAGCAAGGACGGCATCCTGGTCAGCGCGTCGTGCTCGATGCACCTGCCCGAAGACGACCTGCAGAACATCCTGCTGACCAGCGCCCGCCATCTGGACCGCAACATTCAGTTGCTCGAACGCGGCGGTCAGGGGCCGGACCATCCGGTGCACCCGGCCATTGCCGAAACCCGCTACATCAAGAGCATTACCTGCCGGTTGTTGCCCAACAGCTGAGCCCTGGCGGGGCCGGAGTTGCCGCTCTGTGCCCCGCATATTGATACCCGATTTGACTCGCAGCCTAGGCTGCGATTTTTTTTGCGCGTATGAAAAGTTACCGAGCGCCGAAGTTAATACCGACATTGGTTAATTTTGTATGAACTCTCCCACATTATTACTGGAGCTTTCCTACTCAACACTCACTTGCCAAGCACCCACTACAAACTATGATTGAGCTGTCACAAGGCAGTGACAACTATCAGCAGACACAACACTTGTTCAAACAAAGGAGCCGCACCATGAAAGCAATCCGTCTGGAAGTTAACAAAATCGCCAACCTGGCAGGTCTGATTACGCCAAAAGCCGCTCAGTAAGTAACAGACGGGGTCGGGGAAGTGCCGGCACTTCGGCCCCATCCAGACGCGTGCCCCTGCGGAATCAATCTTCATGTATATAAACCCGAACCTTTTCATACTTGCGCGCCCGCCGCACCAAGTTGTATGGAACTATGAACGCCATACTCAATTCGAGCTCGAACTTAATTACTCAAGCCGACTGGCGCAACTTATAAGTGACCCGTCACAATTCGACACCGACAACCCGATTGATATCGACTTTGTAAACGCCGATATACTGGTAGTAGCCCCCAAAAAACCTATTGAGTGGAAATGGGATGAGCTGTCGAGAATATTTCACATCGGCACAAAAAACATTCCTTGCGAACGCGTTCCACAAGATGTGAATGAATGGGCCCCCCTGTATCTACAGCACTGCAACGATGTACTTTCGTCACCAACGCCTCCCGCCAGGCTAAAAACGTACCCCGTCGAGCGGATTGCCCTCGCACCCTGTTCGTTGGTCGACCTGCAGGACGTTTCGCTGGCGCAGACGCTTGTCAGTCGGAGCACTTCCCGCGCCTTCAGCGAACACGCCATTTCAATCGGACAGGTCAGCACCCTCCTGTACCTGACCCTGGGATACCTGGACGAACGCTCGTGCGTTCATATGCCCACCAACCATCGCGATGCACTGAGCGCGCGCCGCAGCAGCCCCTCGGGCGGCGGTCTGAATGCCTGCGAAGGCTATCTGTACGTACGCAATGTCACTGGCCTGGAAGCGGGGGTCTACGCCTATCACCCGGATGAACATGCCTTGAGCCTGGTCCGGCCGCTGCCGGATACCCCCCTGGGTCAATTGTTGTGCGGCCAGCACTTCATCAATCCGCTGCCCTTCGGGCTGTTCATCACCTCGCGCTTCGACAAACTCTGGTGGAAGTACGAACACTCCCGCGCCTACCGGATGGCTTTTGTCGAAACAGGCCATGTCTCCCAGGCCTTCCTGATGGTTGCAACCGCGCTGGGCCTCAATACCTGGCTGACCGGGGCGCTGGCCGACCGTCAAGTGGAATGTCTGCTTGGTCTCGAGGATACCCCCGAGCAACCGCTGTTTTTTGTCGGCTGCGGCCATGGCGACGGACAGGTGCACTGCAACGAGCTGATGGCGTTGGTCAATCGCCAGGATTCTGGGACATGAGCGACTCAACGTTTCTGCAAACGCCTCGTTACACCTTGGGTGACTGGGATAACAAGGCCACGGTGCGCGTGCGCAAAAACGACTATCGCCTGCCCGACGACCTGAAGCAGCAACTGACAAGTCGAGACTGGTTTCCGCCGGCCTTCATTCCCTATATCGAGCACCCCTTGATCGGCAGGGCGGGACGCTCCATTGCCCAGCGCCTGGCGGCGAATCACCTGGTGTACTTCCTCGACTACACCACTGTGCTCGAACATCAGGTCGTCAATCGCGCCGTGGAAATCATCGTTCACGGCGACCTGGCCGTGACAATCCCCAGGCAAATGAAAACCGCCGCCCTGCAGCTGTATACCGACGAGGGTTATCACGCGCTGTTCTCCAATGAAGTGGCCGAGCAGATCGCCGCTCTGTATGACATCCGCGACCGCCCGTTCCCCAGGCGCATCGACCGGCTGTTGGGTGTGATCGAGGCCGCGAGCCCCGCTGATCGCAGCCTGGCGTGGTTCCTGTTGGGGTTCGTCTCCGAAACGATCATCGCCAAGGAACTGCTGGCCATCACCCGCGAAAGCCTGGTTTCCACGGTGTACAGGATGCTGAGCAATCATCTTGAGGACGAAGCACGCCACAGTCGCTACTTCAGCGAGGTGTTCCAGTATCTATGGGCCGCCATGGCATCGACCCAACGCGACCTGGCCGCAAGGATGCTGCTGGAAATCATCGGCCTTTATTTCGAACCAGACGTGCCCTGGCTGATGCGCAGCCTCGCCAGCGTCGGCTTCGACGAGCAGTCATCCCAGCGGATCATTGCCGGACTCCGGCAACCCGATGCTCATGCCCGACGGATTCGCTCGGGGGCGGCATCGACGTTCGCAGCCATGCGCAAGGCGAGCTTCTTCGACAGCGAACACAATCGACGGCTTTTCTCTCAAGCGGGGTTCATCGATGACTGACACCAAAGACCTGCCGGAGGCACGCAAACCCGCCGCGGTCGGTTTGCTGCTGGCCCTGACCTTGCTCGGCGTGTTCCCGATCGATGTGGTGCTGCCCTCGTTCCCTGCACTGTCCGAGCACTTTCAGCACCCATCGTCCGATATCGCCCTGTCTGTCAGCCTGTTCGCTGTGGGTATCGCCCTTTCGCAGTTGCTGATCGGCCCGCTCTCCGACGCCATGGGGCGAAAAAACCTGCTGTTGATCGGGATCACCGTTTCAGCCCTCGGCGCAACTGGTTGCGTGCTCGCCAACGGCTACGGGGCCTTTGTTTTCTTTCGTGTCGTCCAGGCCTTGGGGTGCGGTTGTTTCGTGCTGTCCCAGGCGTTGATCCAGGACCTGTTCACCGGCCGCGAACAGCAGCGACTGCGGATCTTCCTGGTCACCTGCGGCGGTATTTTCATTTCCGTGTCGCCCCTGGCCGGTACCGGCCTGCAAAGCTGGATGGGCTGGCGCGGCAGCTTCCTGGTGTTCATTGCCCTGGCCGTCGGTGTGTTTATCCGCGCGAGTCGTTTACTCCCCTCTTCTCCGGCAGGTCACCAACCCAAGCGTCTGGCGCTCATTGCGGCTTATCGAAAGGTCTGCGGTGACTTCAGCTTCATGGCCTATTGGTTGACATCGGCGCTGGCCTTCTCCTGCCATTTCTCGTTTATCGTCATTTCACCACTGGTACTCATCGACCAGCTGCAACTCTCACCCGAGGCCTTTTCGTGGGCGCTGCTGGGCTACGGATTGGCCTATATCGGCGGGGGAGCGGTCGCGACCGTACTGAGCACTCGAATCGACCCACAGACGCAAATCATCACAGGCCTGTGCCTGATCCTGGCCGCGGGGGCCTTGATGCTTGGGCTCAGCAGCCATCTCGGCCTGTCGGTCACCACCTTGTTGCTGCCCATGATCGTATGCACCGCCGGAACGACCATTGCCCGGGCGGCAGCCCACACCCAGGCCATGAATATATTCCCCAAGCAAGCCGGTACGTCCGCCTCGGCCGGCAGCGTGCTGATCTTCATCATCGGTGGGCTGACCAGCGCCGCGATCAGCCTCACGCCGCTTGACCTGCAAATCACCCTGGCCCTCTCCCTGATAATGCTCAGCCTCTTGGGGCTGGGGCTCAATACCCTGGCGCGACATCGTCACAGGGGCCTGTTGCCCGGCTGAACGCTGCCAGTCGTCATCCCAAGCGCGACATTGGCGCCCGATCAGCGCTTTGCGTCATTTCATCCTGGCGCCAGCGGTGTAGAATCGCGACATTCATCGCCATTCATCCCCGGCGGGTTTATGAGCTCATGCTGAGGCACGCAGCGATCCTGCAAAGTCATCGGCCACTTCCGGACACACGGCCAAACCCGGGTGTTCCAGACGTCAACAGAAGCTCACTTCCCCATTGATACCTGATAAGTACCTGATTAGCCGCCCGGAGTGCTCCATGCCTGATTACCGCTCGAAAACATCCACCCATGGCCGCAACATGGCCGGCGCCCGTGCACTGTGGCGCGCCACGGGGATGAAGGATGACGACTTCAAGAAGCCGATCATCGCCATTGCCAACTCCTTCACCCAGTTTGTACCGGGCCACGTTCATCTCAAGGACCTCGGCCAACTGGTTGCCCGGGAAATCGAACGCGTCGGCGGCGTTGCGAAAGAGTTCAACACCATCGCCGTGGATGACGGCATCGCCATGGGCCACGACGGCATGCTCTATTCGCTGCCGAGCCGCGAGATCATCGCCGACTCCGTCGAATACATGGTCAACGCCCACTGCGCCGACGCCATCGTGTGCATTTCCAACTGCGACAAGATCACCCCAGGCATGCTCATGGCCGCCCTGCGCCTGAACATCCCGGTGATCTTCGTTTCCGGCGGCCCGATGGAAGCCGGCAAGACCAAGCTCGCCAGCCACGGCCTGGACCTGGTGGACGCCATGGTCATCGCCGCCGACTCCAGCGCCTCTGACGAGAAGGTTGCCGAGTACGAGCGCAGCGCCTGCCCGACCTGCGGTTCGTGCTCCGGCATGTTCACCGCCAACTCGATGAACTGCCTGACCGAAGCTCTGGGCCTGGCCTTGCCGGGCAACGGTTCGACCCTCGCCACCCACAGTGACCGCGAACAGCTGTTCCTGCAGGCCGGCCGGACCATCGTCGAGCTGTGCAAGCGCTACTACGGTGAGAACGACGAGTCGGTGCTGCCGCGCAATATCGCCAACTTCAAGGCGTTCGAAAACGCCATGACCCTGGACATCGCCATGGGCGGTTCCACCAACACCATCCTGCATTTGCTGGCGGCCGCCCAGGAAGCCGAGATCGATTTCGACCTGCGCGACATCGACCGTTTGTCTCGTCACGTACCGCAACTGTGCAAGGTCGCACCGAACATCCAGAAGTACCACATGGAAGATGTGCATCGCGCCGGCGGGATCTTCAGCATCCTCGGTTCCCTGGCCCGTGGCGGCCTGTTGCACACCGACCTGCCGACCGTGCACAGCAAGAGCATGGCCGAAGGCATCGCCAAGTGGGACATCACCCAGACCACCGACGAAGCCGTGCATCACTTCTTCAAGGCCGGCCCGGCAGGTATTCCGACGCAAACCGCGTTCAGCCAGTCGACCCGTTGGGAAACCCTGGACGACGATCGTGAAAACGGCTGCATCCGCAGCGTCGAGCACGCGTATTCCCAAGAAGGCGGCCTGGCCGTGCTGTACGGCAACATCGCCCTGGACGGTTGCGTGGTGAAAACCGCCGGCGTCGACGAGTCGATCCACGTGTTTGAAGGCAACGCCAAGATTTTCGAAAGCCAGGACAGCGCCGTGCGCGGGATCCTCGCCGACGAAGTGAAAGCTGGCGATATCGTGATCATTCGCTACGAAGGCCCGAAAGGCGGCCCGGGCATGCAGGAAATGCTCTACCCCACGTCCTACCTGAAGTCCAAGGGCCTGGGCAAAGCCTGCGCCTTGCTCACCGACGGTCGTTTCTCCGGCGGCACCTCGGGCCTGTCCATCGGCCACGCTTCGCCAGAAGCAGCTGCCGGCGGTGCCATCGGCCTGGTGCGCGATGGCGACAAGGTGCTGATCGACATTCCGAACCGTTCGATCAACTTGTTGATCAGCGATGAAGAACTGGCCGCGCGCCGCGTCGAGCAGGACAAGAAAGGCTGGAAACCGGTGGAAGTGCGTCCGCGTAAAGTCACCACCGCCCTCAAGGCCTATGCCCTGCTCGCCACCAGCGCCGACAAAGGCGCGGTGCGGAACAAGGCGATGCTCGACGGCCTGTAAGCGTCGATAGCCGCAATAAAAATGCCCCGCCAAGTGCGGGGCATTTTTATTGGGTCAATAATATCTCCGTGGCGAGGGAGCTTGCTCCCGCTTGAGTGCGAAGCGCTCACAAAAGCAGTACCTGCAGCTTTTCCTCTTGTGCGGGTTTACTGAATGTCTTCCGGCTTGACGATCACCCAGTTCTTGTCCGCCGTCACCGGCAGTCCTTCCTTCGCCTGGGCAGCGGCGTGCTTGGCCATCATGCCGTTAATCTGGGTCATGTACTTGTCCTTGCGGTTGACCCACAGGTGGATGCCGCCTTTGGCCACGTCTACATCGTGGAACAGCATGTAGCCATCGCTGCTCGGGGTGTCGCCGGCCACGAGTACCGGTTTTTTCCATTCGTCGATATACGTCAGGATCGCCGCATGCTTACCGGCCATCCAGGTCGCCGGGGTCCACAGATAAGGCGTGTATTCCAGGCCGAGGTTGGCTTTCTCATCATATTTGCCAGCGGTGATCTGCTTGCGTGCGGTGGTCAATTCGCCGGTCTTGCGGTCCTTGAGCAGCGTGGTCACACCGATGATGTTCTGCGGCTTGAGGTTGTAGCCGTACTTCGGATCGGCGGCGACCATGCGCACCAGCTCTTCCGACGCCGCGGTCATGACATAGACCTCGATGCCGTTTTCCATCAGCTTGTTGTACAGCTCGGCCTGGCCGGTGAAGATTTTCGGCGGATTGACGTTGTAGTTGACCACCTTGTCACCATCGTAATACGTGGTCGGCACCGGTTTGCCAGAAGCCATCAGCTCGTCGACATAGCCCTTGAGTTCTTTGAGGGTAAAGCCGGAAAACACCTGGGCCACCCATGGATAGCAGACCATGTCATCCACTTCGCACAGGCGGTAGTAATAGCTGAACAGACTTTCCTTGTGGTCGGCCGTGTCCTTGAACGGCATCAGTTTCAAGGACGGGTCCAGGGTTTCACGGGTGATGAGGCCCTTGTTCTCCATGAACGGCAACAACGACTCTTCAAGGTCGTAGCGGTAACTGGTGTTGTCCATGTCGAACACCGCGTAGTTACCCTTGTTGGCATTGGCCGCGATCATCGCGTCCAGGGCCTTGGCCTGTTCCGCCGGCCAGTGTTTGAGTTCGGTGGCGAGCACTTGGCCGGCAAGGCCCAGGCTCAAGGCGACAGCGAGAAAACGAGGTACGAGCTTCATCGGCATTTCTCCCAGGTTCAAAGAACCCGACGCTAACAAATGCGTGTGACAGTCCTCGCCTACCCGCGACGGCTTGCGTCCTGATAACGCCAGCGACATGTCCGTAAACGCCGCCGCCTTATTCCATAAACGACAATCTACATGCCTTTTTAGTATTAATTCATTAGTTATCAGGCTGTTAGGCTCCCCGGTTCGCAGTCGCGGCTCCAAGCGACTGGCACAAGTCTTATCGGAGTCTCTTTGATGAATCTGCCGCTGATCCTCAATCTGCTGGTATTCCTCGCCTTGCTGTTCGGCCTGGCGCAAACCCGTCACCGCACCTGGAGCCTGGCCAAAAAAGTGCTGCTGGCACTGGTGCTGGGCGTGCTGTTCGGTCTTGCCCTGCACACGATTTATGGCGCCGGCAACCCGGTGCTCAAAGCCTCGATCGGTTGGTTCGACCTGGTGGGCAACGGTTACGTGCAACTGCTGCAAATGATCGTCATCCCGCTGGTCTTCGCCTCGATCCTCAGCGCCGTGGCCCGCCTGCACAACGCCTCGTCCCTGGGCAAGATCAGCTTCCTGACCATCGGCACGCTGCTGTTCACCACAGCCATTGCCGCCCTGATCGGCATCGGCCTGACCAACCTGTTCGGCCTCACCGCCGAAGGCCTGGTGGCCGGCACCCAGGAGCTGGCGCGCCTGCAAGTGATCCAGAGCGACTACGCCGGCAAGGTCGCCGATCTGAACATTCCGCAATTGCTGCTCTCGTTCATTCCGCAGAACCCCTTTGCCGACCTGGCTCGGGCCAAGCCGACTTCGATCATCAGCGTGGTGATTTTTGCGGCGTTCCTCGGTGTTGCGGCGTTGCAGTTGCACAAGGATGACGTGGAGAAAGGCCAGAAAGTGATCAACGCCATCGACACCCTGCAAAGCTGGGTGACGCGCCTGGTGCGCCTGGTGATGAAGCTGACCCCGTACGGCGTGCTGGCCCTGATGACCAAAGTGGTGGCTGGCTCCAACCTGCAGGACATCATCAAGCTCGGCAGCTTTGTCGTGGTGTCGTACCTGGGGCTGGGCCTGATGTTCGTGGTGCATGGCTTGCTGGTGTCCGCGGCCGGAATCAACCCGTTGCGCTTTTTCCGCAAGATCTGGCCGGTGCTGACCTTCGCGTTCACCAGCCGCTCCAGCGCCGCGACCATCCCGTTGAGCATTGAAGCCCAGACCAGTCGCCTGGGCATCCCCCGCTCCATCGCCAGCTTCTCCGCCTCGTTCGGCGCCACCATCGGCCAGAACGGTTGCGCCGGCCTCTATCCGGCGATGCTGGCGGTGATGGTTGCACCGACGGTGGGCATCAACCCGCTGGATCCAGTGTGGATCGCGACGCTGGTGGCAATCGTGACGTTAAGTTCGGCCGGGGTGGCCGGTGTCGGTGGCGGCGCGACGTTTGCCGCACTGATCGTGCTGCCGGCCATGGGCTTGCCGGTCTCGCTGGTGGCACTGCTGATTTCCGTCGAGCCGCTGATCGACATGGGCCGTACGGCGTTGAACGTCAGCGGCTCGATCACCGCTGGGGCAATTACCAGCCAGGTGATGCAGCAGACCGACAAGGCGTTGCTCGATGCCGAGGAGCATGGGGAGTTGGTGCACGCTTGATGGGGAGTACCTGCTAAATCGCCATCGCGAGCAAGCTCGCTCCCACAGTGGTCAGCGGTGATCGCAGATATTGTGCTCACCAAAAACCCAATGTGGGAGCGAGCTTGCTCGCGATGCTTTTAGCGCTTTTCCCACACCTCAAAGCTGTAGGCCGGCTTGTCCCCTTCGGCCGGGTTCGGCTGGTTCGACACCAATGTCCACTGGCTCGAATCAAACGCCGGAAACCACGCATCCCCTTCCGGGCTCAGCGCCACGCGGGTCAGGTACAGGCGATCCGCCTGCTCCAGGGCCTGGGCGTATAGCTGGGCACCACCGATCAACATCAGCTCGTCGACGCCCTGTTCCAACGCCCACGCTTCGGCACGTTCCACCGCAGCCTGCAGCGTGGAAAAAACTTCCGCGCCCTCCAGCGCCAGGCCAGGCTGACGGCTGACCACGATGTTCAGCCGCCCGGGCAACGGTCGACCGAGGGAGTCCCAGGTCTTGCGCCCCATGATGATCGGCTTGCCCAGGGTGGTGGCCTTGAAGTATTTGAAATCCCCCGGCAAGTGCCAGGGCATGCTGTTGTCGACGCCGATCACACGGTTTTCACCGAGGGCTGCAATCAGGCTTAGGGGGAGAGTTTTTTTCATGGCGGCGAGGATACCAGAGGCTCGACGCCTGGCAACGTACCCCGACAAGCGCCACAGCGGTTATGCTCAACCCTCATTCGAGCAACGGAAGCGCCCGTGACAGAACTGCAGAACCTCTGGTTGACCGAGACGGTACGCCTGCGTGAAGAACACGCCGGCCCGCTCGAGGACCAGGAAGCCAATCGCCTGGCCCGTGCGGCAGGCGGCGATTTATCCAGCCGCATCCACCACCGCGCCCGCTGGCTGGCCGAACGTGATGGCCTTACCCAAGCCTTGCGCCACTGGCTGCAAGGGGCGCGCCTGGCGCTGATCTTACTGGCGGTGCTCGCGCTCATCAGCGGCGCCGGCCTGGGCTTTGCCGCCCTCGGCGACGGGCAAACACCGGTCAATGTGTTCTGGGCCTTGGGCAGTCTTTTGGGACTGGACCTGATCCTGCTAATCGGCTGGGTGCTGGGCCTGATATTCACTGGCGAGCAAGGCGCCGCCCTGGGGCGCCTGTGGTTGTGGCTCAGCGAAAAACTGGCCCGCGATGCCAAGGCCGCCCAACTGGCGCCAGCCCTGCTGCTGTTGCTGCAGCGGCACAAGCTCAATCGCTGGGCCCTCGGCGCACTGGTCAACGGTTTGTGGCTGCTGGCGATGCTCAGCGCGCTGGTCATCGTATTGATGCTGATGGCGACCCGGCGCTACGGCTTCGTCTGGGAAACCACGATTCTCGGTGGCGAAACCTTCGTCGCCATGACCCAGGCCCTCGGCGCGTTGCCCGCGCTGTTGGGTTTCAGCGTGCCGACTGAGGAGATGATCCGCGCCAGTGGCGATACCGCGCTGAATATCGAAAGCGCCCGCCAGGCCTGGGCCGCCTGGCTGGTGGGCGTGCTGTTGGTGTATGGCGTGCTGCCGCGCCTGTGCTTGGCGCTGCTGTGCCTGTGGCGCTGGCAACGCGGCCGGGCCACGCTGCGCCTGGACCTGAACCTGCCGGGTTATGCCCAACTGCGCGAGCGGCTGATGCCCAGCAGCGAACGCCTGGGCGTCAACGACGCCGCGCCCGCGCAACTGCATCACATCGAAAGTGCGGTCAGCGCGATGGAAAGCGATGGCGCGTTGCTGGTGGCCATTGAACTGGATGATCGACCCTGGCCGCCGAAGCTGCCAACCACCGTGAAAAACGCCGGCGTCCTCGACAGCCGCGAGTCGCGCCACAAACTCCTCGAACAACTGTCACGTTTTCCCCCGGCGCGACTGGCGATTGCCTGCGACCCTCGGCGCTCACCGGACCGCGGCAGCCTGGCGTTGATCACCGAACTGGCCCGCAGCGCCAGTGCCACCCGCGTCTGGTTGTTGCAGGCGCCGCCTGGCGAAGCGCTGGACGCCGAACGCCTGGGCGACTGGCACAACGCGCTGCAGCAGTTGCAATTGCCCTTCGCCGACTGCGCGCCGTTGAATTGGCTGGAGACTGGCCATGACTGAGCCCATGAAGCCGCTGAAACTGGCCGTGGTCGGCCACACCAACGTGGGCAAGACGTCCCTGCTGCGTACCTTGACCCGGGACGTCGGCTTCGGCGAAGTATCCCATCGCCCGAGCACCACCCGCCACGTCGAGGGTGCGCGCCTGTCGGTGGATGGCGAAGCGCTGCTGGAGCTGTACGACACGCCGGGCCTGGAAGACGCCATCGCCCTGCTCGATTATCTCGAGCGCCTGGAGCGGCCCGGTGAACGCCTGGACGGCCCGGCACGGCTGGCCCGGTTCCTCGATGGCAGCGAGGCGCGGCAACGCTTCGAACAGGAAGCCAAGGTGCTGCGGCAACTGCTCGCCAGCGATGCCGGGCTCTATGTGATCGATGCCCGCGAGCCGGTGCTGGCCAAGTACCGCGATGAGTTGGAAGTCCTCGCCAGCTGCGGCAAACCGCTGCTACCGGTATTGAACTTCGTCAGCAGCGCCAACCACCGCGAGCCTGACTGGCGCGAGGCCCTGGCGCGGCTGGGGCTACACGCCCTGGTGCGTTTTGACAGCGTCGCCCCGCCCCAGGACGGCGAGCGGCGCTTGTATGAAAGCCTCGCGCTGTTGCTGGAAAGCGCCCGCGGGCCATTGGAACGCCTGGTCGCCGATCAACAGGCCCAACGCCTGGCTCGCCAGCAGAGCGCGGCACGACTGGTTGCAGAATTGCTGATCGACTGCGCCGCCTGCCGACGCAGCGTGGCCAGCGATGCCGAACTGGAACGCCAAGCCATCAGCGAACTGCGCAACGCGGTGCGTCAGCGTGAACAGCGCTGCGTCGATGCGCTGCTCAAGCTCTACGCCTTCCGTCCCCAGGACGCGGCCGCCAGCGACCTGCCGCTGCTCGATGGCCGTTGGGGCGATGACCTGTTCAACCCTGAAACCCTCAAGCAATTGGGCGTACGGGTCGGTGGCGGGATCGCGGCGGGCGCGGCGGCCGGCGCCGGTGTGGATCTGCTGGTGGGTGGCCTGACCCTCGGTGCCGCCGCCCTGGCCGGGGCCATTGTCGGCGGCACCCTGCAAACCGCCCGCAGCTATGGCAACCGGCTGATGGGCAAACTCAAGGGTCAGCGGGAATTGACGGTGGACGACAGCGTGCTGCGCCTCCTGGCCCTACGCCAACGCCAATTGCTGCAAGCCCTCAACCTGCGCGGCCATGCGGCCATGGACAGCATCCGCATCGCCACGCCCCAGGACAAGACCTGGCGCGAAGGCAAACTGCCCGAAGCCCTGAACAAGGCCCGGGCGTATCCGCAGTGGTCGTCGCTGAATCCTCAGCAACGGCTGAGCCAGGCGGAGCGGCAGGAGCAGATCGAGCAGTTGGCGCAGCAGCTCTAGATGACACAAAACCTGCTTGGGAACATGGTGCTCTCTTGTGGCGAGGGGATTTATCCCCTCGCCACAAGAGAGCAGTGCTGCCCCGTAGTTACTCCTCGATCAAGGCCCTGAGCACCGCAGCAGCTTCCGGCAACTCCAACTCACTGAACACCTTCACCCCATGACGCTTGAGCAAGGCCGCCGTCACGCCTTCGCCGCTGATTTTCACGCCACTGAACGTCCCGTCATAGGTCAGCAGGTTGCCGCACGACGGGCTATTGGCCTTGAGCACGGCGATCCGGATGCCATGGGCACACACCAATTCCAGCGCTTGATTCGCACCGGACAGGAACTGCGCACTCACATCCTCGCCCTCGGTGGTGATCACCGCCGCCTGGCCGTCGAGTACGTGCCCGCCCTGCCCACCGGGAATCTCCGCCGCCGCCCGAGGCGTGGGCAGGCCGCCGGCGACTTCCGGGCACAACGGCACGACACGACCTTCGTCGAGCCATTGCTGCAGCTGGTCGAACGGCCCGCTGGCGCCGCCGTCGTAGCGCACGCGGTGCCCAAGCAGGCAGCGACTGACCAGAATTTTTTCCATGCTCAGAACAACTCGTTGCCACGGCGGCGGAACCATCCCGTCAAGGACAGGCGATCGCGGGTGGCGGGCAGGACTTCATGGGGTATTTGCCCCGACAGGAACACCACCAGGCAGCCACCAGAGGGCACCACGTCATGTTCCACGCCATCGTCCAGGTACATGCGCAACTGGCCGCCATGTTCCGGCAGCCAGGCGTCGTTGAGATACAGCACCGCCGATACCATGCGCCGGTCGTCATCGCGGAAGCGGTCGACGTGCTTGAGGTAGAACGCACCGGGCGGGTACAGGGCGAAATGGCTTTCGAAATCTTCCAGGCCCAGGAACAACCCGCGATTCATCGCTTCGCGCAGACTGTCCATCAACCCCAGGTAACGGTCGCAGGCTTGCGCCTGGCCGGGTTCGATCCACTGGATACGATCACCACGAATGCCTTCACGAATCTCCGAAAATGGCCCGCGCCCGACCGCGGCCGGGGCCAGCTCGCCCTCGGCGGCACGCTGGCGACATTCGGCCGCCAGGGCGCGGGTCAGTGCATCCGGCAGGAAAATGTTCTGCTGCGACCAGCCGCGCTCGGCCAGGTCGTCGACGATACGTAACAGCAGCGGGTGATCAGAAGGTATTTGCATGGCGCGCATAGTATTCCTGTGCCTGCAAAACCGACAGCGACGCTCAGCAGGTTTTTTGCTGCCAGATAGCACCGCCGTACGAACTTGATACGAATTCTCGACAAGACCCCACACCCCACGGAGAATAGTCGGCTGCTGACAGGAGTCCCTATGCGTCGTTTGCTTTTCTCACTGTTGATGTTCTGCGTATTGCCTGCCTGGGCAGACAGCTACGACCAGTTGTACAAGGTCGCCGGCTGGCCGCAACAGCGGGCGCATTTCAATGACGCCTTGAGCGCCGCGCAGCAGCGCTACCAGGACAGCCTGCCACCAGCGGTGTTCCAGGCACTGGTGAACAACAGCAATCAACGTTTCGCCCCCCAGGCCATGGACCAGCGGGCCGAAGCGCAAATGCGCAAGAATCTTCGCGACCCTCAGCCAGCCCTGAGCTTTTTCCAATCGCCCTTGGGCCGCAAAGTCGTGGCCGCCGAGCTGCTGGCAACCCGCCGCGATCAATTGGCGAAAAACGCCAAGGGCCTACCGAAGATGCAAGCCAGCGACAACCGCCTGTTGATCATCGGCCACCTGGCCCAGGCCCTGCCCGCCCGCGAGGCCGGTGCTGAAGTCAGCCTGGCGATTGCCGGCGTGGCGGCCGACAGCCTGAGTTCGATGATCCCCGGCCTGCTGGGCGGTGGCCAGGCCCAGGGCATGCTCAACGGTCAGCGCCAGCGGCTGATGGAACAGATCGGCACCGACCTGAACAACACGCTGTTGTATGTCTACCGTGACCTGACGGATACCGAGCTGGAAGAGTTTTCCACCTTCGCCGAGTCGACCGAGGGCCAGGCGTATTATCAGGCGGCCTTGGCGGCGATTCGGGCGGGCTTGGCGGTGGGGCAGAATCTCGGGCAGTAGATCTTCAGCGCCCATAACACCGCCATCGCGAGCAAGCTCGCTCCCACAGGGTATTGAGTGAACTCAGGTTTCGCGAGCGCTGACGGTCCAATGTGGGAGCGAGCTTGCTCGCGAAAGCAATTGATCAGTCACCGCTGAACCCGACTCATTCGCTCGGTCAGAAACCCAAACATCTCCTGCCGTATCGCCAGCGTCTCATTCGCCAGGTGATGCCGGCCCTCGGGCAGCATCAATACCTGCGGCCGAGCGAATTTGCTGCGCAGCACTTGCAGGTTATGCCCCCAATCCACCGTCATGTCCGCCTGCCCCTGCACGATCAATGGCTGGCGCGGACTGCTCGGGGCGGCTTCGATGCGTTTGATCCATTGTCCCAACGCCCCCACCCACGCCGTGGGCAGGCGCAGCGGTTGCAGGGGGTCGGCTTGCAGGAACGACAGGAATTGCGGATCGTTGGAGTTCTCGCTGAAACGCCGGGCGATGCCGGTCACGAAGGGTTTGAGCAGGTAATAACTCAGGCGCGACCAGCCCCAGGCCCGTGGCCGAACCAAGGGCGACAGTAGAATGACCTGGCCCTGGGCCGGGCTGTTTGCGCCCTGGTTGAGCACATGATCGACCACGATGGCCCCGCCGGTACTTTGTCCGCATAGATGCCAGGGTTGCGGCAGGTCCAGCGTCGCGGCCTCCCTCAGCAGCCCTTGCAACGTTGCCTGGTACTCAGCGAAATCACCGATGCTGGCGCGTTCTCCGCTGGACAGGCCATGGCCCGGCAGGTCGCAGGCGATCACCACGAATTTCTGCTCCAGCGCCCACTCGATCAAGTGCCGGTACAGCCCCATGTGATCGTAGTAACCATGGAACACGAACATCGTCGCCACGGCTTTTTCCGGCCACCAGACCTGGGCGACCACCTCATACCCGTCTATCTCGAAACGCCCCAGTCCCTTGCGCAATGGGTGTTGGGGGAAATCCAGTCCATAGAAGCGCTGATAGGTCTGTGCTTGCTCCGAGAGAGGTTGCCACTGTGCCAAGGGTTGCAGGCTGGCACGCAGGTGATCGGGGTTGAAAGTGGCAGGCATCAATATTCCCAGGCAAAGCGCAGCGCGCGAAACGGACTTTATAGGCCTGCGATATTCATCTGTCGCGACAGTCATGGCAAGCTAGCCGGCCCCAGAGGATCGACTTCATGCGTTCGCCCCACCGCACGACCTTGCTTGCCAGCCTGCTTGCCCTCGGGTGCGCCGCCATGCTGTGGGTCGCCTACGACTGGTTCCAGGGGCGCTTTCTGCGCACGTTCAGCCAACATACGGCGGTGTTTTCCGGCGACCCACTGCGCCTGCCTGCTGACCTAGCCGGCCCTGGCGCGATCCGTCTGGTGCATTTCTGGGACCCGGCGTGCCCGTGCAACGTCGGCAATCAGCAACACCTGGCCGAGTTGATCGATAAATATGTACCGCAAGGCGTCGAATTTTATGCGGTACAAAAGGCCGGCAGCCAAGGTCGCTTACCGACCACGCTGAGCCATCTCAAAACCCTCTCGGTACTCCCCGGTTCGAGCCAGATTCCTGCCAGCCCGGCCGTGGCGATCTGGGATCGTAGCGGCAAACTGGCGTATTTCGGCCCCTACAGCGAAGGCCTGACCTGCAACTCGAGCAACAGCTTCATCGAGCCGATTCTCGAGGCATTGAGCGTTGGCCGGGCGGTCGATGCGACCCATACGCTGGCGGTGGGGTGTTATTGCCCGTGGACCCAGGACACATCAGCCAAAGAATAGCCAGCCGGGGGAAATCCCTCCGAGGGGCGATGCGCAGGTAAGCAGCGGCATGCTAAACAGGGAATAAACAGCGAGACCATGGGGTCGCTGTCACTCAATAAGGAATCTCCATGAAACGCACCCTCTTCGCCTTCCTGTCACTGGTCGTCACCGCCATCATCGTCGCGGGCGGCTACCTCTACAGCAAGCAGCCCACCCGCCAGGGCATGGTGCAACTGCAAGGGCTGCACGGTTCGGTGACCGTGCGCTACGACGAACGCGGCGTGCCGCATATCCGCGCCGAGAACGAAACCGACCTGTACCGCGCCCTCGGCTATGTCCATGCCCAGGACCGGTTGTTTCAAATGGAGATGATGCGTCGGCTCGCCCGTGGCGAACTGGCCGAGGTGCTGGGGCCTAAGCTGCTCGACACCGACAAGCTGATGCGCAGCCTGCGTATCCGCGAGCGCGCCGCGACCTATGTCACCGAACAAGACCCACAATCCCCGGCCTGGCTCGCCATGCAGGCTTACCTGGACGGCATCAACAGCTATCAGGACAGCCACACCCGGCCGCTGGAGTTCGATGTGCTGGGCATTCCCAAGCGCCCCTTCACCACCGAAGATACCGTGAGCATTACCGGTTACATGGCCTACAGTTTCGCCGCTGCCTTTCGTACCGAACCGCTACTGACCTATGTGCGCGACCAATTGGGCGCTGATTACCTGAACATCTTCGACCTCGACTGGCAGCCCCTGGGCGTGCTCGCCAAAGGCGGCAAGAGCGCCCTGCCACTGGCCGCTGCCGACTGGAAAGATCTCAACGCCCTGGCCCGCTTGAGCGAGCAGGCCCTGGCCGATCACGGCCTGCCGCAGTTCGAAGGCAGCAACGCCTGGGCGCTCGCCGGCAGCCGTACCCACAGCGGCAAACCGCTGCTGGCGGGTGACCCACATATCCGTTTTTCCACGCCCTCGGTGTGGTATGAGGCGCACCTGTCGGCGCCGGCTTTCGAACTCTATGGGCAGTACCAGGCGCTGATGCCCTTTGCGACGCTGGGCATGAACAAGAATTTCGGCTGGAGCATCACCATGTTCCAGAACGACGACCTCGACCTGATCGCCGAGAAGGTCAACCCGGACAACCCCGAACAGGTCTGGTATCGAGGCCAATGGGTGGACATGACCCGCAGCGAACAGCAGATCGCGGTCAAGGGCCAGGCACCAGTGACACTGGTGCTGCGCCAGTCGCCCCACGGCCCGATCGTCAACGATGTCCTTGGTGCTAACGCCGGCAAGACGCCGATCGCCATGTGGTGGGGTTTCCTGGAAAGTCGAAATCCGATCCTCGAAGCCTTCTACCAGCTCAACCGCGCCGACACTTTGGCCAAGGCTCGTGGCGCCTCAGCCAAGATCCATGCACCCGGGCTGAATGTTGTCTGGGCCAATGCCAAGGGCGATATCGGCTGGTGGGCTGCGGCGCAATTGCCCAAGAGGCCGGCCGGCGTGAAGCCCGGGTTCATACTCGATGGCAGCAGTCCGGAAGCAGAAAAGGAAGGCTTCTACCCTTTCAGCAGCAACCCCCAGGAAGAGAACCCGGCACGAGGCTACATTATCTCGGCCAACTTCCAGCCGGTGCCGGCCAGTGGCATCGAGATCCCGGGTTACTACAACCTCCCCGACCGTGGCCAGCAACTCAACCTCCAGCTCAGCGACAAGCAGGCGAAGTGGGACATCGAGACCTCCCAGAAACTGCAACTGGGCACCACCACCGCCTACGGCCCGCGTCTGCTCGCGCCTTTGCTGCCGGTGCTGCGTGAGGTGGTCAGTGATCCGCAGGAGCGCAAGTGGGTGGAGCAGTTGGCCCAATGGCAAGGCGATTATCCGCTGGACTCCACCAGCGCTACGCTGTTCAACCAGTTCTTGTTCGACCTGGCCGACGCGGCCCTGCGCGATGAACTGGGTGACGGCTTCTTCAACACCGCGCTGTCGACCCGGGTGATCGACGCGGCCCTTCCACGCCTGGCGGCAGCGGCAGACTCACCATGGTGGGACGACCGCTCGACACTGGGTACGCAAACCCGGGCCGACACCGTGAAAAAAGCCTGGAGCAAGAGCCTGGCGCACCTGAAGGCCACCCTCGGCGACGATGCCACGCAATGGCAGTGGGGCAAGGCCCACACCCTGACCCACGGCCATCCGCTGGGCCTGCAAAAGCCGCTGGACCGGATCTTCAATGTCGGTCCGTTCGCTGCCCCGGGCACCCACGAAGTGCCTAACAACCTCTCGGCCAAAATCGGCCCGGCGCCCTGGCCGGTGACCTACGGCCCGTCCACCCGACGCATCATAGACTTCGCCGACCCGGCCCACAGCGTCACCATCAATCCGGTCGGCCAGAGCGGCGTGCCGTTCGACAAGCATTACGAGGACCAGGCAGAGGCTTACATCGAAGGGGTATATCACCAGGCGCACCTGGTCGAGGAAGAAGTGATGGCCAATACCCGCGCGACCCTGAAGCTGTTGCCGGCCAGGGCCGCGCCCTGAGTTTGTGGGGTATTTTTCATCGCCAACAGACTTGATCGTCATGGATGGTCAAGACTACAAGGGTTCAACAACCCGCCCTCGTCACAGGAGTCACGCAATGTTCAACAACTGGTCCGAACTGCTGCCCACCATCAAAAGTGCCTTTGGCGCCCTGGGCAAGAGCAACCCGAAAATGGTCAAGGCCTACATGGCCCTGGATGAAGCCGCCGCCGAAAATAACGTACTCGATGCCAAGACCCGTGAACTGATCTCTATCGCCGTGGCGATCACCACCCGCTGTGACGGCTGCATCGGCGTGCACACCGACGCCGCCATCAAGGCCGGCGCCACCCGCGAAGAAATCGCCGCCACCCTGGCCACCGCGGTGTCGCTGAACGCTGGCGCGGCGTACATCTACTCCCTGCGAGCGCTGGAAGCCCATGACGCGTTGAAGAAGTGAGAGGCTGACACTTACGCCAGCGCGCCGAAATTCAGCCTGAATTGCTGCGGCGTTACGCCCAGCCTGCGATTGAATACGCTGCGCATGTGCTGGGCATCGCGAAAGCCGCATTGCCAAGCCACGGTCTTGAGCGGGGCGCGGGTGCTTTCGAGCATCACCCGCGCCGCGTCCACCCGGGCCTGCTCGACGAACTCCGCGGGCGTGATCTTCGCTTCCCGGGTGAACACCCGCGAGAAGTTACGCTGGCTCATGCTCGCGGCATTGGCCAGATCGGCGATGGTCAGGTCACCGTTCAGGTGCGCCAGTACATAGGCCTGGACCTGGGCCACGGTGGATGTCGGCTCAGCATGGGGTGCAAGAAAAGGGCTGAATTGCGACTGCCCGCCCGCGCGCTGGGTGAACACCACCAGCCGCTTGGCGACACTCAGGGCAACGTCCGGGCCATGGTCCTGGGCCAGCAGGAACAACGACAGGTCGATGCCAGCGCTGACCCCGGCGGAGGTGTAGAGCTGGCGGTCCTGCACGTACAAACGATCCGCTTCGACCCGGGTCGAGGGACACAGCTGCGCCAGCGCCGCGGCGTCACCCCAATGGGTGGTAACAGTTCGCCCCTCCAGCAATCCAGCCCGGGCCAGCATGAAAGCGCCATTGCAGATCGACCCAAAGCGCCGGGCCCGACCACAGGCCTCCCGCAACCAAGCATCGAATTCTGCGCCAAGGTGCATGAACGGCAACTGCGGCCCGCCCGCGACCAACAGCAGGTCATAGGCCTGCCAAGCCTCGCTGAAATGCCGATGGGCATTCAGGGACAAACCGTTGGAACAGGACATCGCGCCTCGCTCGGCGCCGATCACTTCAAGGCGATAGTGATCCTCGGCGACCAGGAACCGATTGGCTTCGCTGAACACGTCCATGGGCCCGGTAACGTCCAGCGACTGGACGCCAGGGAATACCACGACGGAGACGATTTTCTGCATGGTGCTCGCTTGCCTTCGAGTAGAACGACTCCAGCACCCTAGCCAATTCGCGTCCCGGAAGCCATCTGGCACGAAACCCAGGCTTATTGGCAAAGATCGCAGCCATAGGAACATTGTTCCGGTACCTTGCGGCGAACAGACTGAACCCCTCGGCGCCGCACTGGCCCATCGTCAAGAGGAGAACAGCATGAACAGCATCGCCGGCATCAAGATCCCCGACAGCACCCTCGCCCGCGCCACCACCGAGTACATCCGCGATATCGAGTCCGACCTGCTGTACCATCACTCTCGCCGGGTATTTCTGTTCGGCGCCTTGAGTGGCCAGCGTCGGCAGTTGGCCTATAACCCGGAGTTGCTGTATGTCGGTGCGATGTTCCACGATCTGGGTCTGGTGGAGGGTTATCGCAGCGACAACGAGCGCTTCGAAGTGGACGGTGCGAACGCGGCCTCAGCGTTCCTCAAGCCCTACGGGTTGAGCGATGACGACATTGAGCAGGTATGGCTGTCGATTGCCCTGCACACTACGCCGGGCGTCCCCAAATATCTGCGTCCCACGGTGACGCTGGTGACGGCCGGAGTGGAGATGGACGTGCTGGGAATGGACTATACCGCGTTCCCGGCAGCGCAGCGCGACGCCGTGGTGCACGCTCATCCGCGCGGGGAAGGGTTCAAGGAATGCATCATCTGCGCCTTCGCCGACGGTTTGCGGCATCGTCCGCAGACCACCTTTGGCAATGTGAAGACCGACGTACTGGTGGATCAGGAACCCGGGTTCAAACCGATGAACTTCGTGGAGGTGATCCGCTCTTCGCCTTGGCATTCGTAGCCAGCACGCCCCACCGCTATCGCGAGCAAGCTCGCTCCCACAACGGATCTGCGGTGGTTCACGGATTGTTGAGCAACAAAAAAACCTGTGGGAGCGAGCCTGCTCGCGAAAGCGGTGCATCAGCCAACATGAATGTTGGATGTACCTCCGTCTTCGCGAGCAAGCTCGCTCCCCCATTTGGCGCCAGTGTCAGGTTAGACCGGCGCGGTCTCAGCCCGGCGTACTTCTGGTTGTTTCCAGGAGTCGGCGGCGCTTTCTTCGATGGCTTGCTGGATCGCCCGCTTGCGGCTTTCTTCGGCGCGGCGGCTGAAGTACCAGACCAGGAAGGTCACCAGCGACACGGCCAACAGGATCAGGCTCGCCACGGCGTTGATCTCCGGCTTCACACCCAGGCGCACCGCCGAGAACACTTCCATCGGCAACGTGGTCGAGCCAGGACCGGAAACGAAGCTCGCCAGCACCAGGTCATCCAGGGACAACGCGAACGACATCATGCCCCCCGCCGCCAGCGACGGCGCGATCATCGGGATGGTGATCAGGAAGAACACCTTCCATGGCCGCGCCCCCAGATCCATGGCGGCCTCTTCGATGGACAGGTCCAGCTCACGCAAGCGCGCCGAGACCACCACCGCCACATAAGCGGCACAGAACGTAGTGTGGGCGATCCAGATCGTGATGATGCCACGCTCCTGGGGCCAGCCGATCATCTGTGCCATGGCCACGAACAGCAGCAACAGCGACAGACCGGTGATCACTTCCGGCATCACCAGCGGCGCGGTGACCAGGCCGCCGAACAGCGTGCGGCCCTTGAAGTGGGTGATGCGGGTCAGCACGAAAGCCGCCAGCGTACCCAGGGCCACCGCGGCAATCGCCGTGTAGCAGGCGATTTCCAGCGAGCGCATCACCGAGCCCATCAACTGGCTGTTGTCCAGCAGGCCAACGTACCACTTGATCGACCAGCCGCCCCACACCGTCACCAGCTTGGAGGCGTTGAACGAGTAGATCACCAGGATCAGCATCGGCGCGTAGATGAACAGCAAACCCAGCACCAGCATCAGGCTTGAAAAACTGAAGCGCTTCATTCCTTGCCCTCCATTTCTTTGGCCTGACTGCGGTTGAACAGGATAATGGGCACGATCAGGATCGCCAGCATCACCACCGCCAGGGCGGAAGCCACCGGCCAGTCACGGTTATTGAAGAATTCCTGCCACAGCACTTTGCCGATCATCAGGGTTTCCGGACCGCCGAGCAGTTCCGGGATCACGAACTCGCCCACCACCGGAATGAACACCAGCATGCAACCGGCGATGATGCCGTTCTTGGACAGCGGCACGGTGATCTTCCAGAAGCTGTTGAAGGTGCTCGAACCCAGGTCGGAAGCGGCTTCCAGCAGACTGGTGTCGTGTTTGACCAGGTTGGCGTACAACGGCAGGATCATGAACGGCAGGTACGAATAGACAACGCCGATGTACACCGCCAGATTGGTATTGAGAATCTGCAGTGGTTCGTCGATCCAGCCCATGCTCATCAAAAAGCCGTTGAGCAGGCCGTTGTTGCTGAGGATGCCCATCCACGCGTAGACGCGGATCAGGATCGCGGTCCAGGTCGGCATCATGATCAGCAGCACCAACACCGTCTGCATCTCTTTACGGGCGTTGGCGATGGCGTAGGCCATCGGGTAGCCAATGAGCAGGCACAGCACGGTGCTGATCAGGGCCATCTTCAGCGAACCGAGGTAGGCGGCGATGTACAACTCATCGTCGCTCAACATCACGTAGTTGCCGAGGTTGAGCAGCACCTGCAGCTTCTGGTCGACGTAGCTGTAGATCTCGGTGTACGGCGGAATGGCCACATCGGCTTCAGCGAAGCTGATCTTCAGGACGATGAAGAACGGCAGCATGAAAAACAGGAACAGCCAGATGAAAGGCACCCCGATGACCAGTTGACGGCCACCGGGCGTTATTCGGTCGAGTCGGCGTTTGAGTTTGCGCATGTTCATGAGCGAAGCACCACGCCGCTGTCGTCTTCCCACCAGACGAACACCTGGTCGCCCCAGGTCGGACGCTGGCCACGGCGTTCAGCGTTGGCGACGAAGGATTGCACCAGCTTGCCGCTTGGCAACTCGACGTAGAACACCGAGTGGCCACCCAGGTAAGCAATGTCATGCACCTTGCCGCTGGACCAGTTGTTTTCGCAGGTCGGCTGCTCGGCGGTGACCAGCAGTTTTTCCGGGCGAATGGCGTAGGTTACCGACTTGTCCTGCACAGAGGTGCTGATGCCGTGGCCCACATAGATGTTGCGGTCCAGATCCTTGCAAGTCAGTACTGCGTGGCCTTCGGCATCGTCCACCACCTCGGTCTCGAAGATGTTGACGTTGCCGATGAACTCGCAAACCAGCCGGCTGGTGGGGGTTTCGTAGATGTCGATCGGGCTGCCGATCTGGGCGATCCAGCCCAGGTGCATGATCGCGATGCGCTCGGCCATGGTCATGGCCTCTTCCTGGTCGTGGGTCACCATGACGCAGGTTACGCCGACCCGCTCGATGATCTCGACCAGCTCAAGCTGCATTTGCGAACGCAACTTCTTGTCCAGGGCCCCCATCGGTTCGTCGAGCAGCAACAGCTTGGGTCGCTTGGCCAGGGAACGGGCCAGGGCCACACGCTGGCGCTGGCCGCCGGAGAGCTGGTGCGGCTTGCGCTTGGCATACTGGCTCATCTGCACCAGCTTGAGCATTTCGGCCACGCGGGCGTCGATCTCGGCTTTCGGGATCTTGTCTTGTTGCAGGCCGAAGGCGATGTTCTGCGCCACGGTCATGTGGGGGAACAAGGCATAGGACTGGAACATCATGTTGATCGGCCGCTCATAGGGCGGCATGTCGGTGATGTCCACACCGTCGAGGAAAATGCGCCCCTCCGTGGGCCGCTCGAAACCGGCCAGCATGCGCAGCAAGGTGGACTTGCCCGATCCCGAACCGCCGAGCAAGGCGAAGATCTCGCCTTTCTTGATTTCCAGGGACACATCGTCCACGGCAATCGTCTCGTCGAACTTCTTTGTGACCCGATCGATTTTGACCAGCACCTGCTTGGGTGTCTGGTCGCCCTCGAGGGCTTTCTTATAGGCGCCGGAGGCAACTGCCATTTACGAAACTCCCACAGAATTTGCAGCTCGTCCTACACGGACGAGCCTTGGATAGTTAGAGCGCGCTTAACGCTATTTACCCGACTTGACCTTGGTCCAGCTGCGGGTCATGAGTCGTTGGATCTTGGGCGGCAACTCGGAGTTGACGTACAGTTTGTCGACGACCGCTTGCGGTGGGTAAACCGCCTCGTCGGTGCGTACTTTCTGGTCCATCAGTTCGCCAGCCTTGGGGTTCGGGTTGGCATAACCGACAACGTCGCTGACCTGGGCGATGACCTCAGGCTTGAGCACATAGTTGATGAACGCGTGGGCTTGCTTGACATTGGAGGCGTCGCGCGGGATCGCCAGCATGTCGAACCAGAGGTTGCCGCCTTCCTTGGGAATCACATAGGCGATATCGACGCCCTTGCCGGCTTCGCTGGCACGTTCGCGGGCCTGGAAGATGTCGCCGGAGAAACCGGCGGCCACGCAGATCTCGCCGTTGGCCAGATCGGAGATGTACTTGGAGGAATTGAAGTAGGTCACGTAAGGCCGGATCTTGAGGAGCTGGGCCTCGGCCTTCTTGTAGTCTTCAGGGTTTTCACTGTTGGGGTCCAGGCCCAGGTAATTGAGCATCGCCGGGATCATCTCGTCACCGGAGTCGAGGAACGAGACACCGCAGCTGGAGAGCTTCTTGATGTTTTCCGGCTCGAACAGCATGGCCCACGAGTCGATCTTGTCGACGCCCAGGACAGCCTTGATCTTCTCGACGTTGTAGCCGATGCCATTGGTGCCCCACAGGTAAGGCACGGCGTATTGATTGCCCGGGTCGTTCTTTTCCAGGCGCTTGAGCAGCGCAGGGTCGAGGTTGGCGTAGTTGGGCAACTGCGACTTGTCGAGTTTCTGGAACGCCCCGGCCTTGATCTGCTTGCCCAGGAAGTGATTGGACGGCACGACCACGTCGTAACCAGTACGCCCGGCCAGCAGCTTGCCTTCCAGGGTTTCGTTGGAATCGAACACGTCATACACCGGCTTGATGCCCGTGGCTTTTTCGAAGTCCGCCAGGGTGGTCTCGCCGATGTAGTCCGACCAGTTATAAATATGCACGGTGGACGCCGCCTGGACACTGACGGCAAGCGTCAGGCCCGCGCCGACCAGCAGGGCATTGCGTAGCAAAGAAAAAACAGGCACGTGGAGGTCCTCTTAAATAGTTGGGCCCAAGTTGCCCCCGTTACCTGGCCACGATGGACCCTGCAACAAAACCGGCGCGCAACTTACCCTCGATAAACCGATCCAGCAAAACTTTTAGTCATTTAATTGCTCCTGTTGTCACCGTCGTGATGACGGCGACAACAGGAAGATGCTTCAGGCCGGCTTATTTACCGGATTTGATCTTGGTCCAGCTGCGGGTCATGATCCGCTGGGTCGCGGCTGGCAGGTCGGCAATCGCGTAGAGCTTGGCTTGCACATCCGCCGGAGGGTAGATGCCCGGGTCGCTGGTGATTTCCTTGCTGACCAGCGGCGTAGACGCCGCGTTACCGTTCGGGAAGCTCACGGTGTCAGTGATTTCAGCCATGATTTCCGGCTTTTGCAGGAAGGTCATGAACTTGTAGGCACCTTCGACGTTTTCGGCATCTTTAGGGATGGCGACCATGTCGAAGAAGCTGCCAGCCCCTTCTTTCGGAATGTTGTAGCTGACTTTTACCTTGCCACCGGCTTCGGCAGCACGGGACTTGGCCTGGTAGATATCGCCCGAGTAGCCGACTGCTACGCAGATGTTGCCGTTGGCCAGGTCAGAGATGTACTTGGACGAGTGGAAGTAGCCAATCGAAGGACGGATCTTGAGGAACAGTGCCTCGGCTTCAGCCAGTTGTTTCTTGTCCTGGCTGTCGGTCGGGTAGCCCAAGTAGTGCAGCGCCACCGGAATCATCTCGGTCGGCGAGTCGAGGAAGCTGATGCCGCAGGATTTCAGCTTCGCCGCGTTCTCCGGCTTGAACAGCAGGTCCCACGAGTTGGTCGGTGCGTCGGCACCCAGCGCGGCCTTGACCTTCTCGGCGTTGAAGCCGATGCCGATCGAGCCCCACATGTACGGGAAGGCGTGTTCGTTGCCCGGGTCGCTTACCGAAACAGCCTTGAGCAGGTCGGTATTGAGGTTTTTCCAGTTGGGCAACTTGGACTTGTCGAGTTTCTGGTAGACCCCGGCCTTGATCTGCTTGGCCAGGAAGTTGTTCGACGGCACCACGATGTCATAACCGGATTTACCGGCCAGCAACTTGGCTTCCAGGGTTTCGTTGCTGTCGAACACGTCGTAGACGACTTTGATCCCCGACTCTTTCTCGAACTTGGCGACGGTGTCCGGCGCAATGTAGTCGGACCAGTTATAGACGTGCAGCACTTTATCGTCCGCCTGAACGGCACCCGCCATCACGCCCATCAGGGACATGGCGAGGAGGGTCTTGCCAGCTATCTTCATACCTAATGTCTTCATGCCTAATGCCTTCATGAAAAAGTGCTCCAGTTATTCTTCTTAGCCACAGTTCAGTAGCCGACTCTCTGGCAACTTGAACAGGCGGTAGTCTGGCAAGTTACAGGGCAGGCTTTCAACACAAGCCCGGCCTTTTGTTCTCACCGGGCGAGGCCCTTGCAGGCACCTCGCTCAGAGCCTAGCACTTAGCCTTGCAACGCACTGAGCGTCAGGTCCAGGCATTGCCGCGCCTTGGTCACCAACTCATCGATCTCGGCCTTGCTGATCACCAGCGGCGGCGCAATGATCATGGTGTCGCCCACCGCGCGCATGATCAGCCCGTTATCGAAACAGAACTGCCGGCAGATCATGCCCACACCCTTGCCTTCATAGCGCTTGCGCGTGGCTTTGTCCTGAACCAGCTCGATTGCCCCCAGCAAACCGACTCCGCGCACTTCACCCACCAGCGGATGATCGTTCAGTTCCCGCAAACGCTTCTGCAAATAGGGTGCCGTTTCCCCATGGACACGCTCGATGATCTTTTCGTCGCGCAGGATACGGATGTTTTCCAGGGCCACCGCCGCGGCTACCGGGTGACCGGAATAGGTAAACCCGTGGTTGAAATCGCCGCCTTCGTTAAGCACCTCGACCACGTCGTCACGCACAATCAGGCCACCCATTGGGATGTAGCCGGAGGTCAGGCCCTTGGCAATGGTCATCATGTGCGGTTTCAACCCGTAGTGATCGGTACCGAACCACTCACCGGTACGACCGAAACCACAGATCACCTCGTCGGCCACGAACAGGATGTCGTACTTGGCGAGGATTTCCTTCATGCGCGGCCAGTAGCTGTCCGGCGGTACGATCACGCCGCCGGCACCCTGGATCGGCTCGGCGATGAAGGCGCCGACGTTGTCCACCCCAACCTCCAGGATCTTTTCTTCCAGTTGATTGGCCGCCCAGACGCCAAACTCTTCGGGGCTCATGTCGCCGCCTTCGCCGAACCAGTACGGCTGGGCGATGTGGACAATACCAGGGATCGGCAAGTCGCCTTGTTCATGCATATACGTCATGCCGCCCAGGCTCGCGCCGGCCACGGTCGAACCGTGGTAGCCGTTCTTGCGGCTGATGATGACTTTCTTGTTCGGCTGGCCCTTGATCGCCCAATAGTGACGGACCATACGCAGCATGGTGTCGTTGCCTTCGGAGCCGGAGCCGGTGAAGAACACATGGTTCATGCCTTCAGGGGCGATGTCGGCGATGGCTTTGGACAGTTCCAGCACTGGCGGGTGGGCAGTCTGGAAGAACAGGTTGTAATAAGGCAGCTCGCGCATCTGCCGGCTGGCGGCGTCGGCCAGTTCATCGCGGCCGTAACCGACCGCCACGCACCAGAGGCCGGCCATGCCATCGAGGATCTTATTACCTTCACTGTCCCAGAGGTACACACCCTTGGCGTGGGTGATGATACGCGGGCCTTTCTCTTTGAGCTGTTTGAAGTCGCTGAACGGCGCCAGGTGATGATCGTTGCTCAGGGCTTGCCATTCACGGGTCTGCGGGTTGTTGCGGGTCATGCGAATTCTCCTTTCATATCGGTGGGGGCGAGGCTGCCTGAAGCAGCCCGCCCAGCGCTTCAGACGGCAAAGAGCAGGAATTCCCGCTCCCACGAACTGATCACGCGCTTGAAGTTTTCATGCTCGGCCCGCTTGACCGCGACGTAGCCTGTGATGAATTTCTTGCCCAGGTATTTCTCGATGGTGGTGCTGTTTTCCATGCGTTCCAGGGCGTCTTCGATGGTCAGCGGCAAACGCAGGTTGCGGCGTTCGTAGCCTCGGCCCACCACCGGCGCGCTCGGGTTGATGCCTTCGACCATGCCGATGAAGCCACACAGCAGGCTGGCGGCAATCGCCAGGTACGGGTTGGCGTCGGCGCCTGGCAAGCGGTTTTCCACCCGACGGTTCTGCGGCCCGGCATCCGGTACCCGCAGGCCCACGGTGCGGTTCTCTTCGCCCCACTCCACGTTCACCGGTGCCGAGGTGTCCGGCAGGAAGCGGCGGAACGAGTTGACGTTGGGGGCGAACAGCGGCAACAGCTCGGGGATGAATTTCTGCAGGCCACCGATGTGGTGCAGGAACAGCTCGCTCATGGTCCCGTCTTCATTGGAGAAGACGTTCTTGCCGGTTTCCTTGTCGATGATGCTCTGGTGCAGGTGCATCGCGCTGCCCGGCTCGCCGGTCATGGGCTTGGCCATGAAGGTGGCGGCCACGTCATGCTTGAGCGCCGCCTCGCGCATGGTGCGCTTGAACACCAGGATCTGGTCGGCCAGGGACAGGGCATCGCCGTGACGGAAGTTGATTTCCATCTGCGCCGTGCCGTCCTCGTGGATCAGGGTGTCGAGGTCCAGCTCCTGCAATTCGCACCAGTCATAGACGTCTTCGAACAGCGGGTCGAATTCGTTGGCCGCTTCAATCGAGAAAGACTGGCGACCGGTTTCCGGGCGACCGGAGCGGCCAACGGGCGGCTGCAGCGGGAAATCGGGGTCGTCGCTGCGCTTGGTCAGGTAGAACTCCATTTCCGGCGCGACGATCGGCTGCCAACCCTTGTCGGCATAGAGCTTGAGCACCTTCTTGAGCACGTTGCGCGGCGACAGCTCGATGGGGTTGCCCTGCTTGTCGTAGGCGTCGTGGATAACCTGGGCGGTGGGCTCGATGGCCCAGGGCACAAGGAACACTGCGTTCTCGTCCGGGCGACAGATCATGTCGATGTCGGCTGGGTCGAGCAGTTCGTAATAGATGTCGTCTTCGACATAGTCGCCGGTAACGGTCTGGAGCAGAACGCTCTCGGGCAGGCGCATGCCTTTTTCAGCAATGAACTTGTTGGTCGGCGAGATCTTGCCCCGGGTGATACCGGTCAGGTCGCCAATCATGCATTCGACTTCTGTGATCTTATGGTCTTTCAACCAATCGGTGAGCTGGTCGAGGTTGTTACTCATAAATGCCTCTAGGCGTGAGTTTCCTGGCTGCTATTAGTAGTCAGGCGTTGTTTGACGCATCGGCGTCGCGTTGTGTTGCCCTTGCACGGCAGGCATCGCCAAATGCCTGGAAAATCGCAAGGTAGTACGGATTCGAGCTTACCTCCCATTCAGGGTGCCACTGCACACCTAAAGCAAAAGCCTTGCCTTGTGTCACTGAGACCGCCTCGATCAGGCCATCCGGCGCCATCGCTTCGGCCCGCAGACCGGGGGCCAGGCGCTCGATGCCCTGGCTGTGGATCGAGTTGACTTCAATCACCGGCGGCAGGCCCAGGCCGGCGAGGACGCCGCCAGGCTGGATATGCATGGCGTGGGCCGGGCCGTACTGAATATCTACCGATTGTGTGTCGTCTTCACGATGGTCGATGAAGGTTCCGACCTCATGAACTTTTTGGTGAAGGCTGCCGCCAAAGGCTACGTTCATTTCCTGGAAGCCACGGCAGATGCCCAGCACCGGGACCCCCGCATCGACTGCGGCGCGGATCAGCGGCAGGGTGGTGGCATCCCGTGCAGGATCATGAGCAGTGCCCGACGCGCTGGCGGGGCCCTGATAATGAAAAGGTTCTACATTAGAAGGAGAGCCGGTAAAAAGAATGCCGTCCAGGCTGTCCAGAATATCGGACGGAGCGAATAAATCCGCCAGGGACGGGATCAGCACTGGCAAGCCCTTGGCGGCTGTCGCGACAGCCCGGGAATATTTATCGCCACTGATGTGATACGCATGCAGACCGATCTGCTTGGAGCAGGTGGTGACGCCGATTAACGGCAGGCGAGACATGAAGCACCCCGGTATTATTGCTGTTATGGGTTTGAATCGAGCTTAGCCTTGTTCATTTTTTTACACAACACCCCCGTAAAAAATACAACACGGCCCGCTCAAGCCTGCGGGCGCCAAGCCCGGCAAAGGGGAAAAAACGCCCTAAATTGCCTCAAAAAAGCTCCGCAGGTGCTTTTTTAGGGCAAAAAAAGCCCTGCTTGACTTCGGCATGCCGTTCGGGTTGACTGGCTTTCGAAGAGATCAATGATTGATATTTTTAACAACAAAGGTGTTGCATCATGTCGGTACCCCCGCGTGCCGTTCAGCTTAACGAAGCGAACGCGTTCCTTAAGGAACATCCTGAGGTTCTGTACGTTGACCTTCTGATTGCGGATATGAATGGTGTGGTGCGCGGCAAGCGCATCGAACGCACCAGCCTCCACAAGGTTTACGAGAAAGGCATCAACCTGCCGGCCTCTCTATTTGCTCTGGATATCAATGGCTCTACGGTGGAAAGCACCGGCCTGGGCCTGGACATCGGCGACGCTGACCGAATCTGTTATCCAATCCCTGACACCCTGTGCAATGAGCCCTGGCAGAAGCGTCCTACCGCACAACTGTTGATGACCATGCACGAACTGGAAGGCGAGCCTTTCTTCGCCGACCCTCGTGAAGTCCTGCGCCAGGTCGTGACCAAGTTCGATGAACTGGGCCTGACCATCTGCGCCGCATTCGAGCTGGAGTTCTACCTGATCGACCAGGAGAACGTGAATGGACGCCCACAACCGCCCCGCTCGCCGATCTCCGGCAAACGCCCACACTCGACACAGGTCTACCTGATCGACGACCTCGACGAATATGTCGATTGCCTCCAGGACATTCTGGAAGGGGCCAAGGAGCAAGGCATTCCCGCCGACGCCATCGTCAAGGAAAGTGCCCCGGCGCAGTTCGAAGTGAACCTGCACCACGTGGCCGACCCGATCAAGGCCTGCGACTACGCGGTACTGCTCAAGCGCCTGATCAAGAACATCGCCTACGACCATGAAATGGACACCACCTTCATGGCCAAGCCGTATCCAGGCCAGGCGGGCAACGGTCTGCACGTCCACATTTCGATTCTGGACAAGGATGGCAAGAATATTTTTGCCAGCGAGGATCCCGAGCAGAACGCCGCACTGCGTCACGCGATCGGCGGTGTGCTCGAGACCCTACCGGCGCAGATGGCTTTCCTCTGCCCGAACGTCAACTCCTACCGTCGTTTCGGCGCACAGTTCTATGTGCCGAACTCGCCGACCTGGGGCTTGGACAACCGCACCGTAGCCCTGCGCGTGCCCACCGGCTCCGCCGATGCCGTTCGCCTGGAACACCGTGTTGCCGGTGCCGATGCCAACCCGTATCTGCTGATGGCGGCAGTATTGGCAGGCGTGCACCATGGCCTGGTCAACAAGATCGAGCCCGGTGCGCCGGTGGAAGGCAACAGCTACGAGCAGAACGAGCAAAGCCTGCCGAACAACCTGCGCGATGCCCTGCGCGAACTGGACGACAGCGAAGTCATGGCCAAGTACATCGATCCGAAATACATCGATATCTTCGTGGCCTGCAAGGAAAGTGAGCTGGAGGAGTTCGAACACTCCATCTCCGACCTCGAGTACAACTGGTACCTGCATACCGTGTAAGCGGTGGCTGTAAAGAAAAACGCCGCGCCCCTTAAGGGCTGCGGCGTTTTTTTATGGATGCTCACCAACATCGTGGCGAGGGAGCTTGCTCCCGCCGGGCTGCGCAGCAGCCCCAAAAATGCGAAAGCGGTCAACCTGAAACACTGCAGTGGCTGATTTCAGGGCCGCTTCGCAGCCCAGCGGGAGCAAGCTCCCTCGCCACAGGAGTTCCTTTGCTCCCAAGTGCAGGTATGGACCATCCGCCGGCTCTGCGTACAATGCCCGGCAGCCCCCAGGAGACACTCATGACGCGCATCGCCACCCCTCGCAAACCCCGCGCACGCAGCCAGGCCCGGATCGACAGCATTCTCGATGCCGCCCGTACGCTGCTTGCCGCCGAAGGTGTGGCGAGCTTGTCGATCTACAGTGTCGCCGAGCGCGCCGGGATCCCGCCCTCCTCCGTCTACCACTTCTTCGCCAGCGTCCCGGCGCTGCTTGAAGCGTTGACCGCTGACGTCCACGCGGCCTTCCGCGCCTGCCTGCAGGCGCCCATTGACCATCAAGCGCTGAACCACTGGCACGACCTGTCGCGGCTGGTGGAGCAGCGCATGCTCACCATCTACAGCCAGGACGCCGCCGCCCGCCAATTGATCCTGGCCCAACACGGCCTGACCGAAGTCACCCAGGCCGACCGTCAGCACGACCTCGAGCTGGGCGACCTGATGCATAAACTGTTCGACCGCCATTTCGAGCTGCCGAACTTGCCCACCGACGTCGACGTGTTCGCCCTGGCCATGGAACTGGGCGACCGCGTCTACGCCCGCTCGGTGCAACAACACAACCAGATCACTCCACGCATGGCCGAGGAAGGCATGCGGGTGTTCGATGCGTACCTGGGGTTGTATCTGCCGCCGTATTTGCCCAAGCGTGAAGCCGTCTGATACTTGAACCGCCTCATCCGTGGCGAGGGAGCTTGCTCCCGCTGGGCTGCGCAGCAGCCCCCTCCTAACCTCAACAAAGCGCATTAGCAGGCCGCCAAAAAAACAGAAAGCCCCGAAGAGCTCACGCCGTCCGGGGCTGTGGGTCAAGCTCGTTCACAACTTGGCGATCGACACCTCGGTGGATTTGACGAAAGCGATCACTTCACTGCCGATAGCCAGTTCCAGCTCCTTGACCGAACGGGTGGTGATGACCGAGGTGACGATGCCGGAAGCGGTCTGTACGTCGATTTCCGACAGCACGTCGCCTTCGACGATTTCCTTGATGGTGCCTTTGAACTGGTTGCGTACGTTGATGGCTTTGATCGTCATGGTGTCGATTCCTGTATGGATGAAGTTATTGCGCCCAACGCAGTTGCGTGGGCAAGGGTGAAACGGGTTCGGGTTCCGGCGGTTGGCCGGGCAAGGACAGCACATGGTTGAGGACTTCGGTTTCCAGGCTCGCCAGGCGATGTGAGCCGCGAACCCGTGGGCGTGGCAGGTCGATGGCCAGGTCGAGACCAACCTGACCGTCTTCGATCAGAATGACCCGGTCGGCGATCGCCACCGCTTCGCTGACGTCATGGGTCACCAGCAGCACGGTAAAGCCGTGCGTCTGCCAGAGGTTTTCGATCAGTTGCTGCATCTCGATACGGGTCAGGGCGTCCAGCGCTCCCAGAGGTTCGTCGAGCAGCAACAGGCGCGGTTGGTGAATCAGCGCGCGAGCCAGGGCCACCCGTTGTTTCTGTCCGCCAGACAGTGCCGCCGGCCATTCATGGGCGCGGTCGGCCAAGCCCACCGTTTCCAGTGCCTGCAACGCTTGGGGCCGCCAGTTGCCTGTTAGCCCGAGGCCGACGTTGTCGATGATTTTTTTCCAGGGCAGCAAGCGCGCGTCCTGGAACATCAGCCGTGTGTCTTGCCGTGCGGCACTCAGGGACGCGGAGCCAGCCAGCAACTCCCCACCCGTGGGCTGGTCGAGACCGGCCAACAAACGCAGCAAGGTACTTTTGCCACAGCCGCTGCGGCCGACCACCGCCACGAACTGCCCGGCCGGAATATGCAGGTCGACGTCCCGCAGCACCTGACGCGAGCCGAAGGTCTTTTGCAGCTTGCGCACGGCCAGGGGAATGCCTCGCAGCAGCCGTGGAGGTTGTTGGGCGGTCATGCGGCACCTCCCTTGTTCACTTGATACGCCGGGTGCCAACGCAGCCAGACCCGCTCCAGTCCACGGGCGGCGAGGTCGGCCAATTTGCCGAGTACGGCGTACAAAAGAATCGCCAGCACCACCACATCGGTCTGCAGGAACTCGCGGGCATTCATCGCCAGATAACCGATGCCGGAACTGGCCGAGATGGTTTCCGCCACGATCAACGTCAGCCACATGAAGCCCAGCGCAAAGCGCACGCCCACCAGGATCGAAGGCAAGGCCCCCGGCAGAATCACCTGCCAAAACAGGCTGAAACCGGACAAGCCGTAGCTGCGGGACATCTCCACCAGCGCCGGATCGACGTTGCGAATGCCGTGGTAGGTGTTCAGGTAGATCGGGAACAACGTACCCAGGGCCACCAGGAAAATCTTCGCCGACTCGTCGATGCCGAACCACAGGATGACCAGCGGAATCAGCGCCAGGTGCGGCACGTTCCTGACCATCTGCACGGAACTGTCCAACAGGCGCTCGCCCCATTTCGACAGGCCAGTGATGAAACCCAGGGCCAGGCCGATGCCGCCGCCGATCAGGAAACCAACCGCTGCCCGCCAACTGCTGATGGCCAGGTGCGTCCAGATCTCGCCGCTGCGCACCAGGTTGACCCCGGCTTCGATCACCGCCACGGGTGCCGGCAGGATTCGCGTGGATAACCAGCCTGCCGACACCGACAGTTGCCACACCGCCAACAGCAACAGCGGCACCGCCCAGGGCGCCAGGTTGTGGATGATTTTCTTCATGGCCGCCTCAGCTCTGCGACGCGGCTTTGGGAAGGATGTCGTTGGCGACCATTTCACCGAACGGGCTGACATAACCCTGGCTTTTCGGCAGTTCCGGGCGCTCCACGTCCAGGTGTGGAAACAACAACTCGGCCACGCGGTAGGACTCCTCCAGGTGTGGATAACCGGAGAAAATAAAGGTGTCGATGCCAAGATCGGCGTATTCCTTGACCCGCGCCGCCACGGTCGGGCCATCGCCCACCAGCGCCGTACCCGCGCCGCCACGGACCAGGCCCACGCCGGCCCAGAGGTTGGGGCTGACTTCCAGCTTGTCGCGACGGCCACCGTGCAACGCAGCCATGCGTTGCTGGCCCACCGAATCGAAGCGCGCCAGTGAAGCCTGGGCCCGAGCGATGGTCTCGTCGTCCAGGTGGGAGATCAATCGGTTAGCCGCTTGCCAGGCTTCGGCGTTGGTTTCACGCACAATCACATGCAAGCGGATGCCGAAGCGCACGGTGCGGCCGAGCTTGGCGGCCTTGACCCGCACTTGTTCGATCTTTTCCGCCACGGCCGCCGGCGGCTCGCCCCAGGTCAGCACCATTTCCACCTGTTCGGCAGCCAGGTCCTGGGCCGCTTCCGATGAACCGCCGAAATACAGCGGTGGACGCGGTTGCTGGATCGGCGGATAGAGCAGCTTGGCGCCCTTCACACTGATGTGTTCGCCGTCGTAATCCACAGTTTCGCCTTCCAGCACCCGGCGCCAGATGCGGGTGAATTCCACCGAAGCCTGATAGCGCTGCTCATGGTCCAGGAACAGGCCGTCGCCAGCCAGTTCGTCCGGGTCACCGCCGGTCACCAGGTTGAACAACGCGCGCCCGCCGGACAACCGGTCCAGGGTCGCGGCCTGACGCGCCGCCACCGTCGGGGAAATGATCCCGGGGCGCAGGGCAACGAGGAATTTCAAGCGCTGGGTCACCGGAATCAACGACGCAGCCACCAACCAGGAGTCTTCGCAGGAGCGCCCGGTGGGAATCAGCACGCCACCGAAACCCAGTCGATCCGCCGCCTGGGCGATCTGTTGCAGGTAGCCGTGATCGACGGCGCGGGCGCCTTCGGCGGTGCCAAGGTAATGGCCGTCGCCGTGGGTGGGCAGGAACCAGAAAATATTGAGGCTCATGGAGTAGTCTCCTAAGGAATCGAATTACTGCGCGTTCGCGACGGTTGCCGGCGGCGTCCAGATCACGTCCTTGATGCTCAAGGGCTTGGGAATCAATTTGAGCTGATAGAAGCTGTCGGCGATTTTCTGCTGCGCCGCCACCACCTCCGGCGTGAGGAACAACGCCCCGTAGCCTTGGCGTTTCACCGACGTCAGGGTGATATCGGCAGGCAGGCCGAGCAGCGGCGATACCTGTTTGGTCACGTCTTCAGGGTTGGCCTTGGACCACTCACCCACTGCACGCACTTCCTCCACCAGCGCCGTGATGACCTGGGGGTTCTTCTGCGCATAGGGTTTGGTGGCGAGGTAGAACTGATGGTTGTCGACAATGCCTTTGCCATCACGCAGGGTGCGCGCCTGCAACTGCTGTTCGGCGGCAGCCTGGTACGGATCCCAGATCACCCAGGCGTCGACACTGCCACGCTCGAACGCGGCACGGGCGTCGGCCGGCGGCAGGAAAACCGTCTGGATATCGGAGTATTTCAGGCCGGCATCTTCCAGCGCCCGCACCAGCAGGTAGTGAACGTTGGAGCCTTTGTTCAGCACGACTTTCTTGCCCTTGAGGTCTTGCACCGACTGGATAGGAGAACCCTTGGGCACCAGGATGGCCTCGCTGGCGGGCGCTGGCGGTTCGTAGGCGACGTAGAGCAGATCGGCACCCGCCGCCTGGGCGAACACCGGCGGGGTTTCACCGGTCACGCCGAAGTCGATGGAGCCGACGTTCAAGCCTTCAAGCAGTTGCGGGCCGCCGGGAAATTCGGTCCATTGCACGTCTACGCCTTGGGCTGCGAGGCGTTTTTCCAGAGAGCCCTTGGCCTTGAGCAGCACCAGGGTGCCGTACTTCTGATAACCGATCCGCAAGGTCTCGGCTTGAGCCTGGGTAACGACGCCGAAGGACACAGCCGCAGCAAACAGAGCGACCAGCCCGCGACGCAAAATGACAGTGCGCATGGCGCCTCTCCTTTTTGCTGTGGGGTTTTGGCTGCACCTGCTGGGCCGTTGGCGGCTGAGTAAGGTGAGGTGAATCTGGGGTTACGGGTTCAAATGCTCCAGCGAGCACTCAACAAACGTTCGTTCAACACGCTAGGGTCCAACGGCTTGGGCCGACGGGCCATGGCGCTGAAAAACTGTTCCAGCGCTTCGTTCAGGCGTTGTTGCAATGCCGGCGTCAATTGCGCCTGAGCGTTGCCTTCGCCGTAAGCGATCTGACTGTCCTCGGCAAAAATACCGTGGAGCATTTCCTGGGCCTTGAGCGCCGACAGCACTGGCTTGAGGGCGTAATCCACCACCAGCATATGGGCGATGCTGCCGCCAGTGGCCATGGGCAGCACCACCTTATGGGCCAGGGCACGTTCAGGGAGCAAGTCCAGCACGGTCTTCAGCGCACCGGAAAAAGACGCCTTGTAGACCGGTGTGGCGATCAACAAGCCATCGGCGTTCTCGATCTGCTGGAGCAGATCGACCACCTTCGGGCTGTCGAAGCGGGCATGAAGCAGATCTTCAGCCGGAAAATCGCGCACCTGATAGCTCACCACTTCCACACCTTGCTGCTGCAACCAGCGTTGCGAGCGCTCCAACAGCACGCCGGAACGGGAGCGCTGACTGGGACTGCCACCGAGTGAGACGACCAACATGCCAACCATTCCTTAAATGTCACGTGCGATTCGCGGTGGGCGATCTCGCTGTATGGGGCCAACCATAACAGGGAGACATATATATCTTTAAATCATATTTATTCATTTAGTTATTCGTTATAGATATATTAAAATTGCCTTATTCAGGGCATAAAAAAAGGCCGTCGAAACGGCCAAAACCCTTGGTGCACAGTGATTCCCCTGTGGGAGCGAGCTTGCTCGCGATAGCGGTGTATCAGTCGACATCGTCGTTGGCAGATCCGACGTCATCGCGAGCAAGCTCGCTCCCACAGGTTCAGGTTTTGCGTCAGCGATTGGGCTGCGGGGTAAGGCGCAGGTAGGGCTTCACGGCGCGATAGCCTTTGGGGAAACGCTGTTTGAGCTCCTCTTCATCCTTGAGCGACGGCACGATCACCACTTCATCACCCTCCTGCCAGTTGGCCGGGGTGGCGACTTTGTAGTTGTCGGTCAGCTGCAACGAATCGATCACCCGCAGGATTTCGTGGAAATTGCGCCCGGTGCTGGCCGGGTAAGTGATGGTCAGGCGCACCTTCTTGTTCGGGTCGATCACGAACAGTGAACGCACGGTCAAGGTATCGCTGGCATTGGGGTGGATCAGGTCGTACAGGTCAGACACTTTGCGGTCGGCGTCGGCCAGGATCGGGAAGTTGACGACCGTGTTCTGGGTTTCATTGATGTCCTCGATCCATTTGTGGTGCGAGTCCACCGGATCTACCGAAAGGGCAATGGCCTTGACACCGCGCTTGGCGAATTCATCCTTGAGTTTGGCGGTAAAGCCCAGTTCGGTGGTGCACACCGGCGTGAAGTCCGCCGGGTGGGAAAACAGTACGCCCCAACTGTCGCCAAGCCATTCGTGGAAGCGGATCTTGCCGGCGCTGGAATCCTGTTCGAAGTCTGGGGCGATGTCGCCGAGTCTGAGGCTCATGGTGCGGCTCCTGGTTGGTTGTTGTGGGGCCAACTGTGCACCGGTTTTCATTGCTTTAAAAAGAATGAATACCCATTTATTTAGATCATTAGCGAATATAAAAAACTGTTCACTGGCGCCATTCCGCATACCGGCCCAAGATCATTTCCGAGGTTTCGAGAAGGCCTCGAGTTGCTGAAAAGAGGAGAAGGTTCGGGGAAGGCTACAGGGGTGGGCCTGACCTGAAAACGTAAAAGCCCCGCCCGGCGTGTTGCCGGGCGAGGCTTTTTTTCGTTTCGCTACGTCTTACATGAAGTTGTAAGTGTAGTTGAAGATCAGACGGGTCTGATCCTGGCTAGCGCCAACACCGCTACTGCGGTAGGTACCGTGACGCACTGTAGTACCGAAGCCTTTCAACGCGCCCTGCTGGACTACGTAATCCACACGCATGTCACGTTCCCACTCGGAATATTCGCTTGCGCCGGAGACGGTTTTGACGTCGTCACCACGCAGGTAGGCAACCGATGCCTTCAAGCCTGGAACGCCCAGGCCCGTGAAGTCGTACGAATATTGACCGAAGGTGGTGTTTTCACCGGCACGGACAAACGCGTTGATCATGCTGTCGGTGAACAGGTAGAAGCTCGAACCACCGGCCCCTTCAAAACCACCGGCATCGCTGCGCAGACTGCCCTGGTTCAGATAGACGAAACCGCCGTCATCACCGACTTGCTGATGACCCAACAGGAACGCACTGCCGCCCAGGGTATAAGTGAACATGGCGCTCCAGGTCTTGTTATCGACCTCGCCCGGGTTCTTGGCATAGCCTTGGTTGTTATTGAAGGTATAGCCCGCATCGCCGTTACGGCCATCGGAGCTGCTGTCGAAGTAACGCAAGTCAGTCTTGAACGACTGGCCTTCGCTGATCGGGAACACGTGCACCGCACCCAGGAAGTGCTGTTTGTAGAAGTCCTGCAGGTTGGCGTAGTAATACTGCAGCGTCAGGTCCTTTGTGACCTTCCAGTCAGCACCGGCGTAGCGGAACTGATTGCTTTCCTCTGTAGCGCCGTTCACTGACAAGCCGGTGCTGTTGCTCGACGCACGGCCCGTGGCATGTTCCAACTGACCGGCATTGAACGTCACGTTGTCCAGGTCCTTGGAGGTGATGGTGCCACCTTCGAAGGTTTGCGGCAGCAGACGACCATCACTGGCGACCAGGATCGGCAGGTTAGGCGCAAGGGCTCCACCCAGATGGGCCTCGGTCTTGGAGAAAAGCGCCTTGACGTTACCCGACATGCGACTCCAGTTGCTTACAGCGGAGCCATCGGTATCGCTTGGGACGAAGGAGTTGTTGTCCGGGTGATGGCCCTTGCCGCCATCAAGGTGGATACCCACCAGTGCCTGGGCATCGATACCAAAACCAACGACGCCTTGAGTGAAGCCGGACTTGTAGTCGAACTTCAGACCGGTGGCCGTCTCACGCTGGTCGGAACCGCCAGTTTCACGGTTATCGTTATCAAAGTACAGGGTGCGGGAACTGACAGACGCCTTGCTGTCTTCGATAAAACCGGCGGCGCCTGCCTGCTGCGCCAAAACCCCAACGGCCACAGCCAGGGCCAAGGTGGACTTGTTCATGCTTCGCTCCTCTCGTTTTCTAATTCTTGTGTATCTTTGGCTCCGGATCGAACGCCCGGAATCCGCGGATGCGCGATTAGCGCCAGACCGTGACTGACAAGTCAATCGTAACCATTTGTGACTACGACCAAGGTCTAACCCAGCTACATCGGGCGGCAGAATAATGGATTCTCTATAATTCCAAAAAGAATTGTTTCTTAAGTTTTCAGCTGATTTGGAAATATAGCCGACATCAAAACACCGTCAAACCGTAACCCGGCATATCGGCCAGGTGACTGATTACTGAATGATTTTTTGTCGCAGACGTGCCTGGGCCCAGGATGCCGGGCGCTTGAGGCCGACTGCCGAAGGCTGCGATCTTGAAGGTCTTCCTCCAAGCGATCCTTGTCTGGAATCAAAAAGCTCGCAGCCTTGCGACAAGTCCTAAGCAGGATGAAGCATCAGGCTTATAGGGATTTCTCGAAAATTTTCGAGTTGCGCTGATAGTTGTACAGCGATGCCCGCGCCGCTGGCAGGCGCTCGACACTGCTAGGCTCGAAACCGCGCTCGCGGAACCAGTGGGCGGTGCGGGTGGTGAGCACGAACAGAGTCTTGAGTCCTTTGGCGCGGGCGCGGGTCTCGATCCGTTCCAGCAGTTCATCGCCCCGGCCACCGTGACGGTATTCCGGGTTCACCGCCAGGCAGGCCAGTTCCCCGGCATCCGAATCGGCGATCTGGTACAGCGCCGCGCAGGCAATGATCATGCCTTCGCGCTCGACCACGCTGAACTGTTCGATCTCGCGCTCCAGCACTTCGCGGGAGCGCCGCACCAGGATGCCCTGCTCTTCCAATGGGCTGATCAGGTCCAGCAAGCCGCCAACGTCTTCGATGGCCGCTTCGCGTACCACTTCGAATTGCTCCTGGGCCACCAGCGTACCGCTGCCATCACGGGTGAACAGTTCAGCCAGCAGCGCCCCGTTCTCGACGTAACTGACGATATGGCTGCGCGCCACGCCACCACGGCAGGCCTGGGCCGCCGCATCCAGCAGTTCGGCCTGATAGTCGCTGCCCAGGCGTTGGATATGAGCCGGGACCTGTTGCGGACGCAACTCGCGCACCAGCCGGCCATCCTCACCGATCAACCCCTGTTCGCTACCGAACAGCAACAATTTGTCGGCCGCCAGGTCAATGGCCGCCCGAGTGGCGACGTCTTCACAGGCGAGGTTGAAAATCTCTCCGGTGGGCGAATAACCCAACGGCGACAGCAGCACGATGGAGCGCTCGTCCAACAGGCGATTGATGCCCTTGCGATCGACTCGGCGCACTTCGCCGGTGTGGTGATAGTCCACGCCTTCCAGCACGCCGATGGGGCGCGCGGTGACCAGGTTGCCGCTGGCGACTCGCAGCCGTGAGCCCTGCATGGGCGAGGACGCCATGTCCATGGACAGGCGTGCCTCGATGGCGATGCGCAACTGGCCGACCGCATCGATCACGCACTCCAGTGTGGCCGCATCGGTGATGCGCATGCCATGGTGGTAATGGGGTGTCAGGCCCCGCGCAGCGAGGCGGGTTTCGATCTGCGGGCGCGAACCATGGACCAGCACCAGGCGCACGCCGAGGCTGTGCAGCAGCACCAAGTCATGGACGATGTTGCCGAAATTAGGGTGTTCCACCCCATCGCCGGGCAGCATGACGATAAAAGTGCAATCGCGGTGGGCGTTAATGTAAGGCGAAGCGTGACGAAGCCAATTGACGTATTCGGGCATGAACCTGGGCCTGTAATAAATAACAGCCGAAAAAAGACGAAACGGAACGCACAGCGGGCTGGTGGTTATCGTCGGAACAGGCTTGGCGACACGCGCGTTCTCCTCATGAATACGGGCCCGGATACGGGCAATTTAGCCGGCGGTGACCGGCGTCAGGCAGTAATGTCCGATCAACTGACGCAACAGTTGTACGGTAGGTTGCAAACGTGACATTTCAAGGTACTCACCCGGCTGGTGGGCACAGGCGATATCGCCAGGACCAAGCACCAGGGTTTCGCAGCCAAGGCGCTGAAGATAAGGCGCTTCGGTGCCGAACGCCACTGCTTCGGCACGATGGCCGGTGAGTCGCTCGGCCACCCGTACCAGCTCGCAGTCTTCGGCCTGCTCGAATGGTGGCACTTCGGGGAACAGCGGTGCGTAGTCGATCTTGACTTTATGGCGTTCGGCGATGGGGTCGAGCTTCTGCTGGATCGCCGCCCGCAACACCTGCGGGTCCATGCCGGGCAAGGGCCGCAGGTCGAATTCCATGGAGCACTGGCCGCAAATCCGGTTGGGGTTGTCACCACCATGGATGCAGCCGAAGTTCAGGGTCGGCTGCGGCACCGTGAATTGCGGGTTACGGAATTCACGCTGCCATTGCAGGCGCAAGCCGCGCAGTTCGCCCATGGCGTCGTGCATGGCTTCCAGGGCGCTGTGGCCCAGGCTCGGGTCGGAGGAATGACCGCTGCGCCCGAGAATGTCGATGCGCTCCATCATCACGCCTTTGTGCAAGCGGATTGGCTTGAGGCCGGTTGGCTCACCGATTACCGCCGCGCGCCCCAACGGACGCCCGGCATCGGCCAGGGCCCGGGCGCCGGCCATGGAGCTTTCTTCATCACAGGTGGCGAGGATCAGCAGCGGTTGCTTGAACGGTTGGTCCAGCAGCGGCTTGACCGCTTCGATGGCCAAGGCGAAAAAGCCTTTCATATCGCAGCTGCCCAGGCCGACCCAGCGGCCATCAACCTCGGTGAGCTTCAGCGGGTCGGTCTGCCACAACGCGCCGTCGAACGGCACCGTGTCGCTGTGGCCGGCCAACACCAGGCCACCGGGACCACTGCCGAAACTGGCCAGCAGGTTGAACTTTCCGGGGCTGACCTGCTGGATATCACAGGAAAACCCCAGGTCACTGAGCCAGCCCGCCAGCAGCTCGATCACGGCACTGTTGGACTGGTCCAGCCCGGGCTGGGTACAGCTGACTGAAGGCGCGGCGATCAGGGCAGCGAACTGATCTTTCATGGACGGCAAAGGCATCGCTGACTCCGGACTTACAAATTGACGTCCATCATAGAACCATCCGGCGCACGTGTCGCGGCGCGTAGGACGGATGAGTCCTGTACACTGCACGGCCTTGGCAGCCACACCTTCCTCCGGCTGCGCACCCGATCCCTGGATTTTCCGGCCATGCAGAAAGAAACCGAAATCAAACTCCGCGTCAGCCGCGAGACCCTGGCAGCCTTGCGCGAGCACCCGCTGCTGAAAAAACGCAACAAAAGTGGCTGGGAACGCCATGAGCTGATGAACCAGTACTTCGACACCCCAGAGCGTGACCTGGCCCAGGCCAAGGTTGCCCTGCGCCTGCGTCGCGACGGCGAAGAAGTGATCCAGACCCTCAAGACCCGTGGCCAGAGCATCGCCGGCCTGTCCGAGCGCAACGAATACGATTGGCACCTGCCCAAGGCCAAGCTTGACCTGAAAAAACTCGACGGCGAATGCTGGCCCGAGGCATTGGCCGAGCTGGACAAGAAAACCCTCAAGGCGATTTTCACCACCGACTTCGTTCGCGAACGCGCGGAAATCGCCTGGGGTCGTGGCAAGAGCAAAGTGGTCATCGAAGCCGCGCTGGACCTGGGCCACGTGGTGGTCGGCACGCAGAAGGAAGAGATCTGCGAGCTGGAGCTGGAGCTGCGCGAAGGCGAACCCGCCGCCCTGCTGGAACTGGCGGCCGAACTGGCCGCGACCCTGCCCTTGATGCCCTGCGACATCAGCAAGGCCGAGCGTGGCTATCGCCTGCATGATGCGGGCAGCTACGCCCTGAGCCTGCCGGCCCCGCAACTGACCGCTGAAATGCCGCTGGACGACGCCTTCGCCGCGCTGAGCTGGCATTTGCTCGGCAGCAGCCAGCGTCTGGCCGAGCAATATCGTTTCAACGGCCACTGGCGCCTGTTGCAGGACTGGGTGGAAAACCTCGCCGAACTGCGCGCCCTGCTCAGCAGCCTCGGCCAGGCCGCACCGCGCCAATCGACGCATGATTTGCGCGTGGCCCTCGACGCCCTGCTGGAAGACTGGCGCCCGCTGGTCCAGGCCGGCCTGGACGATGAAGACGTGCGCAAGGCCGCGCCGGAGCAGTTCCTTGAGGAGTTGCTAGACCCACGCTGGGGCCTGTTCTCCCTCAACACCTCTCGCTGGCTGCTGGCTCGCAGTTGGGCCACCGAGCGCAACACCCGTGGCAACCGCCAGGGTGCGGCGCAACTGGGCAGCTGGCTGCCGCGTCTGTTGGGCGAAGAATCCACCTCCCTGCAACTGCAACGCTATCAGCAACAGCCGGAAGACCTGGCCGAGCAACTGCCGCGCATCGAACGCATCCAGGCCTGGCTGCACCACGCCCGCCATGTGCTGGAGATCCCGGAAATGGATCGCCTCTACGGCGAGCTGAACAAACTGGCGCAACTGGCCAATGCACCGATCACCGACGAAGCGCTGGATGCGCGCAAGCAACAGGCGATTGCGGTGTATCAGAATCGGGCTTGGAAGACTTTATTGCGTCTGTAACTTCCAACATCTGCTGCGCCTGTAATATCGCTATCGCGAGCAAGCTCCCACATTGGATCTTCAGTGGACACAACATGTGTGTACGACAGAGCCCCCATGTGGGAGCGAGCTTGCTCGCGATGAGGCCGGCACAGACACCGCAGAACTCAGCGCACCACCGGCAAACTCGTGGTCGACTTGATCTCCGAAAGCGCCACGATCGAGTTCACTTCCTGGATCCCCGGCACCATCGACAGCTTCTCGAAAAAAAATCGCTCATAAGCCTCAATGTCTGCCGTGACGATACGCAGCAAAAAATCCACCGACCCCATCAGCACGTAACACTCCAGCACTTCGGGAAAGCCGCGAATCGCCTCGGTGAATTCGGTGAAATTCGACCGACCGTGGGCGTTGAGTTTGATTTCGGCGAAGATCTGCGTATTGAGGCCGATTTTCTTGCGATCCAGTAATGTCACCTGGCCGCGAATGATTCCCTCCTCCTTCATCCGCTGAATCCGTCGCCAGCATGGCGATTGGGACAACCCCACCTGCTCGGCGATCTGCGCACTGGACAGCGAAGCATCCTCTTGCAGCAGTGCAAGTATCCTGCGGTCGTAGCTGTCCAGCTCGCTATGCATTAATAAACCCCAAATAAGCCAGTTATAGAATCATGCAATTCGCATTGATCTCGAAAGTACTCATCTTAGATAAGAAATACCCGGCAGCGCATGTAAATATTTCTCCCGCCCCCAAGGAGACTGAACATGCCCCCAATTGAAGCCGTCGCCACTGCCCCGACCCGCACCGACGTCTGGCACAGCGCAAATGCCCATTGCCGCGCGCACTACCATTTACTGGCCGAAGTCGAACCGGATCTGCTGTGCCGGGCATTGAACCTGTTTGCCCTGCAGGGCCTGACCCCGCAGCAGGTACACGTCGAGCGCCACGACGATTTGCTGTCGTTGGAGGTCGTCCTGGACGGGCTGAGCTGGCATCGTGCCCAGGTCATCGCGGAAAAATTGCGTAACTTGATCAGCGTGTGTTCGGTGGACCTGCAAGACGCTGATATTGCGCGGGTTGAGGCGGTCCAGGCGGCGGGCTGAGGGCAATCTGGCAAGGATTCGAAACGCATTGGTCGGGTAGTGGCCCAACGATCCATAGGGTCGGGACTATTCTTTTGCAGACCGAGCGAGGACGCCGAAGCGTCTGTATCGCGGCTTTGCTGCAATTGTCCAATAGGAACCCACATGTCCACCAAACACGCCACTCAGGACCGCTGGCTGGACCTCAACGATCTGCTGCGCCAACTGGTCGCCCAGGGCTTCATCAGCCAGGATTCAGCCGAAACCGCGCTCAACGCCCGCCGACGCCACAGCACCAGTCCCCAGCTGCATCCACTGGAGTTCATCGCCAACCAGCATCTGGACGATCTCAGTCGCCCTGGCAAACGCCTGGACCTGGAGAGCCTGACCCTGTGGTTGTCCCAGCAGGCGGGTCAGCCCTACATGCGCATTGACCCGCTGAAAATCAACGTGGCAGCCGTGACCCCACTGATGTCCTATGCCTTTGCCCAGCGCCACAAGATTCTCGCGGTGGCGGTCGATCGCGATGCTGTCATCGTGGCCAGCGCCCAGCCTTATGTCAGTAGCTGGGAAGCGGACCTGACCCACGTGCTCAAGCTCCCCGTCCAACGGGTGGTCGCCAACCCGGTGGATATCCAGCGCCTGAGCGTGGAGTTCTATCGCCTGGCCAAATCGGTCAGCGGCGCCACCACGGTCGACCATCAACCGAGCAACCTGAGCAATTTCGAACAGTTGCTCAACCTGGGCGCCAGCGACCAGGAGCCGGACGCCAACGATGCGCATATCGTCAATATCGTCGATTGGTTGTTCCAATATGCCTTCCAACAGCGGGCCAGTGATATCCACATCGAGCCCCGACGTGAACAGGGCACCGTACGCTTTCGCATCGACGGGGTGCTGCACACCGTTTATCAGTTCCCGCCGCAGGTGACGATGGCAATCATCAGTCGCCTCAAGAACCTGGGACGGATGAACGTCGCGGAAAAACGCAAACCCCAGGACGGTCGGGTCAAGACCAAGACCCCGGACGGCGGCGAAGTGGAATTGCGCTTGTCGACCTTGCCGACAGCGTTCGGCGAAAAAATGGTGATGCGGATCTTCGATCCGGAAGTGCTGCTCAAGGACTTCGACCAGCTCGGTTTCTCGGCCGATGACCTGCGCCGCTGGCAGGACATGACCCGTCAGCCCAACGGCATCATCCTGGTGACCGGGCCTACCGGCTCCGGCAAGACCACCACCCTCTACACCACCCTCAAGAAACTGGCGACGCCAGAGGTGAACCTCTGCACCATCGAAGACCCGATTGAAATGGTCGAGGCGTCCTTCAACCAGATGCAGGTCCAGCACAATATCGACCTGACCTTCGCCGCTGGCGTACGCGCGCTGATGCGGCAAGACCCGGACATCATCATGATCGGTGAGATCCGCGACCTGGAAACCGCCGAAATGGCGATCCAGGCGGCACTCACCGGGCACCTTGTACTGTCGACGCTGCACACCAACGATGCACCGAGCGCCATCAGCCGCCTGCTGGAGCTCGGCGTGCCCCATTACCTGATCAAGGCCACGGTGCTTGGGGTCATGGCCCAGCGCCTGGTGCGCACCCTGTGTCCTCATTGCAAGGCGCCCCTGACCCTGGACGACGACGATTGGCAAACCCTGACGCGGCCCTGGCAGGCTCCACTGCCAAGCAACGCCCAACAGGCCGTTGGTTGCCTGGAGTGCCGCGACACCGGTTATCGCGGCCGCGCCGGGGTTTACGAAATCATGCAACTGACCGACAGCGTCAAGGCATTGATCCACCCCGATACCGACCTGTTGGCGGTGCGCCGCCAGGCGTTCAAGGAGGGGATGCGCAGCCTGCGACTGTCGGGGGCACAAAAGGTGGCGGCCGGGTTGACCACTGTTGAGGAAGTGCTGCGAGTGACGCCACAGAGCGAACAAAAGTAGCGCCACAGTTTCTGTGCCTAGAGGGCTTACCCTAGCTGTGGGAGCAAGGCTTGCCCGCGATGAAGACGACGCAGTCTGCCGGGGAAGCAAGGCGCCCGCATCGCGAGCAAGCTTTGCTCCCACATAGGTTTGCTCCCTCATAGGGAAGATAATGGCCGCTTGCCCTACACTCAGGGCTCGCCAGTCATTTCATTCGAACAGGGAACAGTCATGCAGATCGGTAGCGTACTTTTACTTTTTGTCGGCCTCGTGGTCGCCATTCTGTTCATGGGTTTCAAGGTCGTGCCCCAGGGCTATCAATGGACCGTCGAGCGGTTCGGCCGCTACACCAACACCCTCAAGCCCGGCTTGAACATCATCATCCCGGTGATGGATCGCATTGGTCGCAAGATCAATGTCATGGAGAGCGTGCTGGACATCCCGCCCCAGGAAGTCATCACCGCCGACAACGCCACGGTGCAGATCGACGCCGTATGCTTCTTCCAGGTGGTCAATACGGCCCAGGCTGCCTACGAGGTCAACAACCTCGAACACGCCATCCGCAACCTGCTGCAAACCAATATCCGTACCGTACTGGGGTCCATGGAGCTGGACGCGATGCTGAGCCAACGCGACGGCATCAATGAAAAATTGCTGCGCACCGTCGACGAAGCCACGGCGCCGTGGGGTATCAAGATCACCCGGATCGAGATCAAGGACATCAGCCCACCGGCCGACCTGATGGCCGCCATGTCGGGACAGATGAAAGCCGAACGCATCAAGCGCGCCCAGATCCTGGAAGCCGAGGGCCTGCGAGCGTCGGCTATTCTCACCGCCGAAGGCAAGAAACAGGCGCAAATCCTTGAAGCCGAGGGCAGCCGCCAAGCCGCATTCCTTGAGTCCGAGGCCCGCGAGCGCCAGGCAGAAGCCGAAGCCCTGGCCACCAAAGTGGTGTCCCAAGCCATTGCCGACGGTAACGTCCAGGCCGTGAACTACTTCGTTGCGCAAAAATACATCGACGCCCTGGGTCGCCTGGCCTCGGCCAATAACAGCAAGGTGATCCTGATGCCGCTGGAAGCCAGCCAGGTCATCGGCGCAGTCGGCGGCATCGGTGAGATCGTCAAGGCCACTTTCGACGGCAAGAAAGCCTGAGGCGCACGTATGTGGGTATTCCTGCAACAAATGTCGTACTGGGACTGGCTGGCGTTGGGCGTCATCCTGCTGATCCTGGAAGTCTTCGGTGCCGGCGGGTACCTGCTGTGGATCGGCATGGCCGCCGCAGCCGTCGGCGTGTTGACCTTCATCCTGCCGCAAATGCCGTGGGAGATGCAGTTCCTGTTGTTCGGCCTGTTCGCCATCGCGACAGCGCTGTACTGGTGGCGACGCCAGCGCAGCGCCATTCGTGAAAGCGATCAGCCGCACCTGAATCTGCGCGGGCAGGAGCTGATCGGCAAGGTGTTCCAGGTTCATGAGGCGATTGTCGATGGCCGCGGCAAGATCAAGGTGGCCGACAGTGTGTGGCTGGCCAAAGGTCCCGAGTCGTCCGTTGGCACCCGAGTCAGGGTGGTGGCGCAGGAAGGTGTGGTGCTTAAGGTTGAACGGGCTGACTGACAAGTCATGGAACTGAATCGAGGCGCAGGTAATCCAAAGTCATAGTTAACCCAGTGGAGTCACCTATCATGCGTCTCAAACTTGCTGTCGCTACCCTAGCCTTGCTGTCTCTTCCTGTTGGCTCGGCAATGGCCGACACGTTTTGGCGTAACGTCATCTCATCCGGTGCGACCACCGGTTCCACCTACCTGACCTTCAAGGATCACAAGCTGATCGTCGCCGCCCAGGACGACGCCGGCAGTTTCGTCGCCAGTGATGGCGGTATCCGCGGCCCTTACCTGGAAGCGGCGATGCAGAAAGTGCGTGCCGACAACCCAGGCCTGCAAGCCACCGACATGGAACTGGCCAACGCGATCCTGGCGAAAAACGCCGTCGCCCAGGACTGATTCCAGGCCCATGAAAAATGCCGCTCGATTGAGCGGCATTTTTTTATCTGTAAATATTCCAACGCTGTACTCCGTTCCCTGTGGGAGCGGGCTTGCTCGCTCCCACATGAAATCCGGGTTACTCGCCGATAGCGGCCTTGTAGCCCGCCGCATCAAGCAGCTTGGCCAAGTCAGCGTTGGCGTCGGAAGGCTTGAGCTTGAAAATCCAGGCGCCATACGGATCAGAGTTCAGCAGCTCCGGCGAGTCACCCAGCTCTTCGTTGACCGCGATCACTTCACCAGCAATCGGCGCGTAGATATCGGAAGCCGCTTTTACCGACTCCACCACACCGGCCTGGTCCCCCGCGGCAAAAACATTGCCGACCTCTGTCAGTTCGACAAAAACCACATCACCCAAGGCTTCCTGCGCGTGGTCGCTGATGCCCACGGTGACGGTACCGTCAGCTTCCAGGCGAGCCCACTCATGGCTTTCGGCAAAACGCAGTTCGGCAGGGATATCGCTCATATTCTGTGTCCTCAAGAGAAAGTGTCAGCGGCCAGCGGCCCGCCGTAAAAGGTTAGATCAGGGTTTTACCATGGCGGACGAAGGTCGGTTTGACCACCCGTACCGGATACCATTTACCACGAATTTCTACCTCGGCACGGTCGGCGGTGGCCATCGGAACACGTGCCAGGGCGATCGACTTGCTAAGCGTAGGAGAAAAACTACCACTGGTGATCTCTCCTTCGCCAACATTGGCGATGCGAACCACCTGATGGGCGCGTAAAACGCCGCGCTCCTCCAGCACCAACCCAACCAATTTGTGCTGCACACCGCCGGCAAGTTCGGCTTCCAGTGCACTGCGCCCGATAAACTGGCGGCTCGCCGGTTCCCAGGCAATGCTCCAGGCCATGTTCGAGGCCAATGGGGAAACGTCCTGGTGGATGTCCTGGCCGTAGAGGTTCATGCCGGCCTCCAGGCGCAGGGTATCGCGAGCGCCGAGACCGATGGGAGAGATGCCAGCGCCTACCAGATCGTTGAAAAAACTCGGGGCTTCGTGGGCGGGCAGGACAATTTCCAACCCGTCCTCACCGGTGTAGCCGGTACGGGCGATGAACCAGTCACCGTCGGCACGACCTTCGAAGGGCTTGAGTTGCTGGATCAACTGACCGCGCGATTGCGTGACCAGCTCAGCGATTTTGTGCCGGGCCTGGGGGCCCTGGATCGCCAGCATCGCCAATTCGGCGCGCTCATGCAGTTGCACGTCGTACTCGCCGAGTTGCGCCTGCATCCAGGCCAGGTCCTGATCACGGGTCGAGGCGTTGAATACCAGCCGATAACCGTCCTCGACCCGGTAGATGATCATGTCGTCGACGATGCCGCCGCGCTCATTGAGCATGGTGCTGTACAAGGCACGTCCTGTGTCCTGCAAGCGATCGACATCATTGGCCAGCAAGCGCTGCAACCAGACTTTGGCCTGGGGACCGGCCACGTCGATCACGGTCATGTGGGATACATCGAACACACCGCAGTCGCGACGCACCTGATGGTGCTCTTCGACTTGCGAGCCGTAATGCAAAGGCATATCCCAACCGCCAAAATCGACCATCTTCGCGCCTAGGGCGAGATGAAGGTCATACAGAGGCGTACGCTGTCCCATGGGTTTCTCCTTCCGGGCTTGGCGAAGGTGCGGACGGGCACTGCACAGCGCGAACACCTGGAAAAAGGCGCTTTCAGCCGCTCTCAGTTACCCGGTCCGACAGACGGACCGCACCGAATGCCGCGCATTGTAGCCGCATGATGTAGGACTGACACCTAACTGTTTTGATGGGCGGAACGTCGTATCAATCCGATGACCGGCAAGAGTCCCACCAACACCAGAGTCAGCGCCGGCAAGGCGGCCCGGGCCCACTCCCCTTCGCTGGTCATTTCGAAGATCCGCACCGCCAGCGTATCCCAGCCGAACGGGCGCATCAGCAGGGTTGCGGGCATTTCCTTGAGTACGTCGACGAACACCAGCAACGCCGCGCTCAAGGTGCCGGGCAACAGCAACGGCAGATACACTTTGAAAAACAGTCGTGGCCCACTGACCCCAAGACTGCGTGCCGCTTCGGGCAGCGACGGGCGGATGCGTGCCAGGCTGCTTTCCAACGGACCGTAGGCCACCGCCAGGAAACGCACCAGATACGCCAGTAACAGCGCCGACAGGCTGCCCAGCAACAAGGGTTTGCCCGCGCCACCGAGCAAGGTTGACAGCGGGATGACCAGCTCGCGGTCCAGATAGCTGAACGCAAGCATGATCGACACCGCCAGCACCGAACCGGGCAAGGCATAACCCAGGTTCGCCAGGGCGACGCCGGTGCGAATGGGACGGGTTGGCGCCAAACGCCGGGCAAAAGCCAGCAGCAAGGCCACGCAAACGGTGAGCAGCGCCGCCAGACCACCGAGGTAGAGGGTATGGACGATCAGCCCGCCATAACGCTCGTCCAGATCAAAGCGACCGCGCTGCCAGAACCACACCAGCAACTGCAGCATCGGGATGACAAAGGCGCAGGCAAACACCAAAAAGCACCAGCCACTGGCCGCCACGGCCTTGACGCCTCGCAAGTGATAAAGCGCCTTGATCCGGGGTCGTTCGTTGCTGGCTCGGTGGGCGCCGCGGGCCCGGCGTTCGCCATAGAGCACCAGCATCACCGCCAGCAACAGCAGGCTGGCCAATTGGGCTGCACTGGAGAGGCTGAAGAAGCCGTACCAGGTCTTGTAGATGGCGGTGGTGAAGGTGTCGAAGTTGAACACCGACACTGCGCCGAAATCCGCCAGGGTCTCCATCAGCGCCAACGCCACCCCCGCACCGATGGCCGGCCGGGCCATCGGCAGCGCTACTCGCCAGAACGCCTGCCATGGTGTCTGCCCGAGCACCCGGGCCGCTTCCATCAACCCCTTGCCCTGGGCCAGGAATGCACTGCGCGCCAGCAGATAGACATAAGGGTAAAAGACCAGCACCAGCACCAGGATCACTCCGCCGGTGGAGCGGACCCGGGGCAGGCGCAGGCCGCTGCCGAACCCTTCACGCAGCAGCGTTTGCACCGGGCCGGCGAAATCCAGCAGGCCGACGAAGACAAACGCCAGCACGTACGCGGGAATCGCAAACGGCAGCATCAATGCCCAGTCGAGCCAACGTCGACCGGGGAACTCACACAGACTGGTGAGCCAGGCAAGACTGACGCCCAGCAACGTCACACCAACGCCCACGCCAAGAATCAGCGTCAGGGTATTGCCCAACAAGCGGGGCATTTGCGTATCCCACAGGTGGGACCAGATCTGCTGGTCGATGCTCTGCCAGGACAGCAACAGGACACTCAAGGGCAGCAGGACCAACGCGGCGATGGCGAAGACCAGGGGGTACCAGCGGCGTTGGACGGTGTGGGTCAAGGGAAAGCCTCGAGGCAGTCATCAAACGCGTATTAAACCGCAAAAAAAAGATCGCAGCCTGCGCCAGCTCCTACATTGGAACACGATCCCATGCAGGAGCTGACGCAGGCTGCGATCTTTGAGGCTTTTTAATTCCAGCCAGCGCGATCCATCAAGCGAATAGCTTCAGCCTGGCGTTTACCCGCCACTTCCACCGGCAAGGTATCAGCCTTGAACTTGCCCCAGGCCGCCACTTCCTTGGATGGCTCCACCTTCGGGTTGGCTGGGAACTCCTGGTTCACGTCGGCGAAGATGTTCTGGGCTTCAGGCGTGGTCATCCACTCCACCAATTTCTTCGCGGCTTCCGGATGCGGTGCGTACTTGGTCAGGCCGATGCCCGAGAGGTTGATGTGCACACCACGGTCAGCCTGGTTCGGCCAGAACAATTTGACCTTCAGGTCCGGCTTCTGCTGGTGCAGGCGGCCGTAGTAGTAGGTGTTGACGATGCCGACATCGCACTGCCCGGCATTGATCGCCTCGAGCAGCGCAGTGTCGTCGGAGAACACATCGGTGGAGAGGTTCTTGACCCAGCCCTTGATGATTTCCTCGGTTTTTTCCGCACCGTGGGTTTCGATCAGGGTCGCGGTCAAGGACTGGTTGTAGACCTTCTTCGAGGTGCGCAGGCACAGGCGACCTTCCCATTCCTTGCCGGCCAGGGCCTCGTAGGTGGTCAGCTCACCCGGTTTGACCCGGTCGGGGGAATAGACAATGGTCCGCGCCCGCAGGCTCAAACCGGTCCAGGCGTGGGAAGCAGCGCGATATTGGGAGGGGATGTTGGCGTCGATCACCGGGGAGGAGAATGGCTGGAGAATGCCCATCTGCTCGGCTTGCCAGAGGTTGCCGGCGTCGACGGTAAGCAGCAGGTCGGCGGTGGCGTTCTCGCCTTCGGCCTTGATCCGCTGCATCAGCGGCGCCTCCTTGTCGGTGATGAACTTCACCGATACACCGGTTTTCTTGGTGTAGGCATCGAAAACCGGCTTGATCAGTTCATCGATGCGCGAGGAGTAGACCACCACCTCGTCGGCGGCCTGGGCGGCAGTAGCGCCGATCAGGGACAAGGCGAGGACGGACAGCAGACGCTTGGATGCCAACATGGGAGCAGTCTCTCGATTGTGAACGAGCGCAAATGATAAGGACTCACATTTGGCACCACAATCGAACAGTTGCCAGACACATTTCCAAATGTTGCAGCTAGGAGATGTGCTGTGTTTTTGTGCTCGCGATGAGGCCTTTGGCCCCGACAAAAATCTAGGCCTTGGCCAAATCCGGTAAATCCCCCGTCAACCCCAGCGCCTCGCGCACGAACAGCGCCTTGGCCTCGGGCAGGCTGTCCACCAATTTCAGCCCAGTGTTACGCAACCAACGCAACGGCAACGGATCGGCCTGGAACAGCCGCTCGAAACCTTCCATCGCCGCCATCAACGCCAGGTTATGGGGCATGCGGCGGCGCTCGTAGCGGCTCAACACCTTCACGTCCGCCAGTCGCTCGCCGCGCCCGGCCGCCTGCAACAGCACTTCGGCCAGCACCGCGGCGTCGAGGAACCCCAGGTTCACCCCTTGTCCAGCCAGCGGGTGAATGGTGTGGGCGGCATCACCGATCAACGCCAGCCCTTCGGCCACGTAGCGCTTGGCATGACGCTGGCGCAGCGGCACGCACAGGCGTGGGTCGGCGCTCAGGACCGTGCCAAGCTGGCCTTCGAAGGCCCGCTCCAGCTCACTGCAGAACTCAGTGTCATCGAGCGCCATCAGGCGCTGCGCCTCGCCAGGGGTAGTGGACCAGACGATCGAGCACCAATCGTGCTGGCCGTCGCGCGCAAGCGGCAGGAACGCCAGCGGACCGTTGTCGGTAAAGCGCTGCCAGGCCGTCGTGCGATGGGGCTTGGCGCTGCGCACACTGGTGACAATGGCGTGATGCAGATAATCCCACTCTCGCGTCGCCACGCCCGTCAGGCGGCGCACAGCGGAATTCGCGCCATCGGCGGCGATGACCAGCGGCGCGCGCAAGGTGCGGCCGTCAGCCAGGGTCAGCAGCCAGTCATCGCCGGAACGGCGCATTTGCTCCAGCCGTGCGTTGGCCAGCAGGCCCAGGTCGCAGTCATGCAAACGGTCCAGTAAAGCGTCTTGCACGACGCGGTTCTCGACAATGTGCCCGAGCACCTCGGCGTGCAGGCTGGCCGCCGAAAAGTGGATGTGCCCGGTGCCACTGCCGTCCCAGACGTGCATGTCGCTATAGGGGCTCGCACGTCGGGCCGTAATGCCGTCCCAGACACCCAGGCGATCGAGGATCCGCTGGCTCGCTGTCGACAAGGCGCTGACCCGCGGCTCGAACGCGGCCTGGGGATCGAAAGGTTTGACGCTCATCGGGCTGCCGTCGAGCAGCAGCACTTGCAGGCCACTGCCCTGCAACGCCAGCGCCAGGGCGCTGCCGACCATGCCGGCACCGACGATCAACAGATCTGCACGCAATTCCATGCTCTAAGCCTGTTTTGCGGGCGGCATTGGCCGCCCATGAAAAGAAATAACGGCCCCTGCCTTAAGCATCGGGTCGCGTTCCAAGGCCCATGGCCTGGCGGGCGAACCAGCGCTTGGCCGGCGGCAGCAGGTCGAGGCCCAGCAGGCCGAGGTTACGCCCCAGGGACACCAGCGGCAGGTTACTGCTGAACAGACGCGTGACCTGGTCGGAAAAACCGACGGTCAGGGTCTGATCCATTCGCTGGCGCTCGCGATAGGCTTGCAACACGGCGAAATCACCCGGCTCGCTGTCGCTGTCGAGCAAGGCATCGGCCAGGGCCTGGGCGTCGCGCAGGGACAGGTTGAACCCCTGTCCGGCAATCGGATGCAGGCTATGGGCGGCATTGCCCAGGATCGCCAGGTGCGGGCGTACCTGTTCTTCGGCCTCCACCAGCGCCAACGGATACAGGTGTCGCGCGCCAACCTGCTTCAACGTGCCCAGGCGATAACCGAACACGCCCTGCAATTCGCTGAGAAAACTGCGCTCATCGAGGGCCGCCAGCCGTTGCGCGTCCATGCCCTGTCGGGTCCAGACCAGCGCACAACGATTTTCCGGCAACGGTAACAAAGCCATCGGCCCGTCATCGGTGAAGCGTTCGAAGGCCATGCCGTTGTGGGCTTCGCTGGGTGTGATGTTGGCGATCAATGCGCTCTGGTCATAAGGCCGATTGCGCACGCCGACGCCCAATTGCTCCCGCAGGCCTGAACGGCCACCGTCAGCCAACACGGCCAGGTCGCATTCCAGGGTGGTTTCGTCGTCGAGGGTCAGGCGATAACCACCAACCAGTGGCTCCATCCGGGTGACCTGCGCCGGGCAGCGCCAACTGACCACTTCGGTGTCCAGGCCTTGCCACAGGCACTGGCCGAGCCAGGCGTTTTCCACCACATAGCCCAGCGCCGGCACACCCTCTTCCATGGCCGACAAGCGCGCCGTGGAGAACCGTCCGCGATCGGAGACGTGAATCTGTTTGATCGGCTCGGCGCGACGGGAAATTTCCTGCCAGACACCCAACCGTTGATAAATCTGCCGGGCCCCGTAGGACAACGCCGAAGAGCGGGCGTCGTAGCTCGGCTGCCAGGCATTGCCCGGGGCAAAGGGCTCGATCAGCATGATCTTCCAGCCCCGGGCCTTGGCACCGGCCTGCAGGGCCAGCGCCAGGCTCGCGCCGACCAGGCCGCCGCCGATGATCGCCAGATTGACCCGGCTCATGCTGCTTGCGTCCGTGCGGCGGCCATCAAGGCCTCGATGTCAGCGACCGTTTTGGGGACGCCTTGGCTCAGGATTTCACAACCGGTCTTGGTCACTACCACGTCATCCTCGATACGCACGCCGATGCCGCGCCATTTTTTCGCGACGCTGCGGTTATTCGGGCTGATGTAGATGCCCGGCTCCACGGTCAGCGTCATGCCGACTTCCAGTACCCGCCACTCGCCACCGACCCGGTATTCGCCCACGTCGTGTACGTCCATGCCCAGCCAGTGGCCGGCGCGGTGCATGTAGAACGCCCGGTAGGCTTCGCTGGCGATCAACTCATCCACCTCGCCTTCCAACAGCCCAAGTCGCACCAGGCCCTCGGTAATGACCCGCACCGTCGCTTCATGGGCCTGGTTCCAATGTTTGTCCGGCGCGATCTCGGCAAACGCGGCCTCCTGGGCCGCCAGCACCACTTCGTAGATCGCTTTCTGCTCAGGCGAATACTTGCCGTTGACCGGCCAGGTACGGGTGATATCACTGGCGTAGCAATCGATTTCACAACCGGCGTCGATCAACACCAGGTCTCCGTCCTTGAGCGGCGCGTCGTTCTGCTGGTAATGCAGGATGCAGCTGTTACGCCCCGCCGCGACGATCGAGCCATAGGCCGGCATCTTCGCCCCGCCCTTGCGGAACTCATAGTCGAGCTCGGCTTCCAGGCTGTATTCATGCAACCCCGCACGCGCCGCCTGCATCGCCCGGATGTGCGCCTGGGCGGAAATCCGCGCCGCTTCGCGCATCACTTTTACTTCTGCCGCCGATTTATACAGGCGCATGTCGTGCAGCAAGTGATCCAGGGCAACGAATTCGTTCGGCGGCTGGGCGCCGAGGTGGGCCTTGGAACGAATCACGTTGATCCACTCCATCAGGTGCCGATCGAATTCCGGATTGCTGCCCATGGCCGAATACACCCGGTCGCGGCCTTCGATCAGGCCCGGCAGGATGTCGTCGATGTCCGTGATGGGAAATGCGTCGTCGGCGCCGTAGTCACGCATCGCCCCTTCCTGGCCGGCGCGCAGGCCATCCCACAACTCACGTTCGGCGTTGCGCTCACGACAAAAGAGGATGTACTCGCCATGGGCGCGGCCAGGCATCAGCACCAGTACCGCTTGCGGTTCGGGAAAGCCGCTGAGGTACTGGAAGTCGCTGTCCTGGCGGTAGATGTGCTCGACGTCGCGGTTGCGGATCGCAACGGCGGCGGCGGGCAGGATTGCGATGCTGTTGGGCTCCATCTGCGCCATCAGGGCCTTGCGGCGACGGCTGTATTCCGATTTCGGGATATGAATCATGGGCAGACGGTGTTCCCTCTAAAAAATTAATGCAAGGACGGCTTGGCCGCCGCTGCATCGGTTTTCTTGGTCTCGGTGAACAATAGCAATGGTGCGACCCGCAGGTACTCCATCACTTCCATGTAGTCGCTTTCGCCGTCATCGGACTCTTCCAGGGCGTCCTGGACCTGAGAGATCGCCGCCAGGTCTTGCAACACTTCCTTGGCCTCGTCGCTCAACGCGTATTCGCGGCGGGTCAAGCCGAAGCCGGCGAGGAAACCCTGGCACCATTGGCCCAACGCAGCGGCGCGGTCAGCCAACGGCGCATCGTCGGTGGGCAGCAGCAGGACGACGGTCATGTCGTCGCTGGTAAGCTCGCCCTTGACCATCTCTTGCAGGCCGATCAAGGCATTACGAACGTTGTCTTGTGGTTCGCCTTCCAGCAACTCGGCGGCGTCGGCCAACCAGCCGTCGGCATCGAAGCCGGCGCCGGCGCAACTGCGACCGAGCAGCAGGCCGTGCAGTTCGGCAGGCGAGACAGGATGACCGCTGGTGCTCAGCAGGGTGGCGAATGCTTGATACGGGGAATTCTGAATGGGCATGGGCAGCTAGGCGCCAGACGGCGCTATGTCTAGAATGGAGGCCTTGTATCCTACATCGACAGACTCGCCAAGACCATTAAAGGCTGTGCGACCCCTATCCCCATCAGACACATTCTTCAGTGGACACAATGGAAGACACCGACCTGCAAGCGCTGATGGCCAGACTCGAATTGCTAATTGACCGGGTCGAGCAACTTAAGAGCCAAAACGGACTCCTATTAGCTCAGGAAAAGACCTGGCGCGAGGAACGCGCGCACCTCATTGAAAAAAACGAAATCGCCCGGCGTAAGGTCGAATCGATGATTTCGCGCCTCAAGGCCCTGGAGCAAGACTCATGAGTTCAAGCAATAGCGTTACCGTGCAGATCCTCGACAAAGAATATTCGATCATCTGCCCCCAGGAAGAGCGTAGCAACCTGGTGAGTGCCGCCCGTTACCTGGACGGCAAGATGCGCGAGATCCGCAGCAGCGGCAAAGTCATCGGCGCCGACCGCATTGCCGTGATGGCAGCCTTGAACATTACCCACGACCTGCTCCATCGCCAGGATACGCCTGACCTGCAGGTCAGCGGCTCGACCCGTGAGCAGGTACGGGACCTGCTCGATCGGGTGGATCTGGTGCTGGCCACCGATCCGGACGTCAGCAAGGGCTGATTCGCGAGGCTGCCTGGGGTATACTCGCCTCACTCCCTGGGGTGCTTGCCAGTTGGTGATGTCCCTGAGCCGATACGCACAACCACGGGGGTTGCACGTTGGGGCCGGTGTGCATGTCCGCTTGACGGAAAGCCTTAACGCCCCCTGCAACTTCCACCTTGAACTTTCGGGTTCAAGGGCTAAGCCGACAGCGGTTCATCCGGGGAGCCTGATTTCAAACAATGCCAGTCCAAGTGGACTGGCATTGTTGTTTGCGCCGTCGACATTTCTGAAGGCCCTGTTTTGCGGTTACGCTGTGCTCCGTCACCGACTCCGTGAAGCATCGATATGACCGAACCCGCGCTGCTGCCCCGCCCGCAACTTCGACGCCTGCTGCGCCAGGCCCGTCGCGCCCTGACACCCGCCCAGCAACGGCAAGCCGCCCACGGGCTCTACAAGCAATTGGCCCAGCATCCGCTGTTTCGTCGCGCCCGCCACATCGCCCTGTATCTGCCCAACGATGGCGAGATCGACCCGCGCCTGCTACTGCGCGCCGCCCAGCGCCGGGGCAAGGCCACTTATCTGCCGGTGCTCAGTCCATGGCCCCGGACCAAGATGGTTTTTCAACGCATCCAACCTGGCGAAAAAATGCAGCCCAACCGTTTTCGTATCCCTGAACCACGCAAGAACATCGCCCGGCAGCGCAAGGTCTGGACATTGGATCTGGTGTTATTGCCGCTGGTGGGGTTTGACGATGCGGGGGGCCGACTGGGCATGGGCGGCGGCTTCTATGACCGCAGCCTGGCCTATCTGGCGCGACGCAAGCAATGGCGCAAGCCAACGCTGCTGGGGCTGGCCCATGAATGTCAGAAGGTCGAACGATTGGCGCAGGCAAGCTGGGACGTACCGCTGCAGGGAACGGTCAGCGACAGGCATTGGTATCTGGTGCAATAGACGCCGCGAGAATCAGCGGCGCCTGGAAGACAGGTTCAGCGTTTGATCGATGGCGCGGGTTGGATGATGTCCACCGGCGCGTCGGTCTTGTTGGCCCACAAGCTTTGAGCGTAACCCGTGGTCACGACCCCCAGGCCGAACAGAATGACCAGGATCCACAGCAAATCCGGTTTGCGTTTCATCGATTGCCCCCCTCAAGGCACATCACACACGATGACAGCAGCGGTTTTCTTATTGGCCGTGCAGCAGCGTCAAGCTTGGAAGGCCGGCATTTTGCGGCAACCTGCTCTGACACGCAAACTCTGGCGTCAACCGACTGTCGGTTTGTCATAAAATCGCTGAACTTTTTTTCTCAACACCGCCCAGGAGTAGAAATCATGGCCTATTGGTTGATGAAGTCCGAGCCCGACGAGTTGTCCATCCGAGGCCTGGAAAAGCTCGGCCAGGCGCGCTGGGACGGGGTGCGCAACTACCAGGCGCGCAATTTCCTGCGGACCATGGCGGTGGGCGACTCATTCTTTTTCTACCACTCCAGTTGCCCGGAGCCAGGTATCGCCGGCATCGGACAGATCGTGCGAGCGGCCTACCCTGATCCAACGGCACTGGAACCTGACAGTCATTACTTCGATCCCAAGGCCAGCCCGGATAAAAACCCCTGGACCGCGATCGACGTAACCCATGTCGAAACCTTCCCCCACGTGCTGAAGCTCGACTATCTCAAGCAGCAGACCGCCCTGGCGGAAATGCCGCTGGTGCAGAAAGGCTCGCGACTGTCGGTGATGCCGGTAACCGCCGAACAGTGGGCGGCGGTGATTGCCTTGCGCTGATCACCCATGAGTTGATGGACATCAAGCTGGACCGGGCACTGATCCAGCAAACTGCAATGCTACAGCCGCAGGATGCCGGACATGTCGACAAACCCTCGTACCTCGCGTTTTTTTGCCCTCGCCCTGCTGGCTGTGTTGCTGGCCGCCGGTGGGTTCGGCTACTGGAAGTCGCTGCATGATCGCTTGCCAGAAGGCCTGAGCATGGGCAACGGGCGCCTTGAGGCCACCGAAGTCCAGATCGCCAGCAAGACGCCCGGACGCCTGGCCGAGGTTCATGTCGATGAAGGCGACAACGTCCTCAAGGGCCAATTGCTGGCGCGCATGGACACCCGCACCCTGGAGGCCCAGCGCAACCAGGCTGAGGCCGAAGTGGTGCGCGCCCGGGAAAACCTCGCCGCCGCCGAGGCCAATGTGCAACTGCGCCAGAGCGAACAATTGCTCGCTCACCAGGAACTCAAACGGAGCCAGGAACTGTTCAAACGCGGTTACGCCAGCGCCCAGGTCATTGACCAGCAGCAAGCCCGCGTCGACACCGCCAACGCTGCGGTTAACGCAGCCCGGGCCCAGGTATCGGCGGCGACGGCCGCCATCGGCGCGACCCAGGCCCAGGTGGCCCAACTGACCAGCGAAATCGACGACAGCAGTTTGCGCGCCCCCCTCGACGGCGTGATCCAGTTGCGTCTGGCCGAACCGGGCGAAGTGCTGGGCGCCGGCGGCCGGGTGCTGCTGATGATCGATCCGAACGACCAATACATGAACCTGTATCTGCCGGCATCCGTGGCCGGGAAACTGGCGGTAGGCGATGAAGCGCGACTGCTACTCGACGCCCTGCCTCAGCGACCGCTGCCGGCCAAGGTCAGCTTCGTCGCGGCCAAATCCCAATTCACCCCCAAGGAAGTCGAGACCCGTGATGAGCGCCAGAAACTGGTGTTCCGCGTCAAAGTGCACCTGACCCAGCCCGGTGAAGTGCCCCAGGCCAAACCCGGCATGCCCGGCGCCGGCTACGTGCGCACCGCCCCCATCGACTGGCCGGCCAACCTGCAATGAGCGCCACCCAGAGCGAAACGGCGCTACAGGCTTCGGGTCTCGAACATCGCTACGGCCAGCATGTGGCCTTGAGCGATATCGCCTTCAGCCTGCCCGCCGGCACTCGCTGCGGTCTGATTGGCCCCGACGGCGCCGGCAAATCGAGCCTCCTGGGGCTGATTGCCGGGGTGAAGAAACTCCAATGCGGTCAATTGCAGGTACTGGGTGCATCGATCGAGGATCGCCACCATCGCAACACCCTCTATCGACGCATTGCGTTCATGCCTCAAGGTCTGGGGGGCAACCTTTACCCTGATTTGTCGATCCGCGAGAACATCCGGTTCTTTGGTACATTGTTCGGGCTCTCGCGGGCCGAATGCGCACAGCGTATGGGCAAGTTGTTGCTGGCGACCGACCTGCAACGTTTTGCCGACCGCCCGGCGGGCAAGCTGTCGGGGGGCATGAAACAAAAGCTCGGCCTGTGCTGTGCACTGATCCATGAACCCGACCTTTTGATTCTCGACGAACCCACCACCGGGGTGGATCCCCTGTCCCGCCGACGCTTCTGGGAACTGATAGAAGACGTACGCCGACAACGACCGCAACTGACCCTGCTGGTCGCCACGGCGTATATGGAAGAAGCCGAACAATTCGAGCATTGCCTGATGCTCGACAACGGGCGCTTGATCGCCAAGGGGTTGAGTGCCGAACTGGCTGCCGTCACACCCGATGGAAAACTCAACTCGGCCTTCACTCATTTCCAGGGCGACAGCGGCCACAACGCCGAGCCGCTGACGATCCCTCCCAGGACCAACGGTACTGCCGACATCGCCATCGAAGCCCATGACCTTACCCTGCGCTTCGGTGACTTCACCGCAGTCGACAAGGTCAGCTTCGCGATCGGTCGCGGTGAGATCTTTGGTTTCCTGGGTTCCAACGGATGCGGCAAGACCACCACCATGAAAGTGCTGACCGGGCTGATGCCCGCCAGCGAAGGCGAGGCCCGCCTGCTGGGCAAGCCGGTGGACGCCAAGGACCTGGCCACCCGCAAACGCGTGGGGTTCATGTCGCAGAGCTTTTCGCTGTATGGGGAGTTGAGCGTACGGCAGAACCTGGCCCTGCACGCCGAGCTGTTCGACCTGCCCAAGGCCCAAAGCGGCGCCCGCATCGAAGAGCTGATCAAGCGCTTCAATCTGCAGGACCTCGCCGACCAACCTTCCGGTGCGTTACCCCTGGGCCTGCGCCAGCGCTTGTCCCTGGCGGTGGCGGTGCTGCATCGCCCGGAAGTGCTGATCCTCGACGAACCGACCTCAGGCGTTGACCCGGCCGCGCGGGATGACTTCTGGCGGCTGCTGATCGAGCTGTCTCGCGAGCAGGGCGTGACGATTTTTCTCTCCACGCACTTCATGAACGAAGCTCAACGCTGCGACCGCATTTCGCTGATGCACGCTGGCAAAGTCCTGGCCTGTGACACACCGGCAGCCCTGCAGGCGCAGTTCAACGGCCAGACCCTGGAAGCGGCGTTCGTCACCTGCCTGGAACAAGCCCAGGGCGAGACGCCACAAGACACCACCCCCGTGGCCCTCGACACCGCCGGCGCCCCCCAGGACCGACACGGCCTCAGCCTTGGTCGACTGTGGGCCGTCGCCAGCCGCGAAGGCAAGGAGCTGCTGCGAGACAAAGTGCGGATGGCGTTCGCCCTGCTCGGCGCGTTGTTCATGATGGTGATCTTCGGCTACGGCATCTCCCTGGACGTGGAAAAACTCGCCTTCGCTGTGTTTGATCAGGATCAGAGCCCGCAAAGTCGCGCTTATCTGGAAGCGTTTCGCAGCTCGCGCTATTTCGACGAGCAGCCGGTCATCCAAGGCGCCAGCGAGTTGCATCGGCGCCTGCAACGTTCGGAAATCAAACTGGCCCTGGAAATACCACCCGGCTTCGGTCGTGACCTGTACGCCGGTCGCCAACCCACCGTCGGCGCCTGGCTCGACGGCGGCATGCCGTTTCGCGCCGAGACCAGTCGCAACTACGTCCAGGCTGTGCATCAAGCCAATCTCGAACAGTTGGTCGAACAGAGCAGCCCGGCGCGAAACCGCCAGGCCGCGGCCAAGCTGGAAACCCGCTTCCGCTACAACCAGGACGTGGTCAGCGTCAACGCCATCGGCCCAGGAGTCATGGCGCTGATCCTGGCATTCATTCCGGCCATGTTGACGGCCTTGGGCATCGTGCGGGAAAAGGAACTGGGTTCGATCACCAACTTCTACGCCACCCCGCTGACCCGCCTGGAGTTCCTCTTGGGCAAACAAGTGCCCTACCTGGCGGTCAGCCTGATCAACCTGGCCCTGCTGACAGCGATGAACCGCTGGCTGTTCGGCGTGCCGTTCAAGGGCAGTGGCCTGACGCTGGCATTGGGCGGCCTGCTCTATGTGCTGGCGACCACCAGCATGGGGTTGCTGATCTCGGCGTTCACTCGCACCCAGATCGCGGCGATTCTCGGCACCATGATCATCACCAGCCTGCCGACAATCCAATTCTCGGGGCTGATCGTGCCGCGCTCATCCCTGGAAGGCGCCGCCTCGGTAATGGGCCAGTTGTTTCCCGCCGGTTATTTCCTGGACATCGCTGTCGGCACTTTCACCAAGGCCCTGGATCTGCGCCAGCTGTGGCCGCAATGCCTGGCGTTATTCGGGTTCTTCCTGGGGTTCACCGGGCTCAGCCTGGTCATGCTGAAAAAGCAGGAGGCCTGATGCATACGCTTTCACATATCTGGCGTCTTGGGCTCAAGGAACTGACCAGCCTGCGCTACGACTCGGTCCTGCTGCTGTTTCTAGGCTATGCCTTTACCGTGGCGATCTACATGCCGGCCGCAGGCTCGGTGATCGGCGTCCACAACGCCAGCGTGGCGATAGTGGATGAAGACCAGAGCCACCTGTCACGCCAACTGGCCCAGGTCCTGCAACCACCGGAGTTCCAGAGCCCGGTGGCGCTGCCCTATGCCGAACTGGACAAGGTCATGGACAGTGGCCGCTACACCTTTGTCATTAACGTGCCCGCCAACTTCCAGGCCGACCTGCTCGCCGGACGCGAACCGGCGCTGCAATTGAACGTCGACGCCACGGCCATGAGCCAGGCATTCATGGGCGCCGGTTACATCGGGCGGATTTTCCAACAGGAACTGCTGACCTACAGCGGCCAGGCGCAAGCGAGCGAACTAACCCCCGTGAAATTGACTACCCGTTCGTTGTTCAACACCAATCTGGAGGGCGGGTGGTTTCTGGCGGTGATCCAGATCGTCAACAACATCACCATCCTGGCCATCATCCTGACGGGCACCGCGCTGCTACGCGAGCGCGAGCACGGGACCCTGGATCACTTGCTGGTACTGCCGCTGACGGCACTGGAGATCATGCTGGCGAAAATCTGGAGCAACATGCTGGTAGTGGTGCTCTGCACCTGGGCGTCGCTGGAAATTATCGTCAAGTTCGCGTTGGGGGTGCCGCTTGCCGGCTCCATGCTTCTCTTTCTGCTGGTGACCGCACTCTACCTGTTCGCCAGCACCGCACTGGGCATCTTTCTCGCCACCCTGGCCCGCTCGACACCGCAGTTCGGGCTACTGTCGATCCCCGTCATTATTCCGATGCTGCTGTTGTCGGGCGGCAGCACGCCGCTGGACAGCATGCCGCAATGGTTGCAATGGGTGATGCAAGGGTCGCCCTCGACCCATTTCGTCAGCCTCAGCGCGGCGATCCTGTTCCGTGACGCAGGCGTTGAGGTGGTATGGCCGGACGTGCTGGCGTTGGCGGCGATCGGGCTCCTGTTCTTTGCCGTCGCCCTGGGGCGGTTTCGCAAAAGCCTGGCGTCGTGATGAAAAAAGCCGCCTTTGACAGCCCCGAGAAAATTGCGGCACTGCCAAAGGCGGCGACTCTGGCGATTTATTGAATGATCAGGTTGTTGAACAACAGATCATCCACCATCGGCTTGCCGGTCTCGTCGTTCATCACCTGCTGGGTCTGCTTCAACGCTTCCTGACGCAGCTTTTCCTTGGCTTCCAGGTTGTTCATCGCCTCGGTAGTCTGCTGGGCAAACAGCGCAACCAACTGGTTGCGAATCAGCGGCTCGTTGGCCTTTACCGCCGCCACGGCAGCATCACCGGTCACGCGCAAGGCCACATCGGCCTTGTAGACCTTCAGCTTGGCTGTACCGTCGAGCCCATAATTGCCGACAAAGGGCGGGCTAAGGGTGATGTAACTGACTTTCGGCGCCTCGCCTTCTTTGGCCTCTTCGGCCATCGCCGCCGCAGGCAACGACAGGGCCAGCATCAACATGATCCACGCTTTCACATTTGACTCCTCATCCGGTTTGCGGCCCAGCATACCGCCCCGCCGTTCAAGCACAAGCTTATGGCCAGCTATCAGGGCAAGGCATGCTCGTTGACCCATCGACTCTCACACCTACACTTATCGGCCATCACTCCCAAAGGAATAGCCCTGATGAAAGCCGTGCTGTGCAAAGAATTCGGCCCCGCCGAATCGCTGGTGCTGGAAGACGTCGCCAGCCCCGTCGCGAAGAAGAACGAAGTGCTGCTGGACGTGCACGCCGCCGGGGTGAACTTCCCTGACACGCTGATCATCGAGGGCAAATATCAATTCAAGCCACCCTTCCCGTTCTCCCCTGGTGGCGAAGCGGCGGGCGTGGTCAGTGCGGTGGGTGAAAATGTCAGCCACCTGAAGGTCGGTGATCGGGTCATGGCGCTGACCGGCTGGGGCAGCTTTGCCGAGCAGGTGGCGGTGCCAGGCTATAACGTGTTGCCAATCCCGGCGTCCATGGACTTCAACACCGCTGCCGCCTTCAGCATGACCTACGGCACCTCGATGCACGCCCTCAAGCAACGGGCCAACTTGCAACCCGGCGAAACCCTGCTGGTGCTCGGCGCATCCGGCGGGGTTGGCCTGGCTGCGGTAGAGATCGGCAAGGCCATGGGCGCCCGGGTCATCGCCGCCGCCAGTAGCACAGAAAAACTCGCCGTGGCCAAGGCCGCTGGCGCCGACGAGTTGATCAACTACAGCGAAACCAGCCTCAAGGATGAAATCAAGCGACTCACCGACGGCCAGGGCGCCGATGTGATCTACGATCCGGTGGGTGGCGACCTGTTCGACCAGGCCATCCGCGCCATCGCCTGGAATGGCCGGCTGCTGGTAGTCGGTTTTGCCAGCGGGCGCATCCCCGAGCTGCCGGTGAACCTCGCCCTGCTCAAGGGCGCCGCCGTAGTGGGCGTGTTCTGGGGCTCCTTCGCCCAACGCCAGCCCCAGGACAACGCCGCCAATTTCCAGCAACTGTTTGGCTGGTTCGCCGAAGGCAAGCTCAAGCCACTGGTGTCGCAGGTGTATCCACTGAGCAATGCCGCCCAGGCGATCAATGACCTGGGGCAGCGCAAGGCGGTGGGGAAGGTGGTTGTGCAGGTGCGTTGAAGCGTCACAGCGGTCCGGGTGCCTGAAGCCGCGGACCGCTATTGGCAAGCACTAGAACAACGCGCGAATCTCCTTCGGCAACATCCTCACATACCGTGACGCAGGAAAACTCCCGCAGTGCTTCGCGATCATGGGCACGTGCCTGTTGAAGCAGGCGATCAAGGCCAGACGCTCGACATCCGACATCTGCTTGACGAAAAACACATTGGACAAGTAGCTGCGCGTGGAACGGAACGGGAGCAAACCTTGCATCCATAGTTAGCCCCAAGTGCATTGATGTCCGAGCACTCCCAGGCCTGGCTCCATTTACTGTCATCCAAAGGCCCGTCATCCAGGCGGAACTCGAACGGCGCCAGGACGTGCGTCTGCTCCCGATGTTCATTGCCCACCGTCCAAGGACTCTTGGGCACCAACAACACACCCATCACCCAACTCGTACCGGACAAGCACAGCAACAGCATCACAACGCACCACCTCATACCTTGACCCCTCACCTGAATGCCAGCGCTGGCAGAAAGGTGAAGGGTAAAGACCGGACCTCATTGGCTAAATGGCGAGACTTCCCGTTTAGTTGAAGGACGTTTCCCACTGTTCTGTCCCGCCACCAAGACATGTGAGCGCGAAAAATCCAGACAAGACAATTCCTACGACGTCATCAGCGTATGCCGGAGCGACGTGTTCATTTAAGAACATTACCCAGGGCTTTTTTCTCTGTTTATCGACCAACAAGCAATGCTATTTTCGGTAACGAAACTGTAACATTCGCATTCGCAGTCATAACAAGAACCTGGAGCCCTTGAATGTTTGCTTTCTTTCGTCCTGCCGCACACCAGGCGTCTCTGCCTGAAGAAAAAATAGACAGCACCTACCGACGCCTTCGCTGGCAGATCTTCGCCGGCATCTTCATTGGCTACGCCGGGTATTACTTGCTGCGCAAGAACTTCTCCCTGGCCATGCCGTACCTGATCGATGAGGGCTATACCCGCGGTCAGCTGGGCCTGGCCATGTCGGCCATCGCCATCGCCTACGGGCTTTCGAAGTTCCTGATGGGCCTGGTGTCCGACCGCTCCAACCCGCGCTACTTCCTGCCATTCGGTTTGCTGGTGTCGGCTGGGGTGATGTTCGTTTTCGGTTTCGCGCCTTGGGCGACGTCCAGCGTGACCATGATGTTCATTCTGCTGTTCATCAACGGCTGGGCCCAGGGCATGGGCTGGCCGCCGAGCGGACGGACCATGGTGCACTGGTGGTCGCAGAAAGAACGCGGCGGCGTTGTCTCGGTGTGGAACGTGGCGCATAACGTCGGCGGCGGCCTGATCGGCCCGCTGTTCCTGCTGGGGATGGGCTGGTTCAACGACTGGCATGCGGCGTTTTATGTACCGGCTGCCGTGGCCCTGCTGGTTGCCCTGTTTGCCTTCGTGACCATGCGCGACACCCCGCAATCGGTAGGCCTGCCGCCCATCGAGAAATACAAGAACGATTACCCGGAAGGCTACGACGCCAGTCACGAGAACGAATTCAGCGCCAAGGAAATCTTCGTCAAATACGTGCTGCGCAACAAAATGCTCTGGTACATCGCCATGGCCAACGTCTTCGTTTACCTGTTGCGCTATGGCGTGCTGGACTGGGCGCCGACCTACCTCAAGGAAGCCAAGGGCTTCACCGTGGATAAAACGTCCTGGGCGTACTTCTTGTACGAATGGGCCGGCATTCCCGGCACGCTGCTGTGCGGCTGGATGTCGGACAAGATCTTCCGTGGCAACCGTGGCCTGACGGGCATGGTATTCATGGCGATGGTGACCGTGGCAACGCTGGTGTACTGGCTGAACCCGGCCGGCAACCCGACCGTCGATATGATTGCCCTGGTTTCCATTGGTTTTCTGATCTACGGCCCGGTGATGCTGATCGGTTTGCAGGCCCTGGAACTGGCGCCGAAGAAAGCCGCCGGCACCGCCGCAGGTTTCACCGGTTTGTTCGGCTACTTGGGTGGTTCAGTGGCGGCCAGTGCCGCCATGGGCTACACCGTGGACCACTTCGGCTGGAACGGTGGCTTTGTGCTGTTGGTGGGAGCTTGCCTGCTGGCGATGGCGTTCCTCGCGCCAACCCTGTGGCACAAGCAAGTCGCCAGTCAGAGCCGCGAAGCGATCGCCTGATCCAACGCCGATTTACAGCGCTTGAGCCGCGCCTCCAGATTCCGGTCTGGCATGGCGTGGCTACGCAGGGCGTGGATGGTCTGCTCGACATAATCGCGGGTGCTGCCGTAACGCCCGCAGGCGCTTTCGAACACCTGGCTCAGCACATGGTCCGGCAAGTTGCCGGCATAGCTGGGCAGGTGCCGTTCCAGCACAAAACCCAGGGCTTGCACCCGGTTGCCATCTTCGAGACGGCAACTGAGCCAATGGGGACGATAGGACGGGAACGGCATCTCGCGCTGCCACAGGGCAAACAGCGAGTCCTCGAGATTCTCCTGCGGCAAGCGATAAGCAAACCCGCTGCACGAACCACCGCGATCCAGACCGAACACCAACCCCGGCAATTCCGGGGTGCCGCGGTGTTCGTGAGACCACAAATACAAACCGCGATGATAGCCATGAACCCGGCTGCGCATCCGCTCCACCGCCGTGCATTCCGGCCGCCAGATCAAGGAACCGTAAGCGAACAGCCAGACCGGACCGCCCTGGTGACGACTCATGGTCGATTGCATCGAGGCAAGCAGTTGTTCACGGGTCAGCTGCGGCCCCAGGTCAAGGCGTGGCGGATACGGTGCACAGGGAATGACGGATTCGATAGCGGTCATGGCCGGTAGCGTGTGGCTCCTCGCGGGGCAGGAAGTTGGATAGCGCGCCGTCAGGGCGCTGACACTTATGGGAATCCACGCAAGTTGGATGCCATGAATGCCGAGGGCGCGGGCATATACCTTAACGACATCTAGCCCTGGGGCTAAATATCGAATCGATATATCGGCAGATATATCACCTGTGGTGAGGGGATTTATCCCCGCCGTGGGAGCAAGGCTTGCCCGCGATGAGGGCGATGCGGTCTTTCAGAAATTGAGGCGCCTGTATCGCGAGCAAGCTTTGTTCCCACACCCACCGCCACAAAAAAGCAGACCTCAATCAAGTTTCAAGAATGGCTCAAGCCCGCGGCGCATACGCAAACACATCGGCGCGCATTTGGTGGGCGTCCATTCCAGCCTCCACCAGCGCGTCGAGCGTGGCGTAGATCATGGCGGGCGAACCGCTGGCGTAGACATGCACACTAGAGAGGTCGCTGATGTCCTCGCACACCGCCTCATGGAGCATCCCGCAGCGCCCTTGCCATCCACACAAATCGCTGACGACTTTGTGCAGGAACAGGTTCGGCAGCTTTTTCCACTCGTCCCAATGCTCGATTTCGTAAAAGTCTTCCGGTCGTCGCACGCCCCAATACAGGTGTACCGGGTGCTTGAACCCCGCAGCGCGGCAGTGCTCGATCAGGCTGTGCATCTGCGCCATCCCGGTACCGGCGGCGATCAGCACCAATGGACCGTCCGGCAACTCGGACAGGTGGGTATCGCCGAAAGGCATTTCGACGCGCACGTTGGGGTTGCGCCGCAGTTGCTCCAGCAGCGCCTGCGCACTACTTTCGCGCACTAATACGTGCAACTGCAGGTCGCGCCCCGAGTGCGGCGCGGAGGCCAGGGAGAACGCCGACTTTTCGCCGTTTTCGCGTTCGATCAACAGATACTGCCCCGCGTGATAACGCGGCGGCTTGCCCGCGGGCGCACGCAGGCGTACCCGCCAGACATCGCCGCCCACCTCGGCGCACTCGATGACCTGACAGGCCAGGTTGCGGACCGGCAACTCACCCGGCGCCAGCACGCCATCCCACAACACCACACAGTCCTCCAGAGGCTCGGCGATGCAGGTGAAAATCTCACCGTGATCGCGCACCTCGCCAGCCTGTTCCACACGGCCTTCCACCAACAACGCACCACAGACGTGGCAGTTGCCATTGCGGCAGCTTTGCGGGCATTCATAGCCCAGGCGCCGCGCGCCATCGAGAATCCGCTCTGCGGGCCGGATCTCCAGCACCGCTCCGGACGGCTGCAAGGTTACACGCATCAATCTATTCCTAACTGATTCCAGATGGCATCGATCCGTTGGGTAACGGCTTCATCCTTGACGATAACCCGGCCCCACTCACGGGTGGTTTCACCGGGCCATTTATGCGTGGCATCGAGCCCCATCTTCGACCCCAGGCCGGACACCGGCGAGGCGAAGTCGAGGTAGTCGATCGGCGTATTCTCGATCATCACCGTATCGCGCTTGGGGTCCATGCGCGTGGTGATGGCCCAGATCACATCGTTCCAGTCCCGTGCGTTGATATCGTCGTCTGTGACGATAACGAACTTGGTGTACATGAACTGTCGCAAAAACGACCAGACCCCGAGCATCACCCGCTTGGCATGCCCAGGATACGACTTCTTCATGGTCACCACGGCCATCCGATACGAACAGCCTTCCGGCGGCAGGTAGAAATCGGTGATTTCCGGAAATTGCTTCTGCAGGATCGGCACGAACACTTCGTTCAGCGCCACGCCGAGAATGGCCGGTTCATCCGGCGGCCGGCCGGTGTAGGTACTGTGGTAAATCGGTTTGATCCGATGGGTAATGCGTTCGACGGTGAATACCGGGAAACTGTCGACTTCGTTGTAGTATCCGGTGTGGTCACCATACGGGCCTTCATCAGCCATCTCGCCGGGATGGATCACACCTTCAAGGATGATCTCGGCGGTGGCCGGCACTTGCAGGTCGTTGCCACGGCACTTCACCAACTCGGTACGGTTGCCGCGCAACAGGCCGGCGAACGCATATTCGGAGAGGCTGTCAGGCACGGGCGTGACGGCGCCGAGAATAGTCGCCGGGTCCGCGCCCAGGGCCACTGCCACCGGGAATGGTTGGCCAGGGTGCTTTTCACACCACTCGCGATAATCCAGAGCGCCGCCGCGATGGCTCAGCCAGCGCATGATGACCTTGTTGCGGCCAATCACCTGCTGGCGATAGATACCCAGGTTCTGGCGATCCTTGTTCGGGCCTTTGGTGACGGTCAGGCCCCAGGTGATCAGCGGCCCCACATCGCCTGGCCAGCAGGTCTGCACGGGCAGCATCGCCAGGTCGACATCGTCGCCCTCGATCACCACTTCCTGGCAGATGGCGTCCTTGACGACTTTCGGCGCCATGGAAATGATCTTGCGGAAAATCGGCAGCTTGGACCAGGCATCCTTCAGGCCTTTCGGCGGCTCGGGTTCCTTGAGGAACGCCAGCAGCTTGCCGATCTCGCGCAGTTCGCTAACCGCTTCGGCGCCCATGCCCAGGGCCACGCGTTCCGGTGTGCCGAACAGGTTGCCCAGCACCGGAATGTCATAACCGGTTGGGTTTTCGAACAACAATGCCGGCCCCTTGGCCCGCAGAGTGCGGTCGCAGACCTCGGTCATTTCCAGCACTGGAGACACCGGCACCTGGATGCGCTTGAGTTCGCCGCGCTGTTCCAGCCCGCTGATAAAGTCGCGCAAGTCGCGATACTGCATGCAAAAGCCTCATGGTGGCCGTGGCGTTCGGGGCCCGAGTTTAACGCCGCCCGCTCAAATTAGTGAATGCGCAGATAGCAAAAAGCCGGGTTTCCCCGGCTCTTGCTAGCCTGTTCGATTTACTTGCGTTTCATCGACAGGAAGAACTCATCGTTGGTCTTGGTCTGTTTCAGCTTGTCGACCAGGAACTCGATGGCGGCGACTTCGTCCATCGGATGCAGCAGTTTGCGCAGGATCCACATACGCTGCAGCTCGTCATCGGCCGTCAGCAACTCTTCGCGGCGGGTGCCGGAACGGTTGATGTTGATGGCCGGGAAGACGCGCTTTTCGGCGATCTTACGATCCAGAGGCAATTCCATGTTGCCAGTGCCTTTGAATTCCTCGTAGATCACTTCGTCCATCTTCGAGCCGGTTTCAACCAGCGCGGTGGCGATGATGGTCAGCGAGCCGCCTTCTTCGATGTTGCGCGCGGCGCCGAAGAAACGCTTCGGTTTCTCCAGGGCGTGGGCATCGACACCACCGGTCAGCACCTTGCCGGAGCTCGGGATCACGGTGTTGTAGGCACGGGCCAGACGGGTGATGGAGTCCAGCAGGATCACCACGTCTTTCTTGTGCTCGACCAGGCGCTTGGCCTTCTCGATCACCATTTCGGCAACCTGCACGTGGCGGGTCGGCGGCTCGTCGAACGTCGAGGCGACCACTTCGCCGCGCACGGTGCGCTGCATCTCGGTCACTTCTTCCGGACGCTCGTCGATCAGCAGCACGATCAGATGAACTTCAGGGTTGTTACGGGCGATGTTGGCCGCGATGTTCTGCAGCATGATCGTCTTGCCCGCTTTCGGCGGTGCCACGATCAGACCACGCTGGCCTTTGCCGATGGGTGCGCACAGGTCGATGACACGACCGGTGAGGTCTTCGGTGGAACCGTTGCCGGCTTCCATCTTCATGCGCACGGTCGGGAACAGCGGGGTCAGGTTCTCGAAGAGAATCTTGTTCTTCGCGTTTTCCGGACGGTCGAAGTTGATCGTGTCGACCTTGAGCAGCGCGAAATAACGCTCGCCTTCCTTCGGAGGACGGATCTTGCCAACGATGGTGTCACCGGTGCGCAAGTTGAAACGGCGGATCTGGCTCGGCGAGACGTAGATATCGTCTGGGCCAGCGAGATAGGAAGCGTCTGCAGAGCGGAGAAAGCCGAAGCCGTCCTGGAGAATCTCCAGCACGCCATCACCGGAGATTTCCTCGCCGCTTTTCGCGTGCTTTTTGAGCAGGGAGAAAATCACGTCCTGCTTGCGCGAACGGGCCATATTTTCTATGCCCATCTGTTCGGCCAATTCGAGCAGTTCGGTAATCGGCTTTTGCTTGAGTTCAGTCAGATTCATATAGGAATGACGTAATCATTTATGGAGGGGGGAAATTAAGCTTTTGGCTTAATGAGGCCGCGCCGCGGAGAAGGCGACAGGATCGCGTACTTATTCGAAAGGAGTGCGTCGGCGACGGCTTGCAGGGGGCAATGGAGAAACCAGTGCGGGGCCGAATGTAACACCTGGGTTTGCGAGCGTCTAGCCCCGAATAACGAAAAAGCCCCGCGATTTGCGGGGCTTTTTCAATGGCATTCGGCGCTTAGATGTTGGCGTCGAGGAAAGCAGCCAGTTGCGACTTCGACAGCGCACCCACCTTGGTGGCTTCGACGTTGCCGTTCTTGAACAGCATCAGAGTCGGGATACCACGCACGCCGTGCTTGGCCGGAGTCTCCTGGTTTTCGTCGATGTTCAGCTTGGCGATGGTCAGCTTGCCTTTGTAAGTCTCGGCAATTTCGTCCAGGACCGGGGCGATCATTTTGCACGGACCGCACCACTCAGCCCAATAGTCGACCAGTACCGCGCCTTCGGCCTTGAGTACGTCAGCCTCGAAGCTAGCGTCGCTAACGTGTTTGATCAGATCGCTGCTCATGGAAATCTCCGGGGTTGTCAGCAAAAAAACGTGGCCCATCATAGCGGCCCTTCCCGGGTTCAGGAAGCCGCAGTTGATTGAGTCTCGCTATGGTGGCGGATGTATTTGGGTATAGCGCCAGTCACGAGGCAGCCGGGGCCACGAAGGAAATCCCGGTACGCAGCGCAGCGTTACGTACATGTTCCTGCATGGCTTTTTGTGCGGCGCCCGAAGCGCGGCGAGCCAATGCGCGAAGAATCTTGCGATGTTCCTGCCAGGTTTCCATCGCCCGCTCCGCCCTGATGAACGGTAGTTTCTGGCTTTCCAGGAAGAGTTCGGCGCTGGCCGTGAGAATGCTCAGCATGGCCTGGTTGCCGCTGGCCAGCAGGATTCGCCGATGAAATTCGAAATCCAGGCGCGCCGCGGCGTCGAAATCCCCGATCTTCAACTCCCGGCGCATGGCTTCCACGTTGTCTTGCAGTGTGTCGAGTTCATCGGCGCTCAGCGTCACCGCCGCCAGCCCCGCCGCGAAACCTTCCAGGGCGTAGCGCAACTGGAAGATATCCACTGGCGAAGCCTGAGCCGCGAAGGGCCAGCGCGACGTCGGCTCGTTCTGCAAGAGCTCCACCGGCGATTGCACGAACACCCCTTTGCCCGGCTGCACGCTGATCAGTCCCAGGGCGCTCAACGACGAAAGCGCTTCGCGCAGCGACGCCCGGCTCACACCCAGTTGCAGCGCCAGGTCCCGTTGCGACGGCAGCACATCGCCAGGCCCGAAGCCTTCATCGGCGATCAGTTTGCGAATGGCTTGCAGCGCCACTTCAGGGACGGCGCGAGAGATGGAATTCATGATTTTTCAGACGAACCGGGCCAGTGAGCGGCTAGTTGTAAAGCTATTCGACGCGCCCGGCAAGTCGTGCCCCAGCAGGGTTCGGCGACAAATACCGACGCCCGATAACGGTGCGAAATGCAGCGCAACTGTTCAGACCAGTCAGACCGTCTCCCACCAGCAAAACCGTGGCTTTGGCGCAATAACGGGCGGTTTGGCATGGCCTGTGCTCTGTCCGAACGCAGAAATCACATCACCGATTGCGGAGATTCGCCATGATTCAGCGTTGCAGCGCCCTGCTCACTGCCCTGTTTGCCAGCCTGATGCTCTGTCAGCTACCCGCCCACGCCGATGGCCTGGAAGACGTGGTCAAGCGTGGCACGCTCAAGGTCGCCGTCCCCCAGGACTTTCCCCCGTTCGGCTCGGTAGGCCCGGATATGAAGCCCCGTGGCCTGGACATCGACACTGCGAAACTGCTGGCCGACCAGCTCAAGGTCAAACTTGAACTGACGCCGGTCAACAGCACCAACCGCATCCCATTCCTGACCACCGGCAAGGTCGACCTGGTCATCTCCAGCCTGGGCAAGAACCCCGAGCGGGAAAAGGTCATCGACTTTTCCAGTGCCTACGCGCCGTTCTACCTGGCGGTGTTCGGCCCGCCCGACGCAGCCATCAATGGCCTGGATGACCTCAAGGGCAAGACCATCAGCGTCACCCGTGGCGCCATCGAAGACATCGAGCTGACCAAGGTCGCCCCCGAAGGCGCCACCATCAAGCGCTTCGAAGACAACAACTCGACCATCGCCGCCTACCTGGCCGGCCAGGTGGACCTGATTGCCAGCGGCAACGTGGTAATGGTCGCCATCAGCGAGCGCAACCCCAAGCGTGTCCCGGCGCTGAAGGTGAAACTCAAGGACTCGCCGGTGTACGTCGGCGTGAACAAAAACGAGCCCGCGCTGCTGGACAAGGTCAACCAGATCCTCGCCACCGCCAAGACCGATGGCAGCCTGGAAAAGAACTCCCAGACCTGGCTCAAGCAGCCGCTGCCGGCCGACCTCTGACCGTCGCTTGAGAGGCTGAGCATGGCTTATCAGTTCGATTTTCTGCCGGTGGTGCAAAACACCGAGCTGCTGCTGCGCGGTGCCTTGTTCACCCTGGAACTGACGGCCATCGGCGCGTTGCTCGGGGTTGGCCTGGGCATCGTCGGGGCCGTGGTGCGGGCGTGGAACATACGTCCGTTCTCGGCGATCTTCGGCGTGTACGTGGAGCTGATCCGTAACACGCCGTTCCTGGTGCAGCTGTTTTTCATCTTCTTCGGCCTGCCGTCCCTGGGCTTGCAGATTTCCGAATGGCAGGCGGCGGTGCTGGCGATGGTGATCAACCTCGGCGCCTATTCCACGGAGATCATTCGTGCCGGCATCCAGGCCATCCCGCGGGGGCAGCTGGAAGCCGCCGCGGCCCTGGCGATGAGCCGCTTCGAAGCCTTCCGCCACGTGGTGCTGCTGCCGGCGCTGGGCAAGGTCTGGCCGGCCCTGAGCAGCCAGATCATCATCGTGATGCTCGGCTCGGCGGTCTGTTCGCAGATCGCCACCGAAGAATTGAGCTTCGCCGCCAACTTCATTCAGTCGCGCAACTTCCGCGCCTTCGAAACCTATGCACTGACCACGCTGATCTATTTGTGCATGGCTCTGTTGATCCGCCAGTTCCTGAACTGGGTGGGTCGCCGCTACATTGCCAGGAGCAGCCAATGAGCGATTTCACTTTCTGGGACGTGGTGCGCAACCTGCTCACGGGCTTGCAATGGACCCTGGCCTTGTCGTTGGTAGCGTTTATCGGCGGCGGGCTGATCGGCCTGCTGGTCATGGTCTTGCGCATTTCCAAAAACGCCCTGCCCCGCAACGTCGCCCGCACCTATATTGAGCTGTTCCAAGGCACGCCGCTGTTGATGCAGCTGTTCCTGGTGTTCTTCGGCGTGGCCCTGGCCGGGGTGGAGATTTCGCCCTGGATGGCCGCGGCGATTGCCTTGACGCTGTTTACCAGTGCCTATCTGGCGGAGATCTGGCGCGGTTGCGTCGAAGCGATCCCCAACGGTCAGTGGGAAGCCTCTTCGAGCCTGGCCCTCAACCCGCTGGAACAGTTGCGCTACGTGATCCTGCCCCAAGCCCTGCGCATCGCCGTGGCGCCGACCGTGGGCTTTTCGGTGCAGGTGGTCAAAGGCACCGCAGTGACCTCGATCATTGGTTTTACCGAACTGACCAAGACCGGCGGCATGCTCGCCAACGCCACGTTCGAGCCGTTCATGGTGTATGGCCTGGTGGCCCTCGGTTACTTCCTGCTCTGCTACCCCTTGTCCCTCAGTGCGCGCTACCTGGAAAGGAGACTGCATGCCTCTGCTTAGAATTTCCGCCCTGCATAAATACTACGGCGATCACCACGTGCTCAAAGGCATCGACCTGACCGTCGAGGAAGGCCAGGTGGTAGCGATCATCGGCCGCAGTGGCTCGGGCAAATCCACTTTGCTGCGCACCCTCAATGGCCTGGAGTCGATCAACGACGGCGTGATCGAAGTGGATGGCGAATACCTTGACGCCGCTCGTGCCGACCTGCGCAGCCTGCGGCAGAAAGTCGGGATGGTGTTCCAACAGTTCAACCTGTTCCCGCACCTGACGGTCGGCGAGAACGTGATGCTCGCACCGCAGGTTGTACAGAAAGTACCCAAGGCCAAGGCGGCTGAATTGGCGCGGCAGATGCTGGAACGGGTCGGCCTCGGCGAGAAGTTTGACGCCTTCCCTGACCGTTTGTCCGGTGGTCAGCAACAACGGGTAGCCATTGCCCGGGCCCTGGCGATGTCGCCGAAAGTACTGCTGTGCGACGAAATCACCTCGGCCCTGGACCCGGAACTGGTCAATGAAGTGCTCAGCGTGGTGCGGCAACTGGCCAAGGAAGGCATGACCCTGATCATGGTCACCCATGAAATGCGTTTCGCCCGGGAGGTCGGGGATAAACTGGTGTTCATGCACCAGGGCAAGGTGCATGAGGTCGGCGATCCCAAAGTGTTGTTCGCCGAGCCGCAGACGGCGGAGCTGGCGAATTTCATTGGGACGGTCGAACACGCCTGATCGCGCCTGTGGCGGGGGCGCAAGCTCGCGCTCGGTTGCACTGTAGGAGCTGCCGAAGGCTGTGATCTTTTGATCTTTCGCTTGAGACTCAAGCGTCCGGGGAAAGATCGCAGCCTCGCTTCGCTCGGCAGCTCCTACGGGCCCAGCGGGAGCAAGCGCCCTCGCCACAGTAAGCTGCTCTGGCTCAAGGGTTTGGATCAGGCGCGTTGGCGTAAGCGGTTGATCGTGGCAGGATGTCGAGGTTATCGACCGAGACTTTTTGACCATGCCGCCATCCCAAGCCAAGAATCTGTCCCTGATTGCTGCCATAGACCTGGGCTCCAATAGCTTCCACATGGTCGTCGCCAAGGCCCAGAACGGGGAAATCCGCATTCTTGAGCGACTCGGCGAGAAGGTCCAACTGGCTGCCGGTATCGACGAAGAGCGCAAGCTGAGCGAAGAATCCATCCAGCGCGGGCTCGATTGCCTCAAGCGATTCGCGCAACTGATCAACGGTCTGCCCTTGGGCGCGGTGCGGATCGTGGGCACAAACGCCCTGCGCGAAGCGCGTAACCGTGGCGAATTCATTCACCGCGCCGAAGAGATTCTCGGCCACCCGGTAGAGGTTATCTCCGGCCGTGAAGAGGCCCGCCTGATCTACCTCGGCGTGTCCCACACCCTGGCCGATACCCCAGGCAAGCGCCTGGTAGCCGACATCGGCGGCGGCAGTACCGAATTCATCATTGGCCAGCGTTTCGAGCCGCTGCTGCGCGAAAGTCTGCAGATGGGCTGCGTCAGCTACACCCAGCGCTATTTCCGCGACGGCAAGATCACCCCGGCTCGCTACGCCCAGGCCTATACGGCGGCGCGCCTGGAAATCATGAGCATCGAACATGCCCTGCACCGCCTGACCTGGGATGAAGCCATCGGCTCCTCGGGCACCATTCGCGCCATTGGCCTGGCGCTCAAGGCCGGCGGTCACGGCACCGGCGAGGTCAACGCCGAAGGTCTGGCCTGGCTCAAGCGCCGGGTGTTCAAACTCGGCGATGTAGACAAGATCGACTTCGAAGGCATCAAGCCTGACCGCCGGGCGATTTTCCCGGCGGGCCTGGCGATTCTGGAAGCGATTTTCGACGCCCTTGAACTGCAACGCATGGACCATTGCGAGGGTGCGCTGCGCGAAGGCGTGCTGTATGACCTACTGGGGCGTCATCACCACGAAGATGTCCGTGAACGCACCCTGGGCTCACTCATGGAGCGTTATCACGTCGACCAGGAACAGGCCGCGCGGGTCGAGCGCAAGGCGCTGCATGCCTTCGACCAGGTGGCCGATGACTGGGACCTGAACGACGGTGTCTGGCGCGAACTGCTGGGCTGGGCCGCCAAGGTGCATGAAGTGGGCCTGGACATCGCCCACTATCACTACCACAAGCACGGCGCCTACCTGATCGAGCACTCGGACCTGGCAGGCTTCTCCCGGGAAGACCAGCAGATGCTTGCGCTATTGGTGCGCGGCCACCGACGCAATATTCCCAAGGATAAATTTGCCGAGTTCGGCGATGAAGGCATCAAACTGATTCGCCTGTGCGTGCTGCTGCGCTTTGCGATTCTGTTCCACCACATCCGCGGCACCCAGGAAATGCCCCAGGTGGCCCTGCACGCCGATGGCGATCAATTGGATGTAATGTTTCCCGAGGGCTGGCTGGAAGAGAACCAACTGACCCAGGCCGACTTCGCCCAGGAGGCCGAATGGCTTACGCGGGTCGGGATTGTGCTGAACATTCACTGATCGGCACCACGGCAGGCTCCCCCGTAGCGAGGGAGCTTGCTCCCGCTCGGCTGCGCAGCCGTCGCAGGATCTGCCTGAAATGGAATTTTTCCTGACACACCGAGCTGAATGGCTTCAGGGCTGCTTCGCAGCCCAGCGGGAGCAGGCTCCCTCGCCACAAAAACCAAGCTCGCCTCCAGGCGTTTAACGAACCGCCAACACCGGGCTGCTCAGACGCTCCAGCAAGGTCGCCTGGGCGCTGCGCGGGTTCTGGTTGCCAGTCGGCGTGTTGCGGATGTAGCGACCATCCGACTGCAGGCTCCAGCTGTGGGTGTTGTCGGTAAGGTAGCTTTCCAGCTCTTTCTTGACCCGCAGGATCAGCTTCTTGCCTTCCACCGGGAAGCAAGTCTCGACCCGCTTGTCGAGGTTGCGCTCCATCCAGTCGGCGCTGGAGAGGAACATCTGCTCCTCGCCACCGTTGAGGAAGTAGAACACCCGGGTATGCTCCAGGAAACGCCCAATGATCGAGCGTACATGGATGTTATGGGAAACCCCCGGAATGCCCGGTCGCAGGCAGCACATGCCCCGCACCACCAGGTCGATGCGCACGCCCGACTGACTGGCCTTGTACAACGCGCGGATGATTTTCGGGTCGGTCAGCGAGTTGAACTTGGCAATGATATGGGCCGGCTTGCCTTCCAGGGCGAACTGGGTTTCCCGGGCGATCATGTCGAGCATGCCCTTTTTCAGGGTGAACGGCGCATGCAACAGCTTCTTCATGCGCAGGGTCTTGCCCATGCCGATCAACTGGCTGAACAACTTGCCGACGTCTTCGCACAAGGCGTCGTCCGAGGTCAGCAGGCTGTAGTCGGTATATAGACGGGCGTTGGCCGCGTGATAGTTACCGGTGCCCAAGTGAGCGTAACGCACGATCTCACCGGCTTCGCGGCGCAGGATGAGCATCATCTTGGCGTGGGTCTTGAAGCCGACCACGCCGTAGATCACCACCGCACCGGCCGCTTGCAGGCGGCTGGCCAGTTGCAGGTTGGATTCTTCATCGAAGCGTGCGCGCAATTCGATCACCGCTGTGACTTCCTTGCCGTTTCGCGCCGCGTCCACCAGGGCATCGACGATTTCCGAGTTGGCGCCACTGCGGTACAGGGTCTGGCGCACCGCCAATACGTGGGGATCCTTGGCCGCTTGGCGCAGCAGGTCGACCACCGGGGTGAAGGACTCGAACGGGTGCAACAGCAGGATGTCCTGCTTGCTGACCACGCTGAAAATATTCTCACTGTTCTGCAGCAGTTTCGGGATCTGCGGCGTGAACGGCAGGTATTGCAGTTCCGGATGGCTGTCCAGGCCCGTGATGCTGAACAGCCGGGTCAGGTTGACCGGACCGTTGACCTGATACAGCTCGGTCTCATGCAGATTGAATTGCTTGAGCAGATAATCAGACAGGTGTTTGGGGCAGGTATCGGCCACTTCCAGGCGCACCGCATCGCCGTAGCGACGGGAGAACAACTCACCGCGCAGGGCACGGGCCAGGTCTTCGACGTCCTCGGTGTCCACCGACAGGTCGGCGTTACGGGTCAGGCGGAACTGGTAGCAACCCTTGACCTTCATGCCCTGGAACAGGTCATCGGCGTGGGCATGGATCATCGACGACAGGAACACATAATTGTCGCCGGGGCCGCCGACGTCTTCCGGCACGCGGATGATGCGCGGCAACAGGCGTGGCGCCGGAATGATCGCCAGGCCGGAATCGCGACCGAAGGCGTCGATGCCTTCCAGTTCGACGATGAAGTTCAGGCTCTTGTTGACCAGCAACGGGAACGGGTGCGTGGGGTCGAGGCCGATCGGCGTAATGATCGGCGCGATCTCGTCACGGAAATAGCGACGTACCCAGGTCTTGATCTTGGTGTTCCAGTAGCGGCGACGGATGAAGCGCACCTGGTGCTTTTCCAGCTCTGGCAACAGGATCTCGTTGAGGATCGCGTATTGGCGGTCAACGTGGCCATGGACCAGTTCGCTGATGCGCGCCAGGGCCTGATGCGGCTGCAGGCCATCGGCACCGGCCTGTTCCCGGGCAAAGGTGATTTGCTTCTTCAGGCCGGCAACACGAATTTCGAAGAACTCGTCCAGGTTGCTGGAAAAGATCAACAGGAACTTCAGGCGTTCCAGCAGCGGGTAGGACTCGTCCAGCGCCTGTTCCAGCACGCGGATGTTGAACTGCAGTTGCGACAGCTCGCGATGGATGTACAGGCTGCTGTCATCCAGGTTGGGTACGGCAATCGCCGGGGCCGGGGGCGGCTCGATGACAGCCGGGGGAGCAGGCTCCAGCTCCGGCGGTGTTTCGGCAATTTGCTCGACCACGGGTTGAGCGTCTTTTACGGCAACTTCAGAGAGTCCTTCGGTATTCATCGCAAATTCCTGGGAGGCTATTTCTGCTCTCGTAACAATTGGGCGGCGCGCACGGCAAAATAAGTCAGGATGCCATCAGCTCCTGCGCGTTTGAAAGCGGTCAAGGACTCGAGGATCACCCCTTCGCCCAACCAGCCGTTCTGAATCGCGGCCATGTGCATGGCGTACTCGCCGCTGACCTGATAAACAAAAGTTGGCACTTTGAATTCTTCTTTGACCCGACAAAGAATGTCGAGGTAAGGCATGCCTGGCTTGACCATGACCATGTCTGCACCTTCTGACAAGTCAGCAGCCACTTCATGCAAGGCCTCGTGGCTGTTGGCCGGGTCCATCTGATAAGAGGCCTTGTTGGCCTTGCCCAGGTTCAGGGCCGAGCCGACCGCGTCGCGGAACGGACCGTAATAGGCGCTGGCGTACTTGGCCGAGTAGGCCATGATTCGCACGTTGACATGACCGGCCACCTCGAGGGCTTCGCGGATCGCCTGAATGCGCCCATCCATCATGTCCGACGGCGCCACCACCTGGGCACCAGCCTCGGCATGGGACAGCGCCTGACGCACCAGTGCATCGACGGTGATGTCGTTCTGCACGTAGCCGTCCTCATCCAGAATGCCATCCTGCCCGTGAGTGGTGAACGGGTCCAGCGCCACATCGGTGATCACCCCCAACTCCGGGAAGCGCTCGCGCAAGGCGCGGGTGGCACGTTGCGCGATGCCTTCCGGGTTCCAGGCTTCGGCAGCATCCAGCGACTTGAGGGCCGGCGGCGTAACCGGGAACAGCGCCAGCGCCGGAATGCCCAGCTCGACCCACTTGGCGGCTTCTTCGAGCAGCAGATCGATGGTCAGACGCTCCACCCCGGGCATCGACGCCACCGCTTCGCGACGGTTCTCACCGTCCAGCACGAACACCGGCAGGATCAGGTCATCGGTGGTCAGCACGTTTTCACGCACCAGCCGACGAGAGAACTCATCACGGCGATTGCGACGCAGGCGGGTAGCAGGGAACAGACGGTTGGCGGGGGTAAAGCTCACGGCAGACTCCTGAGCCCGCGCTAACGGGCGAGCGTGACAGTTATAAGCGGCCATTATGACCAACGTATTACAGAAATGTGCACCTGCGTCCTGTCGTCGCAGTTATTGTCATTGTAGGAATTGTTCACGTCGAGACACATTTCGATACTTTCCTGAATGTGCCTGAAGGGTTAGGCTGCGCGTTCATTTCGCCAGCACCCAGACAATGCTCCAACAATTTCTGCATGACTTCGGCTACTTGGCCCTGTTTATCGGCACGTTCTTCGAAGGCGAAACCATCCTCGTGCTCGCAGGCTTCCTGGCGTTCCGTGGCTACATGGACATCAACCTGGTCGTGGTCGTGGCGTTCTGCGGCAGCTACGCGGGCGATCAGCTGTGGTATTTCCTGGGACGCAAACACGGGCGCAAGCTGCTGGCGCGCAAACCGCGCTGGCAATTGATGGGTGATCGCGCGCTGGAGCACATTCGCAAGCATCCGGACATCTGGGTCCTGAGCTTTCGCTTCGTCTATGGCCTGCGCACGGTGATGCCGGTGGCCATCGGCCTGTCAGGCTATCCGCCGGGCCGCTACCTGTTGCTCAACGGCATCGGTGCGGCGATCTGGGCCACGGCACTGGCAGCTGCCGCCTACCACTTTGGCGCGGTGCTCGAAGGCATGCTGGGCAGCATCAAGAAATACGAGCTGTGGGTACTCGGAGCCCTGCTGGTGCTGGGCTTGTGCCTGTGGGCGCGCCGACGCATCAAGAATGCGCGACTGGCAAAAAAAGTCCTTGAGGCCGAGCGGCTGGAACAGGCTCGATCCGGCGAATCTACGACGCCAACCGAGTAAGTCGTTTGCGACAGCAATACAGCCCGATACCGCTAAGCAGGCTGTAGCTGAGCAGACCGAGCCAGGCCACGGAACTGGCCGACCACAACCCGACCAGCGGCGCCAACCACACCAGCGGCAGGTTCGAGGCCAGCCGCAACAGCTCCAGCCTCAGCGCCCATGGGCGATTCTCCAGGGCCACGCCCAGCACGAACAAACCCAACGCCACCGTGCCCCAACCCAGCACCAGGGCGGCGACCGGCAAGCTGTTCTCCAGGTTCATCAAGTAGCTGCCCAACGCGATATAGACGCAGAACTGCAGCGCCACGTACCACTGTTGATGCCCGTCCAGCGGCACCTCGAATTTGCGGAACTGACTCAGGTCCGGCTTGTTCAGCGGGAACCTGGCGGCCACGTCCGCCGGCCGCCATCCGGTGGGCATGAACCAGATCCGCAGCTTGTCCCAGCCGCGCTCGGCCCGTCGGGCATCCGCCCATAGCTGTGCATAAAACTGCAGGTTCGCCCACAACGGATTCCAGCTGGCCAGCGGCGTGGTCACGCCAAAAATCACCGGCTCGTTGTCGTCCTCTTCCTGGAAGGTGCCAAACAGACGGTCCCAAATAATGAACACCCCGCCGTAGTTACGATCCATGTAGAGAGGGTTCTGTGCATGGTGGGCACGATGATTGGAGGGCGTAACGAAGCACCACTCCAGCCAGCCGAGCTTGGGAATATGTTGGGTGTGGACCCAGAACTGGTACAGCAGATTCAACGCCGCAACGCTGACGAACACCACCAGCGGCACGCCGAGCACAGCCAGCGGCAGGTAGAAAATCCAGCTCAGCACAAACCCGGTGCTGGTCTGGCGCAACGCGGTGGAAAGGTTGTAGTCCTCGCTCTGGTGGTGCACCGAATGAGCGGCCCAGAGGATGTTGCGCTCATGGCCCAGGCGGTGCAGCCAGTAGTAGCAGAAGTCGTAGAACACGAAAGCGAACACCCAGACCCAGGCCTGGTCAGCAGCCAATTGAATGACGGCCAGATGCTCCACCGCAAAGGCGTAGGTCACCAGCCCCACACCCTTGGTCAACAGGCCAGTGGTGGTGGACAGCACACCGGTGCTCAGGCTGTTGATCGCGTCCGCCAAACGGTAGTGGCTCACGCCTCGCCAGCGATCAACCAGCAACTCGACGGCAATCAGCACGAAGAAGAACGGCACGGCATACAGAATGAAATTCATGACGCGACCCGAGCATGGAGTTAACCGGCAGATTAGGTGTAGCCGCTGGAGAACCCTATGGCAACGAGTGACAAATTAGTGGACATTTAACGCCATGAATCTGGAGAAAAACCCATGAGCAAAAAAATTGCAGTGATCCTTTCCGGCTGTGGCGTGTATGACGGCGCCGAGATCCACGAAAGCGTGATCACCTTGCTGCGTCTCGACCAACGTGGGGCACAGGTGCAGTGTTTTGCCCCCAACATTGCCCAACTGCATGTGATCAATCACCTGAGCGGCGAAGAAATGCCCGAGAGTCGTAACGTGCTGGTGGAATCGGCGCGGATCGCCCGGGGCAACGTGAAGGATTTGCGCGAAGCCAGGGCCGAGGATTTCGACGCCTTGATCGTACCCGGCGGCTTTGGCTCGGCGAAAAACCTCTCCAACTTTGCCGTCGAAGGCCCGGGTTGCAGCGTCCAGCCAGAAGTCCTGGCGCTGGCCGAGGCCTTTGCCGAAGCCGGCAAACCGGTGGGGCTGATCTGCATTTCCCCAGCCCTGGCGGCGAAAATCTATGGCCCTGGCGTGGTCTGCACCATCGGCAACGATGCCGACACCGCCGCCGCCGTGGTCAAGATGGGCGGCACTCACGAGGAATGTACCGTCACCGACATCGTCGAAGATACCGCACGCAAACTGGTCAGCACCCCGGCCTACATGCTTGCGCAGAACATCAGCGAAGCGGCCTCGGGCATCAATAAGCTGGTGGACCGGGTGTTGGAGTTGACGCACGAGAACGACGTCTGACACCGCACTCGCCCTGGTGGGAGCGGGCTTGCTCGCGAAGGCGTCGGTTCAGTTGGCCTATCTATTGGCTGACACACCGCTTTCGCGAGCAAGCCCACTCCCACAGGGGATCTAGGCAAGACTCAGGAGATTCGAGCCAACCGCGTCAATATCCGGTCCAGAGCATTGGCAAACCCCTGCTTGTCCCGCTCGCTGTACGCCGCCGGGCCGCCGCCCATGTGGCCTTGTTCACGCAAGTCGGTGAACAGGTTGCGCACCGCCAGTCGATCGCCCATGTTCTGGGCATCGAATTCCTTGCCCCGCGGGTCAAGGGCTGCAACGCCGTTCTTCACCAGCCGGTCGGCCAGGGGCACGTCACTGCAAATGACCAGCTCGCCGGGTACCGCGTGCTCCACCAGGTAATCATCCGCCGCGTCAGGGCCGCTGGGCACCACGATCAGCTTCACGCAGGCCAGGCCCGGCTTGATCTGCGGCTGACCGGCCACCAGCACCACTTCGAACTGACGCTTGAGGGCGAACTTGACCACCAGATCCTTCGCGGCCTTGGGGCAGGCGTCGGCGTCGATCCATACACGCATTGGGTTGCTTCCTCTGTTTAAAAGCATCGCGGGCAAGCCTTGCTCCCACAGGTGAGTGCTGACTGGGGGAGCAAGGCTTGCCCGCGATGATGAGCGCAGCGAATGCTGTTCAGGAAACCTGGACCCGACGCTTCTCCGCCACCCAACTACGTCCATATAGCACCATGATCGCCAGGATCGCGACCACTTGAGCGGTCAGCGAATAGGCATCGGCATGAATACCCAACCAGTCGAAGTCGAAGAACGCCACCGGATGGGTGCCAAAGATCCCGGCTTCCTGCAATGCCTTCACACCATGGCCGGCGAACACTACCGACAGTGCGCACAGCAACGCGGCGTTGATGCTGAAGAACAGCGCCAGTGGCAGTTTCGCCGAGCCGCGCAGGATTACCCAGGCCAACCCGACCAGCAATACCAACGCCGTCGCGCCGCCCGCAAGCACCGCGTCATGGCCGGCGGGGCCAGCCTGCAGCCACAGGGTTTCGTAGAACAGGATCACTTCGAACAGTTCACGATAAACCGAGAAGAACGCCAGGATCGCGAAACCAAAACGCCCGCCGCCGCCCACCAGACTGCTCTTGATGTAATCCTGCCAGGCCGCCGCATGACGCCGGTCGTGCATCCAGACACCCAGCCACAGCACCATCACACTGGCAAACAACGCCGTCGCACCTTCGAGCAACTCACGCTGGGCACCGCTGACGTCAATCACATACGCCGCCAACCCCCACGTCGCCAGGCCAGCCAACAGCGCCAGGCCCCAACCGACGTTGACGCTGCGAACTGCCGACTGCTGGCCGGTGTTGCGCAGGAACGCCAGGATCGCCGCCAGCACCAGGATCGCTTCCAACCCTTCGCGTAGCAGAATCAACAACCCTGAAATGTAGCTCAGCGACCAGCTCAAGCCATCGCCGCCCAGCAGGCCGGCGGATTCCTTCAATTTAGTCTTGGCCGCGTCCAGGCGCTGTTCGGCCTGCTCGACCGGCAAGCCATCCTGCAAGGACTGTCGATAAGCCATCAGCGACTTTTCGGTGTCCTTGCGCACGTTGGCATCGACGTTATCCAGCGAGCTTTCCACCAGTTCGAAACCTTCCAGGTAAGCCGCTACCGACAGGTCATAGGCCTGGTCGTGATCACCGGCGCGATACGCCGCGATGCTTTTATCCAGGGTGGCGGCGGTGTAGTCGAGCAACTGTGCCGGGCCGCGCTGCACTTGCGGCGGCTGGGCTCGCTGGGCACGGAAAGTGGCCGCGGCTGCCGGGCCTTGCGCCGCGAGGACTTCGGCCGGCGTCTGACGCGCAAGGTCTGCAAGATTGTAGGTCTGTTCACTTTTCGCAGCAGCCGGGTCGGCGCTGAAGCTGGCGATATAGGTCGCCAGGTCCCAACGCTGACGGTCGTCAAGCTGGTCGGCGAAGGCCGGCATGTCGGTGCCCTCGACGCCCATGCCGAGGGTGTTGTAGATCGCGTAGAGACTCAGGCGATCCAGGCGCTGGCCGTCGCGCAGATTGGCCGGCGGCGGCTCCAGGCCGACACCGGCAGGCCCGTCGCCGGCACCGCTGTCACCGTGACACACCGAACAATGCTGGGCGTACAGCGGCGCACCGCGCGTGGGGTCCGGGGTGATAACCGGTGCTTGGCTCACTTCGTAAGCCACCGCCAATCTGGCCCCCAGTTGTCGCGCCAGACGGGCGACATCGCCGCCATCCTGGCGCTGGGTGATCGCACTGCGCAACGCGCCGATGCCTTGGGTCAGCTCAGCTTTTTCCGGCTTGGCGGGCAGCGCAGCGATCAACCCCTCCACTGCCTGGGTGAACTCCAGTTGTTCGCGGTATTCCGCCTCGTCGACAACCTTGCCCGCCTCGACCGTCACTGGATAATCGGCCCCAATGTAATCCAGCAAATGCAGCGCCTGGGGGGCACCTTCAACGGTATCGGCCAGCAAAGGAGTGCTGCACAGGGCCAGCAATGGCAGTGCAAGCCAGGCCAGAATACGAAACGGGGCAGCCATGAATGACTCTCAGTTGGTAATAAGAAGTAACACATTGTTCACTTCCAATGGCTTTGGCTCAAGAGGCGATTGGCCTGGGGGCACATTTTCATCGGATTTTCATGCTTTGGAGGTGATGTCACAAAAACACCATTTAGATACTGAAAAGCCATTACACAGCCTCTGCCCCTGTTTATAATCGCGCCGCCTTCTTATTGTCAGATGGCATAAAAGCTCCTCTGCTTATGAGGAACCGACGGCGTTTCGACGCTTGTCCGTGGGATCGTCCCAGCCCGACCCGCACAACCCGGCTGATACCTCAGGGAAGATGTAGTCATGGCATCCCGTGCCGCTTTTTCGCTCGCCCTCGGTGCGATCACCTTGTTGTCCGGCTGTTCGGCCTTTCGCAACTACGACAGCGAACTGGCCCAGACCAACCAGCAGCTGGCTTCCGGCAACGTCGATGCGGCGTTGACGCTGCTGGAAAAGAACAACAGCAACCAGGATAAAGACCTCCTGTACTTCTTCGAGAAAGGTGAGCTGCTGCGCGCCAAGGGCGACCTGTCCGGCAGCCAGACAGCCTGGACCAGCGCTGACCAGCAGGTCGGCCAGTGGGAAGACGCGGTCAAGCTCGACACCGCCAAGTACCTGGCCCAGTTCGGCAGTTTCCTGGTCAACGACAAAGTCCGGCGCTACGAAGGCTACGACTACGAAAAGGTCATGCTGACCACGCAGATGGCCCTGAACCTGCTGGCAGTGAACGACTTCGACGGTGCGCGGACCCAAATCAAGAAAACCCACGAACGCGAAGCGGTGATCGCCGACCTGCGGGACAAGGAATACCTCAAGCGCGAAGAGGACGCCGAGAAACAAGGGGTCAAGACCGAGTACAAGGACCTCAAGGGTTATCCGGTGGCCAGCCTCGACGCCCCGGAAGTGGTCAGCCTCAAAAACAGTTATCAGAGTGCGTTCAGCCATTACCTGGCCGGTTTCGTCTACGAAGCCCTGGGCGAAAAGGACTTGGCCGCGCCGGGCTATCGCAAGGCCGCCGAACTGCGCCCGAACACCCCGCTGCTCGAACAGGCGCTGCTCAACCTCGACAAGCCTGCCGCCAAGAACGATGACAGCGACATCCTGATCGTCGTGCAGAGTGGCCTGGCGCCGTCCCGGGACTCGATCCGCGTTCCCCTGCCCTTGCCCATCAGCGGCAACCTGGTCATCACACCCTTGTCGTTCCCGCTGATCAAGCCTGATACCTCGACCGCCACCTTCGCCCAGATCGGCGTTGACGGCCGGCAGATGGACCTGACCCAACTCAACAGCACCACCGCCATGTCCCGCCGGGCCCTGCGCGACGACATGCCGGGCATCATCCTGCGCACGACCGTGCGTGCCATCAGTCGTGGCGTAGCGCAAAAACAGATCAACGAAACCAATCCACTGGCCGGCCTGGCCGTGGGCATTACCTCGGCCGTGCTCGAAGGCGCCGACACCCGGACCTGGCGCACTCTGCCGGACTACACCCAAGTGGTGCGCCTGCGCCTGAAGAAAGGTGAGCACCAGGTCACCTTGCCAAGCGCCGTGGGCGGCTCGGTGGTCAAGGTCACCGTCGATCAGCGCTACCAGGTCATCAGCCTGCGGGCGGTGGGCAACCAGGTGTTCGCCGGCGGCCTCGCCGCTCAAGTGATGCCCAGCGCCAACCCGACCGCCATTGCCCTTAAGCAACCTTAAGAACGGAGTCTTATTCACATGCGTTTAAAACTGATCGCCGTCGGCGCCCTGGCCTTGCTGGCCGGTTGCGCCACCCCGCCGCCACCGGAGCCGGGCAGCGCCGCCAGCAAGGTCGTGGCGATGGGCAAGACGAAAAACATCGTGGTCGGCGCCATGCGCGTGGCCCGGGAAAACGGTTACATGACTGTCAATGTCCAGTTGAGCAACACCAGCTACAACAACAAGACCATGTATTACCGCTTTGCCTGGCTGGGGCCGGAAGGCTTTCCCATCGCCGAGGAAGAAACCTGGAAAAGCCTGACGATGTACGGCGAACAAACCAGCTTCCTGCCGGCCATCGCGCCGACGCCCAAGGCTGTGGATTTCCGACTGGAAATCAATACCCCTTAAAAACGCTCCCACAAAAAGCGCCCGAGTGACGCGTTATCCCTTTTTCAGTTTTCGAGAGCACCCACATGTTTGTACGCATTTCCTCCATCGCCCTCGCCGTCCTGCTGGTCAGCGGCTGCGCCAACAACTCCCCGGTCCTGGGCAACAAGAACATCAGCTACGGCGACACCAAGGCCGTGGAAACCGTGACCAACGAGTTCGGCTCCACCGACCTGCAAATGATCGCCGAGTCCATGACCCGCTCCTTGGCCCAGTCCGGCGTTCTGCAAGGCCGCCCGGTGGTCCAGGTCTATGACGTGAAGAACAAGACCAGCGAATACATCGACACCCGCGAGATCACCACCAGCATCAAGACCCAACTGATGAAGACCGGCGCGGCGCGTTTTGCCAGCGACAACAACGCCATGGACAGCCAGGTCGACCAGCTCAAGCTGCAGAACCAGAGCGGCCTGTACAAGAAAAGCACCGTGGCCAAGACCGGCAACATGATCGCTGCCAAATACCGCATCGAGGGCTCCATCAGCTCGATCGTCAAGCGCAGCAGCGACTACAAGGACGTCTTCTACAAATTCAGCCTGCAATTGATCGACGTCGAAAGCGGTCTGGCCGAGTGGATGGACGAGAAAGAAATCCGCAAAACCACGGAGCGTTAAACCATGCGCACATGGATTGGCATCATGGCCCTGGCCTGCGCGTTCGGCGCGCAGGCGGCCCCAAAAGTCGCGGTCACTGACCTGGCGTACCAGGAGCGAGTGGAAGAATACATCCACACCGTTTCCGCCCAGAGCAACTTCCAGGCGAATGCCTATAGCGCCAGCGCCTCGTCGAGCTACGACGAGATGGAAGCCACCAGCAGCTACATCGAGCAGGGCGAGCTGCGCAAGTTCACCGGTGACATCAAGGGCGAGATCCTGCGCAGCGGGATGTTCCAGCTGGTGCAGGGCTCACCGCACACTGCGTCGTCCAAGGGTGACGTCTACGACGTGATCAGGCGCATCAAGGCTGGGCAGTTCAAGGGTGCCGATTATGTGCTGTTCGGCACGGTGTCGGACATCGACTTCACCCGCGACATCAACGAACTGGGCACCGCGGACAGCTACTCGGCAGTACTGGCGCTGACCCTGGTAGCGGACTTCAGCCTGATCAACACCAAGACTTTCGAAATCACCTCGGCGTTCACCGCCATGGGCGAAGGCCAGGACACCAAGCTGTTGAACCACCGGGATGTGCGCATCAGCCTCAACCGGCCACGGGTGGTGCGCGAGGTGTCCAAGGCTTTGGGTGAAGACGTGGCGCGGCAACTGAGCGAACAACTCGGTGGCCCGAGCTACGAACAGGCCGGTGAGCCTGTGCAGCGCAATAATCTACCGCGCGATACCGCACCGGTGATCTTGCGCTGAATCACACCGCCGGGTAGATGCTTTTGTGGCGAGGGAGCTTGCTCCCTCGCCACAGGTATCGCCTGCCCTTTGCGGTTATACGGTGACCCTGCGAATCGTCGCCAGAAAACCCGCCGCACCGATGAACAGTCCGGCAAAAGTCCGGTTCATCCGCCGCTGCTGTTTCGGCGTGCGCAGCAGGCGCAAGACTTTGGCCGCCAGCCCGGTGTACCCGGCCATGACGATGAGATCGACGCAAATCATGGTCCCGCCCAGGATCAGGTATTGCTTGACCAAGGGTGCATGGGGGTCGATGAATTGCGGCAGCACCGCCAGCATGAACACCAGGGCCTTGGGGTTGCTGATATTGACCAGAAAACCGCGAAATATCAGCGCCAGGGGGTTGCCGATGGGCCGTACGGCCGCGTTATCACTGATCTCGCCGGGGATGGCTCGCCACTGTTTGACCCCCAGGTAAACCAGGTAGGCCACACCGAACCATTTGATCACATAGAACGCAGTGGCCGACGCGGTGAGAATCGCACCGACACCGGCGGCAACGATCACGACTTGCAACGCCAGGCCCAGCTGCAGACCCATGGCATTCCAGTAGCCGCGCCAGAAACCGTACCGCAGACCGCTGGACATCGATGCAATGGCACCGGCACCCGGCGAAAGGCTGATCACCCAACACGCGGCGAAAAACGCCAGCCATGTTTCCAGCACCATTGCACACCTCGGCTCAGATTCGTCGAAACGACTAAGCTAATGCGCCGTCGAGCGGTTGACCACCGCTTTTTTCCAAAAAGAGCCGAGCGGCCAGGGTCGGGTTATTCGACGAAACCGCCCACCGGAAATGCCTCGCTGCCACGCCAGCGCCGCACCGAGCGTTGGAAGAACAGGCTGTTGGGCACTTGCACCATGGCGCTGCCGGTGCCGAGTTCCTCGGGTTCGATCAGCGTGGTGTACAGCAGGTTGATCGCCACCACCCGCCCCTTGATGCCGGGCTTGTCGGTGGTGTCCACCAACTCGACCACATCCCCCAGGCGAAACGGCCCGACGGTGTAGATCAAAACGGCACACAGCAGGTTCGACAACACGCTCCAGATGGCGAAAAACGCCACCGCTGCCACCGCGACGAAACCCGACAGTGCGGTCCACAGCACTGTGGCGGAGACACCCAGGCGTTCGAGTACCACCAGCACTGCGCTGCCCATGATCAGCCAGCGCAGCACGCCCCGCAGGATAATGACCAGTTGGGGTGGGAACGGGTAACGCTCACCCAGGCCCGTGAGCGCACGCGCCACGACACGCTGCGCGACATAACCGGCCAGCAGAATCAGCAGGATTTGCACACCGAGCCAGATCGGCTCGATCCACATGACAGGTATAGGCAACGCCAACGCTTCCATCAGGACAATGCCTCCAGCTCCGCTTGCAGGTTTTCCAGCAACTCCAAGGCTTGCATCCACGCCTCCTCAAGCTCCGCTTCCCGAACCTTCAGCCTGGCCTGTTCGGCCAGCAGGTCACGCAACTCATCCTTGCGCGCCGCCTCGTAGACACCGCTGTCGCCGAGGCTGGTTTCGATTTTCTGCAGCTTCTCGTGGAGCTTGCCCAACTCGACTTCGAGCTTGTCGGCTTCGCGCTTGTGCGGTGCCAACTGCTGACGCAAGGCCGCAGCGGCCTGGCGCTGGGCTTTCTTGTCGGTCTTGTCCGGGTTGACTGGCGTAGTGCTGACCGGGGCGTTGCGCTGGCGGTACTCCACCAGCCAGCGCGCGTAGTCTTCCAGGTCGCCGTCGAACTCTTCGACCTTGCCGTCGGCTACCAGGAAAAAATTATCCGTGGTGCTCTTGAGCAAATGCCGATCGTGGGACACCACCAGCACCGCCCCGCTGAATTCCTGCAAGGCCATGGTCAGCGCCAGGCGCATTTCCAGGTCGAGGTGGTTGGTCGGTTCGTCGAGCAGCAGCAAGTTCGGTCGGCCCCAGGCAATCAACGCCAGCGCCAGGCGCGCCTTTTCGCCGCCGGAGAAATTCAGCACCGGCTCATCGATACGCGCACCGCGGAAATCGAAACCACCGAGGAAATCGCGCAGGACCTGCTCGCGCTCGGTCGGCGCCAAGCGTTGCAGGTGCAGCAGCGGGCTAGCCTTGGAGTCCAGGGAGTCGAGTTGATGCTGGGCGAAGTAACCGACCACGGTGTTCTCGCCCCGGGTCAGGCGCCCGGCCAGAGGCTCGAGCTCACCGGAAAGGTTTTTGATCAGGGTCGACTTACCGGCACCGTTGGGGCCGAGCAAGCCGATCCGCGCACCGGGGGTCAGTTGCAGCTTGACCTTCTCCAGCACGGTTTTGTCGCCATAGCCCAGGCGCGCATCGGACAGGTCGATCAGCGGACTGGAGATCTTGGTCGATTCGCGGAAGACAAAATCAAACGGTGAATCGACGTGGGCCGCCGACAGCTCCTCCATCCGCTCCAGCGCCTTGATCCGGCTCTGGGCCTGGCGGGCCTTGGTGGCCTGGGCCTTGAAGCGGGCGATGTAGCTTTCCATGTGCGCACGCTGCGCCTGCTGCTTCTCGTACGCCTGCTGTTGCTGGGCCAGGCGTTCGGCACGGGCGCGCTCGAAAGCGCTGTAGCCGCCACGGTACAAGGTGAGCTTGCGTTGATCGACATGGGCCACGTGATCGACCACGGCGTCGAGGAAGTCTCGGTCGTGGGAAATCAGCAGCAGCGTGCCCGGGTAGCTTTTGAGCCAGTCTTCGAGCCAGATGATGGCGTCGAGGTCCAAGTGGTTGGTCGGTTCATCGAGCAGCAGCAAATCCGAAGGGCACATCAAGGCCTGCGCCAGGTTCAGGCGCATCCGCCAGCCGCCGGAGAAATCCCCGACCTGACGGTCCATCTGCTCGTTGGTAAACCCCAGGCCGGCGAGCAATTTGCGCGCACGGGCATCGGCGGTGTAGCCGTCGGCGCTATCGAGCTCCGAGTGCAGACGGGCCTGGGCGGCGCCGTCATGGGCCGCTTCCGCCAGCGCCAGGTCGCGCTGGACCTGACGCAGGCGCAGGTCGCCATCGAGCACATAGTCCACCGCCAGGCGCTCGAGGGTGTCGACCTCCTGGCGCATGTGGGCGATACGCCAATCGGCCGGCAGCAAGCAATCGCCCGAGTCCGGGTGCAGCTCACCCCGCAGCAAGGCGAACAGGCTCGATTTGCCGGCGCCGTTGGCACCGATGAGGCCGGCTTTGTGGCCGGCGTGCAGGGTCAGCTCGGCGTCTTCTAGCAGACGTTGCGGGCCACGCTGTAAAGTCAGGTTCTGAAGTCGGATCATAATGGCGGCGGAGTCTACCAGCTTCGCTCACAACTGGCGCGAGTAGCACGATGTCCCCTGACCTGTGGAGCTTTTCCCTCGACCTCTATGCCAAGCCCGGCGTGGAACCTGCCTGCCTGGCGCTACAGAACGCCGGCGCCAACGTCTGCCTCCTGCTTTGCGGCCTGTGGCTGCAACAGCGTGGCGTGACCTGCAATGAACAGAGGCTGCAACAGCTTCGACAACTGGCCGAGCCCTGGGACGCAGAGGTGGTAAACCCATTACGCACGCTTCGTAGCCAATGGAAAACCAGTGCCCTTCAAGACACAGCACTCCACAGCTTGCGCGAGCAGGTCAAGAAACTGGAGTTGCAAGCCGAACGGCGATTGCTGGAACGATTGGAGGCGGCGACCAAGGATTGGCCTGAGGTACAACAGACAGATTCAGCACACTGGCTGCAAGGGCTGGCGGCGAGTGCCGACCCAGCGAACCGCGACGCGCTGCATCAGCTGCGCGTCGCGGTGTCCGGCACTTAGGAAGCGCTGGTTGGGGTGCTGGTGCTCGGCGCAACGGCGGCGGATGGGCTGGTCGCCGGGGCCGAAGTGGTGGTTGGAGCAGGTGCCGCGGTTGGAGCCGGCGTCGATGTCGCAGGCTTGGCTGCTGGCGCAGTCGAAGGTTTTGCGGCGGCTGGCTTTTTCACGGCAGGTTTTACCGCAGGCTTGGCGGCAGGTTTTGCAGCGGCCGGCTTCGCGGCAGCAGGCTTGGCGACAGGTTTTGCCGCAGCCGGTTTGGCAGCCGGTTTAGCGGCAGCTTTGGCAGGCGCTTTGGCCGCGACTGGCTTGGCCGCCGTTTTCACAGCGGGCTTGGCCGCAGCCGGTTTGGCAGCGGCAGTTTTGGTTGCCGCAGGCTTGGCAGCGGGTTTTGCAGCGGCAGGTTTTGCAGCGGGTTTTGCAGCCGCTTTAGCAGCAGGTTTGGCCGCCGCAGTTTTCGTCGCTGCGGGCTTGGCGGCAGCGGTTTTAGCCGCAGGCTTGGCGACAGCTTTTGCAGCAGGCTTGGCAGCAACAGGCTTAGCGGCAGCCGTTTTTGCGGCTGGCTTGGCGGCAACAGGCTTAGCGGCGGCAGCTTTGACGGCCGGTTTTTTTGCCGCCGGTTTGGCAGCGCTGGCAGCGACCGGTTTGGCAGCAGGCTTGCTCGCCGCTTTGGCCGGTGCTTTCACGGCTGGCTTAGCCGCTACTTTGGCCGGTGTTTTTGCCGCGACGGGTTTAGCAGCCGGCTTTTTGGCCGATACAGCAGCAGGCTTGGCAGCGCGCAGCGTCAGCGCCTTGCCCACAGCCTCTTGCACGCGACCGACACCCTGGGCCAGTTTCAGGCTTTCCTGGGCATCACGCTTGAGTTGCAGAATGTAGGCGCGGGTTTCGGACTGACGATCCTTCAAGGCATCGAGCAGATCTTCGAGCTCTTTCACAACATCTTTGGCCTTGGCTTGTGCCTTGGCCTTGCCAGCGGTGGCTGCGTCTTGCAGTTTAGTGCGCGACTTGTGCAGCTTTTCCTGTGCTTTGCCGCGTTGTTTTTCCAGCTTGGCGAGCAGTTTTTCAGCATCAGCCAGCGCTTGGGAGCAGGCATTTTCCAAATGTTCGAGCAAGCTGCCCGAGAGTTGTTGGAGCAAGTGCAACGGAGTGTTTACGGGCTTCTTGGTGGCCGACATGGTTTACCTCCTGACTGACGTAAGTGCGGCTCATACTAGACCTCTGCTACAACCGCCGCTAGGGCATGTTGACACTACATAAGACGTTGCGTTGCAAGAGACGAAAAATCTTCTACGTCACCGCCGGGACAATCCACCTTTGCAGCGATCGGCACTGGCATAATCCCCCCCGACTCGAGGCCGGAGAGCACACATGTTGCGTCACCTGTTTTTATTCCTGTGCATGGCGTGTCCCATGGCTCAGGCCGCTGAAAAAACCAGCGCAAATGATGCTCACGATCTGGCGTACAGCCTGGGCGCAAGCCTGGGAGAACGCCTGCGCCAGGACGTACCCGACCTACAGATCCAGGCCTTGGTCGAAGGGCTGCAACAGGCCTACCTGGGCAAGCCGCTGGCCCTGAAGGATGAACGCATCGAACAGATCCTGGCCACACATCAGGCGCAACTGACAGCGCAGTCGACGACGCCGCAGGTCGAAGTCGCACTGAAAACAGAACAGAAGTTTCTCGATGAGGAAAAAAACCGGCCCGGCGTCCAGCAACTGGCAGACGGCATCCTGTTGACCGAACTCAAGCCAGGCCACGGTGCGAAGGCCGGTCCGCACGGCAAGGTCCAGGTGCTGTATATCGGTCGATTGCCGGACGGCACCGTATTCGATTCCAACCGCCAAGCGCAGTGGTTCAATCTCGACAGCGTGATTGACGGTTGGCGCAGTGCATTGCCGCAAATGCCGGTCGGCGCGAAATGGCGACTGGTGATTCCTTCGACCCTGGCGTATGGCGCCGAAGGTGCCGGGGATGTGATCCCGCCTTTCACGCCACTGGTGTTTGAAATCGAGTTGCTGGGCGCGACGACCTGACGCTGCCCAAACGAAAAAAGGTGCGCAATGCGCACCGTTTTTTTTATTACCGCGAACTCTTCAGGCCTGGACCGCGGCCTCTTCCTTGTGGGCGTTGTGCAGTACTTCGATCAGGCAGTCTTCCAGTTCGAAGCGCTCGTGCAGCAAGCCGCCCAGCTCCTTGAATTTTTCCGCTACGCACTTGCCTTCATCACACAGGTCATTGAACGCCAGCAGTTTTTCAGTGATGACGTCGATGCGCGGGTAGATCTGCTCGGCGAGCTCCAGGCCACGCTTGTCGTTGAAGGCCTTGGCCTCACCCGTCAGTTGTTCGTAGATCTCGAAATGACCGGCAGACACATAGTCGACCAGCACACCGCAGAACTCTTGCAACGGTTTGCGGCTTTCGCTCAGCGCTTCAGGCTTGTCGCCGAGAGCATCATAGGCCCGAACCAGTTCGTGACGCTCCTGCAACCAGCGGTCAATCAGCAGATGCACCCCACCCCAGCGTTCCTGAGCATTCTGACAACTTTCGAGCATGGTGATTTCTTCCCTTGTGAGTCATGCCCCTCGCAGCCCGCGCATGCCTGAATGATCAGGGGCAAGCCAGACATAACATGATCGAGCGGCATAATTCTGATAACTCGTGCGGGCCAGATTATGCCCGCACGACAACCGCTTCAAGGTACGCAGGAGATAAAGTTCATACAAGTGTTTAATCCAAGGCCCGGACCAACTGCGACGTATCGCCGCTAAGCGGTCGTACCAGAGCACTCCAGACAAGCCGCAGCAGCAGATAGCTCATCGCACCGGACACCGCGAGAAAAAACAACAGGCTCCACTCGGGGATGCTCAGGTCGAACAGCGTCCAAGTGATGTTGGCGCAATCCACTACACCGTCGAGGACGCGATGCAGGGCGCACCACCAGGAATCCGCCCTCTGCAGTTGCGCAATACAATCAGGCAACGGCTCGAACGAAACGCTCTGCACCAGAACCTGACGCCATGCCAGGGTCACTCCCCCGGCCGCAAAAACCAACCCCATCCCCCCATAGAAGAGGCTGCCCCTTCGGCCCGGGCCATGTACGCAGGCCACAAGGCCGTTCACCAGAAACAGCATCAGGCACAACCGCTGCAAAATACACAGGCTGCAAGGCGTCAGACCGACCGCATATTCCAAATAACTGGCGATGCCCAAAGCCAGGGCCGCAGCGATGGAAGCCATGAGAAACAAGAAGCGTGAGCTGGCCAAAGACATGGCGGTTCCGTAACAAAAGAGACAAGCAGTTACGGTAGAGGAAAGCCCTCAGGCCTTTCAAGGCAGGCCTGGGCAGACACTTCACCAAGGGTGTAGGGAATTCCCGACAGGCGCTGGGGGATTGTGCGCAGTCCGCTGTAGGACTTTGGCCAAAGCCTTAAACAGACAGGTATCAACGCCTCCAATGCTGTCCACTTGAAACCCTGTGGCGAGGGCGCTTACTCCCTCGCCACAATGATTCATACAAATATCAAGTGGACAAAACCTGAGCCGGGACCGGCAAAGGTGCGGCCAGCAGACGCTCATCCAGCAATCCCAAGCCTTCCTGGAACAACTGATTGCTGCGCTCGGCATCGCCCAGTTGCGCCAACAGCCGCGCCAGTTCGGCGCACGCTTCGGGGTTGCGCTGCACCCGCAAACTGCTTTCCAGATAATCGCGCGCCTTGCCCCACAAACTGTTCTGCAGGCACAGACGCCCCAGGGTCAGCAGCAGGCTCGGATCGGCAGGATGATCCTTGAGCCAGCCTTCAGCCGTTTGTAGCTGTCGAGCCGGATCATTACCACGGACCAACCCGTACAGGCGCGCCAGGTGGCTGTCATAGTGACGCTTGAGCGCCGTTCGCAGCACCTCTTCGGCCTCGACCTGGGCCCCCAGTTGCCGCAACTGCTCGGCATAGGCCAATACCAGCGCCGGCTCCTGACGCTGCGCCGAGGTCAGTTGTTGCCAGGCGCGATTGAGCGACTGCAAACCGACGCTGCCGTCCTCTTCACGGTGGGCCGCCAAGGTCAGATTCTCGCCCCACGCCCGGCGCTCAAGTTCAGTCAGTTCGCCGGCAGGCAGGACCTTGTCCTTGCGCAACTCCGGCAACAACCGGATCACCGCCGACCAATCACCACGCTGCTGATGCAGGCGTTGCAACTGGCGCAGGGTCTGGGCGTTATGGGGATGGCGTTCGTGCATGGCCTGCAGCGTGGTCAATGCGCCGTCGGTATCGCCGCGATCCGTCTGCAGTTGCGCGTGAGTCAGGGCGATGGCCAGTTCCGCCTGGGGCTGACGCTCCAAGGCACGTTCCAGCAAACTGTCGCTCTGTTCGTAAAGCCCTTGTTCGTTGGCCGCACGGGCGGCACCGAGGTAATACAGCAGCGGCTGGCGCTCGGCTTCGGCGGCACGATGCAAGTGACGTTGGGCACTGGCCCAGCGACCTTCGGCCAGGTCCAGTTGGCCGTGCTCGATTGCCACTTGCACACGACGACTACGGTTGCGCCGCGACCACGGGTTGACCACGCCGCTGGAGGTGGTCACCAGCCCGACCAAGGCACTCACGCCCCGCCACACCAGCCAGAGCACTGCCACCAGCGCCAGGGTGACCCACAGGCCGGCTTCGTAACGGAAGTTCTTGTACGCCACCAGCACGTAACCCGAATGCTCGGCGATCGCCACGCCCAGCAACGCGGCGGCAGCGATAACTACGAACAGAATCACGTAGAGACGTTTCATGGCGTAGCCCCCTGCTCACCAGCCTTGGGCAGCGGCTTGACCGACTCTTCGACATTCAGGTTGCGGCGCTCAAGGTAGGCCTGGACGCTGCTCAGGGTGCCCGTCAGGTCCGGCGTGACCACCGTCACCGGTTGCTTGGACAGCTCTCCCACGCGCTCAAGCATGATTTTGCTTTGCGGGTTGTCCTGGTTGAAGTTGTTCTTGAGCACGTCCCGGGCTTCGGTCAGCGCCTGGGTGTACACCGCCGCCTGGCCGTTGAGGGCGGCCCATTGCGCCTGCTCCAACGCCAGGCTCAAGGCCAGGCGCACCTGCACCAGGCTCTGCCCGGCCAAGAGCGGGCGGACGTTCTCGTCAGCATTGAAATCGATGCGGATGTAGCGCGAGATCTGATCCCACCACTGTGCCCAGCGGCTGGCGCCATCGCCGTCGGCGGTCAGGCCCAGTAGGGATTCACCGCGATCCTTGTATTCGGGCGCCAACTCGGTGAGCTGCAACACCTGATCACGCAGGGCACCCAGTTGCAGGAACAGCCCGGTACGATCCGGTTGCTCGGTGCTGCGCAACGCCGCGAGGGTCTTGGCCAACTGCTCGCGGGCGGCAAACGAGCCGGGGTCGTTCTGCTCCCGGAGGATTTCGTCAGCGCCCTGGACCAGGGCCTGGGCACTGCTGATGTCTTGCAGGGCGGAAAGACGCAGGCTGGCCAGGCGCAACAGATGTTCGGCTTCAGCCAGGCGCCAGTCCTTGCGACTGGCACCGAGCACGGTCTCCAGGCGCTGGTTCAGACGCTGCTGATCACCTTGCAACTGGGCGACCTGACGCCGCCGCTCTTCCAGCTCTTCGGCCGGAGGCAATTGCGCCAGGCGTTCACTCAGGCGTTGCTCATTGAGCTTGAGGGTCTGGGCCTGGTCATTCAGCGCCTGGACCTGGCTGGACTGCTGCTGGTTATTGAGCTGCAGGTGACGCACCTGCCACACGCCCCAACCGCCAACCGCCACACCGGCAGCCCCCAATAACAACGCGACAATGGCCAGGCCGTTGCCGCGACGCGGCGCCACCGGGGCCGGGGTTTGAACCGGCGCATCGATCGCTGGCTGCTCTTGATCTTCTTTTGGCAAGGCTGTTTCGCTCACGTATCCATCCTTTGCATTAGAAAACGGCACGGATTGTTCCCGTAACGCCGCCAGCAAAGCCGTGGCACTGGCGCCACGGCAATCCACAACTGTTCGGGCCCCGGCGGCACGCGCCATCTCGGCAACCCTCGGGCTTGGAACAAACAACGGTAATCGCGCCAGGGCGGGCCACGCATCGCCAGCCAGCTGCTGCAAATGCTCGAAGCCCTGCCCACTGCTGACCACCAGGGCGTTCAAGCGTTCCGCTGCAACCTTCGCTGGCAATTCACCTTCGCCATAGTGGGGCAGACCGCGCCGGTACAACTCCAGATAATCGACACTAGCACCTTGCTCGCGCAAACGCTCCGCCAGCAACCCGCGTCCGCCCTCGCCACGCACGATCAGAACCTTGGGATCGGGCCGGGTGATAGCCTGGCGTAACACCAGGTGCTCCAGCAAGGCTTCGCTGTCATCGCCGTTATCGGGATAAAACACGGTGAGGCCGGCATCGGCAAGGATCTGTCCGGTGGCCGCACCCACGCTGAACCATGGCTGGTCGGGTGGCTCGGGCCAGTATTGACGCAGCAGTTCGACACACAGGCGCGCGGCGGGTTTGCTGACCACGATCACGGCACAATACTGGTCCAGCCTTTGAAGGATCGCCTGCTCGGCATCGGATACGGGGATCGGCTCGATATCCAGCAACGGCAGGCTGCTGCTGAACACCCCCGCGTCAGCCAGGACAGCCGCCAGCGCCGACGACTCGTCCGCCGGCCGGGTGAGCAGCAGTCGCCAGCCCGTCACGCGTGGCCGGCCTCGCCGTAGACCGCCTTGAGAATGTCATCGGCGCCCTGGCTGAGCAGGTCTTCGGCAACCTGCACGCCCAAAGCCTCGGCATCGCGGCGCGGCGCCCGGGCCTCGGCGCTGAGCAGCCGGCCACCGTTCGGATCGCCCACCAGGCCACGCAACCAGACCTGCTCGCCTTCCAGCACGGCGTAACAGGCAATGGGCACCTGGCAACCGCCATTGAGATGTTTGTTGAGAGCTCGCTCGGCGAACACCCGGGTGGCGGTGTCTTCGTGGTGCAGCGGCGCCAGCAGGGCGTGGATGTCGCTGTCGGCGCTACGGCATTCGATGCCCACCGCCCCCTGCCCACCCGCTGGCAAGCTGTCGTCGACACTGATGGCCGAGGTGATTCGATCTTCGAAGCCCAGGCGGATCAGGCCCGCGGCGGCAAGGATGATCGCGTCATACTCACCGGCGTCGAGCTTGGCCAGGCGAGTGTTGACGTTGCCACGCAGAAAACGGATTTGCAGATCCGGCCGACGGGTCAGCAACTGTGCCTGACGACGCAAACTGGAGGTGCCGACCACACTGCCGGCAGGCAGTGCATCAAGGCTGGAAAACGTATTGGAGACGAATGCATCGCGCGGATCTTCCCGCTCACAGATGCAAAATAGGCCCAGGCCTTCGGGGAAGTCCATGGGCACGTCTTTCATCGAATGCACGGCAATGTCGGCTTCGTTGTCCAGCAAAGCGGTTTCCAGCTCCTTGACGAACAGGCCCTTGCCGCCGATTTTTGACAATGGCGAGTCCAGCAGCTTGTCACCGCGACTGACCATGGGTACCAGCGTCACGAGCAAGCCTGGGTGGGCAGCCTCCAGACGGGCTTTGACGTATTCGGCCTGCCAGAGGGCCAGGGCACTTTTACGGGTGGCGATGCGGATCTCGCGAGGGGACATGGATCAATCCGTACTTAAAAGATACGGCAGATAATAACAGCTCAGCCAAAACCGCTTTGACTTGAATCACGACCCCAAGGCCTCCCTGGCCGTCAATGTCCTGGGAATGCAGCACATGGCACGCCTTGGAACACGGCGCTAAAGCTGCTGCATCATCTTGCGCACACCGGCCACGTGTCGCCGACTGACAATCAGCGCATCGCCATTGAGCCCTTTGAGAAACAGCTGGAAGTGCCCCAGAGGGGTGCGCTGCAAACGCTCGATTCGCTCACGCGCCACAAGGGCATTGCGGTGGATGCGAACAAAGCGCTCGCCGAACTCGTCTTCAAGGGCCTTGAGCGGCTCGTCCAGCAACACCTCGCCACTCTCATGGCGCAGGGTCACGTACTTATGGTCGGCAATGAAGTAGACCACCTGGTTCAACGGGATCAGCTCGATGCCTTTGCGGGTGCGCGCACTGATGTGGCTGCGCGGGCCGCTGCCGCTTTCGGCTGCTGGACGGGTCAACGCCGCCAGTTGCACCCGATTGGGCCGCTCGGCCTTGCGCAAGGCTTCAACCAGCGCCTCGGCAGCGATCGGCTTGACCAGATAGCCCACGGCGCCGGCCTGCAGGACTTCGGGCGCAAAGTCGTCCCGGGTGGTACAGAACACCACGGCGGGCGGCGACTCTCGTTCGCACAACTTCGCCGCGACCTGCAAGCCATCCAGGCCAGGCATGCGAATGTCGAGCAGCACGATATCCGGCTTGTGGCTGTCAATAAGGGCCAACGCCTCTTCGCCATTGGTGGCGCTCGGCTCCAGGACACTGTAACCCTCGAGTTCGCCGACCATTCGGCTCAGGCGCTCACGGGCCAGTGGTTCGTCATCAACGATCAGGACATTCATATTGCGCTGGATTCCTGCGTGAGTCTCGCACAAGGATAGCGTAGACAGGGGAAGTGACATCCGTCACCGCGATCCACGCTAAGACTCGCTCGAGGGCCAAAAAGTGCCGCGAGGCGGTTGCCTATCTTTACCAGCGCCTGCCGATAGATGCTCGAGACCCGTTGTCGCACGGCGTCGCCGTAGGGATTGTTAACACTCGATCTGACCAATATGAGCTCCCCCTTTTCTATTCGTCCGCTGCGCCATGGATGGAAAAAGCAAAAGTCCTACCGTCCACTGTAGACGGTTGCCACGACGATATTGCTCAATCGGAAAATATCGTTGCGCAAAAAGCCTCATTAAATGCTCGGGTTGTGCGCAAAAAACCTGCCGACCAGTGCCAGCGCCAGCCCCGACAACCCTGCTATCATCCGCCGCAGCCTTAACCCGCTATTTTTTCTTCAGCCGATCACGAGCGAATTCATGAGCACTGACAAGACCAATCAGTCCTGGGGCGGCCGCTTCAGTGAACCCGTCGACGCCTTCGTCGCCCGCTTCACCGCCTCCGTCAACTTCGACCAGCGCCTGTATCGCCACGACATCATGGGTTCGATCGCCCACGCCACCATGCTGGCCAAGGTCGGCGTGCTGACCGATGCCGAGCGCGACAGCATCATCGATGGCTTGAAAACCATCCAGGATGAAATCGAAGCCGGCCAGTTCGACTGGCGCATCGATCTTGAAGACGTGCACATGAACATCGAAGCACGCCTGACCGATCGCATCGGCGTGACCGGCAAGAAACTGCACACCGGTCGCAGCCGCAACGACCAGGTGGCTACCGACATCCGCTTGTGGCTGCGCGATGAAATCGACCTGATCCTGGCCGAGATCACCCGCCTGCAAAAAGGCCTGCTGGAACAAGCCGAGCGTGAGGCCGAAAGCATCATGCCGGGCTTCACCCACCTGCAAACCGCTCAGCCGGTGACCTTCGGGCATCACATGCTGGCCTGGTTCGAAATGCTCAGCCGCGACTACGAGCGCCTGGTCGATTGCCGCAAGCGCACCAACCGCATGCCCCTGGGCAGCGCCGCGCTGGCCGGTACCACCTACCCGATCGATCGCCAATACACCGCGCAACTGCTCGGCTTCGACGCCGTGGGCGGCAACTCGCTGGATAACGTTTCGGACCGCGATTTCGCCATCGAATTCTGCGCTGCCGCGAGCATCGCGATGATGCACCTGTCGCGCTTCTCCGAAGAGCTGGTGCTGTGGACCAGTGCGCAATTCCAATTCATTGACCTGCCGGACCGCTTCTGCACCGGCAGCTCGATCATGCCGCAAAAGAAAAACCCCGACGTGCCGGAACTGGTACGGGGCAAGAGTGGCCGGGTGTTCGGCGCACTGATGGGCCTGTTGACCCTGATGAAAGGCCAGCCGCTGGCCTATAACAAGGACAATCAGGAAGACAAGGAGCCGCTGTTCGACGCCGCCGACACCCTGCGCGACTCGCTGCGAGCCTTTGCCGACATGATTCCGGCGATCAAGCCCAAGCATGCCGTAATGCGCGAAGCGGCCCTGCGCGGTTTCTCCACCGCCACTGACTTGGCCGATTACCTGGTGCGCCGTGGCCTGCCGTTCCGTGATTGCCATGAAATCGTTGGCCATGCCGTGAAGTACGGTGTGGACAGCGGCAAGGACCTGGCAGAGATGAGCCTGGACGAACTACGCAAGTTCAGCGACCAGATTGAGCAGGACGTGTTTGCGGTGCTGACCCTGGAAGGTTCGGTCAATGCCCGTGACCACATTGGCGGCACGGCACCGGCGCAGGTCAAGGCAGCGGTTGTGCGCGGCCAGGCGTTGCTCGCCAGCCGCTAAAAGCTTCGCGAGCAAGCCCGCTCCCATAGTAGATCTTCAGTGAACACAAATTTTGTGAACATATAGAGATCCAATGTGGGAGCGGGCTTGCTCGCGAAAGCGTCCTTCAGAACACCACAAAACTCACTTCTTGGCCGCGATCATCGCCAAAAACCCCGGCATCGCCGCTTCTCGATCCGCCGCAATCCGCTGCACATGCGGGTTCTGCCCCAAGCGCTCCATCAGCGCCTTGGCCGCTGGCATATCCGCCAGCAGGTCGATATCGAACAGTTTCCTGCCCACCTGACACGCCAGCGAAACACTGTAGAAAAAATACAGATCGGCAACGCTCAAGCTATCGCCTGCCACGTAGGGCGAGAATTTACCGTGCCTGCCCAGCGAGGCGAACCCCAGCAGCAATTCGGCCCTGGTCTTTTCCTTGATGGCCTCGGGTACCGACATGCCGAAAAATGCCTCGCCATAGCAGGCCCGCCCGGGCAACTCGATGTACAGCTCGATCTCCCTGCACAAGGCCAACACCTGGGCACGTTCGAACGGGTCACTGGGCAGCAGGGCCTTGCCTGGCTGGGTTTGCTCGATGTATTCGAGGATCACGCTGGTCTCGTTGATAAAACCCTGCTCGGTCTTCAGCACCGGCACCTTGCCGCGCGGGCTGATGGCCAGGGCTTCCGGCGTCTGGTTGCCAAAGAACGGCACCTCCTCGAAGGGCAGGCCCTTCTCCAGCAGTGCCAGTTTGACCATGTTGTAATAATTACTGACAGAGAAACCATAAAGCTTGAGCATTACAAAGCCTCCAGGCCGTGCGGGGTTGGCAGCCTTGCGTTATAGACTGCCGAGGCGTTTCTCGCCAGGCGCATCACGCCGCTGAATGCAGGTAAACTGGCGCCCTTTCTCCCAGGAGCCTGCCATGAGCGAGCCAACCGATATCGATAACGACGAAGAAGAATTTGTCGAATCGACGCTGATCGAAGCCATCGAAAACCAGATCGAAAGCGAAAACCCGCCAGCAGCCAGGGCTGTTTTGAATAAATTGACCCTGGTGGGTTATGAGCGCGAAGAAATTCTCAACCTGATGGCCCATGTGCTGGCGGTGGAAATTGACGCGATCCTGGAGGAGGACCGTGCCTTCAATACCGAGTGGTATGAAGCCGCCTTGCGCGCCTTGCCTGAGTTGCCGCCGGAAAAGAACTGAACCGCTCTTGTGGCGAGGGAGCTTGCTCCCGCTGGGGCGCGAAGCGGCCCCACTAGCTTGACGACTGCTGCGTAGCCGAGCGGGAGCAAGCTCCCTCGCCACAAAAGAATCGCTTTAAACAAAAAAAGCATGACGCTGACACTGGACAGCCCGGCCGAGTGCGCTCACCTTAGTGTCGCTGTCGTCCAAATTCCTAGAAAGTCTGGAGTCCTTATGTCGCTTACCCCTGAGCTGGTTGCCGAACTGGAAATCCTTGCACTCTTCAACCTGGACAGTTCCCAGGAAGGCCTGAAAATTCATCAGACCGCTGCCCCGAAAGCCATTGCCGCTGCCCAACGCCTGTACGAAAAAGAACTGATCGACCAACCCGACGGCGGTTATCTGACCAGCCTGGGGCGCGATGCAGCACAAAGTGTACAAACCGTTCTGACGATACTCAGCGTTCAAGAAACCGCCTGATTCTCCCCTGCCGCCCACGGAAATCTCCTTCAGCGAGATTTCCGCAGGCGTACTGGCGCCCCGCGTAAAGATTCTGCTGTTAAAACCCTATTTCAGCTTAAGAATTCCGCCGATCGGACGCTAAACTGCCATCACCTGTGATCTCCCACGTTCGACGCCGCGAGCGGTTTGAGCTGACATGACCCGCAATCACGAAATACGCCCCGATCTGGACGAGGGAATCGACCGCAAGGTCCTGAGCCAGTTGCGCGCACGTTTTCTCAAGCTCAACAGCGTCCGGATGGAGCGCGCCCTGGAAGGTCTATCGACCCGCCAGCAAGGTGTGTTGACGCTGTTGCCGCTGTTTTTCCACGTCAACCATCCCCTGTTGCCCGGCTACGTCTCGGGCAGCACGCCTGCCGGGCTGTCGAACTATGAACCCGATGCCAGCGTCCTGGCCGAAGCCCAGCGGCTGACCCGCTCGTTTTCCTACAAGCCGCGCCACGGCAGTAACCCGCCGCGACCCATTCTTGGCCTGTTCTTGATGGGTAGCCTTGGCACGCTGGCCCAGGCCGATCAGAGCGACATGGATGTGTGGGTCTGCCACGGCCCGGACTTGAGCGAGGAGGAACTGGCCGAGCTGCACAGGAAATGCCAGCTGCTGGAGATCTGGGCCGCGACTCAGGGGGCCGAAGCACATTTTTTCCTGATCGACCCGGCGCGCTTCGTGCGAGGCGAGCGGGACAACCAGCTCAGTTCCGACGATTGCGGTACGACCCAACATTACCTGCTGCTGGACGAGTTCTACCGCACCGCCATCTGGCTGGCCGGGCGCACGCCCATCTGGTGGCTGGTGCCGGTCTACGAAGAAGAAGATTATGAGCAGTACACCCACACACTGATTTCCAAGCGCTTTATCCGCGCGGATGAAACCCTGGACCTGGGGCATCTGGCCTACATCCCGGCAGGAGAATTCATCGGCGCCGGGCTCTGGCAATTGTTCAAAGGCATCGAATCGCCTTACAAGTCAGTGCTCAAGCTACTGTTGACCGAGGTGTATGCCAGCGAACACCCGAACGTCCGCTGTCTGAGCCTGCGCTTCAAACAAGCCGTGTTTGCCAACAACCTGGACCTGGAAGAGCTGGACCCATACATGGTGGTTTATCGCCGCCTCGAGGAATACCTCAATGCCCGCGGCGAACCCGAACGCCTGGAACTGATCCGCCGGGCGCTGTACCTGAAGGTCAATCGCAAGCTCACCGGCCAGGCGCGCAGCAGCGGCTGGCAGCGGGTGCTGCTCGAGCGACTGGCCCGGGAATGGGGCTGGGACCAACGCCAACTGGCACTGCTCGACAGCCGCAGCCAGTGGAAGGTACGCCAGGTCAGCACCGAGCGACGGGCGCTGGTCAACGAGCTGACCTACAGCTATCGCTTCCTGACCCAGTTTGCCCGCAACGAGAAAACCGTCAGTCTGATCAACAAGCGCGACCTCAACGTCCTCGGCAGGCGGTTGTACGCCGCCTTCGAACGCAAGGCCGACAAGGTCGAGTTCATCAACCCCGGCATTGCCCCGGACTTGGCCGAAGACACCCTGACACTGGTCCAGTCACCCAATAAGAAAGAGCCGGGACAGCACCAGTGGGGTTTGTATAACGGCAGCCTCAACGCCCTGGAGTGGGAGAACTTCGCGCCAATCAAGCGCAGCCGCGAGTTGCTGGAGCTCTTGACCTGGAGCCATCGCAACGGCGTGATTGACAGCAGCACGCGCCTGGCGCTGCACCCCGGGGAAAGCGACCTGAGCGAGTTCGAACTGTTCAATCTGCTGGGCAGCCTGCAACAGTCCATCGCCCTGCCCCTGACCACGGTCGACGAAGAACAGTTATTGCGTGCCAGCGTGCCTAGCGAAGTGCTGATCCTGGTGAACGTCGGCGTCGACCCGCTCAAGCATCACCGCGACCTGAATATCCTGATGACCACCGAGCGTACCGACTCCCTGAGCTACGCCGGGGTACGGGAGAACCTGGTGCTGACCCTCGACCAGGTCACGCTCAACAGCTGGAATGAAGTGCTGGTCAACCGTTTTGACGATGAGCACGCCCTGCTCGACTGCCTGCGCGACTACCTCAACGACCTGCCCGTCACGCAGCACCAGCCGCGTTTGCAGGTACGCTGTTTCTGCCACAACCGCGCCCAGTTCATTGCACGGCGGGTCGAAGAAGTCTTCGAAACGGCCCAGACCCTGCTGTTGAGCCGGCTCAATCACCGTTATCTGCTTCAGGTCCAGCAGCACTATCACGTACTGGAACTGGTGCCCGGCCAGGTCAACCATGTGGCGCTGGGCAGCCTGTCGGCGCTGATGGACTACCTGGGCGAGGAACTGACGGCCTACAGCCCGCTGCACCTGGATCCGATGGCCTTGGAAGACCACGACCTGGCGTTGCTCTTGCCCATGGGCCAGCCTGAGTGCATCCAAGTGTTCTATCGGGTCAACGAGCACGACGCCGAGCTGTACGTGCTCGATGAACTCAACGCCTTGTGGCAACAGCGCTTGCCCTATCACGACGAACACAGCCTGTTGGTGCCCTTGCAGCGCTTTCTGCAATCGGTGCTGTACCGCCGCGACGCTTTGCTGCCGATGGATGCCACCCAACCGTTGAGCCTGGAAACCCTGTACTACCAGCTTCTGCCCTCAGGCAGCGGACGGGCACGACGGATCGAGTCGCGGCAGGCGCCGCAGACACCGGTGAACAAACCGTTTTACGACGTACAGGCCATTATCGGCAAAGTCGCGCACGGGCAAGTGCACGTCACCTTGTATTGCGATCAGCAGGAGTTTTCGGAGCTGGAGCATGGCGACCAGTTGTTCCGCGTGGTCGCCAAGGAGATCGTTGGACAGCGTCGCGAGACCGAACGCTACCGCTGCTACATCACCGACCTGGACCTCTCCGGCCTGGTAGGTGACGGTGGCTGCTCAAGTAATTTGTACCTGCGCTACAAGGCCGACCTGGAACGCGCGCTGAACGAGGCACTGGCCTTGGCCTGACGTGCTCAGAGGTGGAAATCACCGCCCGCTTCAGGCTGGTATTCCACACCCAGCAACGTCAGCTTCAGCGTTTTGCCACCCGGCGCCGGCCAGTCAATATGCTGGCCGACCTTCAGGCCCAGCAATGCACTGCCCACCGGAGCCAGGATCGAGATCCGGCCGTCGTCGGCATTCGCGTCCTGCGGGTAAACCAGGGTCAGGTGGTAATCCTTGCCACTGCTTTCTTCGCGGCAGTGCACGCGCGAGTTCATGGTCACGACATCGGCGGGCACTTCATCGTGGCCCACCACGTTCTCGGCGCGATCCAGTTCGGTTTGCAGCGCAATCACGCCCGGCAGCGTTTCATCAAGGCTGTCGATCAGGCGTTCCAGACGCTGTACGTCCAGACGGGTAAGGGTAATGGAAGGTGCGGTCATGATCCTGGCAGACTCCGTTCTTCTGCACGAAAAAAGCAAAACCCCGCCACAAAAAGGCGGGGTTTTCACGGGCCTCGATGAGTTGAGGCGTAGCCGGACACTAACAGTAGGCGCCGACGAGTGCAACGAGGCTGCGATCTTGCCCCAGACAATTGAGTACTAAACGAAAGCCCCCAAAGATCAAAATCCAAAGATCGCAGCCTTCGGCAGCTCCTACCGGGATTTGCGCTTGAGCGCCTCGGCGCAGATGACCCGCCGCCGCTCATCATCGGCCGAGCGCCATTCGCGGATATCCTCCACATGACGGAAACAGCCGAGGCAGACTCTCTGTTCATCCAGCTTGCACACGCTGGTACACGGCGACGGCACCGCCGGGCTGACATTACTGTAGAGCGGCTTGGGCGGCCGCGCCGTTCCGGTCTGGCTCACGCGGTCACAGGCCTTCGAAATCGAGTTCTACATCAGCCTGCTGCTTGACGATGCGCTCGAGCATCTCGCCCAACTGCTCTTCGCTCTTGTCGCACATCCAGCGCTCGCTTTCCTCGTCGTAGTCGAAATGGAAGCCACCGGAGACCGCTGCCAGCCACAACTGCCGCAACGGCTCCTGGCGACTGAAGATCAACTGGCTGCCGTTCTCGAACTTGACGGTCAGCACACCAGCGGAGCTCTCCAGATCGATATCCAGGCCACTTTCGTCAAACACATCCTCCAGCGTCTGCTGGGTGCTATCGACCAGATCGTGGAAACGGGCTTCAGTCAAACTCATTGTGGCAACCTCAAAAATGTCTGCTCATGCTCAAGCGCCGCAAGATACGGGCGCGTCCCGATGATTGCAAAGGATATACCGACCGACGACCGGCGGCGCCGTCAAATGCCCAGGCCCGCCGGACGGGAGCCCCGTCGCATAGGCAAGCTGCCGGGTGGCCGGTATACTCCGGCGCAATTAACGCATTTTCAAGGATTTCGCCATGAAGCGCCTGATCTCTTCCCTTGCTGCGCTCGTCGCGGTTGCCTGCCTTGTAACAGCCTGTGGTCAAAAAGGTCCGCTGTACCTGCCTGATGACAGCAAGTCCCCTGAAGAGCAGGCCAAGTCGTCGCAAGCCAAATCCCACGCGCACGACACCCACACCACTTACTAAGGGAACGCCATGGACGCTTTTAACTACCGTGGCGGGGAGCTGTTCGCGGAAGGGGTTGCCCTGTCCGCGATCGCCGAGCGTTTCGGCACGCCGACCTACGTCTATTCCCGAGCTCACATCGAAGCCCAATACCTGGCCTTCGCCGATGCCCTCGTCGGCATGCCGCACCTGGTGTGTTTCGCCGTAAAAGCCAACTCCAACCTGGGTGTGCTCAATGTCCTGGCACGTCTGGGCGCGGGGTTCGACATCGTCTCCGGTGGTGAGCTCGAACGCGTCCTGGCCGCTGGCGGCAGCGCTGACAAGATCGTATTTTCCGGGGTCGGCAAGACCCGTGAAGACATGCGCCGCGCACTGGAAGTCGGTGTGCACTGCTTCAACATCGAATCCACCGACGAGCTGGAGCGCCTGCAGATCGTCGCCGCCGAGCTGGGTGTCCGCGCGCCGATCTCCCTGCGCGTGAACCCGGACGTCGACGCGGGTACCCACCCGTACATTTCCACCGGTCTCAAGGAAAACAAGTTCGGCATCGCCATTGCCGACGCCGAAGACGTGTACGTGCGCGCCGCCCAACTGCCAAACCTGGAAGTGCTGGGTGTCGATTGCCACATCGGCTCGCAGCTGACCACCCTGGAACCCTTCATCGATGCCCTTGACCGCCTGCTGGCGCTGGTCGACCGCCTCAGTGATTGCGGCATCTACCTGCGTCACATCGACCTCGGTGGCGGTGTCGGCGTGCGCTACCGCGACGAAGAGCCGCCGCTGGTGGCCGACTACATCAAGACGGTGCGTGAGCGCCTCGAAGGGCGTGACCTGGCGCTGATGTTCGAGCCGGGCCGCTACATCGTCGCCAATGCCGGCGTGCTGCTGACCCAGGTCGAATACCTCAAGCACACCGAGCACAAGGACTTCGCCATCGTCGATGCGGCCATGAACGACCTGATCCGCCCGGCGCTGTACCAGGCGTGGATGGACGTGACCGCGGTGCGCCCTCGCAATACCGCTGCTCGCAGCTATGACATCGTCGGGCCGATCTGCGAAACCGGTGACTTCCTGGCCAAGGGCCGGGAGCTGGCGCTGGAAGAAGGCGATCTGCTGGCCGTGCACTCGGCCGGCGCCTACGGGTTTGTCATGAGCTCCAACTACAACACCCGCGGCCGCTGCGCCGAGGTGCTGGTGGACGGTGATCAGGCATTCCAAGTGCGTCGCCGCGAGACGGTAGCCGAGTTGTTTGCCGGCGAAAGCCTGCTGCCGGAGTAAAACCATGCTGCTGCGTTTTACCAAGATGCACGGCCTGGGCAACGACTTCATGGTCCTTGACCTGGTCAGCCAGCACGCGCACATCCTGCCCAAGCACGCCAAGCAATGGGGCGACCGGCACACCGGTATCGGTTTCGACCAGTTGCTGATCGTCGAGGCACCTAACAACCCGGACGTGGATTTCCGCTATCGGATCTTCAACGCCGACGGTTCGGAAGTGGAGCAATGCGGCAACGGTGCGCGCTGCTTCGCCCGCTTTGTGCTGGACAAGCGCCTGACCGCCAAACGGCAGATTCGCGTCGAAACCAAAAGCGGCATCATCGAACTGGATGTACGCAGCGACGGCCAGATCGGCGTCAACATGGGCGCCCCGCGCCTGGTACCGGCGGACATTCCGTTCGAAGCGCCGGCCCAGGCCCTGAGCTATCAGGTGGACGTCGACGGCACCACCGTGGAACTGGCGGCGGTGTCCATGGGCAACCCCCATGCCGTGCTGCGAGTGACCGATATCAACAGTGCTCCGGTGCATGAGCTGGGGCCGAAAATCGAGCACCATCCGCGCTTTCCTGCGCGGGTGAATGTCGGTTTCCTGCAGGTCATCGATCGCCACCGTGCGCAATTGCGCGTCTGGGAGCGCGGTGCCGGGGAAACCCAGGCCTGCGGTACCGGCGCCTGCGCCGCCGCAGTCGCTGCGATCAGCCAGGGGTGGATGGATTCGCCATTGTTGATCGACCTGCCTGGCGGGCGCCTGTCCATCGAATGGGCAGGCCCCGGCCAACCGGTGATGATGACCGGTCCGGCAGTACGCGTATACGAAGGACAAGTTCGTCTTTGAGTGAGCCAAACCCATGACCGACCAGCCACAGGTTCCAGCCCCACAGCCCGACGAATCCCCTAGCCCGCTCCCGCAGGCCGCGGCGGTAGCCGCTTACCTGGAGGCTCATCCGGACTTCTTCGTCGAGCACGAAGAATTGCTTGCGACGATGCGCATCCCCCACCGGCGCGGCGACACCGTGTCGCTGGTGGAACATCAGATGAAGATCCTGCGCGAGCGCAACATCGAGATGCGCCATCGACTTTCGCACCTGATGGACGTGGCACGGGACAATGATCGGCTCTTCGACAAGACCCGTCGATTGATCCTGGCGCTGATGGACGCCAGCACCCTCGAAGACCTGGTGATGAGTGTCGAAGACAGCCTGCGCCAGGATTTCCAGGTACCTTTTGTCAGCCTGATCCTGTTTGGCGACAACGCCATGCCGGTGGGCCGCTGGGTGACTCATGCCGATGCACAGACCGCCATCGGCGGCCTGCTCACGGAAAACAAAAGCGTCAGTGGCAGCCTGCGCGAGCATGAACTGGACTTCCTGTTCGGTGAAGAGCAGCGCAAGCAGATCGGCTCCACCGCCGTCGTCGCCATTGCTCATCAGGGCGTGCACGGTGTGCTGGCCATCGCCAGCCGCGATCCGCAGCACTACAAGAGCTCGGTGGGCACATTGTTCCTGAGCTACATCGCCGAAGTCACCGGCCGGGTGCTGCCACGGGTTGCCGGTTCGCTGCGCTCGGTACGCTGATGATGGAACGGCAACTGGACGCCTACTGCGAACACTTGCGCAGTGAGCGCCAGGTGTCGCCCCACACGTTGTCGGCCTATCGTCGCGACCTGGACAAAGTCCTGGGCTGGTGCCAGAAACAGAACATTGGCAGCTGGTCAGCGCTGGACATCCAGCGCCTGCGTAGCCTGATCGCCCGCCTGCACCAACAAGGGCAATCCTCCCGCAGCCTGGCGCGACTGTTGTCGGCAGTGCGCGGCTTGTACCACTACCTCAACCGCGAAGGTCTCTGCGATCACGACCCGGCCACCGGCCTGGCGCCGCCCAAGGGCGAACGCCGCCTGCCGAAAACCCTCGACACCGATCGCGCCCTGCAACTGCTTGAAGGTGCCGTCGAGGACGACTTCCTGGCACGGCGAGACCAGGCGATCCTCGAGCTGTTCTATTCTTCCGGCCTGCGGCTATCGGAGTTGACGGGGTTGAACCTGGATCAACTGGACCTGGCCGACGGCATGGTCCAGGTGCTCGGCAAGGGCAGCAAGACCCGCCTGCTGCCCATCGGCCGCAAGGCCCGCGAAGCCCTGGAACTGTGGCTGCCGCTGCGGGCGCTGACCAACCCCGCCGACGACGCGGTGTTCGTCAGCCAACAAGGCCGACGCCTCGGTCCGCGGGCGATCCAGGTACGGGTCAAGGCGGCCGGCGAACGGGAATTGGGGCAGAACCTGCACCCGCACATGCTCAGGCACTCCTTTGCCAGCCATCTGCTGGAGTCCTCCCAGGACCTGCGTGCCGTCCAGGAACTGCTCGGCCACTCGGACATCAAGACCACCCAGATCTACACCCACCTGGACTTCCAGCACCTGGCAACGGTCTATGACAGTGCCCACCCCAGGGCCAAACGCATCAAGGGCGACGAATCATGACCATCGAGCTCATCACTTTCGACCTCGACGACACGCTGTGGGACACCGCCCCCGTGATCGCCAGCGCCGAAGCCGTCTTACGCCAATGGCTGACCGACAACGCACCGAATCTGGGCGGCTTGCCGGTGGAGCACCTGTTTGCCATTCGCGAACAGGTGCTGCGCGAAGAGCCCACCCTCAAGCATCGCATCAGCGCGTTGCGCCGGCGGGTGCTGTTTCGTGCATTGCAGGAAGCCGGCTACGACCAGTGGCAAGCGTCTGAACTGGCGGACCAGGCATTCGAGACCTTCTTGCATGCCCGTCATCAACTGGAGATTTTCCCCGAGGTGCAGCCCACCCTGGAAATCCTGGCCAACCATTTCGCCCTCGGCGTGGTCACCAATGGCAACGCCGACGTGCGTCGCCTGGGGTTGGCGGATTATTTCAAGTTTGCCCTGTGCGCAGAAGACATCGGCATCGCCAAACCTGACGCCCGACTGTTCCACGAAGCCCTGCAACGCGGCGGCGCCACGGCGCAGACCGCCGTGCACATTGGCGATCATCCAGGCGATGACATCGCCGGTGCCCAACAGGCCGGCCTGCGCGCGGTGTGGTTCAACCCGGCGGGCAAGACCTGGGACGCCGATCATGCGCCGGATGCAGAGATTCGCAGCCTGACTGAGCTACCGGGGTTGCTGGCGGGCTGGCATAGCCAGCGCTGAACCCCTGCTCTGTAGCCGCCAAAGCCCCTTTGTGGGAGCGAGCTTGCTCGCGATGGCGGCGGCACATCCAGCATTGATGTGACAGGTAAACCGCTATCGCGAGCAAGCTCGCTCCCACAGGGACGGTGCTTAGCCTGAAAATTTTATCCAGCCCATGAAAAAGCCCGCAGCGACGGCGGGCTTTTTCAGCAAGCAGAAACTCAGATAGGGCGGCTGCCGTACTTGTTATCAGGCTTCTTGGGCGGATCAGCGACCACATTGGCCTCCACTTCCTGCACCTTTCCACCCCTGGCCAGGAATTCCTCCATGGCCTTGGCGAGCGCGTCACGCTCCTTGTTCTTGGCCTCTACGCTCGGCAACTCGTCGACCGACACTGCCGCCTTGGCCTTGCCTTTGGCGGTAGGGACCGGTACATCGGCCCCCTCATCATCGGCAACGTCTTCAGCCGCTGCTTCAAGGCCTTCTTCAGCCTCGTCTTCGTCACCTACTTCGAGGTCGTCGTTTTCCAGATCATCGTCGCTCATGTTCTACCTCATGACTTGCGAAAAGCAGATTAGTTATAGCCCAGCTTCGCCATCTGTCGAAGGCTGCCAGAAAAAATTCAACATCCGCCGGCAATCAGCGGTTATGCCCCATCACCGTACAAAGTGGCGAGGACTCTACGAGCACCGCCATGATCCCGGTGCTCGCCCAGATAGACACCTTGCCAGGTACCCAGCGCCAGCCGTCCTGCCGTGATCGGCAGGCTGAGCTGACAACCAAGCACGCTAGCCTTGAAGTGCGCCGGGAGGTCGTCAAGGCCTTCGTCGTTGTGCTCATAATCGGCGGTTCCTTGTGGGATCAGCCGATTGAAAAACCGTTCGAAGTCTCGACGTACCGCCGGATCGGCGTTCTCGTTGATGGTCAACGAGGCCGAGGTATGCTGCAGCCACAGATGCAACAGACCGACACGACACGCCTGGAGTTCAGGCAGGCCGGCGAGTAACTCGTCCGTTACCAGATGAAAGCCCCGAGGCCTTGCCCGCAGGGTTATCAGCGTCTGTTGCCACATACAGATCTCCGCACGTTCGGCGCGCATTCTAGCGCGCTCTGGGAAAAAACAAAGGGCCTAATGCGCCTGCTTCCATGTAAGCCTTTGGCCGCAGAAAAACCCATGTCGCCTACACAACAAAAGGCGTCGGAAAAACCAGCACTCTGTGTGAGCACTGACAAATTCCAGACAAAAAAATGCCCGGCAAGCCGGGCATTTTTTATTGCGTGTGCTTACAGGTTGTAGCCACGCTCGTTGTGCTGGGCCAAGTCCAGGCCCACGGCTTCTTCTTCCTCGGAGACACGCAGACCCATGACGGCGTCCAGCACCTTGAGGATGATGAAGGTGACGATCGCGGTGTAAACCACCGTGAAGGCCACACCTTTGAATTGAATCCACACTTGCGCACCGATATCGGTCACGGTGCCGAAGCCACCCAGGGCCGGTGCTGCAAACACGCCGGTCAGGATCGCGCCGAGGATACCGCCAATGCCGTGCACACCGAAGGCGTCCAGGGAATCGTCATAGCCGAGTTTGCGCTTGAGGGTGGTTGCGCAGAAGAAGCACACCACGCCCGCCGCCAGACCGATGACCAGAGCACCCATCGGGCCCACGGTGCCGGCAGCCGGAGTGATCGCAACCAGACCCGCTACCACGCCCGAGGCAATGCCCAGTGCGCTTGGCTTGCCGTGGGTGATCCACTCGGCAAACATCCAGCCCAATGCAGCGGCGGCAGTGGCAATCTGAGTCACCAGCATCGCCATGCCGGCGGTGCCGTTGGCGGCGACGGCGGAGCCGGCGTTGAAGCCAAACCAGCCAACCCACAGCATGGCAGCGCCCATCAGGGTGTAACCGAGGTTATGCGGCGCCATCGGCGTGGTCGGGAAGCCTTTGCGCTTGCCCAGCACCAGGCACGCCACCAGGCCGGCGATACCGGCGTTGATGTGCACCACGGTGCCGCCGGCGAAGTCCAGCACGCCCCAGTCCCATAGCAGGCCGCCGTTACCGGACCAGACCATGTGTGCAATCGGCGCATACACCAGAGTGAACCACACGCCCATGAAGATCAGCATGGCGGAGAACTTCATCCGCTCGGCGAAGGCGCCGACGATCAGGGCCGGGGTGATGATGGCGAAGGTCATCTGGAAGGTGATGAACACCGCTTCAGGGAACAGCGCCGCCGGACCGGTCAGGCTGGACGGGGTGACACCCGCCAGGAAGGCTTTGCCCAGGCCGCCCACGAAGGAGTTGAAGTTGACGACGCCCTGCTCCATGCCCGTGGTGTCGAACGCGATGCTGTAGCCATAAATGACCCACAGGACGCTGATCAGACCGGTAATGGCGAAGCACTGCATCATCACGGAAAGAAGGTTTTTCGACCGAACCATGCCGCCGTAGAACAGCGCCAGGCCGGGAATGGTCATGAACAGTACAAGAATCGTGGCAGTCAGCATCCAGGCGGTATCGCCGGAGTTCAGGACTGGGGCTGCCGCTTCTTCTGCCATGGCCAGGCCAGGCATTGCGAAGGACAACAGGGCTCCTAGCCCTGCGAATTTACGCAGAGTCATATTGTTTTCTCCTGGGGCGTTGGGTTTGGCGGCTTAAATAGCGTCGGTATCGGTTTCGCCGGTACGGATGCGAATAGCCTGTTCCAGATTGACCACAAAGATTTTTCCGTCACCGATCTTGCCGGTGTTGGCGGCCTTGGTGATCGCCTCGATCACCCGGTCAAGATCCTTGTCGTCAATGGCGACATCGATCTTCACCTTGGGCAGGAAATCGACCACGTATTCCGCGCCACGATACAGCTCGGTGTGACCTTTCTGCCGACCGAAGCCTTTGACCTCAGTAACGGTAATGCCCTGCACGCCGATCTCGGACAACGACTCGCGCACGTCGTCCAACTTGAACGGCTTGATGATGGCAGTGACTAGCTTCATGAAACTCTCTCCCGAATTGGTGGACTTGCCCCAGGAAAACAAACCCGACTCAAGTCTAAGCGCAGTGCCTGGCTTTGTAACGCATCGTCGGCCCAAGTAGCCCGACAGGTGCCAGTTAACCGCTCCTGACGAAACTCCCCGCTCCGCCTGCTGCACTGCATTCGTCACAACGACTGCATCAGTGCATGGGTCATCAGCCTCTAAGCAGAAAGCTTGCCATCTGTGCCCAAACCCTCTGATTTCAGCCTCTTGGCCACCGCGCCCGCGTGCGCCGCACCACGAACCACAGCGATACGCACAACAACAGTGCAGCGATGCCCGACCCTATGCGCGAAAAGCGTGCATCCCTTGCGCGCAAATTGACTATAGACACTGCGTGGTACACTGCCCGCCATCGTTTTCAGGACACCTGCACATGCTTGCGCCCAAAGATCTCCTCGACGCCCTGAGCGGCCACGCCTCCCGCCTCTTGAGCGGTGATACTCCACTGCCCAAAAGCGAAATAGAAAGCCAGTTCAAGGCCCTGCTGCAAAGCGGGTTCAGCAAGCTGGACCTGGTGAGCCGGGAAGAATTCGACAGTCAGATGGTCGTGCTGGCCCGAACCCGGGCGCGGCTCGAAAGCCTGGAGGCCAAGGTCGCGGAAATGGAAGCGCGACTGGCTCCAGCACAGGAGTAAGCCGCCCGGGCTGGCGGCTCAACCACTCGCGACCCGCTGGGATGAGCCTTGGGCAAGCGCCAGCGGCAACTCCAGGATAAAGAGCGCGCCCTTGCCCGGCCCCGCGCTCAGTGCCGTCAGCTCACCGCCCATCTCGTGCGCGGCCAGGATGCAGCTGTGCAGGCCAAAGCCATGACCATCGGCGCGCGTCGTGAAGCCGTGCTCGAACACCCGTCCAAGATTCTCCGTCGAAATCCCCTCGCCGTTGTCCTCCACTTCGACCCGCACGCGCGTGTCGTCAACGACCTTCAGACGCAGGGTAATCCGCGACGGCCGCCCCGCGCCCGAGCCCAGTGCCTGCTGGGCGTTGTTGATCAGATTGACCAGAATCTGCAGCACTTTGTGCTTGTCCAGCGGCATTGTCGGGACATCATCGAACTCCTTGACCAGCGTTACCTGATGGAGGGCAAGGGACACATCGCAAATGCGTACCACATCCTCGACCAGTTCTCGCAGCGAGCCCGGTTCCAGCACGCTGGAGTTGCCGGCGTAGGACTGCTGGGTGGCGACGATCTCCTTGATGTGGTCGATTCGCCGGGTCAACTGCGCCAGCTCGGCGATCATGCTGTGTTGTTCGACTGCCAGGGCCTCGGCCAGCTTGCCGAGATAGTCCGGTAGCGCGCGGCCTTTTGGATCGCTGCTGATGAAGTCGCCGAGATCATCGGGGTGCTCCTTCATCAATTGAACGACCTTGGCGACCCCCGGCCCTTTGGAGGTATGCACCTTCTCGTACAGGACCTGGGCCGACACGTTGACGCTATTGAGCACATTGCCCACGTTGTGCAGCACATTGGTGGCGATTTCAGCCATGCCGGCCCGGCGCGCAGTGGTGACCAGTTCGGCCTGCGCCTCGCGCAACTCGTCGTTGACCTTGGCCAGTTGCTGCGGGCTGGGGATTTTCAGGGCGGCGGGCACCAGCCGGATCAGCAGGATGGCGGTAATCACCGAGGCCATCGCAGTGATCACCTTGACCAGCGCCGATAGCCAATAATAAGGCTGCCAGATGGTCAGGATTTCCATCACATGGCTGGTGCCGCAGGCCAGGATAAACACGCCAAAAGCCGTCAGCATCCAGTCAAAAGGCACGTCTTTGCGCTTGTGGATGAAGTAGATCAGCGTGAAGGGAATGGTGACGTAGGAGAGGGTGATCAAACCATCGGCGATCACATTGGTCCACAGCAAATCCGGGCGCCACATATAGCAATGCCCATGGGGGATAAAGCGCTTGTCGGTCAACAGCGCCAGCAGATCGTTCATGGGCCACCTCCTCGTAGCGCCGCTGATACCGCCAAGTGCCGATGGGGCAAATCGCAGTCTAGCAGAGGCCTGGTCCGGTCATTTTTCGAACGCCTCGTCATCCGCGCCCGCAACATCCTGCCAAAATTTCTCACTTCGATTCCCGCTCCGATACATGTCCCCACGACTAACCTTCAAGAGCCGCAGGATGCGGCACCCTACTCACTCAAGGAACGTTTCATGTCGCTTGCCATCGTCCATAGCCGCGCCCAGGTGGGAGTGGAGGCTCCCCCCGTTACCGTTGAAGTTCATCTGGCCAATGGCTTGCCGTCACTGACGATGGTCGGCTTGCCGGAGGCGGCGGTGAAGGAAAGCAAGGACCGGGTGCGCAGCGCGATCATCAATTCGGGGCTGAATTTCCCGGCGCGACGCATCACCTTGAACCTGGCGCCGGCGGATCTGCCGAAGGACGGCGGACGGTTCGACCTGGCCATTGCCTTGGGGATCCTGGCGGCCAGCGTGCAAGTACCAACCTTGATGCTCGACGACGTGGAATGCCTCGGCGAGTTGGCGTTATCCGGCGCCGTACGACCGGTACGCGGGGTATTGCCGGCAGCGCTGGCGGCGCGCAAGGCTGGGCGTACGCTGGTGGTGCCGTGGGCGAATGCCGAGGAAGCCTGCCTGGCGTCGGGGCTGAAGGTGATTGCGGTGAATCACCTGCTCGAAGCCGTGGCTCATTTTAATGGCCATACCCCGGTCAAAACGTTTGTTTCCAACGGGCTGCTTTCGGCCAGCAAGCCCTATCCCGACCTGAATGAAGTACAAGGCCAGGCCGGGGCCAAGCGGGCGTTGCTGATCGCCGCCGCGGGGGCGCACAACCTGTTGTTCAGCGGCCCGCCGGGCACCGGCAAGACCCTGCTGGCGAGTCGTTTGCCTGGGCTGTTGCCGCCGTTGGCGGAAAGCGAGGCGCTGGAAGTTGCAGCCATCCAATCGGTCGCCAGTTGCGTGCCGCTGAGCCATTGGCCGCAACGCCCGTTTCGCCAGCCGCACCACTCGGCCTCCGGCCCCGCATTGGTGGGTGGCGGATCGAAACCGCAACCTGGGGAAATCACCCTCGCCCACCATGGCGTGCTGTTCCTGGATGAACTGCCAGAGTTCGACCGCAAAGTGCTGGAAGTTCTGAGGGAACCGCTGGAGTCGGGCCACATCGTAGTTTCTCGCGCCCGTGACCGGGTGCGTTTTCCGGCACGCTTCCAACTGGTGGCGGCGATGAATCCCTGCCCCTGTGGATATCTAGGCGAGCCCAGCGGGCGTTGTTCGTGTACGCCGGACATGGTGCAGCGCTACCGCAATAAGCTCTCCGGCCCCCTGCTGGACCGCATCGACCTGCACCTGACCGTCGCCCGTGAGGCCACAGCCCTGAGCCCCAAGCTCGAACCCGGGGACGATACAGCCACGGTCGCCGAGCAAGTGGCCGAAGCCCGGGAGCGTCAGCAAAAACGCCAGGGCTGCGCCAACGCCTTCCTGGATCTGCCGGGTTTGCGTCGGCACTGCAAGTTATCCACAACCGATGAAACGTGGCTGGAAACCGCTTGCGAACGGCTGACCTTGTCGCTGCGCGCCGCCCACCGCCTGCTCAAGGTCGCCCGGACGCTGGCGGACCTGGAGCAAGCGGCGAGTATCCGCCGGGAGCATCTGGCCGAAGCCCTGCAATATCGACCCGCTACACCTTGAAGCGCGTCACGGCTTGGTCAGGTCTACCAGCGGCGTTTCCCGTACCTCGGTTTTTTGACCGTTCTGGATTTCATCGATGCGCTTGAGTGCCTTATCCACGGCGCCCTTGTCCGCCAACAGGCTGTAGTGGATCTGGAATTGCTTGTGCTCTTTCGGCGCGATAGTGGGCACCAGGCCCAGTGGTCGCTGATACCGGCGGTTATAGGAGAAACTGGTGCCTGGCTCCAGCCCGGTCACGTAGCCCTGGCCTTGGGTATCGGTGTTTTTCCACAGGGAGAACACGGGAAGCGTCCCGGTGTTGAAGCCGACCGATACGCCGAGGCTACCGGCCTTGTTATGCAGCACGGTAAGGGTGTCGCCCTTGGCGTCGGCGTATGGCACGACGTTGTAGACGGTTTCGTCGTAGTCCTTGGTCGGCGCCCGGTAGGTTTGCCAATCAGGCAAATCGCCCTTGGCCTTGTCGTTGAACGGCGAGACCTGCTTGACCGGCGCGGCGAAACGAGCGCCCTGCTCCAGGAAAGGTGTGCTGAAGTTGCTGTGGTAGAGCGCCTGGTATTCCTTCGGATAGTCACCGTTGTTGGTCAGGGTATCGCTGAGGGCGAACGTCACGCTGCCTGCCTCGGTGACCAGTTCGGTCTGTACCGAGAAGTCGACCTTCTTGAACGCCTGCTCCTTCAACTCACCCCGCAGCGTGATGGCGTACGGCGGTTTTTCGTCGATGTGCAACGTGACCTTATTGGCCGGGATGTTGGCAGCGCGACCATGCAGGGTCAGCAATTCACCGTTGTCGATGCCGGGGTGGCCGACCCATTCGTAGCCACAGCGGGTCACCAACTCATTGAAACCTTCCAGCCAGCCCAATCCGCCGCGACCATTGAGTTCAATGAACGCCGGATTGACCACTTCCTTGACTGGTGAGTCCCAGCCCATGCGCACATTCCCGACCGATGCCTGCAGCACATTCATGCCCCGGGTCGGAACCACTGAAAGCTTCATGGTGCCGTTGTCGATGTCGATAATGCTGACGCCTTCTTGCCGGCCGCCGTGCAGGGTGCGCATCGTCACGGAAAAGGGTTTGTCGGTTTTCACGCCGAGTTGCTGGCTGGTGATTTGCCAGGGCTGGGCAGCCTTATCGGTATCGAGCAGGACATAGTCCCAAGCCATGGCGTGGGAAGCAGCGCCCAAGGCGCTAAGGGCAACGAAGAGTTTGAGCGAATTCATGGACACGGCCTTTTCTTGGAGTTGTGCGGTTTTTATAGACTTGAAGAAACGTTTCAGCAAGCTTAAAAACGGCAACATCTCGGAAAAAACCACAAATTGGAGGGGAAAGCTTTGTGGGAGAAGGTTGATCGCGAAGGCGGTGGGTCAGTCAACGGTTGATGTTGGCAGTACCGCCGTCATCGCGAGCAAGCTCGGCTCCCACATGGGTCCCGGGTGTTCACAGATCCTGTGTTCACCACAAATCCTGTGGGAGCTCGGGGGGGATTGCTCGCGATGGCGCCGGCGAAAAAACTCAGCGGAACCGATCAACCTCTTGACGCAGGTCCTGGGCCAGTTTTTCCAGTTCCTTGGCGGTGACCGCCAGGTTCGAGACCACTTGACGCTGTTCGCTGTTGGCCATGGCGATGCTTTGCAGGTTGCTGCTAAGCAGGGTCGCGGTGCTGCTTTGTTCCTGGGTGGCAGTGGTAATGGCAGCGAACTGTTGGCCAGCGGAGCGGCTCTGCTCGTCGATGCGCGCCAGAGCCGAGGCTACGTTGGCGTTGCGCGACAGACCTTCCTGCATCAACAGCTTGCCCTGCTCCATGGTGCTGATGGCGTTGCCGGTTTCCTGCTGGATGCTGTTGATCATGCCGGAAATTTCGTCAGTGGCCTGACGAGTACGGGAAGCCAGGCTGCGAACTTCGTCAGCCACCACGGCGAAACCACGGCCCTGCTCACCGGCACGGGCAGCTTCGATGGCGGCATTCAAAGCCAGCAGGTTGGTCTGCTCGGCGATCGAGGTAATCACCCCGACAATGCCGCCAATCTCCTGGGAGCGCTGGCCGAGGGTGTTGATGACCGTGGCCGTGCTATTCAGCGCGCCGGCAATTTGCTCCAGGGACGACGACGCTTCATCCATCGACGTACGACCGATCCGGGTTTGCTGGGCGTTTTCCTGGGCCAGGCGCTCGGTGTTGCCCATGTTGTCGGCGATGTCCAGCGAGGTAGCGCTGAACTCTTCCACCGCGCCGGCCATGCTGGTGATTTCCCCGGACTGCTGCTCCATCCCTTCATAGGCCCCGTTGGACAACCCGGACAGGGCCTGTGCACGGCTGTTGACCTCTTGCGAAGCTTTTCGGATGTGCTCGACCATGGTCGACAGGGCCTGGCTCATCTGGTTGAAAGCGCGCGCCAGTTGGCCGATTTCGTCATGGCTCGAGACATTCAGACGCACGCTCAGATCGCCGGCACCCAACGCTTCAGCCTGACGCACCAAATCCCCCAACGGCGCCAGCTTGCTGCGTAGCAGCCACATTGCCGCGCCGACCGCCAGCAACATCGCCAACAGACTGCCAATGGCCAGTTGCGTTCCGACGCTCCAGGTCACGGCGCGAATTTCAGCTTTCGGCATGCTTGCCACTACCGCCCACGGCCCGCCTGTGAATGGCACGGCAACGCTGTAGAAATCTTCGGCGGTATCACTCCAGAACGCACCCTTACCCGGTTTTTTGACCAGACCGACGATGGTAGTGGCCGCTTGATCCAAGGCTTGCACACCTGCCGGCGGCACCAGCCATTTGTTTTGCTCGTCCAGCAAGGCCAACGAACCGGTCTGGCCGATACGGAAGCGCTTGAGATTCTCGAACTGCGCGTTCTGTGCATCGGTGTAATCAAATCCTACATACAACACGGCAATGACCTTACCGCTGCTGTCGCGTACGGGTGTGTACTGCGACATGTAGAAACGTCCAAAAAGCAACGCGCGACCGATATAGCTCTGCCCACTCATCACCGGGGCATAAGCCGGGCCGGCCCGGTCGAGCATGGTACCGATGGCACGCGTACCGTCCTGCTTGCTCAACGAAGTACTGATTCGGATGAAGTCATCACCGCTGCGCACGAATACCGTAGCCACTCCGGCGGTCGTTTGCTTGAACTCGTCAACTTCCTTGAAGTTGTTGTTCAGCACTTCGCTGCCCAGGTTCAGGCTCGGCGTCTGGACACCCGCCACCGTAACCGGCTGATCCGGGTGCACGCTCAGGCCAGCGCTGAAACGCTTTTCGAACAGACCGCTCAACCGCTGGGTGCTTTCACGCAAAGTATCGTGGAAGGTGTTGAGCTGGTCGGCCATCAGACGCGCTTCACTGGCCAGGTGTTCTTCACGGGTGGCAAGGTTGGCAGTGTCCAGCGAACGCAGGGCAAAGAGGGTACTGCCGGAGATCACGACCGCCAGTATCACAGCAAGGGCAAGGCCTAGCTGTGAGGCGATCCGGGCACGGGGTTGAGACATGACAGCTCCTGGCCGAGAGACCGGATCGTCCTGATCACGTCGCGCACTCGGCAATTTATTCGGGTGATGTGTAGGGAGTACTTTCTAATACGAAAGTACTACCTCAACACCTTCGGCGGCGAAATCGAATACTTGAGCGCCATGGAAGGATTAATGCCAAATAGCCATCACCAGCACTGCAACACTTCACCCAAGACGCTCTACAACAGGTAATTGCATGGCCTTCACTTCGCTCTGGAGAAAATCGCTGAGTCGACGCAAGCGTTCACCTCCGGGGCGGGTTTTCGGCCAGACGAGGTAATAGTGCTCGCCGCTGGCAACCGCGGTCGGCCACGGCAGGCTCAAGCGCCCCTGGGCGACGTCTTCGGCCACCATCAACAAATCGCCCATGGATACACCGTAACCACGGGCCGCCGCGATCATGCCCAGCTCAAGCGTATCGAACACCTGCCCGCCCTTGAGCGAGACCTTGTCGGACAGGCCCATGCGCTGAAGCCAGTTGCGCCAGTCACGGCGGTCCGGCGTGGGGTGCAGCAGTTCGGCGCTGGCCAAGCGCGCCACATCCCAGGGCTGGTCGTTCAACAGGTTCGGCGCGCCCACCGGGATCAACTCCTCGGGGAATAGCAGGCTGGCCTCCCAGTCTGCGGGAAAATGCCCATTGCCCAGCAATACCGCGCAATCGAAGGGTTCTGTGTTGAAGTCAACCGAGTCGACGTCCATCCAGGCGCTGGTCAGTTGCACCTCGTTGCCGGGCTGCAGATGTCGGAACCGACTCAAGCGTGCCAGCAGCCAGCGCATGGTCAGGGTCGACGGCGCTTTCATCCGCAGGATGCCATCTTCACCGTGCAAGGTATGACAGGCCCGCTCCAGCGCCATGAAACCTTCCCGCACCCCCGGCAGCAGCAACCGCGCCGCCTCGGTCAACTGAAGGTTGCGACCACTGCGCTGAAACAACCGACAGGCAAAGTGCTCTTCAAGGGTACGAATATGCCGGCTGACCGCACTTTGGGTAATCGACAGTTCTTCAGCCGCCCGGGTAAACGAGCTGTATCGCGCCGCCGCTTCGAATGCCCGCAGCGCATAAAGAGGAGGGAGACGACGAGACATCAGGAAAACTCCTATAGCGTTTGGCGAAACCCTACCAGAAAGTCTTTCAGCATGAGTTTTAATCATGCCAGCGATCTTTTTTATCCTTTTGTGCAAACCGCCACAAGCGCCGAGAATCACCGCTTTACAGCCTTGTTTGAACATGGAGAGTGATGATCATGCGGCATCCGGTGCGTACTGAACTCTGGGCCATCCTGCGGCTGGCGGGGCCGTTGATTGCCTCGCAGTTGGCGCACATGCTGATGGTGCTCACTGACACCGTGATGATGGCGCGCCTGAGCCCCGAGGCCCTGGCCGGCGGCGGGCTCGGGGCAGCCACTTACTCGTTCGTGTCGATTTTCTGCATCGGTGTGATCGCGGCGGTGGGTACCTTGGTGGCCATCCGTCAGGGCGCCGGCGATGTTGAAGGCGCCACCCGGCTGACCCAGGCCGGGTTGTGGCTGGCGTGGCTGATGGCGCTGGTGGCCGGCTTATTGTTGTGGAACCTCAAGCCGGTGTTGTTGCTGTTCGGCCAGACCGAAACCAACGTGCTTTCCGCCGGCCAGTTCCTGCTGGCGCTGCCGTTCGCCCTGCCCGGCTATTTGAGCTTCATGGCCCTGCGCGGCTTCACCAGCGCCATCGGCCGGGCCACGCCGGTCATGGTGATCAGCCTCGGCGGCACGGTGGCTAACTTCCTGCTCAATTACGCGCTCATCACCGGCCTGTTCGGCCTGCCGAAACTAGGCTTGATGGGGATTGGCCTGGTCACGGCCATCGTCGCCAACTGCATGGCCCTGGCGCTGGCCTGGCATATCCATCGGCATCCGGCCTACCGGGCTTATCCGCTGCTGAACGGACTGTCACGGCCCAATCGCCATTACCTCAAGGAGCTGTGGCGCCTGGGCCTGCCGATTGGCGGCACCTACGCGGTGGAAGTCGGGCTGTTCGCCTTCGCCGCGCTGTGCATCGGCACCATGGGCAGCACACCGCTGGCGGCACACCAGATCGCCCTGCAGATCGTCTCGGTGGCGTTCATGGTTCCGGCGGGGATGTCCTACGCCATCACCATGCGCATCGGCCAGCACTACGGTGCGGGGCAACTGCCGATGGCGCGACTGGCCGGGCGGGTCGGCATTGGCTTTGGCGCCGCCGTGATGCTGGCGTTCGCGATGGTGTTCTGGCTGCTGCCCAATCAGTTGATCGGCTTGTTCCTGGACCACAACGACCCAGCGTTCCGCCCGGTGATCGACCTGGCCGTGAGCCTGCTGGCCGTGGCGGCGTGGTTCGAGCTGTTCGACGGCGCACAAACCATCGCGATGGGCTGCATTCGCGGGCTCAAGGACGCCAAGACCACCTTCCTGGTGGGCCTGGGTTGCTATTGGTTGATCGGCGCACCGGCGGCGTGGTGGATGGCTTTTCACCTGGACTTGGGGCCGACGGGGGTCTGGTGGGGCCTGGCCCTGGGGCTGGCCTGCGCGGCGGTGAGCCTGACGCTGGCGTTTGAATGGAAGATGCGGCGGATGATCAGGGGTGAGGCTGGGCCGCGGCGTTTCAAGGTCGTCCAGACTGAATGAATACCCCTGTGGGAGCGGGCTTGCTCGCGAAGGCGGTGGATCAGCCAGAAATGTATCGACTGACCCACCGCCTTCGCGAGCAAGCCCGCTCCCACTAAGGGTTGCGTTAGCTCACAACTTCCCGCGCTGATTGATCGCCATCAAACGTCAGGTATTGCACCAGCTCAGGCAACGGCAAGGGCTTGCTGATCAAAAAACCCTGCACCTGATCGCACCCGAAGCCACGTAGCAAATCCAGCTGTTCCCGGGTTTCCACGCCTTCGGCCACCACTTCCAGGTTGAGGTTGTGCGCGAGGTTGATCATCGCATGCACCAGTTTGCGGTTCTCTTCGCGCTGCTCCATGCCGCCGACAAAGCTCTTGTCGATCTTGAGCAGCGCGATGGGCAGGCTGTTGAGGTGCACGAACGAGGAGAATCCGGTGCCGAAGTCGTCCAGGGAGAAGCGCACCCCCAAGCGACCCAAGGCATCCATGGTCTGTTTGACCAGTTCGCTGCGGCGCATGACGGCGGTTTCGGTGAGTTCGAATTCCAGCCACTGGGCCTCGACTCCCCGCTCGGCAATCAGCCGGCTCAGGGTCGGCAGTAGCTGGCTGTCCTGGAACTGCCGGAACGACAGGTTGACCGCCATGTGCAACGGCGCCAGCCCCCGCTCGCGCAGGGCCTGCATGTCGCGCAACGCCCGGGAAATCACCCAGTAGCCCAGCGGCACGATCAGGCCACTCTGTTCGGCCAGCGGCACGAACTCACTTGGCGGCAGCAGCCCGCGTTCGCCGTGACGCCAGCGCACCAGGGCTTCGAGGCCGACGATGTGGCCGCCATCGAGGTCCAGCCGGGGCTGGTAATGCAGCTCCAGTTCATCGCGACGCAGCGCCCGGCGCAGTTCGCTTTCCAGATCGGCGAGGCTACGGGCGTTACGGTTGATGCGCTCATTGAAGATATGGAAGGTGCAGCCTTGGGTGCTCTTGGCCTGCTGCATGGCGATATGCGCGTGCCACATCAGCGGGTCCGCGCCGGCCTGGGCACGGGCGTGAGCGATACCCAGGCTGCAACCGATCAACAGGCTTTCGCCATCTACCCAATAAGGTTCGGCCATGGCTTCGGTGATGCGCTCAGCCATCCATTCGGCCCGCTGCGGGGCACGGCGGGTGTCGATGAGCAAGGCGAATTCATCGCTGCCCAACCGGGCCAGTTGATCGCCCGCCTCAAGTGACCCTTTGAGCCGCGATACCACCTGCAAAATCAAACGGTCACCGGCCTGGTGGCCGAGGGCATCGTTGGCGTGACGGAAGTTGTCCAGGTCCAGGTGACCGAGTGCCAGGCCGCGACCTTCGTTTTCAGCCAGGCGTGCCGCCAGCAAAGTCTGGAAACCCTGGCGATTGGCGATGCCAGTCAACGGATCCTGCTCAGCGAGGCGCTGCAGCGTGTTTTCCAGCACCCCGCGCTCACGCACATGGCGCAGGCAACGACGCAGGGTCGGCCCGTCGAGTACATCACGCACCAGCCAGTCGCTGACGCCATCGGGTGGCGTCGAGGGTTCATGCTCAAGCAGCAGGACTGTCGGCAAGCGGCAGCGGCCTGGCGCCGGTTGCAACGCCGCAATCGTCAGCAGTACCGCGTGACGGTTGTCTTCGAACAGGCTGCTGACCGAGTCCCAGCTCGGGGCGCTGATCAGCACGACCGACGGCCCCATGGGCGCCAGGCACTCGCGCAATATCGCTGACCACTCAGGCGTTTCGGCCAATAGCAGCAAACGCAAGGGTTCGACAGGCGTAGACAAGCTGACTCCCTAGACTCTGCAAGGTGGTTGGCGCCGGGCATTATGACCTTGCCGATCGGCAATGACCAATGCCAATGGTTCTCAAACACTTGCTTTTGGCGGTTTTTTACACGCGAAATCGCACGTTAGACGCATGTGCGCCCGACATCCTGCGCGAAAGTGGGAAAAGCGGCAAATGACAATGATGTGTTACGTCACAAGTCGGACAGAGCAGCACAATTCTCTGAGCCTGTTAAAATGCCGGCCCATTTCGCAAACGACCCTCTGACCCTGTCATGTCCCGACTCAATCCCCGGCAGCAAGAAGCCGTGAACTATGTCGGCGGCCCTCTTTTGGTGCTCGCCGGTGCAGGCTCCGGCAAGACCAGTGTGATCACCCGCAAAATTGCGCACCTGATCCAGAATTGCGGCATCCGTGCCCAGTACATCGTCGCCATGACCTTTACCAACAAGGCCGCTCGAGAAATGAAAGAGCGGGTCGGCGGCCTGCTGCGCGCCGGCGAAGGTCGTGGCCTGACGGTCTGCACCTTCCACAACCTGGGCCTGAATATCATCCGCAAGGAACACGCCCGGCTAGGCTACAAACCGGGCTTCTCGATTTTCGACGAGACCGATGTCAAGGCCTTGATGACCGACATCATGCAAAAGGAGTATTCGGGCGACGACGGCGTGGATGAGATCAAGAACATGATCGGCGCCTGGAAAAACGACCTGATCCTGCCGCCCGAAGCCCTGGAAAACGCCCGTAACCCCAAGGAACAGACCGCAGCCATCGTCTACACCCACTATCAGCGCACGCTCAAGGCGTTCAACGCGGTGGACTTCGACGACCTGATCCTGCTGCCGGTCAAGCTGTTCCAGGACAACGCCGACATCCTTGAAAAATGGCAGAACAAGGTCCGCTACCTGCTGGTGGACGAATACCAGGACACCAACGCCAGCCAGTACCTGCTGGTGAAGCTGCTGATCGGCAAACGCAACCAGTTCACCGTGGTGGGCGACGATGACCAGTCGATCTATGCCTGGCGTGGCGCGCGGCCGGAAAACCTGATGCTGCTCAAGGAAGACTATCCGTCGCTCAAAGTGGTGATGCTGGAGCAGAACTACCGCTCCACCAGCCGCATCCTGCGCTGCGCCAACGTGCTGATTTCCAACAACCCCCACGAGTTCGAAAAGCAACTGTGGAGCGAGATGGGCCACGGAGATGAGATCCGCGTGATCCGCTGCCGCAACGAAGACGCCGAAGCCGAACGCGTGGCCATGGAAATACTCAGCCTGCACCTGCGCACCGACCGGCCGTACAGCGACTTCGCGATCCTGTATCGCGGCAACTACCAGGCCAAGCTGATCGAGCTGAAATTGCAGCATCACCAGATCCCCTATCGCCTGTCGGGGGGCAACAGCTTTTTCGGACGCCAGGAAGTGAAGGACCTGATGGCCTACTTCCGCCTGATCGTGAACCCGGACGACGACAACGCGTTCCTGCGGGTGATCAACGTCCCGCGCCGGGAAATCGGCTCGACCACCCTGGAAAAACTCGGCAACTACGCCACCGAGCGCAAGATCTCGATGTACGCCGCGACCGACGAAATCGGCCTGGGCGAGCACCTGGACAGCCGCTTCACCGATCGCCTGGCGCGCTTCAAGCGCTTCATGGACAAGGTGCGCGAGCAGTGCGCCGGCGAAGATCCGATCTCGGCACTGCGCAGCATGGTCATGGACATCGACTACGAGAACTGGTTGCGCACCAACAGCTCCAGCGACAAGGCCGCCGATTACCGCATGGGCAACGTCTGGTTCCTGATCGAGGCGTTGAAAAACACCCTGGAAAAAGACGAAGACGGCGACATGACGGTCGAGGACGCCATCGGCAAACTCGTGCTGCGGGACATGCTGGAACGCCAGCAGGAAGAGGAAGACGGCGCCGAAGGCGTGCAGATGATGACGCTTCACGCCTCCAAGGGCCTGGAATTTCCTTACGTGTTCATCATGGGCATGGAAGAAGAAATCCTCCCGCACCGCTCCAGCATCGAGGCCGACACCATCGAAGAAGAACGGCGCCTGGCCTACGTTGGCATTACCCGCGCCCGTCAGACGCTGGCCTTCACCTTCGCCGCCAAGCGCAAGCAATACGGCGAAGTGATCGACTGCGCCCCGAGCCGCTTTCTCGATGAGCTGCCGCCGGACGACCTGGCCTGGGAAGGCAACGACGACACCCCGACCGAAGTCAAAGCCGTGCGCGGCAACAGTGCCCTGGCCGATATACGAGCGATGCTAAAGCGCTAGAATCGACTACTTTTTTCATCGACTTCAAGGCGCTGAAAGCGTCATTAGAGGAGGCTTCATGGAAGCCCTGCAGCAGAAAATTCGTGAACAAGGCATCGTGCTGTCCGACCAGGTCCTCAAGGTCGACGCGTTCCTGAACCACCAGATCGACCCGCAGTTGATGAAGTTGATCGGCGATGAATTTGCCGCGCTGTTCAAGGATTCGGGCATCACCAAAATCGTCACCATCGAAGCCTCGGGCATTGCCCCGGCGATCATGACCGGCCTGAACCTCGGCGTACCGGTCATTTTCGCCCGCAAGCAACAGTCCCTGACCCTGACGGAAAACCTGCTGTCGGCGACCGTGTATTCGTTCACCAAGAAAACCGAAAGCACCGTGGCCATCAGCCCACGTCACCTGACCAGCAGCGACCGGGTGCTGATCATTGATGACTTTTTGGCCAATGGCAAAGCCTCCCAGGCGCTGATCTCCATCATCAAGCAGGCCGGCGCCACCGTGGCAGGCCTGGGAATCGTGATCGAGAAGTCGTTTCAGGGCGGTCGTGCGGAACTGGATGCCCAGGGCTATCGCGTCGAATCGTTGGCTCGGGTGCAGTCGCTGGCGGGTGGCGTCGTGACCTTTATCGACTGACCCTGTGGGAGCGGGCTTGCTCGCGAATGCGGTGTATCAGCCAGAAATATATCGACTGACACACCGCATTCGCGAGCAAGCCCGCTCCCACAATGGATCTGTGTCGATCATTAGATAGCAGTGGCCTTGAGCCCGGCGAGCAACAACCGCTGGCCCAGTTCCTCTTTCAGTCCCTCGGGGCTCGCCAACTGCATCCGCTCCAAATGCTCGGGAAACGCCGAAGGCTCCGGCGCATCCAGCGCCGCCTTGCCCAATTCCAGAATCTCAGTGAGCTTGAACTTGCTCTTGAGCCAGTTCAGCGCCCGCAACAGGTCCCGCTCTACCCCGTCGAAATCACAACCCAGCGGATACTCCGGAAACAGATTCGAATGCCGTGCCTGGATGGCCTGCAAACGCTCGGAAGTGTTGTCAGCGAACCGCGGATCGGGGCGGAAATCCCTGGGCAACTTGCCGGCCTTTTGCGCTTGCTCGATCAGTCCCGGCTGGAAACGTGAATCGCTGATGTTCAAGAGTGCTTCGATCACTGCGGCATCGGTCTTGCCGCGCAGGTCGGCGATGCCATATTCGGTCACCACGATGTCCCGCAGGTGCCGGGGAATCGTGCAATGGCCGTACTCCCAGACGATGTTCGAGCTGATCTCGCCCCCCGCCTCGCGCCAGCTACGCAACAGCAGAATCGAACGCCCGCCCTCCAGCGCATGGCCCTGGGCAACGAAGTTGTACTGCCCGCCCACGCCACTGAGTACCCGGCCGTCTTCCAATTGGTCGGCCACCCCTGCCCCCATCAGGGTCATGGTGAACACCGTGTTGATAAAGCGTGCATCGAGTCGCTGCAGGCGTTTGAGCTGCTCCTGGCCGTATAGCTCGTTGATGTAACTGATGCGGGTCATGTTGAATTCAACTCGGCGGCTCTGTGGCAACTCGCGCAAGCGCTCGTAAAAACTGCGCGGGCCGAGGAAGAACCCGCCATGTATACAGATGCCGTCCGGCTGCGCCGCCTCGTCGAGGGTGCCGGCGTTGGCCTGTTCCTGAGTCGGCTCGTCGGGGTAGACCTTGCGCCGGATGATCCCGGCATCCGCCAGCACCAGCAAACCGTTGACGAACATCTCACTGCAGCCGTACAGCCCTTTGACAAACGGCTCGACTCCGCCCTCGCGCTCGATCAGTTGCGCCCACTGGCTCAGGTTCAGGTCCGCCAGCAACGCCTGGTAGCCGGCGTTATCGGCCTGGCGCGCCAGCAGCGCCGCCGTCAACGCGTCGCCCATGGCACCGATGCCGATCTGCAGCGTCCCGCCGTCACGCACCAGGGTACTGGCGTGCAGGCCGATCAGATGATCCTGGAACCCCACCGGCATGTTCGGCGTGGAAAACAACGTGTGGCTGTCCTTCTCGTCGATCAGCAGGTCGAAAGCGTCGATGCCGATCTCCGCGTCCCCCGGCATGTAGGGCAAATCGCTGTGCACCTGGCCGACCAGGAGAATGGTCTCCCCGGCCGCGCGCCGCTTGGCGATCATCGGCAACAGGTCGAGGGTGATGTCCGGGTTGCAGCTCAGGCTCAGGCGATCGGGATGTTGCGGGTCGCTCGCCACCAGTTGCGCCACCAGGTTCAAGCCCGCAGCGTTGATGTCCCGGGCGGCGTGGCTGTAGTTGCTGCTGACATAATTCTGTTGAGCCGATGCACTGTGCAGCAGGCTGCCGGGCTGCATGAAAAACTGCTGGACGCGGATGTTGGCCGGCAGACTGTCGCGATGCAGGTCGGCGAGATAATCCAGTTCGGGGTAATCACCGAAGACCCGCTCGATAAAGGGCTCCAGGAAGCGCTTTTGCAAACCATCGCCCAGGTTCGGCCGGCCCAGGCTCAGGGCCGTGTAAATGGTCAGTTGGCGCTCGGGCAATTGCGCGATGCGTCGATACAGCGCGTTGGCAAACAGGTTGGGCTTGCCCAGCCCCAGGGGCATGCCAAGGTGAATATGCGCGGGCAGACGCTCGAGCACATCATCCACCGCCTGTTCGATTGAACACAACTGCACCATCCGACCCTCCAGGACATTCCATGAATGTGGGTTGGACCGAGCTTGCCGGGTCTTGGTTGCGATGACCAGCCCCTGGAAAAACACCAGGCACAAAAAAGCCGCTCGTAAGCGGCTTTTTTGTGAAGGATGCTGGCTCGTTACAGGCCGGACATCTCTTTGATGGCGCCCTTGAGTTCGTCATCCGAGCAATCGGCACAGGTACCTTTTGGCGGCATGGCGTTGACGCCGGTAATGGCCTTGGCCAGGATGCCGTCGAGACCGCCCTGGTGATCGGCGCGCTCTTTCCAGGCAGCCTTGTCACCGATTTTCGGAGCACCCAACAGGCCGGTGCCGTGGCAAGCATTGCAATGCTTTGCAATAACATCTTTCGGCGCCTTCGCACCGCCGCCGCCAGCCGAAGCTACGACTTCCATCCCCTTGCATTCCTTCCCCTGAACGCAGACCTGGCCGACCGGTTCAAGGCGCTTGGCGATTTCGTCGTTGGTCGCCGCTTGGGCACTGACTGCCCATAGGGCCAATACGGTTGCTGGTGCAGCCAGCATTTTCATAATTAGGTTCACGCGTACACCCTCAATGGTGGCTAGTCACGCCTGCGGCCACGGTTTGCAGGCGGGCGCAAGTATAGCGGTAAGGCCGTCACACGGGAACAACCCCAAAGACCTAAGGGTTTTGTTCGTCATGACAGCTCGACCTTCGGGCGCCTCCGCCAAATAGGCTCGGCGCCGCTTTTCTTAGAAATTGGCCGGCGTAGCTGCGCTGATCAGTCGCGCCGGCACATCGAACGGATTACGGAAACGGTGGGGCTTGGTGCTCTCGAAATAGTAGCTGTCGCCGGCTTCGAGCACGAAAGTTTCGACGCCGACCACCAACTCCAGCCGCCCCTCCACCAGAATCCCGGTTTCCTCGCCCTCATGGGTGAGCATCTCGTCACCGGTGTCGGCGCCAGGCGGATAGATTTCATTCAGGAAGGCAATCGCCCGGCTCGGGTGTGCCCTGCCCACCAGTTTCATGGTCACGGCGCCGTCGGAGATGTCGATCAGTTCGTTGGCTTTGTAGACGATCTGAGTCGGTTTCTCCTGAAGGATTTCTTCGGAGAAAAACTCGACCATGGACATGGGAATCCCGCCAAGGACCTTACGCAGCGAGCTGATCGAGGGGCTGACGCTGTTCTTCTCGATCATCGAAATAGTGCTGTTGGTGACGCCCGCGCGCTTGGCGAGTTCACGCTGGGAAAGGCCTTTGAGTTTACGAATGGATTGCAGTCGTTCACCGACGTCCAATGCTGGAGCCTCCAGGGAATCAGGTTGTGTGGAAAGTGACCGTTATCATGGCGACAGCGTTCAGTATTTACAACACTTTGACCCGAATCCTGTGCGGTGAAGCGACTTTCGGTAGGTGGCGCCTGGCGTCAGAGCCCGCAATAGAGCCGTGGCACCCGCCGCAGGTTGCAGAAAATCTGATAGGGAATCGTGTCAGCGGCCTTGGCCACGTCGCTGGCGAGGATGGTCTTGCCCCATAACTCCACCGTCGAACCGAGCCCGGCCTGGGGAATATCGGTCAAGTCGACGCACAGCATGTCCATCGACACCCGTCCGACCAGTTGGCTGCGCTGCCCGTCCACCAGCACCGGTGTGCCGCTGGGTGCCTGGCGTGGGTAGCCGTCGGCATACCCCATGGCGACCACCCCGACCCGGGTCGGTTGCGCGGTCACAAAACGAGCGCCGTAGCCCACCGGCTCGCCAGCGGGCAATTCACGCACGCAGATGATCTTCGATTCCAGGGTCATGACCGGCTGCAGGCGCGAGGCGACGGCATTGGGTTCCTCGAAGGGCGTTGCGCCATAGAGCATGATGCCCGGCCGCACCCAGTCGCTCGGCATCTGCGGCCAGCCCAACACGGCCGGGGAGTTGCGCAGGCTGATCTCCGCCACCAACCCCTGGCGGGCCGCCTCGAACACGGCCAGTTGTTGAATACTGCTGGGATCGTGCAGCTCATCAGCGCGGGCGAAGTGGCTCATCAGCACGATCTTCGCCACTTTGCCGCTGGCCAGCAGACGGCGATAGGCCGCCTGGTAATCCGCAGGATGCAGCCCGACTCGATGCATCCCCGAATCGAGCTTGAGCCAGACGGTGATCGGCTTGCTCAGCGTTGCGTTTTCAATTGCTTCGAGCTGCCACAACGAATGCACCACGCACCAGAAATCGTGCTCGACGATCAACGGCAACTCATCGGCCTCGAAAAAACCCTCCAGCAACAGGATTGGCCCACGAATCCCGCCGGCTCGCAGCTCCAGGGCCTCTTCAATGCACGCCACGGCAAACCCGTCCGCCGTGTCCTGCAAAGCCTCGGCGCACCGCACCGCGCCATGCCCATAGGCATCGGCCTTGACCACCGCGAGGGCCTTGGCCCCCGTGACTTCGCGGGCCAATTGGTAGTTGTGACGCAAGGCTTGAAGGTCGATCAGGGCACGGGCAGGACGCATGGCGGCGGGCTTCTAGGCGGTCATGAATAAAAAACCGGCGCGGGCTGAAGGCATGAACCACCAACAGCGCCGGAAGAGGGATTCGTTTTGACGGGGATTAAGGCAGCGCAGCCACAACCGACAGCTCCACCAGAATCTCCGGCTCGCACAGCTTGGCCTCCACGGTGGCACGGGCCGGGGCGACGCCTTTGGGCAGCCATTTGTCCCAGATCGCATTCATGCCTTCGAAGTGGGCCTCAATATCTTTCAGATAGATCGTCACCGACAGCAGACGGTTCTTGTCGGTCCCGGCCAAGTCCAGCAAGCGCTCGATATTGGCCAGGGTTTCGCGGGTCTGCTGCTCGATACCGGCGCTCATGTCGTCGCCGACCTGTCCCGCCAGGTAAACGGTGCCGTTGTGCACGACAACCTGGCTCATGCGGTCATTGGTGAGCTGGCGCTGGATTGACATGTTTTGCAGACTCCTGGTGTTTGCTGCCATAACGGGAAATATCGAGGCCTTCGGCGCTGATCTGCGGCTTTTTCTTCGCCATCAGGTCCGCCAGCAAGCGACCGGAACCACAAGCCATGGTCCAGCCCAGCGTGCCGTGGCCGGTATTCAGAAACAAATTCTTGAACGGTGTAGCACCCACGATTGGCGTGCCGTCGGGGGTGGTCGGACGCAACCCGGTCCAGAAACTGGCCTGGGCCAGGTCGCCGCCCAGAGGATAAAGGTCGTTGACGATCATCTCCAGGGTTTCACGTCGACGCGGGTTGAGGGACAGGTCAAATCCGGCGATTTCTGCCATGCCGCCCACACGAATGCGGTTGTCGAACCGGGTGATCGCGACTTTGTAGGTTTCGTCGAGAATGGTCGAGGTCGGCGCCATCGCCGGGTTGGTGATCGGCACGGTCAGGGAATAGCCCTTGAGCGGATACACCGGCGCGCGAATCCCCAGCGGCTTGAGCAGTTGCGGCGAGTAACTGCCCAGGGCCAGGACGTAGCGGTCGGCGGTTTCCAGCTTGCCGTCGATCCAGACGCCGTTGATCCGGTCGCCGGCGTAGTCCAGGCGCTGGATATCCTGGCCGAAGCGGAATTGCACACCGAGTTTCTCGGCCATTTCCGCCAAACGCGTGGTAAACATCTGACAGTCGCCGGTCTGGTCGTTGGGCAGACGCAGGGCACCCGCCAGGATGTCGGTGACATTGGCCAGGGCCGGTTCGACTCGGGCAATACCCTCGCGGTCGAGCACTTCGAACGGCACGCCGGACTCTTTCAGCACCGCAATGTCCTTTGCCGCGCCATCGAGCTGTGCCTGGGTGCGGAACAGTTGTGTAGTCCCCAGGCTACGACCTTCGTAGGCAATGCCGGTTTCAGCGCGCAACTCATCGAGACAGTCACGGCTGTACTCGGACAGGCGCACCATGCGCTCTTTGTTGATGGCATAGCGGCTGGCGGTGCAGTTGCGCAGCATCTGCGCCATCCACAGGTACTGGTCGATGTCGGCGGTGGCCTTGATGGCCAGCGGAGCGTGGCGCTGCAACAGCCACTTGATGGCCTTGAGCGGCACACCCGGCGCGGCCCACGGCGAGGCATAACCCGGCGACACCTGGCCGGCGTTGGCGAAACTGGTCTCCATGGCAGGCGCCGGTTGACGGTCGACCACCACCACTTCAAACCCGGCCCGGGCCAGATAGTAAGCACTGACGGTACCGATGACGCCGCTACCCAATACCAGAACGCGCATGTTGATGCCCTCATCGCGGATAACCGCTGACGTTTGTTATACAAAGCTTTGATGCGCGCAGTGTAAAAAAGATTAGCCAGTGCTTTTCACTATATAAATGCCTATATTTGGCGAGAATTCTCGGCAATAACCCTTTTTACGGAGGTGCATCCCCTGTGCGTACCAACACCCAGACCAAACGCGAACTGGACAAGATCGACCGCAACATCCTGCGCATCCTCCAGGCGGACGGGCGGATCTCCTTCACCGAGCTGGGGGAAAAAGTCGGCCTCTCCACGACGCCCTGCACTGAGCGGGTGCGGCGCCTGGAGCGCGAGGGGATCATCATGGGCTACAACGCCCGGCTCAACCCGCAGCACTTGAAGGGTAGCCTGCTGGTGTTTGTCGAAATCAGCCTCGATTACAAATCCGGCGACACCTTTGAAGAGTTCCGACGCGCGGTGCTGAAATTGCCCCACGTGCTGGAATGTCATCTGGTGTCGGGGGATTTTGACTATCTGGTGAAAGCGCGGATTTCCGAGATGGCTTCGTATCGCAAGCTATTGGGCGACATTTTGCTCAAGCTGCCCCATGTGCGTGAATCCAAGAGCTACATCGTGATGGAAGAGGTGAAGGAGAGTTTGAACCTGCCGATTCCGGACTGAAGCAGCGTTTTACCTACACCAACACCTGCCGGGTGCTGGCCATGTATTCATGAATCTGCTTTTCGACCCGCGGATGGATCAACTCCACCGGCCGCCGCCCGTTGGGGCACGGCAGGGTCGCCGTGGTGCCGAACAGCCGGCAGATCAGCGGCCGCTCGTCGTAGACCGTGCAACCGTTCGGCCCCAGGTGCACGCAATCGAGTGCGTCCATGGCCGCGTCCTGTTCGGCGCGGGTCTTACGCGGCAAACGGGCCATTTCTTCGGGTGAGGTGGTCACCGGACCACAGCAGTCATGGCAACCCGGTACGCACTCGAACGAGGGAATCTGTTGGCGCAACGTGCGGATTTTTTGACTGTTGCAGCTCATCGAGGCGGTTACCGAGGTGGGACAGTTCGCGATTCTGCCCTAAAAGCCTTACTCCAGACAGGGCCAGCCGACCGGTGTTGCCCACAAATGAATCCACGGCTTATGCTCCGTAAAATTTCTCAAACACAACAATCAGGATTACGCACATGAACGCCCGTGTTCAGCAACCTGTCCCGAGCCACGCGCACGCCGCCTCTTATTACGCCGCCAGCAGCTTGCCGCAACCGGACCATCCGGTGCTGCAAGGCGAAGCGGTGGCGGACGTGTGCGTGGTCGGCGGCGGTTTTTCCGGGCTGAACACGGCGATCGAACTGGCCGAACGTGGCATGAGCGTCGTTTTGCTGGAAGCGCACAAGATTGGCTGGGGCGCCAGCGGGCGCAACGGCGGCCAGCTGATTCGCGGCGTCGGCCACGGCCTCGATCAATTCGCCCCGGTCATCGGTGCCGACGGCGTACGCCAGATGAAACTCATGGGCCTCGAAGCGGTGGAAATCGTCCGCCAACGTGTCGAGCGCTTTCAGATCCCCTGCGACCTCACCTGGGGCTACTGCGACCTGGCCAACAAACCCGGCGATCTGGAAGGCTTCGCCGAGGACGCCGAAGAATTGCGCAGCCTGGGTTATCGCCACCAGACCCGGCTACTGCAAGCCCATGAAATGCACAGCGTAGTGGGTTCGGATCGCTACGTGGGCGGCCTGATCGATATGGGCTCGGGCCATCTGCATCCGCTGAACCTGGCCCTGGGCGAAGCCGCCGCCGCGCAGCAACTGGGCGTCAGGCTGTTCGAGCAATCGGCGGTCACGCGCATCGAATATGGCCCTGAAGTGAAGGTCCATACTCAACAAGGTTCGGTCCGCGCCAAGACCCTGGTGCTGGGCTGCAACGCTTACCTCAGCGGGCTCAACCCGGAACTCAGCGGCAAAGTGTTACCGGCCGGCAGCTACATCATCGCCACCGAACCTTTGAGCGAGGCCCAGGCCCAGGCATTACTGCCGCAGAACATGGCGGTCTGTGATCAACGGGTGGCGCTGGATTACTACCGCCTTTCGGCGGATCGACGCTTATTGTTCGGCGGCGCTTGTCACTATTCGGGCCGCGACCCGCAAGACATTGGCGCCTACATGCGTCCGAAAATGCTCAAGGTCTTCCCGCAATTGGCGGATGTGAAAATCGATTATCAATGGGGCGGGATGATCGGCATCGGGGCCAACCGTTTGCCGCAGATCGGCAAGCTCAAGGACCAACCCAACGTGTATTACGCCCAGGCCTATTCCGGCCATGGGGTGAATGCCACGCACCTGGCCGGCAAGTTGTTGGCCGAAGCCATCAGCGGGCAACAGAGCGGCGGCTTTGACCTGTTCGCCCAGGTGCCGCACATGACCTTCCCGGGCGGGAAGCATCTGCGCTCGCCGCTGCTGGCGCTGGGGATGTTGTGGCATCGGTTGAAAGAGCTGGTTTGACCCCGTTGCAGGAGCTGCCGCAGGCTGCGATCTTTTGATTTTGATCTTTCGCTTCTGACTCAATGGGCAGCGGAAAGATCGCAGCCTCGTTGCACTCGACAGCTCCTACGGCCCAGTGGGAGCAAGCTCCCTCGCCACAGGTTCGGTGTTCAACGCCTAAGCCCTTCAAAGCCGCCAGAACGGTCTAAGCCCCTCCTCCCGCGCCTGCTCCCGGCTCAGCCCGATATCACGCAACTGTTCGGGTGTCAGCTCCAGCAAGGCTTTGCGTGTATGCAGGCGATGCCAGAACAGGCCCCAACGACCCAGGCAGGTCGGTGCATTGCGCGACATCGCGCTGCGCAACCCCTTCTCCTGCCCCGCCGCCAGTTCCTGACTGTGTAACGTCAGCCGCACATCGCTCAAGCCGTTCATTTTGATCGCTCCTGTTTACTTGGGTAGCCAGAGGTTTCATGATGCGCGGACGGCCAGAAGCAATACAGATTCAAACAGTATGTTTTATATACATACAGAGTGAGCCTTTTTGCGACTGAATCTTCTTTTTCTGACTCAACTGTATTGGTTGCCGTTGTCCAACTCATTGGGAGCACACCATGACCCTGTACGTGAACCTCGCCGAATTGCTCGGTACCCGCATCGAACAGGGCTTCTATCGCCCCGGTGACCGGCTGCCGTCGGTACGCGCGTTGAGCACGGAACATGGCGTCAGCCTCAGTACGGTGCAACAGGCTTACCGGGTGCTGGAGGACAGCGGGCTGGCGATGCCGAAACCCAAATCCGGCTATTTCGTACCGGCCAGCCGTGAACTGCCAGACCTGCCGGCAGTGGGCCGTCCAGCCCAGCGACCGGTGGATATCTCCCAATGGGACCAGGTGCTGGAACTGATACGCGCCGTACCTCGCAAGGATGTGGTGCAACTGGGGCGTGGCATGCCGGACATTCACTCGCCGACCATGAAACCGCTGCTGCGCAGCCTGGCGCAGATCAGCCGCCGGCAAGACATGCCCGGCCTGTATTACGACAACATCTACGGCAACCTCGCACTGCGCGAACAGATCGCCCGCCTGTCGCTGGACGCCGGCTGCCAACTGGACCCAGGCGACCTGATCGTCACCACCGGCTGTCACGAGGCGCTGTCTGTCAGCATCCGCGCCACCTGCGAGCAAGGCGATATCGTCGCGGTGGATTCGCCGAGCTTTCACGGGGCCATGCAAACCCTCAAGGGCCTGGGCATGAAGGCCCTGGAAATCCCTACCGATCCACTGACTGGCATCAGCCTGGAGGCACTGGAACTGGCGCTGGAGCAATGGCCCATCAAGGCCATACAGTTGACCCCCAGCTGCAATAACCCGTTGGGCTACATCATGCCCGACGCCAATAAACGCGCCTTGCTGACCCTGGCGCAACGCTTCGACGTGGCAATTATCGAAGACGATGTGTATGGGGAATTGGCCTACACCTACCCGCGCCCCCGCACCATCAAATCCTTCGACGAAGACGGCCGCGTCCTGCTCTGCAGTTCTTTTTCCAAGACCCTGGCACCGGGCCTGCGCATTGGCTGGGTTGCACCGGGGCGGTATCTGGAACGGGTACTGCACATGAAATACATCAGCACCGGCTCCACCGCGCCACAACCGCAGATTGCCATTGCCGAATTCCTCAAAGGCGGGCATTTCGAACCGCATTTGCGGCGGATGCGTACGCAATACCAGCGCAATCGCGACGTGATGATCGACTGGGTCAGCCGCTATTTCCCCCACGGCACCCGGGCCAGCCGACCACGAGGCAGTTTCATGCTGTGGGTCGAATTGCCTGAAGGTTTTGATACGCTGAAACTCAACCGGGTCCTGCTCGACCAGGGCGTACAGGTCGCCGTTGGCAGCATCTTTTCGGCGTCGGGCAAGTACCGCAATTGCCTGCGCGTGAACTACGCTGCCAAGCCAACGGCACAGATCGAAGAAGCCGTGCGCAAGGTCGGTGCCGCCGCCATCGCGCTGTTGAACGAAACCCAGCGCGACGCCGTCTGAACTGTACACAGGGAAGCAACACTCAACCGCCGAACAATGCAAACCAGCGGAACGATCCTACGTGAGATCCAGACCGATCCTGCATGTGCTTCTGTTAGTCGCCTCACTACTGGGCGGCTGCGCAAGCTTTGATGTCACCCGCGAACCCTCCCAAGCGTTACCGGCCTCCGAATCGTCCTTCGGCCGCTCGGTCCAGACCCAGGCCGCGCCCCATGAAGGCCAGTCGGGGTTTCGCCTGCTTTCAGACAGCACCGATGCCTTTACGGCCCGGGCCGAGCTGATTCGCAACGCCCAAAGCAGCCTGGATTTGCAGTACTACATTGTTCACGACGGCATCAGCACGCGGATGCTGGTGGATGAATTGCTCAAGGCTGCAGACCGGGGGGTGCGCGTACGGATCCTGCTGGACGACACCACCAGCGATGGCCAGGACCAAATCATCGCGACCCTCGCCGCTCACCCAAGGATCCAGATCCGCCTGTTCAACCCCCTGCACCTGGGGCGCGCCACCGGCGTGACCCGCAGTCTTGGGCGCCTGCTCAACCTGTCACAGCAGCATCGCCGCATGCACAACAAGCTCTGGCTGGCGGACAACAGCATGGCCATCGTCGGCGGCCGCAACCTGGGGGATGAATATTTCGACGCCGAACCGAACCTGAACTTCACCGACATCGATCTGCTCAGCGTCGGGCCGGTGGCCGAGCAACTGGGGCACAGCTTCGACCAGTACTGGAACAGTGCCCTGAGCAAACCCATCGAGCAATTCCTGTCCCATCGCCCCACCCCCAAGGACCTGGCCAACAGCCGCCTGCGCCTGCAAGAGTCCATGGAGCAGACGCACAAAGAGAATCACGCGCTCTATCAGCAGTTGACCCGCTACAAGACCGAGCCGCGCCTCGATAGCTGGCGCAGTCAACTGGTCTGGGCCTGGAACCAGGCACTGTGGGACGCCCCCAGCAAGGTACTGGCCAACGACGAGCCGGATCCGCAGCTGTTGCTGACCACGCAACTGGCCCCGGAACTGACCGGCGTCAGCCATGAATTGATCATGATTTCGGCCTATTTCGTTCCCGGCCAGACAGGCTTGGTGTACCTGACCGGCCGCGCCGATGCCGGGGTGTCGGTAAGCCTTTTGACCAATGCCCTGGAAGCCACCGACGTACCAGCCGTGCATGGCGGTTATGCACCCTATCGCAGGGCGCTGCTGGAACATGGCGTACGCCTGTACGAGCTTCGCCGACAACCGGGCGATACAGACAGCAGTCCTCACCTGTTCTACAGCAAGTCCTACGGCGAATCGGACTCCAGCCTGCACAGCAAGGCGATCATTTTCGACCGGCAGAAGTCATTCATTGGCTCGTTCAATTTCGACCCGCGTTCAGTGCTGTGGAACACCGAAGTCGGCGTATTGGTGGACAGCCCGGAACTCGCCGGCCAAGTGCGTGAACTGGCGTTACAAGGCATGGCGCCAGCCCTGAGTTATCAGGCCCGGCTGAAAGATGGAAAGATGGTGTGGACCACCGAAGACAACGGCCAACTGCACGATCTGGACCGCGAGCCGGGCAGTTGGTGGCGCCGGTTCAATGCCTGGTTCTCCACAACCGTCGGGCTAGAACGGATGTTGTAGGTCTGCCCCCTTTGGTGTGTTCAAGCCGCTTGGGTGGCCCCAAATGCCCCCTGGCGCAACAACAGAATCACCAACCCAAACGCCCCCGCCGCCATGAACAACGGCAGCGCATGCCCACTGACCCATTGACTGCCCGCGCCCGCTGCCAACGGGCCGACCAGGCAGCCGATCCCCCACAGCTGTGCAATATGGGCATTGGCCCGTACCAGCGCATCGTCGCGATAACGCTCGCCGATCAGGATCAACGACAAGGTAAACAAACCACCCGCGCTGGCACCGAACAGCACCCACAGCGGCCAGATCAACAGGGTATCGATCAGCAGCGGAACCGCGAGGCTCGACAACGTCAGCGCCACCGCGCAGCCGGTGAACAACGACCGGCGCGACAGGCGATCGGCCAGGGCGCCGATGGGCAACTGCAACAAGGCATCACCGACCACCACGGTGCTGACCATCGCCAGGGCAATGTCGGCGCTAAAGCCCTGGCGCAGGCAATAAACCGGCAGCAAGGTCAGGATCATCGCCTCGAACGCGGCGAACAACGACACAGCCCAGGCGATTGCCGGCAAACCTCGGCAGAACGCCCACAGATCCCCGAACGTCACGCTGCTGGCCTCGCTGCTTGGCGCACCGCTGCGCCCCAGCAACAGCAAGGGCGCGATCAATAACAGACCGACGCCCACCCAGAACCCGTAATCGTGATCAGTGCCCAGCGCGCCGAGCAACAACGGGCCGGACAACTGGCTCAGCGCGTAACTGCTGCCGTATAGCGCCACCAGCCGCCCGCGCCACTTTTCAATGACCAGTTGGTTGATCCAGCTTTCGCCAAGAATGAACACCAAGGTCAGGACCACGCCAATCACCAGGCGCAGCACCAACCAGACCGGATAACTGGGCAGCAGTGCCAGCAACCCGATAGACAACGCCCCGCCCCACAGGCACAGGCGCATCAACGTCGCCGTGCCGAACCGAGCCGCCAGCCGACTCGACACCTTGGCGCCGAGCAATACCCCAACGGCCGGCATGGCGGCCATCACGCCAATGGCAAACGAACCATAGCCCCAGCCTTCCAGACGCAGCGACACCAGCGGCATGCTCACGCCCAGGGCCAGGCCGACGCTCAGGACAGAGGCCAATACGGCGAAATAGGTCGCCCAACGCATTTCCACGCTCCTGTGGACAGTGATGTTTCAAGCGCTATGCAAAACAAATGTGGGAGCGAGCTTGCTCGCGATGACGGCGCAACATTCAACAAAGTCGTCGACTGCTATACCGCTATCGCGAGCAAGCTCGCTCCCACAGGGGATCAGCGCTGCTTGAAGCCCCGGACAGGATCCGGGGGCGTCATCGTTACAGCTTGATCCAGGTCGACTTCAGTTCGGTGTACTTGTCAAAGGCATGCAGCGACTTGTCGCGACCGTTGCCCGACTGCTTGAAACCACCGAACGGCGCGGTCATGTCGCCGCCGTCGTACTGGTTGACCCATACGCTGCCCGCACGCAGGGCCTTGGCGGTCAGGTGAGCCTTGGAGATGTCCTTGGTCCATACCGCTGCGGCCAGGCCGTACGGCGTGTCGTTGGCGATCTGGATGGCTTGCTCGGCGGTGTCGAAAGCGATAACCGACAGCACCGGACCAAAAATCTCTTCCTGGGCGATCTTCATCGCGTTGCTCACGCCATCAAAAATCGTCGGCTCGACGTAGGTGCCGCCAGTTTCCTCAAGGATCCGCTTGCCGCCAGCCACCAGTTTGGCGCCATCGCTGTGACCGGCTTCGATGTAGGACAGCACGGTGTTCATTTGCTGGGTGTCCACCAGGGCACCGACAGTGGTGGCCGGATCCAACGGATTGCCGGGCTTCCAGCCTTTGAGGGCCTCGATCACCAGCGGCAGGAACGTGTCCTTGATGGAGCGCTCCACCAACAGCCGCGAGCCGGCGGTGCAGACTTCCCCCTGGTTGAAGGCGATGGCGCTGGCGGCGGACTCGGCGGCGGCTTGCAGGTCCGGGGCATCGGCGAACACGATGTTCGGACTCTTGCCACCGGCTTCCAGCCAGATGCGCTTCATGTTCGATTCGCCGGAGTAAATCATCAGTTGCTTGGCGATCTTGGTGGAACCGGTGAACACCAGGGTATCGACGTCCATGTGCAGGGCCAGGGCCTTGCCAACGGTATGACCGTAGCCCGGCAGCACGTTCAGCACGCCTTTCGGAATGCCGGCCTCAATCGCCAGTGCGGCAATGCGGATGGCGGTCAGCGGGGATTTTTCCGAGGGCTTGAGCACCACCGAGTTACCGGTGGACAGCGCCGGGCCGAGCTTCCAGCAGGCCATCATCAAAGGGAAGTTCCACGGCACGATAGCGCCAACGACGCCCACCGGTTCGCGGGTCACCAGGCCCAGTTGATCGTGGGGGGTAGCGGCCACTTCATCGTAAATCTTGTCGATGGCTTCACCGCTCCAGCTCAACGCTTGAGCTGCACCGGGAACATCGATGTTCAAGGAGTCGCTGATCGGCTTGCCCATGTCCAGGGTTTCGAGCAGCGCCAGTTCTTCGGCGTTCTGCTTGAGCAGGCCGGCAAAACGAATCATGGTCGCTTTGCGCTTGCTCGGCGCCAGGCGCGACCAGACACCGGAGTTGAAGGTGGCGCGGGCGTTTTCCACGGCACGTTGGGCGTCGGCGACGTCGCAACTGGCGATCTTGCCCAGCAGGCGGCCATCGACCGGGCTGAGGCAATCAAAGGCTTCGCCGGACACCGCATCGGTGTATTCGCCGTTGATGAAGGCGCGGCCTTCGATCTTCAGGTCGCGAGCGCGTTGTTCCCAGTCGGCACGAGTCAGGGTGGTCATGCGAGTGTCCTCCTCTTGTTTGGGTACGGACGCTGCGCAGTGCACAGCGCTCCAAGAATTCTGCCCGGCCAGCCTGTTTTCGATGCTTTTTTTGGCATGGGGCACCCGCCACCCTAAACCAGCGGCCGGTCATGTTTCAATATATTTGACACAACGCCGGCAAACGGCCTTGCGATGTTCGTTTTAATAAACATAGACTTTGACGCTTCCAGCCATTCGCGCCGTCATTACCGGGGATTACCGCATGAGCATTCAGGATATCGTCGACTTCAGCCAGGCCAACACCACCGCCGAACGCTATCGCCCGGACCCAGCCAAGGTGTTCAAGGGCGACCCCGAGCAAACGGTGTTCAACCACTACAGCAGCCCGTGCGGGCAGATGAACGCTGGCGTATGGGAAGGCGCCGTCGGCCAGTGGATGGTCAATTACACCGAACATGAATACTGCGAGATCGTCCAGGGCGTTTCCGTGCTGCGGGACGACGATGGCAATGCCAAGACATTGCGGGCCGGTGATCGTTTTGTGATTCCGGCGGGGTTCAAGGGCACGTGGGAAGTGTTGGAGCCTTGCCGCAAGATTTATGTGGTGTTTGAACAGAAGAGTTGAACCCCGCCGAAAAGGACGCTGACACTCTATCGCTGGCCAATGACCGCCGCAGCCGGTAAGACTGCGCACAGGCGCTACATGTTTCATCGTCGCAATGGCAATGCACAGGATGTGCGGCCAATTCGACAATGTGAGCGCCCTGATCCTATATATATTTGCAAGGAGGCAATATGCCCGTCTTACCCGATCAATGCGATCTCGCCATCGCCCAATACACCATCGGCCAAAAATGCACCCCCGAACTGCTTGAAGAGGTTCGCGCCCTGGCCAACGGGGCTCCCGTACGCGCCACCGGCCCGAAATACCCTTCGAGCTGGGATCTGCGTCCGCGACGTATCAACCTGCACACCAATGCCGACAGAATCATTGTCAGCATCAACTGCGGCTGATCGACACCGTCGCGGACACACAAACTGACGCACAACAAAAAAGGCCCGTATCTCGCGATACGGGCCTTTTTCGTAAGAAGGGAAAAATCAATTACTTGATTTTGCCTTCCTTGTAGATCACGTGCTTGCGAACAACCGGATCATATTTCTTGATCTCGATTTTGTCCGGGGTAGTACGCTTGTTCTTGTCGGTAGTGTAGAAGTGACCAGTACCGGCGCTCGAGATCAAACGAATCAATTCACGCATGATTAGCTCCCTTAAACCTTGCCATCGCGACGAAGTTCGGCCAGCACGACACTGATGCCACGCTTGTCGATGATACGCATGCCTTTGGCAGATACGCGCAGACGCACAAAACGTTTCTCTTCTTCAACCCAGAAGCGGTGATGCTGCAGGTTCGGCAGGAAACGACGACGGGTTTTGTTGTTTGCGTGGGAAATGTTATTCCCAGTCACCGGACCCTTACCGGTAACTTGACAGACTCTCGACATGCCTCAGCCCTCTAAAACCACATGCCCAACCCGGCATGGGTTGGCCGCTTAATCTCTCAGTCATTTGGCGCCAGGCGCCGCGTTTCTTTAAGGGTCTTACCGGCTACACCTACAGTGAAGGAACCGGGCCCCTAGAAAAGAGCGCTGCTTTATACCAGAAAGACCACAGTGCAACAACAGCCGATGTGATTTGTCTTCGCAGGAAGTGCTCGACCAACCGCCCTGGACGGCTGGGGCAAAGGCTGGCGCGGCCCGTTACCACTCGTCGCTGCGCGCAGGTTTTTTTCACCCACGGCGGTTTTGAGCCATCAACGCGCCGGCGCAGAGTGCCGGAAAATGCAAAAAGGGGATAGTCATTTGGCGGCGAGCCCACTAGGGTAGGCCTTTTCCAGACTGCACTCGCAGATGGGCCTCCGACTTGCACAGGAAACCGACCATGCGCCTCGCTGCCCTACCACTGTTGCTCGCCCCTCTGCTGATCAGCCCGCAGGCCTTGGCCGCTGCCCTGAGCGTCTGCACCGAAGCCAGCCCGGAAGGGTTCGATGTCGTCCAGTACAACTCATTGACCACCACCAACGCCTCCGCCGACGTGCTGATGAACCGTCTGGTGGATTTCGACACCGCCAGCGGCAAAGTGGTGCCTAGCCTGGCTGACCACTGGGAAGTCTCGACCGATGGCCTGACCTACGTGTTCAAGCTGCACCCACAGGTCAAATTCCATCGCACCGAGTACTTCACGCCGCGCCGCGACCTGAACGCCGAGGACGTGAAATTCAGCTTCGAGCGCATGCTCGACCCGGCGAACCCTTGGCACAAGGTTGCGCAGAGCGGCTTTCCCCATGCCCAGTCCATGCAACTGCCAGCGCTGATCAAGAAAATCGACGCACTGGATCCGTTGACCGTGCGTTTCACCCTCAATCACGCGGATTCGACCTTCCTGGCGACGTTGAGCATGGGGTTTGCGTCCATCTATTCGGCCGAATACGCCGATCAGTTGCTGAAGGCCGGCACGCCAGAAAAGCTCAACAATCTGCCTATCGGCACCGGCCCTTTCGTTTTCAACCGGTTCCAGAAAGACGCTTCGATTCGCTACAAGGCCAACGCTGATTATTTCGGCGGCAAGCCCCAAGTGGATCCCTTGATCTTCGCCATCACGCCGGACGCCAACGTGCGCCTGCAGAAATTGCGCCGCAACGAATGCCAGATTGCCCTGTCGCCCAAGCCATTGGACGTACAAGCCGCCAGGCAAGAGCCTACGCTGAATGTGGCCCAGACCGACGCCTTCATGACCGCGTTCGTGGCGATCAACAGCCAACATCCGCCGCTGGACAAACCCGAGGTGCGCCAGGCCATCAACCTCGCCTTCGACAAGGCCAGCTACCTCAAGGCTGTCTTCGAAGGCACTGCCGAAGCGGCCAATGGCCCCTATCCACCGAACACCTGGAGCTACGCCAGGAGCCTGCCCGGCTACGCCCATGACCCGGCCAAAGCCCGCGACCTGCTGGCCAAGGCCGGCTTGAAAGAAGGCTTCCAGACCACCATCTGGACCCGCCCTTCCGGCAGCCTGCTGAACCCCAACCCCAGCCTTGGCGCGCAACTGCTGCAGTCCGACCTGGCGGAAATCGGTATCCAGGCCGAGATCCGGGTGATCGAATGGGGGGAGCTGATCCGCCGCGCCAAGGCCGGCGAACACGACCTGCTGTTCATGGGCTGGGCTGGCGACAACGGCGATCCGGATAATTTCCTCACGCCGCAGTTTTCCTGCGCGGCGCTCAAGTCCGGCACCAACTTCGCCCGCTACTGCAACCCGGACCTGGACAAGCTGATCAGCGCCGGCAAGACCACTGGCGAACAAGGCGTGCGCACCAAGCTCTACGAACAGGCCCAGGCACAGATCCAGCAACAGGCCCTATGGCTGCCCCTCGCGCACCCGACCGCGTTCGCGCTGACCCGCAAGGATGTACAGGGTTACGCGGTCAGCCCGTTTGGGCGGCAGGATTACTCCAAAGTCAGCCTCAAGTAACCACCTGTAGGAGCGGGCTTGCTCGCCAATGCGGTCGATCAGTCAACGATGATGCTGCCTGACACGCCCCCTTCGCGAGCAAGCCCGCTCCCACAAAGAGCTTCGTATCGCCTGATGTCGCCTACACCCACCCATATTCCGCCATCGACAGCGGCTCCCCATCGCCGACAATGAAATGATCCAGCACCCGAACATCAATCAACTCCAAGGCCTCTTGCAGTCGATCGGTGAGCACCCGGTCGGCCTGGCTGGGCTCGGTGTTGCCGGAGGGATGGTTGTGACACAGGATCAACGCGGCGGCGTTGTGGGCCAGGGCCCGCTTGACCACCTGCCGAGGATAGACACTGGCGCTGTCGATCGAGCCGTGAAACAGCGACTCATACGCCAGCACCCGATGCCGCGAATCCAGGAACAGGCACCCAAACACCTCGTGAGGTTCATGGCGCAGCATGGCCTTGAGGTAATCACGCACGGCCAGCGGGCTCTCCAGCACTGAATCTCGTCGCAAGTCTTCGGCCAGGTGACGACGCCCCATTTCCAGCACCGCCTGCAACTGTGCGAACTTCGCCGGGCCAAGACCCAGTTGCGCCCTGAAGGATCGCAGGTCGGCCTCCAGTAAAGCCCGCAGGCTGCCAAATTGATGCAGCAGGTGTCGCGCCAGGTCCACGGCACTTTTGCCGGACACGCCGGTGCGCAGGAAGATCGCCAGCAATTCGGCGTCCGACAGGCTCGCCGGCCCCTGGTCCAGCAGTTTCTCCCGCGGGCGCTCCGCCGCAGGCCAATCCCGAATACTCATAGCATCTCCCTGATCTTGGGCGCCGCTGTTCCGTAGCGGTCGCTGTGATATCGTAGCCCATCTTTTTTGCAGGCGATTTGCACCCTGGCAGGCTGCTGCCAAGGGGTTCGCCTTGCACTGACCACTGAAATCCAAAGGCAGGCCTATGCAGCGGCTGTATCGGAAACGCATCGTTCTGGGCGTCGGCGGCGGCATTGCCGCCTACAAGAGCGCCGAGCTGGTTCGCAGGCTTATCGACCAGGGCGCAGAAGTGCGGGTCGTCATGACTCGCGGCGGTAGTGAGTTCATCACCCCGCTGACCATGCAGGCCCTGTCCGGACACCCGGTCCACCTGGACTTGCTCGACCCGGCGGCTGAAGCCGCCATGGGTCATATCGAGTTGGCCAAGTGGGCCGACCTGGTGCTGATCGCCCCGGCCACGGCCGATCTGATCGCCCGTCTGGCCCAGGGCATCGCCGACGATCTGTTGACCACGCTGGTGCTCGCCACCGACGCCGTGGTCGCCGTCGCACCCGCCATGAACCAAGCCATGTGGCGCGACCCGGCCACCCAGGCCAACCTGCAACTACTCGAAAGCCGCGACCTGAAAGTCTTTGGTCCGGCCTCCGGCAGCCAGGCCTGTGGCGATGTCGGCATGGGCCGCATGCTCGAAGCCACCGACCTGGCCCAGTGCGCCGCCGACTGCTTCCAGCGCCAGGCGCTGACCGGCAAACACGTGCTGATCACCGCCGGGCCGACCCAGGAAAACATCGACCCGGTGCGCTATATCACCAACCACAGTTCGGGAAAAATGGGCTTCGCCCTGGCCGAAGCCGCGGTGGAAGCCGGCGCGCGAGTGACGCTGATCACCGGCCCCGTACACTTGCCGACCCCGGACCGGGTCACCCGCATCGACGTGGTCAGCGCCCGGGACATGCTCGCCGCCTGCGAAGCGGCCATCCCGTGCGACCTGTTCATCGCCTCGGCGGCGGTGGCGGACTACCGCCCCGAAGTCGTCGCCCCGCAAAAATTGAAGAAAGACCCTACAAGCGGCGACGGCCTGCTACTACAAATGGTGCGCAACCCAGACATTCTCGCCACCATCGCCACTCGCCCTGACCGTCCGTTCAGTGTCGGCTTCGCCGCCGAAACCGAACACCTGCTCGATTACGCTGCGCGCAAGCTCAAGGACAAGAACCTGGACTTGATCGTCGCCAACGACGTCGCCAACCCGAGCATCGGCTTCAACAGCGAAGAAAACGCCTGCAGCGTGATCGACCGCCAGTTGCACGCCACACTTTTCGCCCAGACCAGCAAGAGCAAGATTGCCCGCCAACTGATCACTTTCATCGCCGAACGACTGAACCAGGTTTAATTTTCATGCACGCTCTACAAGCCAAGATTCTCGACCCACGCATCGGCAACGAATTCCCGCTGCCGCAATACGCCACACCGGGCTCCGCCGGCCTCGACCTGCGGGCGATGCTCAAGCAGGACACGATCCTTGAGCCGGGCCAGACCCTGCTGATCCCGACCGGCCTGTCGGTGTACATCGGCGACCCGGGCCTGGCGGCCCTGATCCTGCCACGCTCGGGCCTGGGCCATAAGCACGGCATCGTGCTGGGCAACCTGGTAGGCCTGATCGACTCCGATTACCAGGGCGAACTGATGGTCTCGTGCTGGAACCGTGGCCAGACAGCGTTCAACATCGTCGTAGGCGAACGCATCGCCCAGTTGGTGCTGGTGCCGGTGGTCCAGGCGCACTTCGAATTGGTGGAAGAATTCGACGAGAGCCAGCGCGGCGCCGGCGGTTTCGGGCACTCCGGCAGCCACTGATCCTGCTGTTTCGGGCCGGGCGTCCTGCCCGGCCGGTTTATTAAGCTTCTGTTTCAGGACAAAAAATGCGCAATGGCTTTCTGCTAGGTTTCCCATCCGGAATCAATGTATTAGGCGTCCGAGGTCGGGGTAACGCTGTCTCATGGCATTTTCCCACCACGAACTCTCTGTCAAAAACGCCGTCATACCCTTCAGTTTGAGCCTGTCGACGCTAGCCGTCGGCCTGTCCAGTCACTTTCCTGATAGAGCGCCCCGCCCATGAACACCCCAGCTGCAATCGCCCCGATCTTCCCTGACAGCATCTTTCGCGCCTACGACATCCGTGGCGTGGTACCGGAAACCCTTACCGCCGAAACCGCCTACTGGATCGGCCGCGCCATTGGCTCCCAGAGCCTGGCCCAGGGTGAGCCGAACGTGTCCGTCGGCCGCGACGGCCGTTTGTCGGGCCCTGAGCTGGTCGAACAGTTGATCAAAGGCGTTGCCGACAGTGGCTGCCACGTCAGCGACGTGGGCCTGGTGCCGACCCCGGCGCTGTACTACGCCGCCAATGTGCTGGCCGGCAAGTCCGGTGTGATGCTCACCGGCAGCCACAACCCGTCGAACTACAACGGCTTCAAGATCGTCATCGCCGGCGACACCCTCGCCAACGAGCAGATCCAGGCCCTGCACACCCGCCTCAAGACCAACGACCTGAGCAGGGGCCAGGGCAGCATCACCAAGGTCGATATCCTCGAGCGCTACAACGACGAAATCGTTAACGACGTGAAGCTCGCTCGTCGCCTGAAAGTGGTGGTCGATTGCGGCAACGGCGCGGCCGGCGTGATTGCCCCGCAACTGATCGAAGCGCTGAACTGCGAAGTCATCCCGCTGTTCTGCGACGTGGACGGCAACTTCCCGAACCATCACCCGGACCCGGGCAAGCTGGAAAACCTCGAAGACCTGATCGCCAAGGTCAAGGAAACCAATGCCGACCTGGGCCTGGCCTTCGACGGCGACGGCGACCGCGTGGGCGTGGTGACCAATACCGGCAGCGTGGTGTTCCCGGACCGCCTGCTGATGCTGTTCGCTCGTGACGTAGTGGGACGCAATCCGAACGCCGAAATCATCTTCGACGTTAAGTGCACCCGTCGCCTGGTGCCGCTGATCAAGGAATATGGCGGTCGCCCACTGATGTGGAAGACCGGCCATTCGTTGATCAAGAAGAAAATGAAACAAAGCGGCGCCCTGCTGGCTGGCGAAATGAGCGGCCACATCTTCTTCAAGGAGCGCTGGTTCGGTTTCGACGACGGCATTTACAGCGCCGCGCGCCTGCTGGAAATCCTCAGCAAGGAAAAATCCACGGCCGAAGAGCTGTTCGCGACCTTCCCAAATGATATTTCTACGCCAGAAATCAATATCCATGTGACCGAAGAGAGCAAATTCAGCATCATTGATGCACTGCACGACGCTCAATGGGGCGAAGGCGCCGAACTGACCACCATCGACGGTGTGCGGGTCGACTATCCCCAAGGTTGGGGCCTGGTTCGCGCATCCAACACCACACCGGTGCTGGTGCTGCGTTTCGAGGCCGACAACGAAGCCGAACTGCAGCGCATCAAGGATGTGTTCCACAGCCAACTCAAACGTGTTGCACCTGATCTTCAACTACCGTTCTGATTTTTGAAGTACCACCGGAGCCCTGAATGACCCTCGAACGCGAAGCCGCCGCCAATACCGCCAAGGTCCTGTCCGAAGCGTTGCCTTATATCCGACGCTACGTCGGCAAGACCCTGGTGATCAAATACGGCGGCAACGCGATGGAAAGCGAGGAGCTGAAAACCGGCTTCGCCCGCGACATCGTGCTGATGAAGGCCGTGGGCATCAACCCGGTGGTGGTGCACGGCGGTGGCCCGCAGATCGGTGATCTGCTCAAGCGCCTGTCGATCGAAAGCCACTTCATCGATGGCATGCGCGTCACCGACGCGCAGACCATGGACGTGGTGGAAATGGTCCTCGGCGGCCAAGTCAACAAGGACATCGTCAACCTGATCAACCGTCATGGCGGCAGCGCCATCGGCCTGACAGGCAAGGACGCCGAGCTGATCCGGGCGAAGAAGCTCACCGTCACCCGCCAGACGCCGGAGATGACCCAGCCGGAAATCATCGACATCGGTCACGTGGGTGAAGTAGTCGGGATCAACACCGACTTGCTGAACCTGCTGGTCAAGGGCGACTTCATCCCGGTGATCGCGCCCATCGGCGTAGGCGCCAATGGCGAGTCGTACAACATCAACGCCGACCTGGTCGCCGGCAAGGTCGCCGAAGCGCTGAAAGCTGAGAAGCTGATGCTGCTGACCAACATCGCTGGTCTGATGGACAAGTCGGGCAAGGTCCTGACCGGCCTGTCGACCCAACAGGTCGACGACCTGATCGCCGACGGCACCATCTACGGCGGCATGCTGCCCAAGATCCGTTGCGCGCTGGAAGCGGTACAGGGCGGCGTCGGCAGCTCGCTGATCATCGACGGCCGTGTTCCGAATGCGATCCTGCTGGAGATCTTCACCGATACTGGCGTGGGTACCTTGATCAGTAATCGCAAGCGTCCTTAAGCGACACCGGTAAAAAAAGACCCCGCTCAACCTGGTTGAGCGGGGTCTTTTTTTGCCTTACTCCCTGTGGGAGCGAGCTTGCTCGCTCCCACAGGGTTTAGCGCGTGCCGATCAAACGCCGAACTGCGCCCGATAAGCCTCAACCGCCGGCAAATGCTGCTTGAGCTGCGGATCGTCGGCCAAAAACTCCAGCACCTGGGTCAGCGACACAATGCTGATCACCGGGATGCCGAAGTCGCGTTCCACTTCCTGGATCGCCGACAGCTCACCGTTGCCGCGCTCCTGACGGTTCAGGGCGATCAATACGCCGGCGGCCTTGGCGCCTTCCTGGGAGCCGATGATCTGCATCACTTCGCGGATCGCGGTGCCGGCGGTGATCACGTCATCGATGATCAGCACGTCACCGGTCAGCGGTGCGCCCACCAGGCTGCCGCCTTCACCGTGAGCCTTGGCTTCCTTGCGGTTGAAGCACCAGGGCAGGTCGCGGTCGTGGTGCTCGGCCAGAGCGACGGCAGTCGTGGCGGCCAGCGGGATGCCTTTGTAGGCCGGGCCGAACAGCACGTCGAACGGGATGCCGCTCTCGACGATGGCCGCCGCATAGAAACGGCCCAGTTGCGCCAGGGCGGAACCGGTGTTGAACAGGCCGGCATTGAAGAAGTACGGGCTGGTGCGCCCGGACTTGAGGGTGAACTCACCGAAGCGCAAAACGCCGCGATCGATGGCAAAGCGAATGAAATCGCGCTGATACGCCTGCATGAAAAAAAGCCTCAAATACCGCGGATTTAGCTAAATAGGTACACGCCGTGTATCATACACGCACGTGATTTTTGGGGCCATTTATGCGGATCATCAGTGTGAACGTCAATGGTATTCAGGCTGCAGTGGAGCGTGGTTTGCTCAGTTGGCTGCAAGCACAGAATGCCGACGTCATCTGCCTGCAGGACACCCGCGCCTCCGCCTTTGAACTGGACGATGCAGCCTTCCAACTGGATGGTTACTTCCTTTATGCCTGCGATGCCGAAGTCCCCGCCCAGGGTGGCGTGGCTTTGTACTCGCGGCTGCAACCGAAGGCTGTCATCAACGGTCTCGGTTTCGAGACGGCGGACCGCTACGGGCGCTACCTGCAAGCCGATTTCGACAAGGTCAGCATCGCGACCTTACTGCTCCCGTCGGGACAGAACGGCGATGAAGATTTGAATCAGAAATTCAAGTTAATGGACGACTTCGCCCGCTATCTGGATAAACAGCGGCGCAAACGTCGCGAGTACATCTATTGTGGCTCGCTGTATGTGGCGCAACAGAAGCTGGATATCAAGAACTGGCGCGACAGCCAGCAATCTCCTGGCTTCCTGGCGCCGGAACGGGCCTGGATGGACGAGATCATTGGCAACATGGGTTATGTCGACGCCCTGCGCGAAGTCAGCCGTGAAGGCGACCAGTACAGCTGGTGGCCAGACAACGAACAGGCCGAGATGCTCAACCTCGGCTGGCGTTTCGACTACCAGTTGCTGACGCCCGGCCTGCGCCGCTTCGTACGCAGCGCCCGCCTGCCGCGCCAGCCACGGTTCTCGCAGCATGCGCCGCTGATCGTCGATTACGACTGGACGCTAACGATCTAAGCAGCATTCGTACCTACAAAAAACCGACAGCAATGTCGGTTTTTTTGTAGGCCCTGAAAGCTCGCCCCCACAGGGACAGGCCCTCACTGATCGTTATTTGACCAACCGCCAAGTAAACGGATACCGATACGGCTGCCCCTCATTGGCCTTCACCCCACCAATGATGGTCAGCACCAGCGCACCAATGGCCACCAGGCCGAACAGAAAGAAGCCAATGACCACGACCATCAGCAGGAGGCTGATCGCCGAGGCGATGGCCACGGTGATCTGGAAGTTCAGCGCTTCCTTGCCCTGGGCATCGATGAACGGGTCAGTTTCGCGCTTGAGTTGCCAGAGCACCAACGGCCCAATCAACGTGCCGAACGGAATCCAGATCCCCAACAAGGCGGACAGGTGACAAAACATTGCCCATTGACGCGCCTCTTTGCTCGGCTGGGGCAGTAGGACTTGCTCATCACTCATGACACTCTCCTTGTCTGAAGCGCGAAACAATCAGTCAGCCAATGCGGCTTTTTGCAGTTCGAAAATCTCGTTCATGCCTTTCTTCGCCAATTCCAGCATAGCGTTCAATTCTTCCGGCTGGAACGGCGCGCCTTCGGCGGTGCCCTGGACTTCGATGAAGCCGCCAGCGCTGGTCATGACCACATTCAGATCGGTCTCGGCGGCGGAGTCTTCCAGGTAGTCCAGGTCCAGCACCGGCTCACCCTGGTACATGCCCACGGACACCGCGGCGATCATCTGCTTGAGCGGGTCGCCGCCCTTGAGGCCGCCACGCTTCTTGATCACCTTCAAGGCATCGACCAGCGCGACCATGGCACCAGTAATGGACGCGGTACGCGTGCCGCCGTCGGCCTGGATCACGTCGCAATCGACATACAGCGTCACGTCGCCCAGCTTGGACATATCCAGCGCGGCGCGCAGCGAACGGCCGATCAGGCGCTGGATTTCCAGGGTGCGACCGCCCTGCTTGCCACGGCTGGCTTCGCGCTGGTTCCGCTCACCGGTAGCGCGCGGCAGCATGCCATATTCGGCGGTCAACCAACCCTGGCCCTGGCCCTTGAGGAACCGTGGCACGCCGTTTTCGACGCTGACAGTACAGATGACCTTGGTATCACCGAATTCGACCAGTACAGATCCCTCGGCGTGTTTGGTGTAGTTGCGGGTAATGCGGATCGAGCGAAGCTGATCGGCAACGCGACCACTTGGACGTTTCATAGGGAACACCTGTACAGAGGACGGAAAACTGCCGAGCATTATAGAGCCGTGAATCGTCATAGGGCAGTTAAACGTAGCGCAGTTCAAAAAATCCGGCGCGAGCGAAGCCGCGCAAAGGCCCGCCCGGCGGGCAACTGCGCTTTGTCATAAGTGCGGTTGGGGGCATGCGCCTCACTGCGCTACAATCCTGCGCCTTTGCTGCCCTTCGGCTTTTATTCACAGATTCCAGGCCCCACGACCACCGGTTGTGGCCGGCCTGCATTGCGAGGAACCTCCATGGTGCACAGCATGACTGCCTTCGCCCGCGTCGAAAAGGCCGGGGCCCAAGGCACGCTGAGTTGGGAACTGCGCTCGGTCAACAGCCGTTACCTGGAGCCGCACCTGCGCCTGCCGGAATCCTTTCGCGACCTTGAAGGCGGCGTGCGCGAGGCGCTGCGCCAGGGCCTGTCCCGGGGCAAGCTGGAATGCACCCTGCGTTTTACCGAAGAAAGCACCGGCAAGACCCTGCAGGTAGACCGCGAGCGCGCCGCACAGCTGGTGGCCGCCGCCGAAACCGTCGCCAGCCTGATCAACAACCCCGCCGCCCTGAACCCGTTGGAAGTCCTGGCCTGGCCCGGCGTACTGGTGGGCGATGCGAGCGATCCGCAAGCGCTGAACGCCGAGGCGATGGCGTTGTTCAGTGAGGGGCTCAAGGAACTCAAGGCCGGCCGCGAGCGTGAAGGCGCGGAGCTGGCGCGGCTGATCAACGAGCGCCTGACGTCCATTGAAGGAGACGTCAGCACCCTGCGCGAGCTGGTCCCGCAGATGCTCGCCACCCAGCGTCAGAAGGTGCTCGACCGCTTCGCCGACATGAAGGCCGAGCTGGACCCGCAGCGCCTGGAACAGGAAATGGTCATGCTCGCGCAAAAGAGCGATGTGGCCGAAGAACTGGATCGCCTGAGCACCCACATCATCGAAGTTCGCCGGGTGCTCAAGTCCGGTGGTGCGGCCGGCCGCCGCCTGGACTTTTTGATGCAGGAACTCAACCGCGAAGCCAATACACTGGGCTCCAAAGCCTTCGACCCGCGCAGCACCCAGGCGGCGGTCAACCTCAAGGTGTTGATCGAGCAAATGCGCGAACAAGTGCAAAACATTGAGTAAGGCTCACAACATGACCCACAGCACCGGCACTCTTTACATCATTTCCGCGCCCTCGGGCGCCGGCAAGACCAGCCTGGTCAAGGCGCTGATCGATGCCGAACCGCAGATTCGCGTCTCGATCTCGCACACCACCCGCGCCATGCGCCCGGGGGAAGTGAACGGCGTGAATTATCACTTCGTCGACCGCGAAGAGTTCGTGAAAATGGCCGAACACGGCGACTTCCTGGAGCGTGCCGAAGTCTTCGGCAACCTCTATGGCACTTCGCAAAGCTACTTGCAGCAGACCCTGGACGAAGGTCACGACCTGATCCTGGAAATCGACTGGCAAGGCGCCGAGCAGGTGCGCAAGCTGATGCCCCAGGCCCGCTCGATCTTCATCCTGCCGCCAAGCCAGCAGGCCTTGCGCCAGCGCCTGACCAACCGCGGCCAGGACAGCGACGACATCATCGAAGGCCGGATGCGCGAAGCAGTCAGCGAAATGAGCCACTACGTCGACTACGATTACCTGATCATCAACGACGATTTCGCCCATGCGCTGGATGACCTGAAGGCGATTTTCCGCGCCAGCCAGCTGCAGCAGAAACGCCAGCAGCAACGTTTCGGTAAATTATTGGCCGAATTGTTGGGCTGATCAGCCCTTCCCAAAACCGCTGCGACGGCTTTACATTGGTAGTCGCAGCGCGCCGAGGGGTTTGGTTAAAAAATCAGCGCTTCCCTAAACGCTGGTGTTTTTTTAAACTGTCGAGTCCGCTCGCCCAACCGGGCAGCGCGCATATTGCATTCGCTCCGAGGAATACCATGGCCCGCGTAACCGTTGAAGACTGCCTAGAACACGTGGAAAACCGCTTTGAGCTGGTCATGCTCTCTACCAAGCGTGCCCGTCAACTGGCCACCGGCGGCAAAGAGCCATTGGTCCAGTGGGAAAACGACAAGCCTACAGTAGTAGCGCTGCGTGAAATCGCCGAGGGCCTGATGAGCTACGAGTTCATCGCCAACGCTGAAATCGTCGAAGACGAACCGCTGTTCGCAGCGTTCGAGGACGAGTCCAACGAGGCGGTCTAAGCCTATGCCTGGTCGACGTAGCACGGCGCGGGGTCACAGCAAACGGCAGGAGTCATCATCATGCCGAGCATAGACGCCCTCGCCGATCGCTTATCGGCCTACCTCGGCACGGACCAGGTCAACCTGGTCCGCCGAGCCTATTTCTACGCTGAACAAGCCCACGACGGCCAACGCCGCCGCAGCGGCGAGGCGTACGTCACGCATCCTCTTGCGGTGGCGAATATTCTTGCCGACATGCACATGGACCATCAGAGCCTGATGGCGGCGATGCTGCATGACGTGATCGAAGACACCGGCATTGCCAAGGAAGCGCTGCAAGCGCAGTTCGGCGAAACCGTGGCCGAACTGGTCGATGGGGTCAGCAAACTGACCCAGATGAACTTCGAGACCAAGGCCGAGGCCCAGGCCGAAAACTTCCAGAAAATGGCCATGGCCATGGCCCGCGACATTCGCGTGATCCTGGTCAAGCTCGCCGACCGCTTGCACAACATGCGCACCCTGGAAGTGCTGTCCGGCGAAAAACGCCGACGCATCGCCAAGGAAACCCTGGAAATCTACGCCCCCATCGCCAATCGCCTGGGCATGCACGCGATCCGCATCGAGTTCGAAGACCTGGGCTTCAAGGCCATGCACCCGATGCGTTCGGCGCGGATCAACCAGGCCGTCAAGCGCGCTCGGGGCAACCGCAAGGAAATCGTCAACAAAATCGAAGAGTCCCTGAGCCACTGCCTGGCCATCGACGGCATCGAAGGCGAAGTCAGCGGGCGGCAGAAACACCTCTACGGCATCTACAAGAAAATGCGCGGCAAGCGTCGAGCCTTCAACGAGATCATGGACGTCTACGCGTTCCGGATCATCGTCGACAAGGTCGATACCTGCTACCGCGTGTTGGGTGCTGTGCATAATTTGTACAAACCGCTGCCGGGGCGCTTCAAGGATTACATCGCGATTCCCAAGGCCAACGGCTATCAATCGCTGCACACCACGTTGTTCGGCATGCACGGCGTACCGATCGAAATCCAGATCCGCACCCGTGAAATGGAAGAGATGGCCAACAACGGCATCGCCGCCCACTGGCTCTACAAATCCAGCGGCGACGAACAACCCAAGAGCACCCACGCCCGCGCCCGGCAGTGGGTCAAGGGTGTGCTGGAAATGCAGCAACGGGCCGGCAACTCCCTGGAATTCATTGAAAGCGTGAAGATCGACCTGTTCCCGGACGAGGTCTACGTCTTTACGCCCAAAGGCCGGATCATGGAGCTGCCTAAAGGCTCCACGGCGGTGGACTTCGCCTACGCGGTGCACACCGACGTCGGCAACAGCTGCATCGCGTGTCGGATCAACCGCCGCCTGGCGCCGTTGTCCGAACCGCTGCAAAGCGGCTCCACGGTGGAAATCGTCAGCGCCCCCGGCGCCCGGCCGAATCCCGCATGGCTCAATTTCGTGGTCACCGGCAAGGCCCGCACGCACATCCGCCACGCCCTGAAGCTGCAACGGCGCTCCGAATCCATCAGCCTCGGCGAACGCCTGCTGAACAAAGTGCTGAACGGTTTCGACAGCTCCCTGGACAAGATCCCGGCCGAACGCGTGCAGGTCATGCTCCACGAATACCGTCTCGAACTGATCGAAGACCTGCTCGAAGACATCGGCCTGGGCAACCGCATGGCCTATGTCGTCGCCCGCCGCCTGCTCGGCGAAGGCGAACAGTTGCCAAGCCCTGAAGGCCCGCTGGCGATTCGCGGCACCGAGGGCCTGGTGCTCAGTTACGCCAAGTGCTGCACGCCGATCCCGGGCGACCCGATTGTCGGCCACCTGTCCGCCGGCAAAGGCATGGTGGTGCACCTGGACAACTGCCGCAACATCAGCGAAATCCGCCACAACCCGGAAAAATGCATCCAGCTCTCCTGGGCCAAGGATGTCACCGGCGAATTCAACGTCGAGCTGCGGGTCGAGCTGGAACACCAGCGTGGCCTGATCGCCCTGCTGGCCAGCAGCGTCAACGCCGCCGACGGCAATATCGAGAAAATCAGCATGGACGAACGCGACGGCCGCATCAGCGTGGTCCAACTGGTGGTCAGCGTGCACGACCGTGTGCACCTGGCCCGCGTGATCAAGAAGTTGCGTGCCCTGACGGGCGTCATCCGCATCACCCGGATGCGCGCATAACCCCCATAGGCCCATCCATTACAAGGAGTCATCCATGACCAAAACCGTTATCACCAGCGACAAGGCCCCGGCCGCCATCGGTACTTATTCCCAGGCGATCAAGGCGGGCAACACCGTGTACATGTCGGGCCAGATCCCGCTGGACCCGAAGACCATGGAGCTGGTGGAAGGCTTCGAAGCCCAGACCGTGCAGGTGTTCGAAAACCTCAAGGCCGTGGCCGAAGCTGCTGGCGGTTCGTTCAAGGACATCGTCAAGCTCAACATCTTCCTCACCGACCTGAGCCACTTCGCCAAGGTCAACGAGATCATGGGCAAGTACTTCGACCAGCCTTACCCTGCCCGCGCCGCCATTGGCGTGGCGGCCCTGCCAAAGGGCGCGCAGGTTGAGATGGATGCCATCCTGGTCATCGAGTAATAAGGTCGGCGCAGCCTCCCCCGCTGCGCCGTTTTCGTCTTGAAAGGATTCCACCATGCGCAAAGCGCTTGCTCTCTCGCTGGCTGCCCTGCTCCTGGGCGGCTGCGCCAGCGACCCTGCCGACCGTGACATCAGCGGCACCTGGATCAACCAGGCAGCCATCGACGCTGCCGCCAAAGGTGGCCCGCTTCGCGAGGCACTGCAGGGCTACGGCCCGAACCTGGAATGGGACGTCAACACCCGGGCTGGCCAGGCGCGCTACACCAACGGTTTTGAAAACGTCGAAGGCAAGTTGCTGGGCGAAGAAGACGGCGCGTGGAAAGTCGATTTCTACGGCAGCTCGGCCAGCGAACTGAAGCGCGACGGCGACCAACTGAGCCAGGCGGCCACCGAGAACGAACCGCAACAGGTGTTCGACCGCGCGCAAGTCCAGGTGCCGGAAGGCGCGCCAATCGGTGCAAGTTTCGAGCGAGCGCTATACGCCGCCTACCTCGGTGGCACCTGGAACATCGTCAACGGCCCCGGCCAGGGCGCCAGTGTGCAATTCCAACCCGACGGCCAGGTCAGCGGCCTGCCCGGCGCCGATCGCTACGCCTTGTGCTTGGCGGGCGATTGCGCCTCCATGAGCGGCGGCAACGACAACATCTGGTTGCAACAGAACGGCCAGGGCAACACCTGGATCTTCGCCCGCGACGGCAAGAAGCTGGAAATCTTCCAGACCGTCAATACCGCGCTGGCCGATGAAATGCCGTCGTTCACGCCGGGTACTCGGCAGTGGTTGTTGGAAAAGCAGTGAGCGAGACGGCGCCTTGAAATAAATGTACAGGCGCCCTCCGGTCAAGGTTCACGCGCGAGATGGGACAGGCTTTTTTCTGCCCAGGCGGATCAGCTCATTGGAGAAACACAACCCAACGATGATCAGTAGCGCTCCCGGATACAGGCTTTCGCGGGGCACCTCATTGAGCACTACAAACGCCAGCAGTGCGGCGAAGAGCGGCTCGGTCAGCTCCAAGGCTTGCACCTGGGATGGCTTGAGGTACTCGATTGCCTTGGTGGTGCAGAAAAAGCCGAGGATGGTCGGCAGCGCGGCCAACCCCAGCAGTGCGGCAATTGCCAAGGGCGACAGTTCACCGATGACGAAGCCGTCGGCCGAAGCCGGCATAAGCAAGTACAGGCCGCCGAAGAACAGCAACTGACGAGTGAAGTGCAGCCCACCGGACACCCCCATCCGCTTCATGGCTACCGAAAACGCCCCGTAGCCGCAGCCCGCCATGGAAGCGAGTGCAACGCCTTGGAGCGTGAAGCCCTGTCGCAGGTCGGCGCCGAAGATCACCGCGATTCCGGCGATAGCCAGAGCGGCACCCACAGTGGCGTTCGCGGTGATCGCATCCTTGAGAAATATGCGTGCGAGCACAATCGAGGAGATGGAAGCACTGGCCATCAGCATCACCACTACGCCCGCCGCGGCGTAATGCCGATAGGCAGCCGTTTCGAAGTGGAACAGCACAAAGATACCGAGAAACGCGCAGATCGCCGCCTGGGTCCATTTGGCCGTTGTTGCCGGGCGCTTGAAAAACAGCAGCAAGGCTGAGAGCAGCACACAACCCAGGACCGTCTTTATGACGGCGACACTGCTGGCAGTGAAACCATTACTCATGAGCACTTTACTGAGCACACCTATCGTGGCGTTAAGCGCGGCGGCGGAGAGTGCAAAGATAACGCCTTTGCTGAAACTAGCTTGCATTGATGACGGTCCCTGTCGCTGTTAGGTAGGCTCGAACGGATTGACTGAAGCGGTTGCGGGTGGCCTGCACATCGCTCTTGGCTTGGGCAAGCATCGGGCAATGCTCGGCGAGCTCGATGAAGCAAGTCAAGACCAGAAGATGCTGAGCTACGGTGAGAGCCAAAACAGGACATAGCCCTTGGCGCCGAACCCCATCGTCAGGCACACGCCGAGCAGGCTCTGCCTGAACGAACAAGCCCGCTTGCCACAGGACTCGGCGCTGGGCTCTCCGGCAATGAGTGAGCCTTTGCCTAAAGACCCGTTGATGCCGGTCAGCAGCGCCCTTCCAGAATCGCCGCATACCCTTCACGAAAACTCGGATACCGCGGCGTCCAACCCAAGGCCTTGGCCCGGGCATTGCTGCAGCGTTTACTGCCGGCGCGGCGTACGCTGGCGTTTTCAGCCCATTGGGTGACGCCCATGTAGTCGCGCAGCCAGCCCACCACGTCGGCCAGCGCGGCGGGGGCGTCGTCGACGCCGATGTAGCAGTCTTCCAGGGTCTTGCCCTGGCGATCAGCCTCAAGCAGAAACGCCAGCAGGCCCGCCGCATCGTCGGCATGGATGCGATTGGCGTACAGGGGCGGATCTTCCACCACGCTATAGCCCTGGCGCACCTGGCTCAACAGCCACTCACGCCCGGGGCCGTAGATGCCGGTCAGGCGCACGCGGCTGGCCGGGATGCCGCTGTCGAGCGCCACCTGCTCGGCTTCGAGCATCAGCCGACCGGAATAACCGCCGGCCTCGGTGGGCGAAGTTTCATCGACCCACTCACCTTTCTGTTGCCCATAAACACTGCTGCTGGACACAAAAAGCAAACGCTTGGGCCGCTGGCCATGCTGCTTCAACCAGCCCAACACATGCTGCAACCCTTCAACGTACGCCGCGCGATAACCCGCTTCGTCATGCTCGGTGGCGGCGGCGCTGTACACCAGGTAGTCCAGCGGTCCGGTGGGCCAATCAACAGGACATTGCTCGCTGAACAAATCCCCCGCCACCCCGACAACCCCGGCCGGCAGGTGCGAAACCGTACGGCGCAAGCCATGGACTTGCCAATGTTCGGCCACTAACTGGCTGGCCAGGCGGCCGCCGATATCACCGCAGCCGGCGATCAAAACAGAAGGCGCGGACATCAAAAACTCCTCTGGTAAAGCCGCAGACTAGCCTCCGTGAGGGACGAGCGGCTACCCATGCGACAAAAAAAGTAACTGTATTACTTTTGTTAACAAGAATTACTTGCAATAATGCTCGCCACTTTTGTTCTCGGCCCCACGAGGCCTGGAAGAACATCAACCTTCTTTTCCTCTCAGGTCCGGCCAGCATGAAACGCTCAATATCCCTCGCTTCGCCAACCAATCGACCTCGCGCCTGGAGCGCCGTGGCAGCCCTGCTGCTCAGCCTGCTGCTGGCGCCCGCCGCCGCGTTCGCCGATGCACAGACGCCAGCCACTACCCCGACTACCACCACACCCACAGCGGCCCAAGCGCCTGCCGACGCTGGCGCTCCCGTAGCGACGCCGGTGGCCACCGACCCGGCCCAAGCCGTCGAGGCCAGCGCCGCCGATACACCTGAAGTACTCGAAGCCGACAACACCCTGGGCATGGCCCACGACCTGTCGCCATGGGGCATGTACAAAAACGCCGACATCATCGTCAAGATCGTGATGATCGGCCTGGCCATCGCCTCGATCATCACCTGGACCATCTGGATCGCCAAAGGCTTCGAACTGCTGGGTGCCAAACGTCGCCTGCGCGGTGAGATCGCCGCCCTGAAAAAGGCCACCACCCTCAAGGAAGCCAGCGCCAGCGCCGGGAAGGAAGGCACCCTCGCCAACCTGCTGGTGCATGACGCACTCGAAGAAATGCGCCTGTCGGCCAACAGCCGCGAAAAGGAAGGCATCAAGGAGCGCGTGAGCTTCCGCCTCGAACGCCTGGTCGCCGCCTGTGGTCGCAACATGAGCAGCGGCACCGGCGTACTTGCCACCATTGGTTCCACCGCGCCGTTCGTCGGCCTGTTCGGCACCGTATGGGGCATCATGAACAGCTTCATCGGCATCGCCAAGACCCAGACCACCAACCTCGCCGTCGTCGCTCCCGGCATCGCCGAAGCCCTGCTGGCGACCGCCCTCGGCCTGGTCGCAGCGATCCCGGCCGTGGTTATCTACAACGTCTTCGCCCGCTCCATCGCCGGCTACAAGGCCCAGGTCTCCGACGCTTCGGCTGAAGTCCTGTTGCTGGTCAGCCGCGACCTCGACCACCTGCCGCCCGAGCGCAGCTCGCAACCGCACATGGTGAAAGTGGGGTAATCGGCCATGGGCCTGCATTTGAAAGAAGGCGCAGACGACGATCTGGCCGAGAACCACGAAATCAACGTCACGCCGTTCATCGACGTGATGCTGGTGTTGTTGATCATCTTCATGGTGGCGGCCCCGCTCGCTACCGTGGACATCAAGGTTGACCTTCCGGCCTCGACGGCCAAGCCGTCGCCACGGCCGGAGAAACCGGTGTTCCTGAGCGTCAAGGCCGACCAGCGCCTGTTCCTCGGCGAAGACGAGGTCAAGCCCGAAAGCCTCGGCGCGACCCTCGACGCCAAGACCCAGGGCAAGAAGGACACGACGATCTTCTTCCAGGCCGATAAAGGCGTGGACTACGGCGACCTGATGAACGTGATGGACGCCCTGCGCGCCGCCGGTTACTTGAAGGTCGGCCTGGTCGGACTCGAGACGGCGCCCAAGCAATGATCACGATGCGCCAAAAGCTGACGCGTTACAGCGGTAGCCTGGCCGTGGTGTTGGGCGTGCACGCGCTCGCCATCGCGCTGGCGCTGAACTGGACGTCCCGCCCGCCCATCGAATTGCCCCCCCAGGCGATGATGGTCGAGCTGGCGCCGGTGCCCGCCCCGCCGCCACCGGCACCGCCAAAAGTCGTCACGCCGCCGCAACCGCCGGCGCCGGTCGAAGAACTGCCGCTGCCTAAACTGGCCGAAGCACCGAAGGCCGAGATTGTCGTACCCAAGCCGGTCAAGCCCAAGCCTAAGCCTCAACCGCCCAAGCCAAAGCCGGTGGAAAAAAAGCCGGAGCCGCCCAAGGAAGAGCCGTCGGAGCAAAAGCCCAGCGACACCCCGCCAACCCCGGCACCGACCGAGAAATCCGCGCAACCGGCCCCTGGCCCTTCGCCCGCGCAAGCGGCGGCCAAGGCCAATTGGCAAGGCACGCTGCTGGCGCACCTGGGCAAGTACAAGAAGTACCCGCTCAGGGCCCGGCAGATGAACAAGGAAGGCATGAACCGCCTGCGCTTTGTGGTGGATGCCAATGGAAACGTGTTGTCCTTCGAACTGGTGGGCAGCGCTGGCACCGAGTCCCTGGACCGGGCCACCCTGGAAATGATCCGCCTCGCCCAACCGCTGCCCAAGCCACCGGCGGAGTTGCTGACCAATGGCACCATCGAACTGACGGCACCGTTTGTGTACTCCATCGAAAAGCGTCGGCGCTAACCTCAATTACCAGCCCCTGTAACAGGGGCTTCTTGTTTCTGCCAAAGAGGTTTTTGGAGCACAGGTAATTGGGAGCAAAGGCATCTGTGGGAGCAAAGCTTGCTCGCGATACAAGCACCCCGGTCCCAACGAGCATTGCGTTGACTTCATCGCGGGCAAGCCTTGCTCCCACAGGTAATGCACATTAGACAGTGTCACACCGCGCCCCCAGTCTGATAACGTGCGTCTATCGATTGCAGCCGGTATGCTTGGCTCGCAACTTCACGGACGCTCGCCATGACCCTCACAGAATTACGCTACATCGTGACCCTCGCCCAAGAGCAGCATTTCGGCCATGCGGCCGAGCGTTGCCATGTCAGCCAGCCGACGCTGTCGGTGGGTGTGAAAAAGCTTGAAGACGAGCTCGGCGTGCTGATTTTCGAGCGCAGCAAAAGCGCCGTGCGCCTGACCCCGGTCGGCGAAGGCATCGTGGCCCAGGCACAGAAGGTACTGGAGCAGGCCCAGGGCATCCGTGAGTTGGCCCAGGCCGGCAAGAACCAGCTGACCGCCCCGCTGAAAGTCGGTGCGATCTACACCGTCGGCCCGTACCTGTTCCCGCACCTGATCCCGCAACTGCACCGGGTCGCCCCGCAGATGCCGTTGTACATCGAAGAAAACTTCACCCATGTGCTGCGCGACAAGCTGCGCAACGGCGAGCTGGACGCGATCATCATCGCCCTGCCGTTCAACGAAGCCGACGTCCTGACCCTGCCGCTCTACGACGAACCGTTCTACGTCCTGATGCCGGCCCAGCACCCCTGGACCCAGAAAAAAACCATCGACGCCGCCCTGCTCAACGACAAGAGCCTGCTGCTGCTCGGCGAAGGCCACTGCTTCCGCGACCAGGTGCTCGAAGCCTGCCCGACCCTGACCAAGGGCGGCGAAGGCGCCAAGCACACCACGGTGGAATCCAGCTCCCTGGAAACCATCCGCCACATGGTCGCCTCGGGCCTGGGCATTTCGATCCTGCCGCTGTCGGCGGTGGACAGCCACCACTACGCCCCCGGCGTGATCGAAGTTCGCCCACTGACACCGCCCGTGCCGTTCCGCACCGTTGCCATCGCCTGGCGCGCCAGCTTCCCGCGGCCCAAGGCCATCGAGATCCTCGCTGACTCGATCCGCCTGTGTTCCGTGGCAAAGCCGCCCACAGCCAAGTAAGTCGCGGCCATGACTGAGCTGTCGAACGTGCCGGTCACGGCACTCAAGGGTGTCGGTGAAGCCATGGCCGAGAAACTGGCCAAGGTCGGCCTGGAAAACCTCCAGGACGTGCTGTTCCACCTGCCGCTGCGCTATCAGGATCGCACCCGCGTGGTGCCCATCGGTCACTTGCGACCGGGGCAGGACGCGGTGATCGAAGGCACCGTCAGCGGCGCCGACGTGGTCATGGGCCGGCGCCGTAGCCTGGTGGTGCGCCTGCAGGACGGCACCGGCGGGCTCAGCCTGCGCTTCTATCACTTCAGCAATGCACAAAAGGAAGGCCTCAAGCGTGGCACCCGCGTGCGCTGCTACGGCGAGGCTCGGCCTGGTGCCTCGGGACTGGAGATCTATCATCCGGAATACCGCAGCATCACTGGCGACGAACCGCCGCCGGTGGATGAGACCCTGACCCCGGTCTATCCGCTCACCGAAGGCCTGACTCAACAGCGCCTGCGCCAGCTCTGCCAGCAAACCCTGACGTTGCTGGGCCCCAGCAGCCTGCCCGACTGGCTGCCCATGGAACTGGCCCGGGATTACCAATTGGCGCCGTTGGCCGATGCGATCCGCTACCTGCACCACCCGCCCGCCGATGCCGATGTCGACGAGCTCGCCCTCGGCCATCACTGGGCCCAGCATCGCTTGGCCTTTGAAGAGTTGCTGACCCATCAACTGTCGCAGCAACGCCTGCGGGAAAGCCTGCGCTCCCTGCGCGCCCCGGCCATGCCCAAGGCCAAGGATCTGCCCACCCGTTACCTGGCCAACCTTGGCTTCGCGCCCACCGGCGCCCAGCAGCGGGTCGGCAACGAAATCGCCTATGACCTGAGCCAGCCCGAGCCGATGCTACGGCTGATCCAGGGCGACGTCGGCGCCGGCAAGACCGTGGTCGCCGCCCTCGCCGCGCTCCAGGCCCTGGAAGCGGGTTATCAGGTGGCGTTGATGGCGCCCACCGAGATCCTTGCCGAACAACATTTCATCACCTTCCAGCGCTGGCTCGAACCGCTGGGCATCGAAGTCGCCTGGCTGGCCGGCAAGCTCAAGGGCAAGAATCGCGCAGCCGCCCTGGCGCAGATCGCCGAAGGCGCACCGATGGTGGTGGGCACCCATGCCTTGTTCCAGGACGAAGTGCAGTTCAAGAACCTGGCGTTGGTGATCATCGACGAGCAGCACCGTTTCGGCGTGCAGCAACGCCTGGCCCTGCGGCAGAAAGGCGTGGGCGGGCGGATGTGTCCGCACCAGTTGATCATGACCGCCACGCCGATCCCACGGACCCTGGCCATGAGCGCCTACGCCGACCTCGACACCTCGATCCTCGACGAACTGCCCCCGGGCCGCACACCGGTCAATACCGTGCTGGTCACCGACACCCGGCGGGTCGAAGTGATCGAGCGCGTGCGCAGCGCCTGTGCCGAAGGGCGCCAGGCCTATTGGGTCTGCACCCTGATCGAAGAATCGGAAGAACTGACCTGCCAGGCCGCTGAAACCACCTATGAAGACCTCACCGCCGCCCTCGGTGAGTTGAAGGTCGGGCTGATCCACGGGCGCATGAAACCCGCCGAGAAAGCCGCCGTCATGGCCGAATTCAAGGCCGGCGCCCTGCAACTGCTGGTCGCCACCACGGTGATCGAGGTCGGTGTGGACGTGCCCAACGCCAGCCTGATGATCATCGAGAACCCCGAACGCCTGGGCCTGGCGCAGTTGCACCAGTTGCGCGGCCGCGTCGGTCGGGGCAGCGCCGCCAGCCATTGCGTCTTGCTGTATCACCCCCCCCTGTCCCAAATCGGTCGGCAGCGGCTGGGCATCATGCGCGAAACCAACGACGGCTTTGTCATCGCCGAAAAAGACCTCGAATTGCGCGGCCCTGGTGAAATGCTCGGCACGCGCCAGACCGGTCTGCTTCAATTCAAGGTAGCCGACCTGATGCGCGACGCCGATCTGCTCCCTGCAGTACGCGACGCCGCCCAGGCGCTACTGGAACGCTGGCCCGATCACGTCAGCCCGCTGTTGGATCGCTGGCTGCGTCATGGGCAGCAATATGGCCAAGTGTGAGCACGCTCTCAGTTTCCGGACGCACCTACCGGGCAAGCTGGTTATACTGCTCAACTTGTAGGAAAACGGATACAGACCATGACTGAAGCTGCCCTCGTCCCCGACTCCCCGCACGCTCCGTCTGTTATTCGGCTGTTGCTCGAGAAACTGGGCATCGCCTTTGACGAAATTATCGAACGACCGGGCCTGAACCCTGCCCGCAAAGTACAGGCCGTTCTGCTGCACGATGCCGTTGGCGCGCTCATGGTGCTGTTTCCACAAAGCCAGCTGCTAGACCTCAACCGCCTGGCCGAACTCACCGGTCGCAAGCTCACGGCGGTGCCTACCGACCGCCTGGAACGCATGCTTGGCAAACACAGCCTGAGCCTGCTGCCCGGCCTGCCGGCGCTGACCAGTTCCCCCTGCCTGTATGAAGAAAGCCTGCTGCGTGAACCGAAGCTGCTGATCAACTCGGGCGAGCCGGGGCTGCTGCTGGAAGTCACCAGCGAAGCGTTCAAGACCATGCTCACCAAAGCCAGCGCCGCGACATTTGGCGAAGCCGTGAGCAACATCACACCCAACCTGGACCGCCCGCACGACGACCGCGCGGAAATCACCCAGGCCGTCCAGGCGTTTACCGCGCGGCGTATCCAGCAACGCCTGGAAGAAACCATCGAGATCCCACCGCTGGCCGAAACCGCGCAAAAAATCATCAAGTTGCGGGTCGACCCTGACGCGACCATCGACGACATCACCGGCGTCGTGGAAACCGACCCGGCCCTGGCCGCGCAAGTAGTGAGCTGGGCCGCATCGCCCTACTACGCCTCGCCGGGCAAGATTCGTTCAGTGGAAGACGCCATCGTCCGGGTCCTGGGCTTCGACCTGGTGATCAACCTGGCGCTGGGCCTGGCCTTGGGCAAGACCCTGAGCCTGCCCAAGGACCACCCGCAACACACCACACCGTACTGGCACCAGTCGATCTACACTGCCGCCGTTATCGAAGGCCTGACCCGCGCCATGCCTCGGGCCGAGCGCCCCGAAGGTGGCCTGACCTATCTGTCCGGCCTGCTGCACAACTTCGGCTACCTGTTGCTGGCCCACGTGTTCCCGCCGCACTTCTCGCTGATCTGCCGGCACCTGGAAGTCAACCCGCACCTGTGCCACAGCTACGTAGAACAGCACCTGCTGGGCATCAGTCGCGAACAGATCGGCGCCTGGCTGATGCGCTACTGGGACATGCCCGACGAACTGGCCACCGCCCTGCGCTTCCAGCACGACCCACACTACGACGGCGAATACGCCGCCTACCCGAACCTGGTCTGCCTGGCCGTGCGCCTGCTGCGCTCGCGCGGTATCGGCTCCGGTCCGGACGAGGAAATTCCCGATGCATTGCTCGAACGCGTAGGCCTGTCTCGGGACAAGGTCAATGACGTGGTCAGCAAAGTGCTCGAGGCTGAAGTGTTGTTGCGGGAACTGGCTTCGCAGTTCAGCCACGGCTAAAAACGGCTCCGTGTCAGGCGGACGAGCTCTTGTGGCAAGGGAGCTTGCTCCCGCTTGACTGCGCAGCGGTCGCAAAACCAGCTGACGCGATCCTCCAGGAAGGCTGCATATACCCATTTGGAGGTCGCTTCGCAGCCCAGCGGGAGCAAGTCCCTCGCCAGTTAGCTTAAGCCAGATAGCGGATCACCCAACCGCCCGCAGCATAAGCCCAGGGCTTAGCCTCCACCCACGTCAACCCGCACACGACAATCCGCCCATCCTTCATGATCGTCATGTCTTCCAAGCTCTCATACGTTTCATCTTCGTCGAAAACGATAAAACCGGTGCCGTTGAACGTCTGATCCAGAGAACCGTCAGAACGAAAACGTGCCGTTAGCGCTGTCGCCTCCTCAGTGGCGAACCCCCTGCCGGTAGTACCAGCGACGATGATCGAACCATCCGCCTGCAATGCACAACGCCGCCATTTCAAGCCTTGGGGCACGAGTGTGGAGAACAAAGGCTGTCCGCGATTGAAGTTGAAATCGAAAAATCCGCCGCTGGTTAAAACGAACATCAAGCCATTGTAAATACCATCGCGCAGAGCCTCGCCTATCGCGACGATACTGCCATCAATCTCTCTTACCTCAATAGCCTCCATGTATATGCTATTAGAGCTGCGCACCGTCACAGTCCCGCCATTGAAACTTCTATCGAGGCGTCCCATTTCATCGAAACGGGTCACATAAACACCTCGGGAATCGGGAGATCTCAATCTATAGTCACCACATACCAATACTTTTCCATCTGCCTGAACGGCAACAGTCTCAGTATAATTCTCGTCATAGGCGATACCTTCGAGCTCGACAATCGCAAAGCCAAGACCGTTAAACGTATAGTCGGTAGAACCATCTGAGTTAAGGCGAAGCACGATCCCTTTCGTCTGACCGGATTCAGTACTTACACCACCGGCCAAAAAAATTTTCCCATCCAATTGCTGGACCGCAGAGGCTCCTTTACTACCCGAGCCCCATGGTGCCCCCGCGGAGGACTCTTCGTTATCCCATCCAGGTACGCGCCTTCCTACTCCAACATACTTGGGGTTGCCCATACTGCCGTAAGGAAGCAGACGCACACCTTTTTCACCGAAGGACTCATCCAACTGCCCATCCTCGCGGTGCCGCACGACATACAGGCCACCGTCGGCGATCGTCGTGTACTGTCCCATTACCAACCACCCGCCATCGCTCAGTCTGCAGAGTTCCCTGACGTCCAGTTGAGCCCCTTCTATATAAATCTCGACAAGCCCGGACCCGTTTCCACCAAAGTCTATGTCGAGTGAGCCATCCTCGTTCAGCCTGGCTATAGCGGTAGGGGCGTTTACTCCTGATAAATGAATGGCGACCAGTAATTTTCTTTCAGGTAACTCCAGGACAGCTACGGTATGGAATCCGGAAATCTCGGGTATCGGGAACTTCAGTATTCCCCCGCTGGCGAAACTCGGGTCCAGAGTGCCCGCTGTCGCGGCGCGTGTTGGGTGAGTCATGATTTCCGCTCCTTTGAGGTGTATGCAACGCCCCCTAATGGAGCCCCCAAACGCGCGTCTTTACACCTGTAAGGAATGACAGGTCGAGCTATCTTTTGGAGATAAGGCACAGGCCGGTTAGACCAACTCACTAATCAAGCCTTAGGCTTAGCCTTCTTCGGCTTCAAATACTTGGTCAGCCCCTGGAACCAGATCACCAGCGCCGGGTTGCCCTTGATCTGGATCGACTTGTCCTGAATCCCCGTCATGAACGCCAGTTGCTTGTTCTTGGCCTGCATCGTGGCAAAACCATAGGCGGCGTCCTTGAAGGCGATGGCGAAGGCAGGCTCCGGGTAAGTGCCGGACCGGCTGGTGATGCGCTGGTTTTTCACGGTGAAATGCCGCGCGACCTTGCCGTCCAGGGTTTGCAGTTGAAACACCAGTTCCTTATCGCCCAACTGCTGCTGGAACGCCGGATTGGTCCGGCTGGCCTTGCCCATCAACAACCCCAGCATCCACAGCAGAAAACGAAATTTCATGGGCACCGCCTCGTGAGAAAAGATCAATGGCGGGCAGTTTAGCGATTCTTCAGCGCAACGCCATCATCGGATCGCTTTAGCGGAAGATCAGCTTGTTTTCGCGAAAGATGACTGCCAAGTCACAAAACCAAAAATCAAAAGATCGCAGCTTTTGGCAGCTCCTACATCGATTTCCGTAGGAGCTGCCGAAGGCTGCGATCTTTTGACCCTTTTTCCCCGCCAAACCCTCGGACATTTCCTTCAACACGCCGGGCTGTTCATGAACTAGGCGCGCTGGGCATGGGCCGCTAACCTTTGTTCGTCATCGCAAAAAACGGTGACACGGACGTGCAAGTCCGAACTGGTACGCAATTGGTTATGGCTATTGACCGAGCATTTTTTTATGCTCGCGTCCGTTATGGCAATTGTGCGTGGGAGACCTTCGGGTCTGCCGGCGGTACCAGACCGGTCTTGCACACCTACGTACAGTTGCCACCTCTTCGAATGCAAGCGAAAGGATGTCGACCCCAACTCTGGTACATAAATATGGTCAAGCCTTCACCGAATCCGCCGCAAAGCGGCCACAAATCCCGCGTCGAAAACCTCGAAGCTAAAAAACTCGACGATGCCGCCACCCGCGCCCTCGATTACTACCTCAACCCCCAACCCTCCCCGCCCGAACCCGACAAAAACCAGCTCTTCATCGTCTCGCCTCACATAGACACCGAAACCCTGCTGGCCAACGCCTCCGAAGACCTGCAATCAATCAGCACCATCGCCGCCGACCTGGCTGACGACGTGGATGACTCACGCCGCTGCATCGCCCTGGCAATCAGCCGCATGGCCGATGGGGTTCAGTTGCTGGTTGAGCGGGCGTTGGATCATTTGGAGACAAAGGAGGTGGTGACGCCTGGCGCCAAGGCATAGAGCCTTGCATTGATGCAGGCTGAGCCGACGCCATCGCGAGCAAGCTTTGCTCCCACAGGTCCTGCTCAAACAGATCTGAGGGGTGTACGACCGGGAGAGCCAGGCCGGCTGTCAGGCCGCCTCGCGGTGGACGTTGATTTCGGGGCCCCGTTAACCACGATGGCCGAACGCAGGTATTGCGCAGTGGGCATCCCGGCATGGATGCCGGGATAGCCGCGCTGGGCCATGGATGGCCCTTCGCGGCGGGCCCACGGAGCAATGCCTGCGTTCGGGCATGCCGAGCCTAGGCGAGGCACCGAGTGGTGGGGCAGAAGCGCTTTGGTTACTTTCGCGCTTTTCGAAAGTGACCCGCTGTAAGAGCGGAACCATAAGTGGCCGTTACCGCAGCAATGGATATGTACCCGGTCAACAAAATCCTGGCCGACTGTCAGGCCGCCATCGCGAGCAAGCTCGCTCCCACAATTGGATCGGGGTACAACCGGGAGAGACAGGCCGGCTGTCAGGCCGCCTCGCGAGCAAGCTTTGCTCCCACAGGGGACTGGAGGTTGGCGCGAATATTCGAGCCAGCACAAAACAAAAGTGGGAGCGAGCTTGCTCGCGATGGCGGTGCGTCAGTCGACATCAAGGCCAACTGAACCAACGCCATCGCGAGCAAGCTCGCCCCCACAGGTTTTAGTGGCTGATCAATGATCAGCCACAGTCACTCAATCAAACATTCGGGCAAGGAACCGGTGCCCAGTCGCCCAGGTCCGGGTTTTTGCACATGCTGTTGACCTGAGTGGTACCAGCGCTGGCAACCTGCTTGCTTTCATCCTGCTTGGCCTTGGCGGTCAACAGGGTTTTCTCGGTGGTGACCGCTTCTTTCGGCACGGGTGGCAGCTCTTTCTTCTTCGCCGGTTGTACGATCTTGTTCTTTTTCTTGGTGCTGGTCTGAGCCACAACCGGCGTAGTGTCAGCAGTCGCCACGGTCACCACGTCAGTACGCTGCACACCCACTTGCTGCAGGTCCTTCTCATAGGCCTGGGTGTAGTTGTTCAGGTCTTCGGACGCTTTGCCGTTGACCGCAACGATCAGGTCGTTCGACTCTTTCAGGCCGGAGACGATTTCTGCCAGGCGCTTGCGACCTTCAGTATCGTTGACGGTCTTGGCCTTGCGGTCGGCAACCAGTTTGCTGAACGCGTTCTGGTAGCACTGCTGCGACGTCCGGGCGTAAGCGGTGCTGCGGTCGATATCGGAGACGCTTTTGTTGACGTCGGCGGCGTAGGACGCAATGCGCTGGTTGTCATCGGCGATCTGCTTCTGGCGCTCGGTGTAGTAACCGGCTGCACCACCGGCCAGGGCGCCGCCAGCAGCACCGATGGCCGCGTTGCGACCACGGTCTTCCTTGTCGGCGGTCAGAGCGCCCAGCAGCGCACCACCGACCGCGCCAACGGCTGCGCCGGTGACCACGGACTTGGTCATGTTGCCCTCGGTGGAGCGCAAGTGCTGCACCGGCTCGTAGCAGTTCGGGTAGTACTCGACCTTGGTGCTCGAGGCGACCTTGGAGGTCGGCGACGTGGCGCAGCCAGTCAGTACGGTGCTGAAGCCGACAGCGACCATCAGCAAGTGACGCTTGGAAACCGAAGCAAAAGGTTTACGGGAGAAAAGCATAGTTGTGTTCTCGTTTTAAGTTTTGACCAGCTCAGCACAGCCCCATCGCCGCCTGAGTCCCTTCCAAGCTCGCTGACAACGAATGCTCAGGACCGCTGAGCGTTCGATGCGAGCAATTCCTTCAATATCGCCGCCGGGTCGGCGCGTTTTTGCTGACGATAGTCCCCGACATGACGAACGAATAACGTGGCGCGCGCCACCAGGCTCTTGCCCAGTACCGGCTTGCGCTCCAACTCTTCCTTGATGCGTTGAAACTGCGCCTGGATCACCGCATCGGTGTAACGCGTGCCGGTGGCCAGGTTGTCGATATAAATCGCCACCGCGCCGTCCAGGGCACTGCGACCATTGTCGATGGCCGTGGCAAACAGCTGGGCGCTGGCCTCGTCCTTGGCGTCCAGGGCAACTTGCCGACTGTTCTGCAGATTGGTCAGGCGAATGTTGTAGTTGTTGACGGTCTCGGCCACCAAGGCCGACGACTGGATCAGGTTGCCCGCCGCTTCTTCGCGCTGCTGGGCGATGAGCGAGACGTTGCGCTTGAGCTCTTCGTTGACCAACCCCAACTCGGCTTGCAGGCGCGGGTCGACGCTGGCGGCGATGATGCTGTCCAGGCGCTTGGTCGGGTCTTCGGCGTCGTCGATAGCATCGGTCAGCGACGCCAGCCGGCCTTCTTTTTGCCACTGGGCAAACAATTCCTTGTAGCGCGAACGCGGCGCCGACAACGCCCCGACCGCCACGCGAAAGCCGGTGGTTTCATTGCTTTGCTCGGTGCCGTCGGCAGTGAACAACGGGTACTCGCGGCGCATGCCGGTGAACAGCGTGCCCTCGCCTTCCAGGTAGTTGCCGCCCTTGACCACGAAGCCGCCGTAAGCGCCCTGGCGGCGGCCGGCATGCACCAATTGGAAGGATTCCTGGACCATTTCGGCGGCGTTGCCGACCACGTCGAACAGACCGATAGGGTTCGGCAGCTTGGTGCCGATGGGCATCAGCCGCGCGGCTTGGCCGGTGCCGCCGGCGACTTGGTTGAACACCGCCCAATCGGCCAGCGGCCCGTCGCTTTCACTGCCTTCCAGGCGCCGGGGAAAGAGCCGCCCTTCCAGGTCCTGGCGGCTGACGGCCTGGCCGCCCCGGGCGGCGAATTCCCACTCCACTTCCGTCGGCAAGCGCACAAAACCCAGCCCACCGTCTTCGGCGGAGGTGCCGCGACCGCTCACCGGCAGCAGGTCCTTGTGGTACTTCATCAGCCAAGCGCTGTACACCGCCGAGAAACGCTCAGCTTCGAACTTCGACAGTTTCACCTTGGGCAAACGCCCGGCCACGCCTTGGGGCAAATCGGCTTGCAAGGTTTCACAGGCCGGCGCCGCTTCGCCGCTGGCCAGCGATTGCGCCTGGGCCATGACCTGGGCGTATTGCCGGGCCGTAACCTCGTACTTGCCGATGAAGTACAGCATCGGCTTGAGCGGCGTCTTGGCGTCGGTCTTGGGCATCACCGGCGTGATGGTTTTGTTCCAGTCCTTGGGCAGATCCTTGAGGGTGAACTGGCCGTTGATGAAGTCGCGCCGGTAACCGGAAATGAACGACTGCTGGTAACCGGCCTCGCCTTCGCTGAACGGATAACCGAGGCTGATTTCACGGTCGTCCAGGGTGCCCTGGGCGAGGATGTAGACGTAACGGAACACCATCTGCCCTTCGCACGGCAGCGGCAGGCTGACGTCATCGGGCAACGGCTTGGGGTTGTCGAGCTTGTCGCTGCCTTCATCGGCCCAGACCATGCTGGCCAGGCTCAGCGCCACGGCGGCGCCCAATAACTTATACATCGCGAATTCCTTCACACGCCTGGATGCGCGCCACCCGCCAACCGCCACACGCCGCCGCCACGGCGCTGACGCCGAGCACGGCCAGCAGGGCCAAGGTGTAGTGACGCGCCAGCAGATGGCTGGCGTACTCGCCTGGCGACTGCGCAAATAAATGATTGAGACCCGACTGCGCCAGGCCATACAGCCCGGCACTCAACAGGGCCGCAAAGGTGGCACTGTAGAGCGCCTGCAACACCACAAACAACAACAGCGCCGCCGTGGAAACCCCCAGCAGGCGCAGCACCGACAGCTCTCGACGCTTACGCTCGACCGCCGCCAGGGCACCGGCAAAAATCGCCGCGAAGGCCCCGGCCAACGCCAACCCGGCGATGATCCAGAACACGATCGACAGATTGCGGCTCAACGATTGCACTTGTGCGATGGTCTGGGCCTGAGTCGACACCAGCAGGTTCTGCGCTGCGAAATACTGGCGCAGCGGCTCCACATCGTCGAGGCTGCGGGCGTACAGACGAAACGCCGGATAGACCCGTTGCCCGCTCACGCCCACCGCATCGCCCGGCCAGTTGAACGCCGGCACAGCGCGGCCGTCGCGGTAATCCTCTGCCGCCTCCAACAGCGCCAGCGGTGCGAACAAGCCGTCCCGGGCGAAGGCTTCCAGCGGCAGCACGTGCAGCACCTGCACGCGGGTGCGCTGCGCCTCACTGCGACCGGCTACCTGCCGACCGAAACTGGCCTGCAACCAATCGCCAGACTTGGCGCCGAGTTTTTCCGCGGCGGTCTGGCTGAGCACCACTTGGTCCAACCCCTGAGGCAACGGCAAGCGCTCGAGCAACGGATCGCCCGCGGCGGTGGGGATCATTTCCACGGTGACAGCCGAAGCGTCGCCGCTCAAATCAGCGGTCGCGGCGATTTGCCGGGTGCGCGGCAAAGCGAAGGCCACGTCACTGCGCAGGGCCAATTGTTCGATGAATCCGGCGCTGAAGCGACCGCCGCCCAAGGGGATGATTTCCCGGGTCGCCGGGTCGTTCTGCAGGCGTTCGGTGAGGCTGCTGACCAGGCCGAACTTCAGGCCGAACAACACCAGCAACGGCGCCACCACCGCCACCAGGGCCAGCACCGAACAGGCCGACAGCCAGGCATCGTTGCGGTAATCCTGCCAGGCCAGGGAAGCCACCAGCGCGCCGCGCATCAGCAAGCCTCCCCGAGGGTGGCGGTGACGCCGCCATCGACGTCGCGCCGGCAACTGATGCGGCGCACCTGCAAACCGCTGGCGCGGGCCAGCGCCTCGTCATGGGTGGCGACCACACAGCACACACCGTGCTCGCGGGCCTGGGCCACCAGCAACTGCATGACGCGCTCGGCGTTCAGCGGGTCGAGGGCAGCGGTCGGCTCATCCGCCAACAACAGCCGCGGAGCATGGGCCAGGGCCCGGGCACAGCTGACCCGCTGGCGTTGGCCGACGGACAAGTCCGCCGGTTTCTTGTCCAGTTGATCGGCAATATCCAACTGCCCAGCCAGGCGCGTCACGCTGCCGTCATCCTTCAAACCCAACAGTTTTCGCGACAACTCGATGTTGCCGCGCACGTCCAGAAAGCCCAACAGGCCGCCGGTTTGCAAAACATAACCCAGGTGACGACTGCGCAGGTCAGCCAAGGTGCCCTGTTGCGACGCACGCCACAATTTGGCGATGTCCAGCGGCGCATTGGCAGGCGTGAAGTCGAACCGCCCGGCCTGATCCGGCGCCAGTACCAACGCCAGCAGATCCAGCAAGGTGCTCTTGCCACAGCCACTGGGCCCGACCACCGCCAGTTGTTCACCGCCACGCAATTGCAGCCGTGGAATCACCAGGCTGTAGCGCTGGCTGCCGGCGCCCCGGCTTTTGTGCACTGCGCTCATGTCCAGCATCACGGCAGCGTCGACAATGGAACGCGGTACAAGGCGTCACCCGGTTCGGCATCGCCGAAACGCACCCAGTTTGCCAAGTCGTTGTGGAAGGTCTCGTAGAGACGGATTTTCGAATCCAGCTCGTCGATGAAGTCTTCCTGCTCCGCCACGCTCAAGGACAGCCACAAATCCTGGGTCATGTTCAGCGACTTGCTGCGGTACGGCAGCCCTTCGAGGTACTCGCCGAGGATCCCGCCATCGGCCAGGTTGCCGCCTTTGCGCAAGGCTGACGGGTCGCGGCTCATGTAGGCGCTGGCGCTGGCGATTTCCTGGAAGAAATCCTTGGGCGAACTCTGGGTCTTGCGGGCCGCGTCGACGATCAGCTTGAGCGATTGCTGCAAGTCGTTGAGTTGCAGCTTGGTCAGCATCACGCAGACCTGGAACGCCGGCAGCGCCGGATTGGTCAGGTCGCGGTCGGCAGTCCAGGCACTGACCAGTTGCGGGGCCTGGCTGGCGGATTTACGCCCCAAAAAGTCCATGTGCATGGCATAGCCGACCGCCGCCGATTTGTCGGCCAGGCTCGGTGCGGCGCTCAGCAGCGGCACGGCTTGCGGCTTGTTGCTGCGCACCTGGTGCACCAGGTTGGCGAACACCGAGCCGATCTCGTCGACACGCTCGCCGAACTTGCGCACATCGGCGCCCGGCACCGGAATGTACAGGTCACCGATCTGCGGGTTGGCGTCGGCGGTCAGGGTGCGGTATTGGCTCTGGGCACCGCCGTGGGTTTTCTTGCCGGCGTCGCTGAGCAGGTGCAACGCGTAGATCTTGATCTGCTTGCCCAGCGCCGCCTGGCGCACTTCGGCCTCGTTCATTTGCGTGGCGGCAAACGGATCGTTCTTGCGCAAGGCGCCAGCGTCGGTGACCAACAGGATCAAGCGCCCGCCGTAACCGGACCAGTCCATGCCTTCGACGGCTTCCATGACCCCGGCAAACGCATCTTCGTTGAACGAATGGCTCGATACCGTGGACGCCTTGACCTGCCGCGCCAACTCCATGAAGCGTTGCGGGTCGCGGCCCTGTTCCAGGGTGATCAGGGTCTTGGCGACGTATTCCAGGCCGGGGGTTTTCTTGATGCTGCTGCGGAAACCCACCATGCCGAAGCTGACGCTGTCCAACTCGCCACGCTCGGCGATGCGGGTCTGCAGCTCGTGGACCACATCGCGGACCTGGTCGATGTAGGGCTGCATCGACACGGTGGTGTCCACCACCAGCACCACGGCGGTGCGGAACGCGTCGGCGTTGGCGGTGGTGATGGGCGTGTTGGTCGCCGCCCTTGGCGTGTTACCCGGGTCGATAGACGCCACATTCAGCAACTGCACCGGTTGGCCGTTCTCATCGAGGCTCTCGCGGGAATCGAAGATCGGCAACAGGTAGAACTGGTTTTGCGGCACAGCGCTGGCGGCCGGTTCCAGGGCCAGTACTTGCTGGTCCTCTTGCGGGCTCTGCTGGGCCTTGAGCAGCACGTTCTTGGCCGCCGAAGGGTTAGCCAGCAGCTTTTCCACTTCGCCGGGCTGACGCAGGAACATCACCGGCGCACGGCCGGAACGTTCGGTGAATTTGAGCACCAGGCTTTGCTTCCAGTCGCTGACCTGGGCGGCCGGCAACCAGCCGTCGCTGCGCCCGTCCGTGGCGGCGCCGACCCGCACCCATGCACTGCCGTCGACGTCCTTGCGCTGATACACGTACAGTACGGAAAACGCCGGCAGCGCCTTGCCCGGTGCCGCACCTGGCGCATCGGCGAGCTTCGCCCCCGGTTTGCTGAGCACGCGCTGGAACAGGGTTTTCTTGCCGGCCATCAACAGCGGACGCTGGCCGCCGTCGGCCTCGGTCGCTACCGGTGGTTGAGCAGGCGGTTTGACCCCGGGTACTTGCGGAGTCTTCGGCGGCGAAACTTCAGGGGGTTTCACCGTCGAGGTCGAGGCCGTCGGCGGCTTCGCGGGCTTTTCAGCATCACCGGACAACCACCAATAACCCGCACCACCCAACGCCAGCGCCACGGCCACCGCAACGGCGGCGAGGGCGAACACCGGCCCCTTGCGCTGCTCCGACACCGAGGACTGAGGCGTCGGTTTTACCGGCGGCGGAACGGGCTTGGACTGTGGTTGGGGTTGCGCCGGTCCGGTGGGAATGTCGATGGACATCGGCGTCAAACCCGCCAAGTCGTCGCCCGCCGACTTCGTCGAAACAGGCAGCGGCAACGGCCGGATCAGCGTCGCTTCCGATTCTTGGGGCAGGTTATCCAGCGCCCGCAGCAACGCCGCCGCATCCGGGAAACGCTCCGCCGGATCCTTCGCCAACAGCTTGCGCAACACGTCCTGGTAACGGCCATGGTGCACCGGCAATTCCGGCAGTGGTTCGGTCAGATGCGCCAACGCCGTGGACAGTGCGTCGTTACCGGTATACGGCAGTTTGCCGACAAGAATTTCGTAGAGCACCACGCCGAGGGCGTACAGGTCGGCGCGGCCATCGATGTCCTGCCCACGGGCCTGTTCCGGGCTCATGTAGCTGGGCGTGCCGACCGCGAAACCGGCCTGGGTGAATTGGGTGCGGTCGTCCAGGGACTTGGCGATGCCGAAGTCCGAGAGCACCGCCGTGCCGTCGGCACGGAACAGAATGTTGGCTGGCTTGACGTCGCGGTGGACCAGGCCCAGCCCATGGGCATAACCCAGGGCCGAAGCGATCTGGCGAATGTAGATCAGGCCCTGCTCCGGCGTCAGGCCGGCGGCGATGCGCTCCTTGAGCGTGCCGTTGGGCAGGTACTCCATCGCCATGTAATACAGTTCACCGACATTGCCGATGTCATGGATGGTGACGGTGTGCGGGTGCGACAAGCGCGCCAGGGTCTTGCCTTCGCGCAGGAAACGCTCGCAGAACGTCGGGTCGGCGGCCAGCGCCGCCGCCATGACTTTCAACGCGACCTTGCGCTCCAGGGAGCGCTGGGTCGCCAGGTAGACGCTGGCCATCGCACCTTCACCGATCGGCCCTTCGATGTCGTAGCCGGGGATGACAATGTTCAGGGTCAAGCTCATGACGGCACCTTCACGACAACCACGGTGATGTTGTCCGGCGCGCCGCGCATCAGGCCCAGGGACACCAGGCTGCTGGCGATTTCGCCGGGCTCGTCGTGGCTCAACACTTCGCGGATTTCGTCGTCCTCGACGGTCTTGGTCAGCCCGTCGCTGCACAGCAGGTAGCTGTCGCCGGGGACCAACAGCAACTCGGCCATCGCCAGGTTCAGTTGCGCCTCGACGCCAATGGCCCGGGTGACGATGTTGGCCCGTGGATGCACCCGCGCTTCGGCTTCGCTGAGCAGGCCGCTGTCCTGCAGGTCCTGAACGTAGCTGTGATCGCGAGAGACGCCTTCGAGCACGCCGTCGCGCAGGCGATACAAGCGACTGTCACCGGCCCACAGGCACATGCCGCGCAGGTCGCGGGTGGCCAATACCACCACGGTGCTGCCCATCATGGTCACGCCACGGTTGGCGGTTTCCTCCCGCACGGCGGCGTTGACCCGCAGCAGGTCGCTTTGCAGCGCCGCGACGTATTCGTCCAGCGAGCGGCCCACGGCGATGCTGCGCAGGCTGTCGACGATCAGGCTGCTGACGTAGTCGCCCGCCGCGTGCCCACCCATGCCATCGGCGACCACCCACAGGCCGTTTTCCGGCAGGTCCAGGCAGGCGTCTTCGTTGACCTGGCGGACCATGCCGACGTGGCTCTTGCTTGCAGACTTGAATGCTTTTCCGGCACTTGGACGCATCTACACAACACCCTCTTGGCCGAGCAAAAATTGGGCAAAATCAGCGGCGGCCGGCAGGCCCTGGCAGCGCATCAAACCGGGCGCGATGCGCTCCGAACCCTGGCCCCACCACAGGCTGACGCCTTCGCAGGCCGACTCGGCCAGGGCAGACATGCGTCGTTGCGGGTCAGTGGCATCGAAGCGATGCAGGCTGGCAAACCGACTGCTGGGGGTGCGTGGCAGATGCTGCGGGCTACCCAGGTTTTCCAGTTCTGCGCCGAAGGCCTCGAAACTGGCCTCCACGCTCAACGTGCTCAGCAACAGGTTCTCCACCCGTTCGAACCAGTCGTCCGCACCGCCCACCACCGACGCGGGGTCCGCGTCGGGCTCCAGCAGCACCGCAACGGTCAGCGGAAAATAGCGGCCGACCCGGTCGATGCTCGGCATCACCACGCCGACGGCGGCGTCCGGTCCACAGACCCCGGGCGCGACCATGAAGCGCCACAACGGGCTGACCAGATAGGCATCCAGCCAGCGCTCGCCGAGGCTGGTCTGGCTGGCGAGCAAACCCGCCGCCAGCCACGAGTCCCACGGGCTGATAAAGCTCTGCGGCAAACCACGGCTGACGAAATCGCCACGGCTGGCCAACTTTCCGTAGAAGCCCGGCGTACTCATAGCCGCTCCGGCAGGCTGAAGCCGCTGAGCACCCGGCTCTTGAAGGGGTTGAAGGCGCTGTTGGCGCGCAACTCGTAAGAGGCGCTGGCGCCATCGACCCGCAGCCGCAGGTTGAAGCGATCCGGCGAGTTGCCGGCGGTCAGGTCCGATTGTTCCAGCAGTCGGAACCAGGCCCATGGCCCATCCAGAGTGATGCCGGAGCGACCGCTGGAGGAAGGCGGCATGATCGAGATCCGCACCACGCCAATGCTGCCCGGATTGGGCCATTGCATGGCGGTCGGACGGCTCGGGCCGTGGTCGTAGCTCAACTGTTGGCCGTCGAGGTCGAGCAGAAATTGGGTGATGGTCGAGTCCATCGCCACCGGTTTGAGCTCGAAACGCACCATCGGCTGGGTGCCGCCGGAACGGAAGAACGCATCGCGGATGGTCGCCGCCCGCTGGAAGGTCTGCAGCACGCCTGGGGCGATGCCGAGCTTCTGCGCCGCGCCCGGCTGCCAGCGCCAGGTCGGGGTCGAGGTGTCGACGTAGGGTTGCAGGTACTTGCGGAAGTAATTGTCCATGACTCCGCCAACCCCGAAGAACTGACCGAAGTCATCCAGGGTCGCGTCCCGCGCACTGCCCGGCGACATCGGGTAACGCCCGGCCAGGGACTGACGGTAGATGTTCACCACTTCGCTGGTCCAGGCGGCGTTCAGTTGATTGCGCACCCCACCCATCATGCTGTTGGTGGTGGAGTTGACCACCGACTTGACCAGGCCCTGCACCAGCGGCGGCTGGCGTTCAGCATTGAGGCTGACGCGGGTGGCGGCGGCCGATGCCTGGTTCTTGGCTTCACCGAGCAAGGCATCGCCGCTGGCTCCGACCATGGCGCTGACCTGCACGTACAAGGCGTTCATGTCGGCCAGCAGGCCATCGATGGCCGCCGGTTCGCCTTCTTGCTTACTGACGATGCTGTTGAGCTCGGCGAAGTGCGCGGTGATCGGATCATCGCTGGTCGCCGGTGCGTTTGAGCTCGCCTGCTCCTGGCCGAGCAAACTGCCCAGGCGCTCCTTGAGCTTGTCCACGCCACCCTCCACCGGCGCACCTTGGGCGGCCAGCAGGCGTTCATCCTGTTGCAGGTCGGTTTCCTTCGCCACAGCCACCAGCAGCTTCTTCAACGGCGAGCTCGGGCCGGAAAGCACCCGCAACACATCGGCGGCCTGGGCCACGCTGGTGATCGGCACGAAGTCGATATCCGCCAGCAAGGCGTCCCATTGACGCTGATAGTCCTGGAAGTACAGGCGACGCACATCGGCGGCCAGGCTGGCGACGTTCTGCTGATCGGCCTGTTCGTGACCCAGCACCCACTGCTCCTCGGCCAGGGTGCCGGTCTGGCTCAGGCTGGTGAGCAGGAAGCCCTGGCGGTAGCCCTTGACGGTGAAGAAGCCGCTCAAAGGCTCGCCCAACGGCTTGCCGCTCTTGCGGCTGAACACCAGCGCCGCGTCACGCCCGGCGGCTTCGTTGATGCGGAAATCCGGTACGCCTTCAGGCAGTTTCTGGCGTTTGATCCGGTCGTAGACACGCTGGGCCACGGGCAATTGTTGCAACTGCCGGCGCAGGTCTTCGATCAGGCGTGGGTCCAGGCGCGCAGTCGGTGGACGCCGCTCGAACAGCGATTGCAGATGCGCGGTCAAGGCCGCACGTTGCTCTGCCGGCAAGTCTCGCGGCAGGCTGCGGTCCCAATCCAGGGCGATCCAGGCCTTGATGAAATCGGCATCGTAGTGCTCGTTGTCGGCGAGCATCAGGTAGGCCTTCAAGCCCTCGTAGAGGAAGTCCGAATTACCGCCGCTGTGCAGCTGTTCTTCGATGCGGGTCAGCAGCCGTGGGGCGAACACCGCGATCAGCAACTTGCGATAGACGCTGCCGGACTCGGCTTCGAGCATGTCGCCCTGGTACAGCCCCAGACCTTCAGCCCAGTCAGGCGCATCATCGGCCAAGTGCTTCACGGCATTGAGCAATGGCAGCACCGTCAGCACATCGCGCTGGGCCGGGCTGAGGTTTTGCACGGTCTGGCCCAACGGCGCGACCTTCTGGTCGACCTGGGTGATGTAGGCCTGGTTGGCGCGGTAGCTGACCCACCACAACGTGCTGACCACCAACACCAGCACCACGGTGGAGGCCAGTACGCCCCGGGCGATCCACTTGCGTCGACGCTCGACTTTCGGATCGACGCCCACCAGCCCGCGCTCGGCGAAGGCCACGGCGGTGAAGAGTTTTTCGATGAAGTAACTGCGCCCGGTGCCGGTCTGGCGCGCCAGGTGCTGGCGGTCCAGGTTCATGCTCTGGGCCATGGAACCGATCAGGCGGTCGATCGGGCTGCCTTCCTGGGTGCCACTGGTGAAATACACACCGCGCAGCAACACGCGCTCTTCGAAGGCGTTGGGTTTGAACACGCCTTCGAGGAAGCTTTGCAGGCAATCTTTCAAGGCGCCGAATTGCTGCGGGAAGCCGTAGATCAGATCGCGCCGCGCCGGATCACGCTCTTGCTGCAAGCGCTCGACCAAGCGGTCGTTGAGGCGTTGCTCAAGGCCGGTGAATTCGCTTTGCAGGTGCGCCAGCGGGCTGTCGTTGCTCTTGCCATCGTCCAGGGCGAAGGTCATGCCCCAGACCTGGGCGCGCTCTTCCTTGCTCAGGGTATCGAAATACTCCATGAACCCGGGCACCAGGTCGAGCTTGGTGAGCATCAGGTAGATCGGGAAGCGCACGCCCAATTGGGTGTACAACTCCTGGATCCGCAAGCGAATCGCGGCGGCATGGGCGGCACGCTCGGCGTCGCTGCCCAGCAACAGGTCGGACAGGCTGATGGCGATGAACGCACCGTCAATCGGGCGCCGGGCCCGTTGTTTTTTCAGCAGGCCAAGGAAGCCCAGCCACGCGGCCTTGTCGACGGTCGCGTCACTGTCCTGGGTGGTGTAGCGGCCGGCGGTGTCGAGCAGGACGGCCTGGTCGGTGAACCACCAATCACAATTGCGCGTGCCGCCCACGCCGCGCACCGCACCGGCGCCCAGTTGCGCGGCCAGCGGGAAATGCAGCCCGGAATTCACCAGCGCCGTGGTCTTGCCCGAACCCGGCGGGCCGATGATCACGTACCACGGCAACTCGTAGAGGTTGCGACGCTCATCACCGCCCAGCTTGGCTTTCTTGAGCAGGGTCAGGGCTTCGTCCATGCGCTGGCGCAGGGTTTCGAGCTCTTCGGCAGTGGCGATGCTGCTGGGGTCGGGCGGGGTTTGCGCGGCCAGGCTGCGCATCACTTCGGCGGCCTGACGGCGAGCCTGGATGATGCGTAGCACCCGGTAGGCGATCCACACCGCGAACACCAGAATGATCAATGCCCAGCGCCGGCCTTCGGGCACCAGCCACTCCAACAGCGGGCCGACGAACCAGATGATCAGGCTCAGGGCAATCAGCCCCAGCAACGGAATGACCCAGCGGGTCATAAAACTGAAAAACGCCTTCACTCGACCCCCTCCGCCAATACTGTGATTTCAACCCGACGATTGCGCGCACGCCCCTCTGTGGTGGCGTTGGACGCCAGCGGCTCGGTGTCGCTGCGACCTTCCGCGCTGAAGCGCTCAGGCTGGCCGGTCTTGGCCGAGAGAATCTCCAGCACCGACCTGGCCCGCGCCTCGGACAAGGCCCAGTTGGACGGGAACCTGAGGGTGGCGATCGGTCGATTGTCGCTGTGGCCGGTCACCAGAACCTGGCCCTTGACCTTGCGCACCGCATCGGCAATGCGCAGCATCAACGGCTGGAAATCGTCCTTGATGCTGGCGCTGCCGGAGGCGAACAGTTCATCGCCACGGATGGTCACCACCGAGCGGTCAACGGCGTCTTCCACCGCAATCCGGCCGGCCCTGATTTCATCGGCGAGGAAACCGGCCAGGCGTGGCCGTTCGATCACCTTCGGTTGCACCACGGGACGGTCGATGGTCTGTACCGGGATTTCACCCAGGAAGTGAATGTTCTTGAACACCGGTTCGGCATCGGAGGCCAGCTTCATACGCAGACCGAACAGCAGCGCCAGCAGCAGCGCCGCGCCGATGGCCACGGCGATCCACGGCGGCATGAATTGCGCGAGCCGATCGCGGGCCACCGTGACACCGCGCCAGTGCGGCGACAGCTCACGCTCGTAGTCGCCACGGGCACTGCGGATCACGCCCGCGGTGCGCTCACGCAACGCTTCCAATTGGCTGCGACCGTCGTTCATCACCCGGTAGCGCCCCTCGAAACCCAGGCACATGCACAGGTACAACAGCTCCAGTAGATACAAGCGCTCACGCGGGCTTTGCAGGCAATGCTCCAGCAGCTGGAAGACCTTCTCGCCGCCCCAGGCTTCGTTGTGCACGGTGATCAACAGGCTCTGCTTGCCCCAGTCGCTGGTGCCACCCCACGGCGTGCTCAACACCGCTTCATCGAGGGCGGTGCACAAGGCGTAGCGGGCCAGCAACACTTCGTTGCGCACCACGCCGGCGGCCTCGGCGCGTTCTTCGAACTGGCGCAGGTAGGCCAGCAGTTGCGCGCGCAAACTGGCCGGGGCCGGGTGAGCAATGGTGCTGCGCAGGCGCGTCAGCAGGGCCAACAGCGGGCCGGCGGCGCTCTCCAAGGGATTGAGGCCCTGGGCTTTGCCCGTCAGGACCGGCGCGGCCGGCATCGACAGTGGTGCCGGCGCAGGCGTCGGCTGTGGGCGACCAGCGTCCGGGCGGAAGGGATCTCCACCGCGGCCACCGGGGGTTGGCATGAACTGGGTACGATCGTCGTTGCTCATCGCGGTTTATCCTCGGATCGCCCAGAAAGCCAGGTTCAGCCCTGGGAACTGGCCGGCGATGTGGAACGCAAAGCCGCCGGAGTTGCTCAGTTGCTGCCAGTGGTCGCTGCCCCGGTCGAGTTCGTAGTAGGTAGAACCGGCGTGGTACGGCAACTGGCGTGGCGCCACTGGCAATGGCAGCAGGCCGATGCCTGGCAGTTGCAGGTTGACCAGGTCGCGGATGTGCTCCACCGAACCGACCTTGCTCTGCTGGCCGAAGCGGCCGCGCAGGGTTTCGGCCGGGACGTCGGCGCGCACCACCAGGATGAAACTGGCGCTGTCGAGCAGGGTCTTGTCGGCCAGCATCGCCACGTGGATGCCGTAGGCTTTCTCGACAATCGGAATCGGCGTGGCCCTGCTGTCGATCAGCATCGACAGGGCTTCGCGCAGGGCCTGCATCACCGGCGCGTAACTGAGTGCCAGATCATCGTGCTGGTATTGCGGGTACTCCTGCGGTCGTCGCCCGGAAGCGGTGAACGTGGAGAACTCGCCGGCCAGGCTCACCAGCTCGCTGTAGAACCGTTCGGGGTGCAAAGGGCTCAACTGGCTCAGGTGCTGGATCAGCGGTTGAGCGCGGTTGACCAGTTGCAGCAGCATGAAATCAGCGATCTCCGAAGCACCACCGGCACCGGAAGCCACCACCCGCCCGGCGAGGGCTTCGCCGCGTTGATGGAGCAGGCCCAGCAGTTCGCTGCGAAACGCCGCCAACGGTTTGGAAGCGATCACGTCCAGCAGCGGCGGGATGTAGCTGTCGTCGAGCACCAGGGCGCGGTCGGCACGTTTTTCCTTGATGCGCACCACACCGACGGCGGCGTAGTCACCGATGCCATCCTGAGCGGTCAAAAGGCGCAACGCCCGGGAGCCCAGGGCCACCGGCGCACGGTTTTCGAACGGTGCGTTGTCGTCGCGCACTTCGCTCACCTGGCTGACGTAGCGCGCCGCGCCCAGGGCTTCGCCTTCATCCACGGTGTCACGGGCGCCGGCACGCTTGAGCGGCAAGGCCAGGTACACCAGGCCATCGCGCAGGTTGTCGTCGACGTTCAGCGGTGTGGGCGCCAGGTCATCCTGGGGAATGTTGAACGGCGTGCCGTCCGGCAGCAGGCCGCGCGCCGAGATAATCGCCAGCTTGCCCTGGGCCAGCAGGCCCTGGTCGATCAGCAATTCGGAAAAACCCCAGGCGCCGGCCGACAACGGGCGGCTGCGAGCGTCAATGAGGTTTTCCAGGTAACGGTCGTGCTGCTGGAAGTGCTGCGTTCCAATGAACATGCCTTCCGACCAGACCACGCGATTATTCCAGGACATGGGGGCTCCGATTGCTTATTGGGCAGGGCTGGATGGGGGAACGACGACGGCGCTGCGCACGGCGCGCACGTCGAGGCTGATCTGGTATTCGGTGTATTCGCGCGCCGGGACATTCATCACCGTGCGCCACAGCGACTGATCCAACTCGCGATAGCCCACCAGTATTCCGATATGCCGCGTGGCCGGGTCGAGGTCGCGTTGCAGGCTCAACTGCTGGCCGGGTTGGATCAGCACCTCGTCCTGGTCGATCAGGTCGGCGCCCAGCGTTGCCTGGGCGCGTTCGGCCAGGGCGAAGTAGTCGGAGCGGCCGAAAGTGGCGGCATTTTTCAACTCGAAAATACGCACCCGGACCGGGGCCGGTTGGCCGGTGGCACCGGGGTTGAGCCCGGCAATGGCATGAAAGTGCAGCTCGATGGCGGCGGTGTCGGCCTCAGCTTCTTCGGGCTGGGGTTGGGCCGCATCCTTGGCGCACGCCGTCAGCAGAAGCGCGGTGGCGACTGCGAGTAAAAACCTGGGAATCATCCTGCGTCCTCAATGACGTTTGAGCTATCCGTTGTTGGCTTATCAGTATTGTTATAGGACAGCGACGCTCAACGGCGTCGCTGTCGTGTGCTGTGTTCTTCGTAGGCGCGACTGAATTCACGACCGAACAGGTCCTGGAAATCCTCCTGGGCCTCACGGGAAATGTTGCCGTAGAGCTCGGTGAATTGCTGCCAGTACTGGGCCTGTCGCGAACCACTGAAAATCCCCGACAACCCGCCGGGTTTGCCCATGCGCTCTTCCAATTGTGCCGGCTCGAAGCGCGCCAGCAGATGTTTGATCGCCGCTTCCACGCCGGCCATCACGGCCAATTGGTGGGCACGTAGATCGTCGAAACTGTCACGCACCGCCGCGTCCGGCGCCATGAACGCCTGATTGCCGTGGCGCAATAGCAAGAGCAGCGCTTCGTCGACGTTGGGCGCGAACTTCAGTGGATTGTTTTCCACCGGTTGAATCATTGTCTGCTGAATGCGGAACTCACCCTTGAGGCTGCTACGAGCGCGCAAGACATCGATCAGGCCCTCGACCATCAGCCGATAACTGCGCCCGATGCTTTCCATCTGCGCTTCGGCCTGGGCCTTGTCCAGGCGCAACTGATCGAGCCCGGCGCCGCGCAGGAAGGCTTGCAGCAGATCGGGCTGGGCGGTTTCGACCGCAGCAACAGGTGCAACTGGAGCGACTGGAGCGACCGGGGGCTCGACGCGGGTCACCGGCGCTTCCCGCACCGGCGCCGGCGGCGGTGCACTGATTTCAGCAAAGATGTCGACGAGCGGAGCCTGCGCAATAGGCGTTGCAACCGGCTCGACCACCGGCGGTAGCGGCACCGACGGCGGGGCCACGGGCAGCGGAGCAACGGCCACCGGTGCAGGCTTGTCGCTGAAGGGGTCCCAGTCGTCCGGGATCACCGAAGCGGACGGTGGTATCACCGGCTCAACCACCGGCGGCGGGCTCGGCCGGGCAATTGGCGTCGGCGGGCGGAAATTGTGCTGCTCGGCCGGCACATGGTCAGGCTGGGCAGCCGGCGGGACGCTGGTCGGGGTCAGGAAGTCGAACAGGTCCGGCAGGGTGTCCATGGACGACACGCCCTGGAAATGCGCCGGCGGGGCCACCGGGATCGACGATGGTGTATTCACGGCAGCGCTTTGGTGCCCCATCAACGCCTCGAAGCTGCTGGGCGCTTCGGCGAACGGGTTGCTGTCGGTGACCGGCAGGTTGAAATCGACGCGTGCCTGGATTTCATAGTCACCGATGCGGATCACTTCACCATCTTGCAGCGGCTCGCTGTTGCCCTTGCGCAGGCGAATACCAGCCTTGACCAATTCCACACCATTGGTGCTGTTATCGGTTAAGTAATAGCGCCCGTCCTTGTATTGGATAACGCAATGTTTGCCGGAAACCAGACGCTCAGGATCCGGCAATACCCAGTCATTATCGGAATTGCGGCCAATTGCCATCACCCCCTGGTTCATGGACTTTTCAGAACACTGGCCTGGGGTAATCTTGTGATAACTAGTGATAGTCAAACACAGCGGCATCTCGCCTCCTTGCTGAATACTTCTTGTCGCGTCATCGCGTGCGGGCAGTGAAGGGATTTTCACCCTGGCGACTCGCCATCAAACTTTGTAACAACCGTGAAACCGGCTTTTTGCCAGCATCCATACGGATTTTAACCTTCTCGCGTGACAAAAAACCTGCGTCTGTGCCTGCTTCGACCTACGGGTCGCGCGGGTTGTTAAGCACCTCACAACTGTCACACGGTCGAAATAGCTTACCTTGACAAGCGATAAGTACTACACCAAAAATGCACAACTTCTTGAATATAAATGATGGCACTTTAAGATCATCACGCATCTATAAGGCCATTACCTTCAAGGAACATGCGAAGTTTCATCCGAAACTTGCGTGTGAACTGCCCGACTTCTTCAGCGGGCGATAGGGAGATCGATCCAAGTGGATGTGCCTTTGCTGCTCGCCGCCGTATCCGCGACCTCGCCGTGCGGTGAAGATTTGGAATATGACGCGGATTTCTTGCGCCTGGAACGCGATTCCCGGGGCCAGCCCGAACGCAGCATGGGCGATTCGATTTTGCCTGCCGAACCGCCTGAGTGGCGCAGCATCCAGCAGCAAAGCCTGGACCTGCTGCAACGCAGCAAAGACCTGCGCATCACCCATTTCCTGTTGCAAAGCTCCTTGGCCCTTGAAGGCATTCCGGGCCTGGCCCGTGTGCTGACGCTGATCAGCGAATTGCTCAAGCAATACTGGGCCGAGCTGCACCCGCGCCTGGACGCCGATGACGACAACGACCCCACCGTGCGCATCAATGCCCTCGCGGGCCTGACGTCCGATGTCACCATTCGCCTGCTGCGCGAAAGCATCCTGGCCCGTTCCCGGACCTTCGGCGCCGTCAGGCTGCGCGCCGCCGCCAATGCCAGCGGCCTGCAAAGTTTCCCGGATGAAAACCTCGGCGCCGAACAACTCGCCGGGGCCTTGCTCGACAGCGATCCCGAGCAGTTGGAGATCACCCGTGCCGCCCTGCTGGAAGCCCGCAGCGCCGCCGAAGCCATCGAGCAGCAGGTCAGCGACCAGGTCGGTTCTGCCCAAGGCGTGGACCTTGGCCCGTTGAAGCAACCGCTCAAGATGGCCTTGCAGATTCTCGGTCAGTTCGCCCCACAGAGTGGCGACAGCGCCCTGTCCGATCCCGTCAGCGACGACAGCGCCGCGACAGCTGAATATGCCAGCGCGCCAAGCGCACCGCGCAACACCGGCACCAGCACCGTCAGCGGTGAAATCAACAACCGCGACGACGTGCTGCGCAGCCTGGACCGGATTCTTGCTTACTACACCCGTCATGAGCCCTCCAGCCCGCTGCCGGTGCTGTTGAACCGGGCCAAGAATCTGGTGCACGCCGACTTTGCGGCCATCGTGCGCAATCTGATTCCCGACGGCATGAGTCAATTTGAAAACCTGCGCGGCCCAGACAGCGAATAAAAAGCGAACGGATCACGCAGTCACGTCACCGGTACCCCCGATGACGCCAACACCGTCGCTCAAGCGACCAGGAGCAGCAACGTGGCGAAGCAAAGTTCTCAGAAGTTCATCGCGCGCAACCGCGCGCCTCGAGTGCAGATCGAGTACGACGTCGAGCTCTACGGCGCCGAGAAAAAGGTCCAGTTGCCCTTCGTCATGGGGGTAATGGCCGACCTCGCCGGCAAGCCCGCCGAGCCTCTGGCACCTGTGGCCGATCGCAAGTTCCTAGAAGTCGACGTCGATAACTTCGACTCGCGCCTCAAGGCCATGCAACCGCGCGTGGCGTTCCATGTGCCCAACGAACTGACCGGCGAAGGCAATCTGAGCCTGGACCTGACCTTCGAAAGCATGGACGACTTCAGCCCGGCAGCCGTGGCCCGCAAGGTCGACTCGCTGAACAAATTGCTCGAAGCGCGCACCCAGCTGGCCAACCTGCTGACCTACATGGACGGCAAGACCGGCGCCGAAGAAATCATCATGAAGGCGATCAAGGACCCAGCGCTGTTGCAAGCCCTGGCGAGCGCGCCGAAGCCAGCACAGGATCAATGACATGACTGACAATACCGCCCGCGAAGGCGCTCAGGACCTGGGTGCCACCCAAGAAACCAGCGAGTTCGCGTCCCTGCTGCTGCAAGAATTCAAGCCCAAGACCGAGCGCGCCCGCGAAGCCGTCGAGACCGCCGTGCGTACCCTGGCCGAACAGGCCCTGGCGCAGACCGACCTGGTGTCCAACGACGCCATCAAGTCGATCGAATCGATCATCGCCGCCATCGACGCCAAGCTCACCGCCCAGGTCAACCAGGTCATTCACCACCCCGACTTCCAGCAACTGGAAAGCGCCTGGCGTGGCCTGCACTACCTGGTCAACAACACCGAGAGCGATGAGCAGCTCAAGATCCGCGTGCTCAACATCTCCAAGACCGACCTGCACAAGACCCTGAAGAAATTCAAGGGCACCGCGTGGGACCAGAGCCCGATCTTCAAGAAGATGTACGAAGAAGAATACGGCCAGTTCGGCGGCGAACCTTACGGTTGCCTGGTGGGCGACTACTACTTCGACCAGTCGCCACCGGATGTCGAACTGCTGGGCGAACTGTCGAAAGTCTGCGCGGCCATGCACTCGCCGTTCATCGCCGCGGCATCGCCGACCGTGATGGGCATGGGCTCGTGGCAGGAACTGTCGAACCCACGCGACCTGACCAAAATCTTCACCACTCCGGAATACGCCGGCTGGCGTTCGCTGCGTGAATCGGAAGACTCGCGCTACATCGGCCTGACCATGCCGCGCTTCCTGGCGCGCCTGCCGTACGGCGCCAAGACCGACCCGGTGGAAGCCTTCGCCTTCGAAGAAAACACCGACGGCGCCGACAGCTCCAAGTACACCTGGGCCAACGCCGCTTACGCGATGGCAGTGAACATCAACCGTTCGTTCAAACACTTCGGCTGGTGCTCACGCATCCGTGGCGTTGAATCTGGCGGTGAAGTGGAAAACCTGCCGGCCCACACGTTCCCGACCGACGACGGTGGCGTGGACATGAAGTGCCCGACCGAAATCGCCATCTCGGACCGCCGTGAAGCGGAACTGGCGAAGAACGGTTTCATGCCGCTGCTGCACAAGAAAAACACCGACTTCGCGGCCTTCATCGGCGCCCAGTCGTTGCAGAAACCGGCCGAATACGACGACCCGGACGCCACCGCCAACGCCAACCTGGCCGCGCGCCTGCCGTACCTGTTCGCCACCTGCCGTTTCGCCCATTACCTGAAGTGCATCGTGCGCGACAAGATCGGTTCCTTCAAAGAGAAGGACGAGATGCAGCGCTGGTTGCAGGACTGGATCCTCAACTACGTCGACGGTGATCCGGCGCACTCCACCGAGACCACCAAGGCCCAGCACCCACTGGCAGCGGCCGAAGTGATCGTCGAAGAAGTCGAAGGCAACCCGGGGTACTACAACTCCAAGTTCTACCTGCGTCCGCACTATCAGCTCGAAGGACTGACCGTGTCGCTGCGCCTGGTATCGAAACTGCCTTCGGCCAAGGGCGCATAAAGGTTTACAGAACGGTGCAAGGCCCCTGTGGGAGCGAGCAAGCTCGCTCCCACAGGGAATCTTCAGTGGGTCGGAGATCATCGGGGCCGTTCGGCACACGTAATTTCGCAAGGTCAGCGTCAACCAAACAATGTGGTTAGAAACCACACAGGGAGAAAACATGGCTGTTGATATTTTCATCAAGATCGGCGACATCAAGGGCGAGTCCATGGACAAAGCCCACAAGGACGAGATCGATGTCCTGAACTGGAGCTGGGGCATGTCCCAGTCCGGCAACATGCACGTGGGCAGTGGCGGTGGTGCGGGCAAGGTGAACGTGCAGGACCTGTCGCTGACCAAGTACGTCGACAAGGCTTCGCCAAACCTGATGATGCACTGCGCAAGCGGCAAGCACATCGACAAGGTCAAGCTGACCGTGCGCAAGGCCGGCGGTGAAAGCCAGGTCGAGTACATGATCATCAACCTGGAAGAAGTGCTGGTTACCTCCCTGAGCACCGGCGGCTCGGGCAGCGATGACCGCCTGACCGAAAACGTCACCCTGAACTTCGCCAAGGTGCTGGTGGACTATCAGCCGCAGAAAGCCGACGGCACCAAGGAAGGCGGTCCGGTCAAGTTCGGCTGGAACATCCGTCAGAACGTCAAGGTGTAATCAAAAATGCCCCCGGTGCCACGCGCCGGGGGTGTTTGGTGCTTGCTCGAATCCAATTCTTTCCCACGTGGTATCTGAGTCATGGCCAAGCCTTCGTTTGTCAATTTGTGGAACAGCTATCCGCCCTACCCCTCCGCCAGTCCGGCGTGCGACGGTCCCTATATCAACCAGTGCGCTATTCGTATGAGCATCGCCTTGTGCGGAGAAAAGACCTTACCGGTCAACTCTTCGACTTATACGCTGGATCCCAAATGCGCCCATGGACATGCCCGTGGCGCGGAATCATTGGCCAACTGGCTATGGAAGAAGAACCGCCTCGGCGCGCCGAAGGTCTACACCACCAGCGTGGCAGACCGCACAACACTGATGGGCAAGACCGGAATCATCTTCTTCAAAGACTGCTACCAACAGAATAGCGACACTGCCGGCCGACCTACTGGCGATCACATCGACCTGTGGAACCGTGGCCTGACCAAGAGCGGTGATCTGTTCTCAAGATCCAAGGCCATCTGGTTCTGGGAGCTTTCGTGATGCGCAGCCCTTTGTTTCTTTCGGCGCTGGCGGCAAGCCTCGTCAGTCTAAGCGCGTGCGCCGGGCAGGAAACAGTCGCTCCGCCAGCCCCAACTCAAGCAGTTTTCGTCGGACATCCGATGAGCCTGATCGACGTTCAAGGTCGCTGTACCCTCGTTAAACCTGACCAGAGCCACCTGACGCTCGATATGGAATGGCCTTGCCAGTTCAGCCTGGGTCCGGACAAGCAACTGCGTGTGGAGACGTTCAACCAAGTGCCGATTTTCTTGGTCGAACGCAGCGAACACATGCCCGCTCCCAGCCGCGATTGCTTGACCAAAATTCAAGCAGTACGCCTGGTCAAGAAAACATTGGAGGTCTCGGATGTGAGCCAGTTCGCCTCCTGCGGTCCTGGCCAATGGGATCAAAAAATGTATACGGCGCTCTTTCGGTGGTAACCGAAATCGCCACCCGCGATCGCCTGCAACCGTCCCTGCTGGACCGGTTGACCGACGACGACCCGACCAATCCCAAGGAAAGCGCCGACAAGCGCGTGCTCTCCCTGACCCAATTGAAAGCCTCGGTGCTGCGTGACTTGGCGTGGTTGCTCAATACCACCTCATTGCTCAGCGCCGATGCCACGCTGCATACCCCGGCGGGCACCTCGGTGGTGAATTTCGGGCTGCCGGCACTGGCCGGTAACAGCGCGTCGAACGTCGATGTCTCGGCCCTGGAAACCTTGATCCACCAGGCCATTGCCACCTTCGAACCGCGCATCCTGCGCCACACTTTGCGGGTGCGAGCCCGGGCGACGGCCGAGATGAACCACAATGCGTTGAGTTTCGAGATCGAAGGCGATCTGTGGGCCCAGCCCGTGCCGCTGCGCCTGATGCTGCAAACCGACCTGGACCTGGAGTCCGGGCATGTGCGGGTGGTTAACGCCGACCAGCGGAGGCGCCCATGAACCCGCGCCTGCTGGAGCTGTACAACCAGGAACTGCACCACGTGCGCGAAAGCGCGGCGGAGTTCGCCAAGGAATACCCGAAGATCGCCAGTCGGCTGACGTTGTCCGGGATGGACTGCGCCGACCCATACGTCGAGCGTTTGCTCGAAGGCTTCGCCTACCTGACGGCGCGGGTGCAACTCAAGCTGGATGCCGAATACCCGACCTTCACCCACAACCTGCTGGAAATCGCCTACCCGCATTACCTGGCGCCGACACCGTCGATGACCGTGGTGCAGATGCAGGCCGATCCCGATGAAGGCTCGCTGAGCAGCGGCTTCCCGTTGCCTCGGGACACGGTCCTGCGCGCGGCCCTGGGGCGCGAAACCCAGACCTGCTGCGAGTATCGCACCGCCCACGCGGTGACGTTGTGGCCGCTGCAGGTCAGTCACGCCGAGTACTTCGGCAACCCGTCCGCCGTGCTCGGGCGCCTGGCCGCCAGCGAACCGAAGGCCAAGGCCGGACTGCGCATCACACTGCGTACCGGCGCCGAGCTGCCGTTCAACAGCCTGACCCTGGACAACCTGCCGCTGTACCTCAGCGGCGCCGACGAGCAGCCGTTCCGCCTCTACGAACAACTGCTGGGCAACGCCTGCGCAGTGTTCGCCCGCAAGCCTGGCGGTAATTGGGTGGAACGCCTGCCGCAAGACGCGCTGCGCTCACGTGGCTTCGATGATGCCGACGCCGCGCTGCCTGTAGTGCCGCGGGCCTTCCAGGGCTACCGCCTGTTGCAGGAATACTTCGCCCTGCCCCACCGTTTCCTGTTTGTCGACTTCACTCAACTGAGCCGGGCGGTCAAGCGCTGCGACGGCCAGGAGCTGGAGCTGATCGTGCTGTTCGACCGTCATGACCCAAGCCTGGAAGGCAGCGTCGGTGCTTCGCAGTTCCTGCCGTTCTGCACCCCGGCGATCAACCTGTTCCCTAAGCGCCTGGATCGCATCCACCTGTCGGAGCGGGTCAACGAACACCACGTGATCGCCGACCGCACCCGGCCGATGGACTTCGAAGTGCATTCGCTGACCGGCCTCACCGGCCATGGCACCGGGCCGGAACAGCCGTTCCTGCCGTTCTACGCCGTGCGCGATCCGTCCCGCTACGGGCGCGATCAGGCCTACTACACCGTACGCCGTGAGCCGCGCGTGTTGTCCAGCGACCAGCGTCGCAACGGCCCGCGCTCGACCTACATCGGCAGCGAAACCTTCGTCAGCCTGGTGGACAGCCAGCAAGCGCCCTATCGCTACGACTTGCGCCAACTGGGCGTGACGGCGTTGTGCACCAACCGCGACCTGCCGCTGTTCATGAGCGTGGGCAGCGGCAAGACCGACTTCACCCTGGCCGACAGTGCGCCAGTCGGCGCGGTGCGCTGTGTCGCCGGCCCGAGTCGTCCAAGGGCCAGCCATGCCCACGACGCCAAGGCCTGGCGACTGATCAGCCAGCTGTCGCTGAACTATTTGTCCCTCAGCGAGCAAGGCCAGGGCGCCGCTGCCCTGCGGGAACTGCTGCGCCTGTACGGCGACAGCAACGACGCGGCGTTGCAATTGCAAATCGAAGGCCTGCGCGAAGTCAGCAGCAAAGCCTGCACCCGCCGCTTGCCGATGCCCGGCCCGATCGTGTTTGGTCGTGGCCTGGAGATCACCCTGGAATTTGATGAAAACGCGTTTCGCGGCACCGGGGTGTTCCTGCTCGGCGCCGTGTTCGAGCGCTTCCTGGCACGCTACGTGTCGATCAACAGTTTTACCGAGACGGTGATCCGTACCACCGAACGCGGCGAGATCATGCGATGGAAAGCCAAGCCCGGACGTCGTCCGACCCTGTGAGTACCCTGGAGGCGATGCACCAGGAACCCTGGGAATACGACTTCTTCCAGGCGTTGCGGCGCATCGAGTGCGAATCCCCCGAGCTGCCGCGCCTGGGCCATTCCTTGCGCCTGGCCGATGACCCGCTGCGCCTCGGGCAACAGGCCGAATGCACCTTTGCCCCGGCGACCCTGGCTTCGGTGCAACCGGGCATCGACGGCGCGCCGGCACGCCTGGAGCAGTTCTTCTTCGGCCTCGGTGGCCCCAACGGCCCGATGCCGCTGCACATCACCGAATACGTACGCGAACGCCAGCGCAACAACGCCGACAGCACCAGCAAGCGCTTCCTCGATGTGTTCCATCATCGCCTGCTCAGCCTGTTTTACCGGGCCTGGGCCGAAGCGCGGCCAACGATCAGCCATGACCGTCCGGACGATGACTACTGGTCCGCGCGCCTGGCCGCCCTCAGCGGCCGGGGCATGCCGAGCCTGCTCAAGCAAGGGCTGATCCCCGACACGGCGAAGCTGCACTACAGCGGCCACTTGGCGGCACAAACCCGCTACCCGGACGGCTTGAAGGCCATTCTCAGCGAGTACTTCGGCCTGCCGGTGGAGATCGAAGAATACGTCGGTCAATGGCTGGAGCTGCCGGAACGCAGCCGCGTCGGTGTCAACGCCCAACTGGGTGTGGACTTCTGCCTGGGCCGCTACGTGTGGGATCGCCAGCACAAATTCCGCATTCGCCTGGGGCCGCTCAAGCTCGTTGACTACATGGGTATGTTGCCCGGCAGCCAACCGTTCAATGAGCTGGTGGCCTGGGTCGCCGAATACCTGGGCCATGAACTGGACTGGGACCTGAACCTGGTCCTGGAGCAGCCCGAAGTCCCGGCGCTACAACTCAACGGTCGTTTCCGCCTGGGGTTCAACACCTGGCTGGGACGTCCCGAAACAGATGCCAACGATTTAATACTGGCCCGGCATTACGCCGAACAGGCCAACACCTCACAGACCTCAAGGAGCCATGAGCATGGGTGAAATCAGTCGCGCCGCGTTGTTCGGCAAACTCAACAGCGTGGCCTACAAAGCCATCGAAGCCGCCACCGTATTCTGCAAGTTGCGCGGTAACCCTTACGTGGAACTGGCCCACTGGTTTCACCAGTTGCTGCAACTGCAGGACTCGGACCTGCACCGCATCATCCGCCAGTTCAATATCGAGCCGGCGCGCCTGGCGCGCGATCTGACCGAAGCGCTGGACCGTTTGCCACGGGGTTCGACGTCCATCACCGATTTGTCGTCCCACGTGGAAGAAGCCGTGGAACGCGGCTGGGTCTACGGCAGCCTGATGTTCGGCGAAAGCCAGGTGCGCACCGGTTACCTGGTGCTGGGCATTCTCAAGACCCCAAGCCTGCGCCATGCGTTGCTGGGCCTGTCGTCGGAGTTCGACAAGGTCAAGGTCGAAGCCCTGAGCGAGCGCTTTGACGAATACGTCGGCGACTCGCCGGAAAACGCCCTGACCGCCAGCGACGGTTTCAACGCCGGTGCCGTGCCCGGCGAAGCCAGCGGCGCCATGGCCCCCAGCGCCATGGGCAAGCAGGAAGCCCTCAAGCGCTTCACCGTCGACCTCACCGAACAAGCCCGCAGCGGCAAGCTCGACCCGATCGTCGGCCGTGATGAGGAGATCCGCCAACTGGTGGACATCCTCATGCGCCGCCGGCAGAACAACCCGATCCTCACCGGTGAAGCCGGGGTGGGTAAAACCGCCGTGGTCGAAGGCTTTGCCCTGCGCATCGTCGCCGGTGACGTACCGCCGGCCCTCAAGGACGTGGAACTGCGCAGCCTCGACGTTGGCCTGTTGCAGGCCGGCGCGAGCATGAAAGGCGAGTTCGAACAGCGCCTGCGCCAGGTCATCGAAGACGTCCAGGCCTCGCCCAAACCGATCATCCTGTTCATCGACGAAGCCCACACCCTGGTGGGTGCCGGTGGCGCCGCCGGCACCGGTGACGCGGCCAACCTGCTCAAACCAGCCCTGGCCCGTGGCACCTTGCGCACCGTGGCTGCTACCACCTGGGCCGAGTACAAGAAGCACATCGAAAAAGACCCGGCCCTGACCCGTCGTTTCCAAGTGGTGCAAGTGGCCGAACCGTCAGAAGACAAGGCGCTGCTGATGATGCGCGGCGTGGCCTCGACTATGGAAAAACACCACCAGGTGCAGATCCTCGACGAAGCCCTGGAAGCCTCGGTCAAGTTGTCCCATCGCTACATCCCCGCGCGCCAGTTGCCGGACAAATCCGTCAGCCTGCTGGACACCGCCTGCGCCCGTGTCGCCATCAGCCTGCACGCCGTGCCGGCCGAAGTGGACGACAGCCGTCGGCGCATCGAAGCGCTGGAAACCGAGCTGCAAATCATCGCCCGCGAGCACGCCATCGGCATCGCCATCGGCAGCCGCCAGACCCAGAGCGAGAACCTGCTGAGCGCCGAGCGCGAACGCCTGGCCGAGCTGGAAGGCCGCTGGGCCGAAGAGAAAACCCTGGTGGACGAACTGCTCGCCACCCGCGCCACCCTGCGCGAGCGCGTCGGCGTGGTGGACAGCGAGGATGGCAGCGAGACCAGCCACGAACTGCGCGAGAAGCTGGTGGACCTGCAACAGCGCCTGAGCGCCCTGCAAGGCGAAACCCCGCTGATCCTGCCGACCGTGGACTACCAGGCCGTGGCCTCGGTGGTCGCCGACTGGACCGGCATCCCGGTGGGCCGCATGGCTCGCAACGAACTGGAAACCGTGCTCAACCTCGACCAGCACCTGAAAAAACGCATCATCGGCCAGGACCACGCCCTGCAGATGATCGCCAAGCGCATCCAGACCTCCCGCGCCGGCCTCGACAACCCAAGCAAGCCGATTGGCGTGTTCATGCTCGCCGGCACCTCCGGCGTGGGCAAGACCGAAACCGCCCTGGCCCTGGCCGAAGCCATGTACGGCGGCGAGCAGAACGTCATCACCATCAACATGAGCGAGTTCCAGGAAGCCCACACAGTGTCCACCCTCAAGGGCGCGCCACCGGGCTACATTGGCTATGGCGAAGGCGGCGTGTTGACCGAGGCCGTGCGGCGCAAACCGTACAGCGTGGTGCTGCTGGACGAGGTGGAAAAAGCCCACCCGGACGTGCATGAAATCTTCTTCCAGGTGTTCGACAAAGGCGTGATGGAGGACGGCGAAGGTCGGGTTATCGACTTCAAGAACACCTTGATCCTGCTGACCACCAACGCCGGCACCGAGCTGATTGCCCAGGTCTGCAAAGACCCGCAGAACGTGCCCGAGCCAGAAGAAATCGCCAAGGCCCTGCGCCAGCCGCTGCTGGAAATTTTCCCGCCGGCCCTGCTCGGCCGTCTGGTGACGATCCCGTACTATCCGCTCAGCGACGAGATGCTCAAGGCCATCACCCGCCTGCAACTCAACCGCATCAAGAAGCGCGTGGAGAGCACCCACAAAGTGGCGTTCGACTACGACGACGCGGTGATCGACCTGATCGTCTCGCGTTGCACCGAAACCGAAAGCGGCGGCCGCATGATCGACACCATCCTGACCAACAGCCTGCTGCCGGACATGAGCCGCGAGTTCCTGACCCGCATGCTCGAAGGCAAGGCACTGGCCGGGGTGCGGATCAGCGCCGTGGATAACGAATTGCAGTACGATTTCAGCGACGCGGCTTGATCTGAGCAATACGGCCAATCATGTGGGAGCGGGCTTGCTCGCGAATGCAATTTGTCAGCGACGTTGATGGCGACTGACACACCGCATTCGCGAGCAAGCCCGCTCCCATATTCGATCCGGTTCCTACAGAAAGAAAGTGGCGAGACCACCACAACGTTTATGGGATAACCGATGTTATTCAACCAAGCCTCGCGCCTGGCCAAGATCACCAGCCCCCTTGGGCCCGAGGTCCTGTTGCTCAAGGACATGGGCGGCGGTGAAGAGCTGGGGCGGCTGTTCAACTACGAGTTGCAGCTGCACTCGCTGGACAACGCCATCGACCTCAACCAGTTGCTCGGCAAGCCGATGTGCGTGAGCCTGCAACTCGATGGCGGTGGCGAGCGCTACTTCCATGGCATCGTCGCCCGTTGCAGCCAGAACGTCGACCAGGGCCAGTTCGCCAGCTACCAGGCGACGTTGCGTCCGTGGCTGTGGCTGCTGACCCGCACCTCCGATTGCCGGATTTTCCAGAACCTGACCATCCCGCAGATCATCAAGCAGGTGTTCCGCGACCTGGGCTTTTCCGATTTCGAAGACGCCTTGAGCCGACCTTATCGCGAGTGGGAATACTGCGTGCAGTATCGCGAGACCAGTTTCGATTTCGTCAGCCGCTTGATGGAACAGGAAGGCATCTATTACTTCTTCCGCCATGAGCAGGGCCGGCATGTGCTGGTGCTGGCCGACGCCTATGGCGCCCACACCCGCGCTCCGGGCTACGGGTCAGTGCCCTACTACCCGAAGAACGAGCAGCAGCGCGAGCGTGACCACATTCACGACTGGCACCTGGCCCAGGAAGTCCAGCCCGGTTCGCTGGAGCTCAACGACTACGACTTCCAGCGCCCCAGCGCACGCATCGACGTACGCTCGGCCATGCCCCGTCCACACACCGCCGGCGACTACCCGCTGTACGACTACCCCGGCACCTACGTGCAGAGCCAGGACGGCGAACACTATGCTCGCACTCGCATCGAAGCCTTGCAGACGTTGCACGAACAGGTCGAGTTATCGGGTAACGCCCGGGGCCTGGGCTCAGGTCATCTGTTCAGCCTCACCGGCTTCAGCCGCCAGGACCAGAACCGCGAATACCTGATCGTCGGCGCCCGCTATTACATTTCCCAGGAAAGCGGCGAAACCAGCGGTGGCGCGCCGTCGGCCCAGTTCGAAAGCAGCCTGACCTGCATCGACGCCCAGCAAAGCTATCGCCCCCTGGCGACCACCCACCGGCCTATCGTCAAAGGTCCGCAGACCGCGTTGGTGGTCGGCCCGAAAGGCGAGGAAATCTGGACCGACCAGTTTGGCCGGGTGAAGGTGCATTTCTATTGGGACAGGCACGACCAGTCCAACGAAAACAGCTCGTGCTGGATTCGCGTGTCGCAGGCTTGGGCCGGCAAAAACTGGGGCTCGGTGCAGATCCCGCGCATTGGCCAGGAGGTGATCGTCAGCTTCCTTGAGGGGGATCCCGATAGGCCTATCGTCACCGGTCGTGTCTATAACGCGGAACAGACCGTACCGTATGCATTACCTGCCAATGCCACTCAAAGCGGCACCAAAAGCCGCTCCAGCAAGGGCGGTACGCCAGCGAATTTCAACGAAATCCGCATGGAAGATAAAAAAGGCGCCGAGCAGCTGTACATCCACGCCGAGCGCAACCAGGACATCGCCGTGGAAGTGGATGAAAGCCACTGGGTTGGCCGCGATCGTCGCAAGAATATCGACCGCAACGAAATCGTACGGATTGGCGAAGACCGCCTGCGCGCCGTGCAGCGCAACGATACTCTGCTCGTCGGCGGAACCAAGAGCGACAGCATCAGTACCCAATACCTCGTGGAGGCGGGTTCGCAGATTCGACTGGTCTGTGGCAAAAGCGTGCTGGAGTTCAATGCCAGTGGCGAGATCAACATCTCGGGCACCGCGTTCAACATCTACGCCAGCGGCAATGGCAACATCGATACCGGCGGCCGTTTGGACCTCAACTCTGGAGGCGCCGGAGAAGTGGATGCCAAGGGCAAGGGCATCAAGGGTGTGATCGATGCGGCGGTAAAAGCGTTATTCCCGGCAAAAGCCAAACGCTGAGGCTCACGGCCGGAACATCCGTGGCCTCACTGCAATGCTCTTCACTTAAGAAAAACGATGGCCCCGTGGCGAGGGAGCTTGCTCCCGCTGGGCTGCGTAGCAGCCCCTTTTTTTGTGAGCGCTTCGCACTCAAGCGGGAGCAAGCTCCCTCGCCACGGGTTTATCGTTACCACCCACGCAGAACCTATGTTGGCGGTGGAGCAAGGCATCTTGAAATCTCATGCGTCCGTAAGCCGGTATTGACCGGGCTGCGTCCACGCGACTCGCAAGTACTTGCCGCTCAACAGTTGCTCGTCACGAAGATATTCGAAAACTTCAGAGGGGCACCATTCCTTGCCCGCCGAAAAGGCCACGCCCAATGAACGGAGCTCATCGAATACCTTAGCCTTCTGCTTGTTGTCCGCGACGCGCAAAAGGTAGATATCTTGTTCTGTCGCATTCGAAAACCCGATGACACGCAGGGAAGAATCCAGCGCGTTATCCATGATTCGAACACGAATCGATTCACCGTCGGCTCTTTCCACGTAGGCCTTCAGCCTATCATTCATCACTCAGAGATTGGCCGGCACGAAGTCAGGGCCGCCCAGCTTATCCCGGACAAACAGAGCGGTGCGCATCAGCGGCCCCCACAAGCCGTTCTGGCTGTTCCAGGTGCCGCCCGCCCACCGCGTATCCTGAACAAGCTCAGCCTTGTTGAGCTCAAGCTGCCGCTGAAGGGCCAGCGCCACGGCACCCATATCGATCTCGAACAAGTCGGCATAAAGCCCCTCGGGTTGTGCCTGCTTTTTGCTCAGGCAAAACCGGTAGTACCAGACCCACACCGCTGCGACATAAATCGCCCGATTACGATCAGGGTAGGTCGCGAGAATCTTGAGCAAAGCCGCCACAAAGCGCCCAGGAAACTGGGGGTCACGGGTCTGTTGCCAGTAAAGCAGCACCAGCGAATCGAAAGCCGCGACGATGTTCTGCGGCTCTTCATTGTCATTCCTGGCTTCTTGAAAGTAGAACGGTTCGCCGACAAGGAATTTATCCAGCTCGTCATTGGCCAGGGCCAGCAGCAATACGTTGTCTAGGTTGGCACTCATTGGATTCTCACTACATCCGGGTTCGCGAGCAGGAAATTGATGTCGTTATTGTGTGGGATGCCCACATTATCCATGACCGCTTCGCGCATACCACCGGGGTGGGTCAGGCCGCCAGGACGCCATAGCGGGTTCGCCCCATATTCGTTGCCGGTTGGCATGACCACCTTGGGATTGCTCAAGTCCATCATGTAGATCTGCTTGCCGGCCAGGCTGCCCGGGTCATAGCCCAGGGCAGACTCCAACAGCGCAACGTCGCCGGTTTTGTTGAACTCAGCCACCACACCGTGCAGATCTGACTTTGCCATGACGTATTTATTCGGGCTAAAGGTCTGATACATGGGGTTGGCGATATCATCGGGCGTAAATAGAAACGCACCGCCTTCATCCTGGAAGACTTTGAGGTGCTTGTCGATATAGGACGCCTCAAGGTAATCGGCAGGATCCTTCGGGCGGCTGAACTTGGGCATCGAAGCGATATCGTCCGACGTATGGCCCGGTTTGAAGACCACCGAACGGGGCTTGGGCGCCGTACCGATTTTCGCCATTTTCGGGCCCAGGCCCAAAAGCGCCATTCCGGCCACACCCTGGAGCAGGTCACGGTAGCCCGGCCCCAAGCGATCCCCCAAATCCCCCAGCAACGCCATGCCAGCCATCATCGCGCCGCCGATCACCACAAAACCGACTAAAGCGGCCACGCCGGCCATGGCCGCAAGAATCGCTGCGCCTCCCATGGCCAATAACCCCAACGCCTCCAACCCAGTATGCATCCACCCTTCAAGATCCAGGACAAACGCCACCGACACCGTTGGCCCACCGATAAACGTATTGGGGCTGCCGCTCTTGATGTGCGCACCGCAGACCATCTTGCTGTGCAAGCGCGCGGCCGGTTTGCCGTTGATGAATACCGTGGCGCTGCCTTCGGCGATCAGCACCGGAAAGGGCCAGATCGGATGATTCATCGGCAGCCCGGTGCAGGAAGACGCAGTGTCCTCGCCCGCCCTCATGGCATTGCGGTCGTTGATGTAGACGTTGAAGCTGCCCATTATCAACGCCCCCGTGGTGGGCTCGGGCAGGTTGAAGATGGTGGAGAGCCCCTTGACGATCTGGAACATCGACAAGCCGCCAGCGGCAATCGAGCCCGCCATGATGGCCAGCGCCACGCCGCCGGTGGCGACTGTCGCGGCAACGACCGCAGCGCCGATCAAGGCACCGGCCACGGCACCGGCGACCATCGCGGCCAACCCGAACCCGTGGGCTATTTCGTCACCCAGACGTGCTGCTGCCTGTGCATCCATCGCGCGCATCTACCTTACTGATGTGTATGACTGCTCAGAGGGACGTATCGATGCTCAGACAATCGGAGGCTGTGGCTTGAACGAATGCATCGCCAGCTTCCAGGCAGGCTCGTGATAGGCGAAATCATTCGGTGTGGTGGTCAAGGTAGTGATCAGCACAGCGGGCTTACGCTCGATGAACACCTGGCGCAGCATCAGCTCACGCCCCTCGCGTTGCCAGGTGTAATCCAGCAACGTGGTGGTGTGCCCTTGCAGCACGGTGTCCCAGCGCTGAACCAGCTTGAAGCCCGGCAGTTGCTGCTCCGCGCTTTTGAGTTGGCGGTCCACGTACTCGGCAAAGGGAGCGTCGCCTTGGGCGGCATCGCGACTGATCACGAAACTGGCTTCTTTAGCAGGACCGACTGCCGGCAGCTTGAAAATATTGATGCTCTGATCCTGCCAGGTATCGGGGATTTCGAGATCGGCTTCTTGAATGCGGTAAGAGGTCACAGTAATCGCTTTCCATGGACGTGAGGTGACGCACGAAGGAGCGAATATTCAAGTAATGCCTGGGAACAATCAAGAACCGGGTTCCTCTGCCCCAAGTAACGAACTACATTATGCGATCAACGTCACTACTCTGGCGATTTCATGCCTGTGCACGAGCGGTCAAAGGGCGCGATCGCTTGATCTTCAACGTCAAAAACCGGCAATCTTGCGCAGCGTCAAATGGACTGCGGCAGCGATAAGGACAACCGATGTTATTCAACCAAGCCTCACGCCTGGCCAAGATCACCAGCCCCCTTGGGCCCGAGGTCCTGTTGCTCAAGGACATGGGCGGCGGCGAAGAACTTGGGCGGCTGTTCAACTACGAGTTGCAGCTGCATTCGCTGGACAACGCCATCGACCTCAACCAGTTGCTCGGCAAGCCCATGTGCGTGAGCCTGCAACTCGATGGCGGTGGCGAGCGCTACTTCCATGGCATCGTCGCCCGTTGCAGCCAGAACGTCGACCAAGGCCAGTTCGCCAGCTACCAGGCGACGTTGCGTCCGTGGTTCTGGCTACTGACCCGCACTTCCGATTGCCGGATCTTCCAGAACCTGACCATCCCGCAGATCATCAAGCAGGTGTTCCGCGACCTGGGGTTTTCCGATTTCGAAGACGCCTTGAGCCACGCCTATCGCGAGTGGGAATACTGCGTGCAGTATCGCGAAACCAGCTTCGACTTCGTCAGCCGCCTGATGGAACAGGAAGGGATCTACTACTTCTTCCGTCATGAGCAGGGCCGGCATGTGCTGGTGCTGGCCGACGCCTATGGTGCCCACACCACGGCTCCGGGCTATGGATCGGTGCCTTACTACCCGAAGAACGAGCAGCAGCGCGAGCGTGACCACATTCACGACTGGCACCTGGCCCAGGAAGTCCAGCCCGGTTCGCTGGAGCTCAACGACTACGACTTCCAGCGCCCCAGCGCACGCATCGACGTACGCTCGGCCATGCCCCGCCCGCACACCGCCGGTGACTACCCGCTGTATGACTACCCCGGCACCTACGTGCAGAGCCAGGACGGCGAACACTACGCTCGAACTCGCATCGAAGCCTTGCAGACGTTGCACGAACAGGTCGAGTTATCGGGTAACGCCCGGGGCCTGGGCTCAGGTCATCTGTTCAGCCTCACCGGCTTCAGCCGCCAGGACCAGAACCGCGAATACCTGATCGTCGGCGCCCGCTATTACATTTCCCAGGAAAGCGGTGAAACCAGCGGCGGCGCACCGTCGGCCCAGTTCGAAAGCAGCCTGACCTGCATCGACGCCCAGCAAAGCTATCGCCCCCTGGCGACCACCCACCGGCCTATCGTCAAAGGCCCGCAAACTGCATTGGTGGTCGGCCCCAAAGGCGAGGAAATCTGGACCGACCAGTTTGGCCGGGTGAAGGTGCATTTCTATTGGGACCGGCACGACCAGTCCAACGAAAACAGCTCATGCTGGATTCGCGTGTCGCAATCCTGGGCCGGGAAAAACTGGGGCTCGATGCAGATCCCACGCATTGGCCAGGAAGTGATCGTCAGCTTTCTCGAAGGTGACCCGGACCGGCCCATCATCACCGGTCGCGTCTACAACGCCGAACAGACCGTGCCCTATGACTTGCCGGCAAACGCCACCCAGAGCGGCATGAAAAGCCGTTCGAGCAAGGGCGGCACGCCGGCGAACTTCAACGAAATCCGCATGGAAGACAAAAAAGGCGCCGAGCAGTTGTACATCCATGCCGAGCGCAACCAGGACATCGTGGTCGAGGTGGATGAAAGCCACTCGGTGGGCCACGACCGCAACAAGAGCATCGGCCACAATGAGACGGTGACCATTGGCAACAACCGCCTGCGCATCGTCAAGCAGGAGGACATCCTGTCGGTAGGCCAGCGCAAGACCGACAGCATCAGCCAGAGCTACGTCATCGAAGTGGGCGAGAACCTGCGCCTGGTGTGCGGTGAAAGCATCCTGGAGCTCAACGCCAGCGGCCAGATCAACCTGACCGGCGTACAAATCAGCTTCTACGCCAGCGGCGACGCCGAGTTCAACACCGGCGGCGTGCTGCACCTGAACAACGGCGGCGGCCCCGGCGCCACACCGGACGGCCAGGGCGTCAAAGGCAGCATCGATGCCAACATCAGCGCCGCGTTCCCCAAGGGCTAACTTCGAGATTTATGCGCCATGACTTACCGCCTCAATGAATTCCAGTTCCAGCTGCCGCCCAGCGAATTGCTGGACGCCACGATCAACATCCTCAAGTTCCCCGAGCTGGGCACGTCCTTGATCGTCAGTCGCAGCTTGCTGGCCGAGGGCGAAACCCTGCAAAGCAACCTCGACGACCAGCTCAAGCGCCTGGAGAAACAAGTCCAGGACCTGCGCTGCCAACCGGGTGCCACCGTGCGCGTGGGCGCCAATCAGGAAGTCGAAGCCATCGAACTGCGCAGCCAGTTCAACAAGGGCAATGAAAAGGTCTTCCAGTTTCAGCTGGCCCTGGTGCTGCCCGGCACCCGCAAAATGCTTGCCCTGAGCTACGTGAAAGCCGAGAAACTGGGCGATGCCGAAGCGGCGCATTGGGCGACGATCAAGGGTTCCCTGGTGTTCGACGCTCCGGCCTGACAGCCACCGCACACCTGTGTGGGAGCGGGCTTGCTCGCGAAAGCGGCGGGTCAGCTTGCCTCAAAGAAACTGAAACTCATCAAACGCCTGAGAATGGCGCTAATGAGCATGCCGTAACCAACAAGGACCTCGGTGCGAATGCAAGGTATCCCATCGCTTAAACGCTCCTCCAGCATGAGCCCCTGCCATGTCTGACGTGCTCTGGGCGGCCCGCCTCGGCGATGCACTGAACCACACCTCAATGATGGCCGACATCCTCGGCGGCGTCCTGGAGGTGGCAGCGAACATCGCGATCACCGCCCTGGCAACCGCTGCCGTGGTCGCGGCCACCGGCATCACCGTGGTCACCGGTGGCCTGGGTTGCTTCGTTCTCGGCCTGGTGGTCGGCACCATCGTCGGCCTGGCCATGAGCAAGACCGGGGCCGACAAAGGGCTGAGCAATATATGCGAGGGCATCGGCAACGCGCTCTTTCCGCCCACGGTGCAGGCGAACATTCTCACCGGTTCCACCAACACCCTCACCAACAACATCCCCGCAGCCCGCGCCGCCGGGGCGATTGAATCCCATGTTGCGCCAGCCGGCACCGAGCTTGAGGCCCCTGAGCCAGAAGCCGAGCCCAGCTACCTGGACATGGCCGGGAACTTCTTCTCGCAGATGTGGCGCCCCACCGTCGCCATGCCCGCGCCCGGCGCGGTGCCAAAGCCGGAAGACCTGGTCATCTGCACCAAGCACCCGCCCATGCCGCCGCAGTTCATGGCCGAAGGTTCGGACAAGGTCACCATCAACGGCCAACCCGCCGTGCGCAGCGGCGATCGCAGCACCTGCGATGCGACGGTGGTGTCGGCCGGTTTGATTTCCCCTGACGTGACCATTGGCGGCGGTTCGGTGGTGGTGCGCGAGATCCGCAGCGGCAAGACCCCGGGCGTCGGGTTGGCGGTCACGGCGCTGTTGATGCTCAAGGGCGGCAAGGGCAAATTCTTCAGCAAACTGCCGTGCATGCTGGTGGGCGGCGCGGTGTCCATGGCCGCCAGCAGCGCGGCGAACGCGGCCGCCAACGCCGCCATGGGCTCGTCGAACCCGGTGCATGCCGCCACCGGCGCCAAGGTGCTGGGCGGCGATGAAGAATTGGATTTCGTGTTGCCGGGCATCCTGCCGCTCGACTGGCAACGCGTGTACAACAGCCGCGACGAGCGCCGCGACAGCGTGTTCGGCGCCGGGTGGAGCGTGGCCTACGAGGTGCAAGTCGAAATCCACCCCCATCCGGACGGCGGCGAAACCCTGGTTTACACCGACGAGCAGGGCCGCCCTATCGACATGGGCTCCATCCCGTTGGGCGGTGCGGTGTTCAGTGCTGGCGAAGGCCTCGCCGTACGGCGCCACGTCAATGGGCAGTTGCTGATTGAAAGCGACGATGGCCTGTATCGCTTGTTCGAACCCGCCCCGGCCAACCCATCGCTATTGCGCTTGAACCAACTCGGCGACCGCAACGACAACCGCGTCTACCTCGACTACGACGACAACGGACGTCTGGTGCGACTGCGCGACACCTTCGATCTGGTGCAGGTCGAGCTGATCCGCGAACACGAACGTGTCACCCGGATAGAACGCCTCTACCCCGACCAATGCCGCGAGGTACTCGTCAGCTACGCCTACGATGCCGCGAACAACCTGAGCGAAGTGCGCGACGCCAGCGGCCAAGTGCAACGGCGCTTCAGCTACGACGCCGGGCGGCGAATGGTGGAGCACCAGTTGCCCAGCGGCCTGCGTTGTTTCTACGAATGGGCGTTGATCGAAGATCAGGAATGGCGCGTGGTCCGGCACTGGACCGACGAGGGCGATGCCTATCAGTTCGACTACGACCTCAAGACCGGCACCACCCGCATCAGCGACAGCTTGCAGCGCGTCAGCACCCGGCAGTGGAACAACCAGCACCAGATCACCCGGTTCACCGACAACCTCGGCCAGACCTGGCTGTTCGAGTGGAACGACGAGCGCCAGATGCTCAGCGCCACCGATCCACAAGGCGGCCAGTACCAATTCAGCTACGACGAAGCCGGCAACCTGATCAGCGAAACCGACCCGTTGGGCCGCAGCGAGTCCACCGTCTGGCTCGAACACTGGGCCCTGCCGCTGGTGGACATCGACGCCGCCGGCAACGGCTGGAAATACCGCTACGATCAACGCGGCAACTGCATCGCCGAAACCGATCCACTGGGCCACGTCACCCGCTACCGCTACGACGCCCACGGCCAGGTGGTGGAAATCATCGACGCCACCGGCAAGAGCAAAAAACTGCGCTGGAACCCGTTCGGGCAACTGGTGGAGCATGTGGATTGTTCGGGTTACCCGACGCGCTTCAGCTACGACCCGCGGGGCTACCTGCAAACCATCACCGACGCCCTCGGCGAGCGCACCCACTTCAGCTACGACGCCCAAGGGCGCCTGCTCAGCAGCCGGTTGCCGGATGGCCGCACCGAACAGTACCAGCGCGACATCGCCGGCCAGTTGACCGGCTACACCGACCCGGCCGGGCACACCACACACTACCAACACAACCGCCGCGGCCAGGTGCGCCAACGCACTGACGCCCAGGGCCGCCAAGTGCAATTTGCATACGACAGCTACGGGCGGCTGCAAGCGCTGGTCAATGAGAATGGCGAGAGTTATCGGTTTGCCTGGGATGCTGGGGATCGCTTGACCGAACAGCAAGACCTGGACGGCAGCGCCAAGCGCTACACCTACGACCGGCTCGACAATGTCACGGCGGTGACGGCGATGCCAGCGCCGCACGGTACAGGCCTGGCCGTCATCCCCGAAACGCCCCCAACGCCCATCGTCCACCGCCTGGAACGCGACGCCGTGGGCCGGCTGATCACCAAAACCACTGACGATGGTCGCACCGAATACACCTACGACCCGCTGGACCAGCTCACCGCCGTCACCTCCACCGACCTGCAGGGCAACGCGCAAACCCTGGGCTTCGCCTACGATGCCAGCGGCCAATTACTCGCCGAGCACAGCGCCACCGGCAGCCTGCAACACCACTATGACGAACTCGGCAACCGGATCCAGACCCAACTGCCCGATGGTCGCTGGGTCAATCGCCTGTACTACGGCAGCGGCCACCTGCACCAGATCAACCTCGACGGCCAGGTCATCAGCGACTTTGAACGCGACCGCCTGCACCGCGAAGTGCTGCGCACCCAAGGCCAGGTCAGCACCCGCAGCGAATACGACCGCAGCGGTCGCCTGCGCGCACGGCAACGCCGCCACAGCAGCCAACCTTCGTTGCTGCCGGCGGCGGTGCAAAAACACTTCGAGTACGACCCCGCCGATAACCTCATCGGCAAACTCGACCAGCAACCCGCCGCACAACACCGCCAGTTGCTGCACTACGACACCACCGGCCGCATCCTCGCCAGCCAGGACAGCCTGCACGGCCAACGCGAAACCTTCGCCTACGACGCCGCCGCCAACCTGCTGGACGGCCCACAACCCGGCGCCGGGCTGGTGCTGCACAACAAACTCCTGACCTACCAGGACAAGCGCTACCGCTACGACGCCTTTGGCCGGATGATCGAAAAACGCAGCACCGCTCGCGGCCTGCAACGCTTCGCCTACGACGCCGAAAGCCGCTTGATTGAAGTGCGCAATGACAACGGCAGCGTGGTCAAAATGGCCTACGACCCGCTGGGCCGGCGTATCGGAAAAACCGAACACGACAGCCACGGCTACCCGCTGGGCGAAACCCACTTCACCTGGGACGGCCTGCGCCTGTTGCAGGAACACCGTCACCAGCAAACCAGCCTGTACCTCTACGAAGACGACAGCTACGCCCCCCTGGCCCGCGTCGACGGCAGCGGCCCGCTGCAAAAAATCCGCTACTACCACAACGACCTCAACGGCCTGCCGGAACAACTCACCGAAGCCGACGGCCACAACGTTTGGCAAGCCACGTATCGGGTGTGGGGCAACACCCTGGAAGAGGTGCGCGAGCCGTATTACATCGAGGAACAGAACCTGCGGTTCCAGGGGCAGTACCTGGACCGGGAAACGGGGCTGCATTTCAATACATTCAGGTTTTATGACCCGGATGTGGGCCGGTTTACCACGCCGGATCCGATTGGGTTGGCGGGGGGAATTAATTTCTACGCTTATGCGCCGAACCCCGCAGGGTATGCCGACCCACTAGGACTAAGCTGTACCTCAGCCAAAGGCTTTGCCAGAAAAAATACGATAACCAAACGATGGACTGGAAAACTAACTGGGAAAAAACCTGCTGACGTCGATGGTTACCTGACATCGCGAGGATGGACCAAAACCTATCCACAAGCCGGAAGACCGGATGCGATTCAGCACGTCCAGTATGTGCGCAGTACAAAATCCGGAGCCACCTACAAGCTTGACTATCATCCAGGCGGCAGCCCTACCCAGCCCAACATCCATGGAAATGATTACTGGAAGGTTTATAAAGTCAATAAATCCGGTGAAGATGTTGTATTTGGCAGGATTGGACATGGTGACTTTAAAAACTATGACCTTATAAAAGACTCCCCGGTTTACGTAAACGGTACGTTAATGAATGGTGGAATTTAAATGATTGATTTTGCAGCCGACATAAAATCCAAACATTCAATTGCGAACATTTTATTGCACGACAACATCTCGACCTACATGAACGAACTCTATGAACATCATAAAGTCGAGATAAAAAACTACACGCTACCTGACGGTGAAACAAGAACAGCGTACATCATCGATAGTACGCTGACCCTCTCGACCCTACCTGACGGAACAATTTTCTCAATAGGTTGCAACGCGCGATATAAAGGGCTTTACCAAAACACACTTTCCGCAGGTATGCCTTTTGATCAGATAAAAAAGCTGACCGAACGCCAGCGCATATTTAATGGCGTCATAATCCTCAATGAAGATTTCGGCCTCTGCTATGTCCTGCCAGCACCTTATGACGAGATAGCTGACAGCCTCGAAAACATACCACCGACGCTAATACTGGATGAAATCTACGTTTCGGACTTTTCTTCCTGGCTTCATAAACCTCAATAACATAAACCATCAAACTATCCGTCTGAATGCCACCTAGAAAGAAGCACAACCTGTACACCACAACAAGCACAAGGCCAAATACAACAACGATTATCTACCCCGTAATGCGACCAAGTCTTGAGCATCGTGCCCGACTCCGGCCTGGAAGCACTGCACCCTCCGACAAGCGCCAGAACGGGGAAAAGAGAGATGAAAATCTTGAAATGCATACGCCTCCGTGGGACATGACGGGGGTTTTTGAACAAAAACGCAAATGGGCACATTGCACTCATGGCCCTGCCCCTTGACGTTTATGTATGTGATACCGCTGTTCTCCGGAATCACCTGTAAGAACTAACAGGTCCTGCACCCTGAAAAGACGAAAAAATGGTCCATGGCGCAAATCCCTTGTGGCGAGGCGACCAGAGCACGCCTTGCGTCGGGTTTGTCAGTGCATAGCGCTGCCACCTCAGCCCGTTTTACACGTCAACCAAGCACTCCAGAACAGGCTGCTGAAGAAGCGGGTGGCATCGCCGAACCCGGCCTCATGCAACAATTGTTGAACCGCCGCCTCGGAATGCGGAGGGTCAGCGCCTTGGAGAATTTTCCCCAGTTTGACCTTCACTTCATCCGGGCTTGCACCATGCTGCCGCCAACGTTGGCCCCAGGCCGCCAGCAACAACGGTTGGCTGGCGTAAGCGTATTGATTCCCCGCGACGATCAGCGGCGCGCCCGGTTTGAGATGAGCCCGAATGGCTTGAAAGATCTGCCGCTTGGCATCATCGCCATCGAGATGATGGAACACACCGATCAAGGTCGCGGCGTCGTATGACTCATCGGCTGCCAAATCCTCGACACGCCCAAGGTGCAGGCTGGTGCGTTCGAGTAAATGGTTCGCCTCCAGCTGCTGCTTCGCCGCCTCCAGCATCGGCTCGGAGGGATCAACAGCGGTGAAGCGCCAACCTGGCTCCAGCGACGCCATCGCAATAATCTCCTGCGCTGTACCACCGGCACCCACCACCAGTATTTTTGCCGAGCTTGCAGGGCCGAAGCTCGCCGCCAGCATGCACGCCGCCAAATCCTGACAGGCGTCATAGCCGGCCAGGGCGATACGACTCTGCCGTCCGTACTCATTGGCCCGTGATGTATCGAATTTTTCAGCTGAGGGGAGCGGGGATGATTTCAAGGCGGTTCTCCATGTCCTCAAATCAAGCTACGCCACACGTCGCGATAAGAAAAATTCATTAATTTTATGTGCTGCATTCCCACAAGGAATGCGGGACTAAAACTCAAACGTTGCTCACTATGCTTGGGCTGGTTATACGTCGATCTCGATAGCCGGCCTTCCCCTGTGGCGAGGGGATTTATCCCCGCTGGGCTGCGCAGCAGCCCCAATCATTCCTACAGAAAAAACCACATCAGCCGCTTACAACGCCGCCCCACCCAGCAAAAACAAACCCTCTAGCCCCGAATCCCAGGACAAAACAAAGCTCTGTTTATTCCCCCACCGCCACCCTTCCCCCAACCCACACATCCTTGCGCCGTTGCCTACAACTACGCCAGAATCCGCCCGCTTGTGCGCCTTGCCCATGGGTTCTATCGTCTTCCTGCCACTGCCCATCAGTGATCGGGTTTAGTAGCCCGGGGTTGTGTCAGTAGGATGCATGAGCTCTCCATCCAGGCAGGTTCTTACCTTGCCCTTGATGGTGGCTGTGCGCAGGGCGCTTCGGCGCGCCGGCAATGCTGATCTCCCCGGTCTACTAACCTGCGTACAGCCGCCACCCTTCTTTTAGTAGGGAAGAGGTTGCGGCTTAACCATGGAGTAATCAGCACATGTTCAAACCTACCCCGAATCCGCCAGAGGCGGACCAAGTTCCCCCGCGCACCAAATCCAAAACCCAAAAGCTCGACGAAGCCGCCAATCGCGCCCTGGATTTCTACCTGTCGCCAAAGACAAAGCCTGAAGACACGACCCAACCCGGCCAGATATTCACCGTCATAAAAGACATCGACAACGAAAGCCTCTTGGCCAACCTCACTGAAACCCTGGCTTCAGCCGATGCGATGGTCAACGACCTGGCCTTCGAGCTGGAAGGCTCACGACGTCACGTTGCCCTCGGCATTCAGCAGCTAATCGAACTGAGTTCGTTGCTGGCGAACCGCGCGCTGGATAACGTCGATCTGCGATAGCGGAGGAGTTGTACGCAGCCAAAAAAGGGGTTCAGAACCAAGTCCTGAACCCCTTTTGCGTAAGCCAAATTCAGATCAGCTGACACGTGCCTTGCGCACACCATCAGCCAGGGCGGCACACAAGCTCAACACCCCATCAATCGCTTGCTCCGACGTCTGCGCGTTGGCGATATGGTCGATCAGCGCCGAGCCGACCACCACCCCGTCGGCCAACCGTGCAATGGCGGCGGCCTGCTCTGGCGTACGGATGCCGAAGCCGATGCTGATCGGCAAATCGGTGTGGCGACGCAGACGCGCCACGGCTTCTTCCACATGCTCCAGCGTCGCGGCGCCAGCGCCGGTCACACCCGCTACCGAGACGTAGTACACGAAACCGGAACTGCCGTTGAGCACGGTCGGCAAACGCACGTCATCGGTGGTTGGCGTAGTCAGGCGGATGAAGTCCAGGCCAGCAGCCTGGGCCGGTTCGCACAGTTCGCTGTTGTGCTCAGGCGGCATGTCCACGACGATCAGGCCATCCACGCCAGAGTCCAGGGCCTCGCCAATGAAACGCTGCACGCCGTAGCGATGGATCGGGTTGAAGTACCCCATCAGCACCAGCGGCGTCTCGGTATTGCCCTCACGGAACTCACGCACCATCTTCAGGGTTTTCGCCAGGTTCTGCTGGGCGCCCAAGGCGCGGATGTTTGCCAGCTGGATCGCTGGGCCATCGGCCATCGGATCGGTGAACGGCATGCCCAATTCGATCACGTCGGCACCGGCCGCCGGCAGGCCCTTGAGAATCGCCAGCGAGGTGTCGTAGTCCGGGTCGCCGGCCGTGACGAAAGTCACCAGGGCGGCGCGGTTCTGTTCCTTGAGTTCGGCAAAACGGGTTTGCAGGCGGCTCATCAGTGTTTCTCCTGCTGGGACTGTTCCATATGGTGCATCACGGTTTGCATGTCTTTGTCGCCACGGCCGGACAGGTTGACCACCATCAAGTGATCTTTGGGCAGGTTCGGCGCGCGTTTGAACACTTCAGCCAAGGCATGGGCGCTTTCCAGGGCGGGAATGATCCCTTCCAGGCGGCAGCATTTGTGAAAGGCTTCCAGGGCTTCGGCGTCGGTGACCGAGGTGTATTGGACGCGGCCAATGTCGTGCAACCAGGCGTGTTCCGGGCCGATACCCGGGTAGTCGAGGCCGGCGGAAATCGAATGGGCGTCGATGATCTGGCCGTCCTCGTCCTGCAACAGGAAGGTGCGGTTGCCGTGCAATACCCCCGGCACGCCGCCGTTCAGGCTCGCCGCATGCTTGCCGGTCTCGATGCCATAACCTGCGGCTTCGACACCGATGATTTCGACGCTCTTGTCGTCCAGGAACGGATGGAACAGGCCCATGGCGTTGGAGCCACCGCCGATGCAGGCCACCAGGCTATCCGGCAGGCGACCTTCCTGGGCTTGCAATTGCTCGCGGGTTTCCTTGCCGATCACCGCCTGGAAGTCGCGAACCATGGCCGGGTAAGGGTGCGGCCCCGCCACGGTGCCGATCAGGTAGAACGTGCTGTCGACGTTGGTGACCCAGTCACGCAGGGCCTCGTTCATCGCATCCTTCAGGGTGCCGGTGCCGGCGACCACCGGGATCACTTCGGCGCCCAGCAGCTTCATGCGGAACACGTTGGCCTGCTGGCGCTCAATGTCGGTGGTGCCCATGTAGATCACGCAATCCAGACCGAAACGTGCAGCGACGGTGGCGGTGGCCACACCGTGCATGCCGGCGCCGGTCTCGGCGATGATGCGTTTTTTACCCATGCGCCGCGCCAGCAGGATCTGGCCGATGCAGTTGTTGATCTTGTGCGCGCCGGTGTGGTTCAGCTCTTCGCGCTTGAGATAGATCTTGGCGCCGCCGCAGTATTCAGTGAGGCGCTCGGCGAAGTAGAGCGGGCTCGGACGTCCGACGTAGTCGCGCTGGAAGTAGGCCAATTCCTCGAGGAACGCCGGATCTTCCTTCGCAACTTCGTATTCGCGGGCCAGATCGAGGATCAGCGGCATGAGGGTTTCGGCCACATAGCGGCCACCGAACGCGCCGAACAGGCCGTTGGCGTCAGGACCACTGCGCAGATTGAAAGGGGTCGTAGGCTGGGTCATCGGGGCGCTCCAGGCAAATGCATAGAAAGACAATGAGGGTCACTCTACCCCTCACATCCCGCGCTGAAAACCGATAAGATCGCCACAACCCGTCAGGAAAACTCACAGATCTCATGAGCCACGACCTTCCCCCGCTCAACGCCCTGCGCGCTTTCGAGGCCACCGCCCGCCTGAACAGCGTAAGCCAGGCGGCCGAACAGCTGCACGTCACCCACGGCGCCGTCAGTCGACAACTCAAGGTGCTGGAAGAGCACTTGGGTGTCAGCCTGTTCATCAAGGATGGACGCGGCCTTAAACTCACAGATGCGGGCTTGCGCCTGCGCGATGCCAGCGCTGACGCGTTCGAACGCCTACGCAGTGTTTGCGCGGAACTGACCCGAAGCACAGCGGATGCCCCGTTCGTACTCGGTTGTTCGGGAAGCCTGCTGGCGCGCTGGTTTATACCCCGCCTGGGGAGGCTCAATGCCGACTTGCCAGACTTGCGCTTGCACCTGTCCGCCGGCGAAGGCGACCTGGACCCCAGGCGGCCAGGGCTGGACGCCCTGCTGGTGTTCGCCGAACCGCCCTGGCCCGCCGACATGCAAGTGTATGAACTGGTCAGCGAGCGGATCGGCCCGGTGATGAGCCCGCGTTACGCCGGTTTCGCCCGCCTGCAAGCCGCACCGGTCAGTGCGCTGCTGGGCGAGCCGTTGTTGCATACCACGTCTCGCCCCCAAGCCTGGCCAACCTGGGCACGACAAAACGCCCTTGACCCCCAGGCATTGAAGTTCGGGCAAGGTTTCGAGCATTTGTATTATTTGCTGGAGGCTGCTGTTGCCGGGCTGGGCGTGGCCATCGCCCCCGAGCCGCTGGTGGCCGAGGACCTGCGCGCCGGTCGCCTGGTCGCGCCGTGGGGTTTCGACGAAACCCCGGCGCGACTGGCGTTGTGGCTACCCAAGCGCGCTGCGGACGGTCGCGCCCGGCAATTGGCGCAATGGCTCAGGCATGAGCTGAGCCAACCGGCCTAGTCGCCGCGTTTGCACAACAAATAAGCGGCCAACAAACCCAGCGCCCCGACCGCGACACCGGCCGTGGTCCATGGGTGTTCCTGAGCGTAGTCACGAGTGGCGATCCCGGTTTCACGGGTTTTCACCTTGACCTCTTCATACGCATCGCTGAGCAGATGGCGAGAATGTTTCAGCGCGTTTTCAGCGTTTGCCTTGAGCGACTTGAGGGTCTTGCGCGACTCGTCCGAAGCGTCGTCCTTCAGGCTCTCCAACGACTTGAGCAGACTCTCGATCTCCGCTTCCATGCTTTGCAACGAGGCTTTACGTAACGAATTGCTGGCCATGGTGGCTCTCTCCTGCAGTGGTTGAGTGGCGTGTGTGAATTGGGACTGCGGTCGTTTCTGAAAGTGCAGTAAATCTGAACTTCAAAGCGCAAACGGCGCCACACGTAAGGCGAAAAATCGCTGCTAGGCTGTTTAAGACAACCAAGGAGAACGTCATGAGTGACCATCACACGTACAAAAAAGTCGAGCTGGTCGGCTCGTCGCCCACCAGTATTGAAGACGCCATCAACAATGCCCTGGCCGAGGCCAGCAAAAGCCTCAAGCACCTGGAATGGTTCGAAGTCACGGAAACCCGCGGGCACATCGAAAACGGTCGGGCCGCGCACTTCCAGGTGACCCTCAAAGTCGGGTTCCGGATTGTTAATAGCTGAGGAGCAGTGAACTTGCACGCTGGCGGAGTGCCATAGGGAATGGCGATGCGCTATCCGGCAAGCGCATCAGCCTGTCCGATACCTGCCCTATTGATCCGACCAAGGAGTGCGAGCGATGAACAAGTTGATGGTGGCCCTGGGTTTGCTGAGCCTTGCGGGTGGTGCATTTGCGGCCGGCAAGCCCTGCGAGGAGCTGAAAAGCGAAATCGCCGCAAAGCTCGATGCCAAGGGCGTGTCAGGTTACTCGCTGGAAATCGTCGATAAAGGCGCAGCAACTGACGGAAAAGTCGTCGGCAGCTGTGAGGGCGGCGCGAAAGAGATCGTCTACAAACGCGGCTGATCCTGTGCGTACGTCAAAGCCGACGCAATGCGTCGGCTTTTTTATGCGCGGGATCAGCCTTTCATGACCTGCGCCAGCAACTCATACGAGCGCAAGCGATCAGCGTGCTCATACAGATCGCTGGTGAAGATCAATTCATCGGCTTGGGTTTGCTCGATCAGCACTTCGAGCTTGGCCCTGATTTTCTGCGGCCCACCGACCATGGCCAGGCCAAGGAAATCGCCAACCGCTTCTTTCTCATGGGGCAACCAGAGTCCATTCATGGTCTCCACCGGCGGGCGCTGCACCAGGCTCTGGCCGCGCATCAGTGCCAGGATCCGCTGATACACCGAGGTCGCCAGGTAATCGGCCTGTTCGTCCGTGTCCGCCGCGACCAAAGGTACACCGAGCATCACGTAAGGCTTGTCGAGCACCGCCGACGGCTTGAAGTGGTTGCGGTAGATGCGGATCGCCTCGTGCATATAGCGCGGGGCGAAATGCGAGGCGAAGGCGTAGGGCAAACCGCGCTCGCCGGCCAGTTGCGCGCTGAACAGGCTCGAACCCAGCAGCCATACCGGCACATTGGTCCCCGTGCCGGGCATGGCGATGATGCGTTGGTCCGGGGTACGCGGGCCGAGATAACGCATCAGCTCAGCCACGTCTTCGGGGAAGTCGTCCGCACTGCCAGAGCGCTCGCGACGCAGCGCCCGGGCGGTCATCTGGTCGGAGCCAGGCGCGCGCCCAAGGCCCAGATCGATTCGCCCCGGGTAAAGGCTTTCCAGCGTGCCGAACTGTTCAGCGATGATCAACGGTGCATGGTTGGGCAGCATCACGCCGCCGGAGCCAACGCGAATCGTCGAAGTGCCCCCCGCCAGATAGCCCAGCAGCACCGCGGTGGCGGAGCTGGCGATGCCATCCATGTTGTGGTGCTCGGCCACCCAGAAGCGGGTGTAGCCGAATTTTTCCACGTGCTGCGCCAGGTCCAGCGAGTTGCGCAAGGATTGGGCGGCATTGCCGTCGGCGCGAACAGGCACAAGGTCGAGGGTTGAGAACTTCACTTCGGACAGCTGTTTCATGGGCCGGGATCTCCAACGGCGTTCCGGGCTTTTCCTTGGGGCAAAAGCCTGCCGTTTCTATAGGTGTGTTCCATGCAATGTGGGCATATACCCGAGTTTCAATAGCAGCAGCGAAATTTCCTACTAAATCGGTCGGCTAATCGACAGGATGAACTTTATCGGGCGGTCTATCCTCACAACCCTGACAACGAAAAACACCAGGCGCGAACCCCGCGCCGGATATTGAGGAGGCAGACATGGCTATCATCAAGAAAGCATCGGCTCATTGGGAAGGTGACCTGAAAACCGGCATCGGCTCCATCTCCACGGAAACCGGCGTGTTGCGCGAAGCCCCCTATGGCTTCAAGGCGCGCTTCGAAGGCGGCAAGGGCACCAACCCTGAAGAACTGATCGGCGCGGCCCATGCGGGCTGCTTCTCCATGGCATTTTCGATGATCCTCGGCGATGCCGGGCTCAAGGCTGACAGTATCGACACCAACGCCGAAGTCACCCTGGACCAGGTCGACGGCGGCTTTGCGATTACCGCCGTAAAACTGATTCTCAAGGCCAAGATCCCCGGTGCCAGCCAAGCGCAATTCGAAGAACTGAGCACCAAGGCCAAGGAAGGTTGCCCGGTTTCCAAGGTGCTGAACGCGAAGATCACCCTGGATGCCACGCTGGTGAGCTGATGCGACAACGATCACAGCCTCAGCTTCGGCTGAAGGTTGTGATCTGTTTACCCACAGACAATTGTGGTCGAATGCAGCCCTGCAGTTTCAGCGTACAGGCAGTACGCGCTGTAATGAGGAATTCGAGCATGAAACGATTTGCCCTGGCGATCATCGGGTACGCAGTAGCCACATCAGCTCTCGCGGCCCCCAAACCCTGCGACGAACTCAAGGCTGAGATCGAAGCCAAGATCCAGGCCCAAGGCGTGACATCCTACACGCTGGAAATTGTCACTAACGACGAAGTGCACGACGAGAATATGGTCGTGGGCAGTTGCGAAAACGGCACGAAAAAAATCATCTATCAAAAGAACGACCGCTGAAAGGCGCTACGGAATGCAGTTGATTTGCCGTTCTTCAGCAACAATTTCCCGCTTGGCGTTATAGAGCCGTGCGCTCGGGGTGAACGCCAGGTTGCGACCCTCCAGGCGATAACGCTGGCCGGCTTCGAAATGATCGTAACGCACGATCATGTAGCACAGCCGCTCTTGCGGCTCGGCTTGCATGCCCAGCCCACCACCGCCAAGGACTTCAAAGTCGAAGCGCACCCTCAGCTCATGACTGCCCGGCGAAACCTGAAAAAACCGTCCGTCCCGCAGTCGCTGGCCATCGAGGCTTTCAGCCATCAGCATCTTGCCCCCTGGCATGGGCGTCGCGAAATCGACCCAGGCCATGTTCGGATCAACCTGGGGCGGCGAGCTGGTTGCACACCCGCTCATGGAGACGAAAACCAGCAATAGCATGTAGAGGCGCATGATGAATTTCCTTACGTCAGGTGCTTGAGCATAGCGCCGATCAGCTTTGCTGGCAGCCGGCCGGCGTCCCTTGACCTACCACTTTGCGCTGTTGGTCATAAAGCTTGGCCCACGGCCGGAAACCAATGTTGCCGGCCTGCAACTGGTACCGCTGGCCAGCGTTGAAATCCTTGAATTTCACGTTCAACCGGCAATCACGCCACAGCGGCTCGGCATCGGGGCCGATGTTGCCGGGCTCGACGGCAAATTGATAGCGCACCGTCAGCTCATGACTGCCGGGCTGCACTTCGAAATAACGTCGGTCGATGGACGTCTTGTCGTCGACTTCCAGCGCCTGCAGCGCGGTGTCCTGATGACTTCCCAGGTCGATCCACGCTTGGGATGGATCAGGGTCAGGCAAACCGGCACAACCGGTCAGCAGCAACAAGCCACTCGTCAGCATCAACACGCGCATAGCGAAGCTCCAGGCAGGCGAGATAGTCTTGTGGGCAGACTTTCCCAGGGTGATTCCAATTGATCAGGCCGCATTCAAGCCATCGGTTACTCGACCGTGTTTTCCGGATTTTGTTTCCAGGCCTCCTGCTTTTGTTACTCAACGGTTGTGCAAGCGTCGGTTACTACAGCCAGCTCGCCAGCGGGCAACTGCGACTGTTGCAGGCCCGCGAGCCAATCGACCAAGTGATTGCCGACCCCGCCCGCGATCCAAAATTGCGCGCTCATCTGGCCCAGGCCCGCGAAGCCCGAACATTCGCCAGTGCGCACCTGCACCTGCCGGACAACAAAAGCTACCGCCTGTATGCGGACATTGGCCGCCCGTTCGTAGTCTGGAATGTCTTCGCCACGCCAGAATTTTCCCTGGCCCCGCAAAATCACTGCTTCCCCATCGCCGGTTGCGTGGCCTATCGCGGCTACTACACCCAGGGTGCCGCCCGTGGCGAGGCTGCCTTGCAGCGCTTGCGTGGCATGGATGTGGCGATTGGCGGCGTAGAGGCTTACTCAACGCTGGGCTGGTTCAACGACCCGATCCTGAGCTCGATGATGCACTGGGGCGACGAACGCCTGGCGACACTGATCTTTCACGAACTGGCGCACCAGCGCTTCTATGTAAAGGACGACACCGAATTCAACGAATCCTTCGCCACCTTCGTCGAACAGGAAGGCACCCGCCAGTGGCGCGCCAGTCGCGGCTTAGCCCCGGATACCGGTAACCAGATGCGCCAGCGCGACCAGTTCATCCAACTGGTCCTCGACACTCGCCAGCGCCTGGAAAAGCTCTACACCCAAGCCCTGCCGGCCGAACAAATGCGCCAGCGCAAGGCCCAAGAATTCCAGCGCCTGCGCACCGACTACCAGCAACTGCGCGACACCCAGTGGGCAGGCAACAAGCGCTACGACGCCTGGGTCTACGCGCCGCTGAACAATGCGCGGTTATTGCCGTTTGGGTTGTATGACCAATGGGTGCCGGCGTTTGCGGCGCTGTTCCAGCAAGAGCGCAGGGACTGGACTGCGTTTTATGCCGCTGTGGAAAAGCTCGGCAAGTTGCCTGCTGATGAACGCAAAGCGGCATTGAAGGCGCTGGCAGGATCGAAGACGTCTGTTGACTGAACCGGCCTCATCGCGAGCAAGCTCGCTCCCACAATAGACCTCAGTGACATACCCCCTTGTGGGAGCAAGGCTTGCCCGCGATAGCAATATGACTAACCCCGCAAAAACGCCCGATGCAACTCATCCAGCGTTTCAAAGTGATAAACCGGCCCCTCCGCATTCAACTCCTCATAACTGCCAAACCCATACCCCACCGCCGCCGCATCCAGCCCATTGCTACGAGCGCCGATCAGGTCATGCTTGCGGTCGCCAATCATCAAGGTATTTGCCGGGTCGAGGCCTTCTTCAGCCATCAGGTGAGCAATCAACTCGACTTTGTCGGTGCGCGTACCATCCAGCTCACTGCCATAGATCACTTTGAAGTGCCGGGCGAAGTCGAAGTGGCGGGCGATTTCCCGGGCGAAGACCCAGGGTTTGGAGGTGGCGATGTACAGTTGCCGGCCCTGCTCGCCCAAGGTTTCCAGCAGGGGCACCACGCCGTCAAACACCCGGTTTTCGTACAACCCGGTGACTTTGAAGCGTTCGCGATAGAAACCCACCGCTTCCCAGGCTTTCGCTTCATCGAAGTCGTAGAACTGCATAAAAGCCTGCAACAGCGGCGGGCCGATGAAGTGTTCGAGGCGGGTCAGGTCGGGTTCGTCGATGCCCAGTTGGCTCAAGGCGAACTGGATCGAGCGGGTGATGCCCTCGCGGGGGTCGGTGAGGGTGCCGTCGAGGTCAAAGAGTACGGTTGGGTAATGCATGAAAATTCCTGGGCAATGGTGGGACGGTTCAGACCTGGTCGTAACCTTCGGCCAAATGCAGGTCCTTGAGCTTCACGTAGTTCGCCGCGCTGTAGGTGAAAAAGGCGCGTTCCTTGTCGGTCAGTGGCCGGGCCTGTTTCACCGGGCTGCCCACGTACAGGAAGCCGCTTTCCAGGCGCTTGCCCGGCGGTACGAGGCTACCGGCGCCGATGATCACGTCGTCCTCGACGACCGCGCCGTCCATGACGATGCTACCCATGCCGATCAGGATCCGACTGCCTACGGAGCAGCCATGGAGCATGACTTTGTGGGCGATGGTCACGTCGTCGCCGATCAACAGCGGAAAGCCATCGGGATTGAACGGGCCGGCGTGGGTGATGTGCAGCACGCAACCATCCTGGACGCTGGTGCGGGCACCGATGCGGATGCGGTGCATGTCGCCGCGAATGACCGTCAGCGGCCAGACGGAGCTGTCTTCGCCGATTTCGACGTCGCCGATCACCACTGCGGTGCTGTCGACAAAAGCCCCGCGGGCAAGCCGTGGGCGGTGATTCTGGTACGTGCGAAGGGTCACGATAGGCTCTCTCTTATCCGGTGATAGGCGCTGCTAGCTGCGGTGAACGTCGATTGTAATTAAGATGGGCCCATGTTTCTTCCAGCCAAGGTGTCAACCGTGAGCGTGAACAACCCTCTTTTGCAGTCCTACGACCTGCCGCCATTCTCGACGATCCGTGCCGAGCACGTGCAACCGGCCATCGAGCAGATCCTGGCTGACAACCGTGCCGCCATCGCCGAGATCCTCAAGACCCAAGGCCAGCAGCCTACCTGGGCCGGCCTGGTGCTGGCGATGGACGAGCTCAATGATCGCCTGGGCGCCGCCTGGAGCCCGGTGAGCCATTTGAACGCCGTGCGCAACAGCCCCGAACTGCGTGAAGCCTACGAGGCCTGCCTGCCGGCGCTGAGTGCTTACTCCACGGAGCTGGGCCAGAACCGCGAGCTGTTCCAGGCGTTCGAAGCCCTGGCGAGCAGCCCTGAAGCCGCCGGTTTCGACGTCGCGCAAAAAACCATCCTCGAGCATTCCCTGCGGGACTTCCGCCTGTCGGGCATCGACCTGCCGCCCGAGCAGCAGAAGCGCTACGCCGAGGTGCAGAGCAAACTGTCCGAGCTGGGCAGCCGTTTCTCCAACCAACTGCTGGACGCGACCCAGGCCTGGACCAAGCACGTCACCGACGAAACCACCCTCGCCGGCCTGACCGATTCGGCCAAGGCGCAAATGGCTGCGGCCGCCCAGGCCAAAGAGCTGGACGGTTGGCTGATCAACCTGGAATTCCCCAGCTACTACGCGGTGATGACCTACGCCGAAGACCGCGCCCTGCGTGAGGAAGTCTACGCCGCGTACTGCACCCGCGCGTCGGACCAGGGCCCGAATGCCGGCCAGAACGATAACACCCCGGTAATGGAAGAGATCCTCGACCTGCGCCAGGAACTGGCCCAATTGCTGGGCTTCGCCAATTTCGCGGAACTGAGCCTGGCGACCAAAATGGCTGAGTCCAGCGATCAGGTGCTCAGCTTCCTGCGCGACCTGGCCAAGCGCAGCAAACCATTTGCCGCCCTGGATCTGGAACAGTTGAAGGCGTTCGCCGCCGAACAGGGCTGCCCCGACCTGCAGAGCTGGGACAGCGGTTTCTACGGTGAAAAGCTGCGCCAGCAGCGTTACAGCGTGGCCCAGGAAGCCCTGCGCGCGTACTTCCCGATCGATAAGGTGCTGGGCGGTCTGTTCGCCATCGTGCAACGCCTCTACGGTATCGAAATCGCCGAACTGAAAGGTTTCGACACTTGGCATCCGGACGTGCGCCTGTTCGAAATCAAGGAAAACGGGCAGCACGTCGGCCGCTTCTTCTTCGACCTCTACGCCCGCGCCAACAAGCGTGGCGGCGCCTGGATGGACGGCGCCCGTGACCGTCGGCGCACCTTCGATGGCGTGCTGCAAAGCCCGGTCGCCAACCTGGTGTGCAACTTCACCCCGGCTGACAGCGGCAAACCGGCGCTGCTGACCCACGACGAAGTCACCACGCTGTTCCACGAGTTCGGCCATGGCCTGCACCACCTGCTGACCCGCGTCGAACACGCTGGCGTGTCCGGCATCAACGGCGTGGCCTGGGATGCCGTGGAACTGCCGAGCCAGTTCATGGAGAACTGGTGCTGGGAGCCTGAAGGCCTGGCACTGATTTCCGGTCACTACGAAACCGGTGAACCACTGCCCCAGGACCTGCTGGAAAAAATGCTCGCGGCGAAAAACTTCCAGTCCGGCCTGATGATGGTTCGCCAACTGGAGTTCTCGCTGTTCGACTTCGAGCTGCACGCCACCCACGGCGACGGCCGCAGCGTGCTGCAAGTGCTTGAAGGCGTGCGCGATGAAGTCTCGGTCATGCGCCCGCCGGCCTATAACCGCTTCCCCAACAGCTTCGCCCACATCTTTGCCGGCGGTTATGCGGCGGGCTACTACAGCTACAAATGGGCGGAAGTGCTGTCGGCTGATGCGTTTTCCAAGTTCGAAGAGGACGGTGTGCTCAACGCCGAAACCGGCCGCGCCTTCCGTGAGGCGATCCTGGCCCGTGGCGGCTCCCAGGAGCCGATGGTGCTGTTCGTCGACTTCCGTGGCCGTGAGCCGTCGATTGACGCACTCTTGCGCCACAGCGGCCTGACCGAGGACGCCGCAGCATGAACGAGGGGCCTGTGATTACCAAACGACGCTTCATCGCCGGGGCGGTTTGCCCGGCGTGCAGTGAGCCGGACAAGTTGATGATGTGGAACGAAGACGGCGTGCCCCACCGTGAGTGTGTGGCCTGCGGTTATTCCGACACCCTCAACGAACAAGGCCTGTCGGTGCCCAAGGAGTTGGGCACCCGGGTCAATACGTCGGCGCCTAAAGTGCCGGACGCCAAGGTTCAGGCAGTGCAGTTTTTCCCCAACCCCAAGTTGAAGAAAAAAACCGACTGAATTATCCGGCATCACCTTCCGGGCCGCCCGGCCCGGAAGCGATACATATATACCGCCTGGCTTGCAGCCGTCCTGCCCAGACTTGTCCATCAAGTCCACTGACAGGAAGGCTTCCATGCCCAACGCTGACAACCCGCTGTTGCAGGCCTATGACCTGCCCCCTTTCGCCCAGATCCAAGCCAGGCATTTCTCACCGGCCCTCGACCGGATCCTTGCAGAGAGCCGCGTTCAGGTGGCCGATATCATCAGGACCCAGACACCGTTTCCCACCTGGGACGATCTGGTGCTGGCCATGGATGAAATCCATACGCGGCTGGAAGGTTTCGACTCACTGCTGGATCTTCTGACCTCGGCCAGGACGGGAGACGAGTGGACCCAGGCTTCACTGGACTGCACTGAGCGGCTGCATGACTTCCAGCGGTCGCTGAGACAGCATCCGGAACTGTTCCAGCTTTATCAGCGCCTGGCAGACAGCCAGATCGCCCGGCATTTCGAACCGGCGCGTAAACGCGTCCTGGAAAAAATCCTTCGACACTTTCGCCAAAACGACCAGGCACTCACGTCGCGGGCCGACCTGAACGCCTTGAAACGCCGTATCCAAGGGGCTCAGCAGTTGTTCCTGGAGAACCTGCACAAAGCCAATAACGCCTGGAGCAAAACCTTCGACGATGAGGCCCAATTGAGTGGCCTGCCCTCGGCTTTCAAACAGCAGATGGCCCGCCAGGCGCGTAAGGCCGGGCGCACGGGATGGCTGCTGACCCTCAGCGACGAGTCATTTGGCATTGTCATGGGCTACGCCGACAATCGCCTTTTGCGCCAGGCACTGTACGTGGCCTACAGCACGCGCGCATCGGACCAGGGGCCCCAGGCCGGCCAGTTCGACAACGGCGAGGTACTCAGGCAATTGCTGGAGGACCGTCACCGCTACGCAACGTCGCTCGGCTACGCGAATTTCGCTCAGATGGCGATCGAGCCAGAGCAAGCCGAGTCTGCCGAACAGGTCACGACATTCTTGCAAGGGCAACTCGCCCTGCACCAAAGCGCTTTTACCAGGGACACTGAACAGCTCAAGGCATTTGCCAACCAGAATGGTTTCGGCGAGCTCCAGCCTTGGGATTATCCGTACCTGACGGAAAAGCTCCGTCAACAGACGGCGGGAATCTCTCGGCATGCGCTCAGTGCCTGGTTTCCCCTGGAATCGACTTTTTCACAGTTGCTGCTGATCGCAAAGGCGCTGTTCGGGGTGGACTTCATCGAGCGTCAGGATGTTGCTACCTGGCATCCCGAGGTGCGTCTTTTTGAAGTTCACGAGTGGGGACAAGTCATTGGTTATCTCTATTTCGACCCGTTCGACGATGCGAACCGCAACGGCTACCCCAATACCACCACCCTGCGAAACCGACGCATCACCGCCGAGGGTCGCCCCCGACACCCCATCGCGATCCTGCATGGCTGGCTGCCACGCGGCTCAGGCGCCGAACCGACCGTGCTCGACCACTTGCAGTTGCGCATTCTTTTTCATGAGTTCGGCCATTGCCTGCACCATGTGCTGACCCGGGCTGAGTACCGCGACGTTTCCGGCATCACCGATCTATCCCGCGATACCTCCGAGTTTGCGGGCATGTTGTTCGAACAATGGTGCTTCTCCAAGCAATGCCTGGTTCGCGTGGCAAAGCACTACCAAACCGGTGCGGCGATGCCTGATAAGGTCGCCGATCAATTACTGACCTTCGCCAATACCCAGGCCAGTTGGGAAACCGCCCTGCTGTTGCGCAACGCGCTGTTGGATATGGAGTTGCACCGCACCCATGGCGATGGGCGCACCGTCCAGCAGGTGTTCGATCAGGTCAATGCGCAAACAGGGCATCTGCCCGTGTTCGCCAACGAACGCTGGCCCAATGGCCTGGACTACATGGTGACCGGCTATGCGGCCAAAATTTACGCCTATGCCTGGTCGAAAGAGTTGGCGATGGCCGTGTTCCAGAGATTCAAGCGCGAGGGGCTGTTCAACGCGCAAACCGGTCGCAGGCTACGCGAAACGCTATTCGCACCGGGCGATTCGCGACCGCTGTCCGAATCCATCGCAGCCTTTTCAAGCACGCCACCGATCATTGCTCGGGAAGGGCAAGCCGGGGGTCAAGGTGATGGGCCGTAGCGGTCGAGTTGACCCAGCTTTTCAAGGAGCAAAGCGCAAAGACGCTGGTGCTGCAATCGCCGTTGGCCAATGCCGTACGGAGTTTTTCAACATCGGCCTGCATCATGTAGCGAACCCCATCCTTGAAGTGATAGCTGTCACCGAAGCCACCTTCGGTCATTTCGTTCAAGGCGTCTTCTTTGCTCCAGCCCTGCACCACCACCCGATACATGGCCGCCACCAGCCCGGTGCGGTCCGAGCCGTGCTTGCAGTGCATCAGCACCGGGCCATTGGTTTCGGCAACCTGGACAGCGCGCAAGGCCTTGAGTATGTCGCTGTCGTCGACATGATTGGTGCGATAAGGCAATTGCACCTGCTTGATGCCGGGTGTGGATAACCAGCTCGCATCCGAGTCAGGCAGAAACGTGATGACCGTGCCGATCTTGAGTTTCGTCAGCAGGGGCAAGGCACCGCCGTCGGGCAAGGAGCTGCGATAAAGCGTCGGCGACATCTGATACAGGTTGTAGTGCTTTTCCACCGGCTGGGCCCAATCAGCCGGTCTCGCCTCCTTGAAGTCAGCCGCCTGGGCCGCAGACCCGGCAACCAGGAAGAGTAAGGTCAGGCAGAGCAGTGAACGCAAAGAACGCTTGGGCATGTGCGGACCGGAAACGAAACATTCGAAGCGTGCAGTTTCGCCTCGCTCCGGTTAAAAGCCTGTGAGGAGAACGTCAAAGCGGTGTGAACGAGACGCCAGGGGTTATTCCAGGGCCAGGCCGGACTGCTGAATGGCACTGGTCTTAATCGAATGCAGCGAATACTGTATGCACATACAGCAATCGGAGTATTCCCATGCCCACCCCCCTTGCGCCCCGTGGCCGTGGCACCGCCACCAACCCGCACAACCGCTTCGCCCCGAGCCGCTCGGTGGCCGAAGATGACGGTTGGTACCAGGAAGTCCCGCCGACCCAAGGCACCGAAGTGCGCATCGAAATGGCCAAGACCATCATCACCCGCAACACCTCGCCGGATATTCCTTTCGACCGCTCCATCAACCCCTACCGAGGCTGTGAGCACGGCTGTATCTACTGCTATGCGCGGCCCAGCCATGCTTACTGGGACATGTCGCCCGGGCTGGATTTCGAAACGAAGCTGATCGCCAAGACCAACGCCGCCGATGTACTGGAGCAACAGCTGTCCAAGCGCGGCTATCAATGCGCGCCGATCAACCTGGGCTCCAACACCGACCCTTACCAGCCCATAGAGCGCGAACAGCGCATTACCCGCAGGATCCTGGAGGTGCTGCTGCGTTACCGTCACCCGGTGACCATCGTGACCAAGGGCTCGCTGATCCTGCGCGACCTGGACCTGCTGACCGAACTGGCGCAACAGCGCCTGGTGGCCGTAATGATCAGCCTCACCACCCTGGACGATGAACTCAAGCGCATTCTCGAACCCCGCGCAGCGGCGCCCAAGGCACGGTTGCGGGCGATCAAGGTCATGCGCGAGGCGGGTATTCCTGTGGGCGTGCTGTGCTCACCGATGATCCCGATGATCAACGACAGCGAGATCGAGAACCTGCTCGCCGAGGCCCACGCCGCCGGCGCACAGAGTGCCGCCTACATCATGTTGCGCCTGCCGCTGGAAGTGGCGCCGCTGTTCGAAGAGTGGTTGCAGGCGCACTACCCGCAACGCGCCGCCCATGTGTTGAGCCTGGTCCGCCAGAGCCGTGGCGGCGAACTGTACGATAGCCAGTTCGGTACCCGAATGCGCGGCGAAGGCCCCTTCGCCGACCTGCTGGCCCAGCGCTTCACCAAAGCGATCAAGCGTCTGGGGCTTGATCGCCGCGAAGGCTACAATCTCGATTGCGACGCCTTTTGTCCGCCAGGTCGGCAGATGTCGTTGATTTGATTAAAGTTGAACTTGAAACACGTGCCGGACATGTCGGCATCCGCATTTGTTACATCTGTAATCGTTGGTCTAGAGCCTTCGATTCAGTTTGAGTTAAGTTTCGGCCGCTACCTTGTTCATCGAGTGACTGACAGGTCGGGCATTTCGACCTGGACATTTTTAACCAGCCACTGGCGTCATACCGTCAAAGAGGATGAATCATGAGTGACAAGGATAAACAGCCGTTGGCTGCGTCGGCTTCAGCCCAACCCGAGGCGGAGACCGCCGATGCAGCGCTGCAGCATATTGTTGACGGCTTTTTGCATTTCCATCACGAGATCTTTCCGCAGCAGGAAGAACTCTTCAAGAAACTCGCCACCGCCCAGAAGCCCCGGGCGATGTTCATCACCTGCGCCGATTCGCGCATCGTGCCCGAGTTGATCACCCATAGCTCCCCCGGCGACCTGTTCGTGACCCGCAACGTCGGCAACGTCGTTCCGCCTTACGGGCAGATGAACGGCGGCGTCTCCACCGCCATCGAGTACGCCGTGCTGGCCCTCGGTGTGCAGCACATCATTGTGTGTGGCCATTCCGATTGCGGCGCCATGCGCGCGGTACTCAACCCAGACACCCTGGAAAAAATGCCCACGGTCAAAGCCTGGCTGCGCCACGCCGAAGTGGCCAAGACCATGGTCCATGACAACTGCCCGTGCGCTGACGAAAAACAAACCATGCCCATCCTCACCGAAGAGAACGTGATCGCGCAGCTGCAACATCTGCGAACGCACCCCTCGGTGGCCTCGCGCATGGCCAACGGTCAGTTGTTCATCCACGGCTGGGTGTACAACATCGAGACCAGCGAGATCAAAGCCTATGACGCGGACCAGGGACGTTTCCTGCCGCTCGATGGCAGCCATCCGATACCGGTGGCGACGCCCAAAGCGCGCTTCTAACCACTCCTAAACATCCTTGTGTGGTTCAAGCCTTGCCGCTGTTTGAGCGGTAGGGCCTTGCCATGCCTGAAGAAAACTGCGGGAGAGTCGCCATGCGTGCTGCTCAATTAAAAGCTGTTGTGCCACGGGAGCTATTGGCTTCGGTGGTTGTATTTCTGGTGGCGCTGCCCTTGTGCATGGGCATTGCCATCGCGTCTGGCCTGCCGCCGGCCAAGGGCTTGATCACTGGCATCATCGGTGGCCTGGTGGTGGGTTTCCTGGCCGGCTCAAAGCTTCAGGTCAGTGGCCCGGCCGCCGGGTTGGCGGTGCTGGTCTTCGAACTGGTGCGCCAGCATGGCGTGGCGATGCTCGGGCCGATTCTGTTGCTGGCGGGTCTTCTGCAACTGTTGGCCGGGCGCTTTCGCCTGGGCTGCTGGTTCCGGGTCACCGCGCCTGCGGTGGTCTACGGCATGCTCGCGGGTATCGGTGTGCTGATCGTACTGTCCCAGGTCCATGTAATGCTCGACGCGGCGCCCAAGCCTTCAGGGCTGGATAACCTGGCGGCATTCCCTGCGGCTGTGGCCCAGGCGTTGCCGTCCTTTGGCTGGCAGGCCGGCCTGCTCGGTTTGTCGACGATTGCGGTGATGTGGCTGTGGGAAAAGTTTCGCCCCCACAGCCTGCGCTTCGTTCCCGGCGCTCTGCTCGGTGTAGGCCTGACGACCATTGCCAGTCTGATGCTGGCTTTGCAGGTCAAACGTGTGGAAGTACCCCAGAACCTCACCGAAGCCATTGATTGGCTGCGCCCTGCCGATCTGCTGAACCTGGCCGACCCCTCGCTACTGATCGCCGCGTTCGCCGTGGCCTTCATTGCCAGCGCCGAAACCCTGTTGTCGGCCGCCGCGGTGGATCGCATGCACAGCGGTGAACGTGCGGACTTTGACCGGGAACTGTCGGCTCAAGGTATCGGCAATATGCTCTGCGGCCTGCTCGGCGCGCTGCCGATGACCGGCGTGATCGTGCGCAGCTCGGCCAACGTCCAGGCCGGCGCCACCACGCGGATGTCGACGATTTTCCACGGTCTGTGGCTGTTGCTCTTCGTGCTGTTGCTGTCCAGCGTGCTGCAAAGCATTCCGGTGGCGAGCCTGGCGGGTGTGCTGGTGTACACCGGTTTCAAACTGGTGGATCTCAAGGCGTTTCGCAGCCTGGGCCGTTATGGCCGGATGCCAATGTTCACCTATGCCGCGACGGCCCTGGCAATCATCTTCACCGACCTGCTGACCGGCGTGCTGATCGGTTTCGGCCTGACCCTGGCGAAACTGGCCTGGAAAGCTTCGCGGCTGAAAATCAGCCTGATCGATCTGCCCCAGGAAGGTGAGATGGAATTGCGGCTGGTGGGGGCGGCAACCTTTCTCAAGGTTCCGGCACTGACTCAGGTGCTGGGCGCCATACCGACAGGCGCGACCGTGCATGTGCCGCTCAATAATCTGAGCTACATCGACCATTCATGCCTGGAGTTGCTGGAAGAGTGGGGCCGGGCGAATGCCAGCAAGGGTTCGAAGCTGCTGATCGAATCCCATGGGCTCAAGCGCAGGCTGGAAGGCCGGTTGCGCACCACGGTGGGGGTTGGCGCAGCCTCTACCTGACACCCAAGTCCACATCAAAAATGGCGTAAAAAAAGGGCACCCGACTCCATCGGCGTGCCCTTTTTTCTAGCGCTTGTCCCTCTAACCGAGGAACCCGCAGCAATTACGGATTAACGCTGTCCTTCAGCGACTTGCCTGGTTTGAAGGCAACGGTGTTGCTGGCCTTGATCTTCACCGGCTCACCGGTTTGTGGGTTTTTGCCGGTGCGGGCACCGCGGTGGCGCTGCAGGAAGGTGCCGAAGCCGACCAGGGTGACGCTGTCCTTGCGGTGCAGGGCGCCCGTGATTTCTTCGAGAACGGCGTTGAGGACGCGATTGGCTTGTTCTTTGGTGAGGTCTGCTTTTTCCGCGATGGCGGCGGCGAGGTCTGGTTTACGCATGAATGAAGCCCCTTTTGACGGTTTTTTTGTTGTTATGTCTGGGCTGTACTCATGGGAACAGCCCCTAAGGCGCCGCAGGCTCTACTCTGCGGCAGACGGGAGTGAGGATGGCACGGGGCCGCAGGCGGCGCCAGTGTCCGGGCGACCTTTGAGGCATCAAAAGTAGGGTTTTTGCGACAGAACGACCAGTATTTACGCCAGCAAGGGTGGAAGCTCTTTGTTCAGCGCCAGTTTTTCCATCACCGCCGTGCCGGTCAAGGCATAGCCCAGCAGGTTGCCTTGGGCATCGCGGCACAGGGCCTTGATGTCGGTGCCCTGCCCTTCGACGTTCCAGGTGCCTTCGCTGCCACGCGGTGGCGGCGAAACCACCAGCGGGCACACCGGGGTTTTCACGGTGATCGGCATGGCGCCGTAGCTGACAGCGGTGGGGTTGCCGGCCAGGGTCTGGGCCAGGGCGCGGGCGCAGCTCATCAGTGGCATGACGTACAGCAGGTTCAAACCGTCGACTTCGGCGCAGTCGCCCAGGGCGTAGATGTTGGCATGGGAGGTTTTCAGCTGGCGGTCGACCACCACGCCGCGATTGACCACCAGGCCGGCAGCAGCGGCCTGGTCGATGCGCGGGCGCAGGCCGATGGCCGAGACCACCAGGTCGCAGGCGATCACCTGACCATCGGACAGGTGGGCTTCCAATCCATCGGCCACTCGTTGCAAACGGTTGAGCACCGGCCCCAGGTGGAAGCGCGCGCCAATACTTTCCAGGCCGGCCTGCACGGCAGCGGCGGCGGCCGGGTGCAGCAGCGTTGGCATGACCTGCTCGCATGGCGCCACCAGTTGCACTTCGTAGCCGCCCAGGATCAGGTCATTGGCGAATTCGCAGCCAATCAGGCCGGCGCCGAGCAGCAGCACCCGGCGCTTGCCGGCGGCCGCCGCGCGAAAGCGTGCGTAATCTTCCAGATCGTTGATGGGGAAGATCAGATCCGCTGCATCGCCCTGCACCGGCACGCGCACGGTTTCCGCGCCCCAGGCCAGGATCAGGTCGCGGTAGTTCACCGCTTCTTCGCCGATCCACAAACGCTTGTGGCCCGGATCGATGCCGCTGATGCGGGTGTGGGTGCGCACTTGGGCCTTGAGTTGCTCGGCCATCGCCCCCGGCTCGGCCATGCTCAGGCCGTCGGCATCCTTGTTTTTGCCAAAGCCCGTGGAGAGCATGGGTTTGGAGTATGAGCGGCCGTCATCGGCGCTGATCAGCAGCAACGGGGTTTCGCTGTCGAGTTTGCGAAACTCCCGGGCCAGGTTGTAACCGGCCAGCCCGGTACCGACGATGACGACAGGTGCACTCATGTTGCTCTCCATGTGGTGCTCTCCATGCAGGTGGGAAACGATCAGTTGATTTCGATCATCTCAAAATCCATTTTGCCGACGCCGCAGTCCGGGCAGAGCCAGTCTTCCGGGACGTCTTGCCAAAGGGTGCCGGGGGCGATGCCATCATCCGGCCAACCATCGGCTTCGTTGTAGATCAGGCCGCAGACGACACATTGCCACTTCTTCATTCAGGTACTTCCTCAGGGGTCAGGCGTTTGCCGGTATGCTCGGGTCGCTCAAGGCGCTTTCCGGCTCAGGGCGTTTTGTACTGATCGGTCGCCGCAGATGCAAGCATGATCGCGCGCGCCAGCGGCCAGGGCCGTTAAAATCGACGACCGACATGGTAAGCTCGCGGCCTCATTTGCTGCCAATCAAGACCTCTGTGCCGCATACAAATTCGATATTTCCTACACTCCAATGGTTGCCCCAGCCCCTGCTGTCGCCCCGCCCCGACGCCTGTGTGCTCGACTGGCTGTTCGACGAAGGCTCGTTGACCCGACGCCTGACGCGCCTGTCGGACGAGCGCTTCAGCGTGACGCCGTTGTTCGAAGGCTGGCAGCCATTGCGCGCCGACGAGTGCGCGGCACTGGATCTGGCCGAAGGCAGCGAGGGCTGGGTACGCGAAGTGTATTTGCGCGGCCACGGCCAGCCTTGGGTGTTCGCCCGCAGTGTGGCGGCGCGCAGCGCGTTGCAGGGCGATGGGCTGCAGATGGATGAGCTGGGCAGCCGTTCCCTGGGGGAGTTGCTGTTTTGTGACCAGGCGTTCCAGCGCCGGGCCATCGAGGTTTGCCATTACCCCGAGGCCTGGTTGCCGGTTGAGGCTCGCGCCGCGCAGCTATGGGGCCGCCGTTCGCGTTTCGATCGCGGTGCGTTGAGCGTGTTGGTGGCGGAAGTCTTCCTGCCGCGCCTGTGGACCGTCGCCCGCGCCTATTCGGAGAATTGCTGATGTACGTGCAACTGCTCAAATCCTTGAACCGCCTGAACCCGCGGGCCTGGGACTTCGTGCAACTGACCCGCATGGACAAGCCCATCGGCATTTATCTACTGCTGTGGCCGACCCTGTGGGCGTTGTGGATTGCCGGTGAAGGTTCACCGTCTGTCGCCAACATCGTGATTTTCGTCCTGGGCGTGGTGCTGACCCGCGCCGGCGGTTGTGTGATCAACGACTGGGCCGATCGCAAGGTGGACGGCCACGTCAAACGCACTGAACAGCGCCCGCTGGTGAGCGGCAAGATCAGCTCGAAAGAGGCGCTGGTGTTCTTTGCGGTGCTGATGAGCGTAAGTTTCCTGCTGGTGCTGTGCACCAATGCGCCAACTATTTTGCTGTCTCTCGGTGGACTGGCGCTGGCGTTCAGTTACCCGTTCATGAAGCGCTACACCTACTACCCGCAAGTGGTGCTGGGCGCGGCGTTTTCCTGGGGCATGCCGATGGCGTTCACCGCCGAGACCGGCCATTTACCGGCGGCCGCGTGGCTGCTGTACATCGCCAACCTGCTGTGGACGGTAGGCTACGACACTTATTACGCGATGACCGACCGGGACGATGACTTGCGGATCGGCGTGAAGTCCACGGCGATCCTGTTTGGCGATGCCGACCGGGTGATCATCCTGACGCTGCAAGGCCTGGCACTGGGCTGCCTGTTGCTGGCCGGGTCGAAGTTCCAACTGGGCGGCTGGTTCCACCTGGGGCTGGTGGCCGCTGCCGCGTGCTTCGCCTGGGAGTTCTGGTACACCCGTGGCAGGGACCGGATGCGCTGCTTCCAGGCGTTTTTGCACAACCATTGGGCCGGGTTGGCGATTTTCGTGGGAATTGTGCTGGATTATGCGTTGCGGTGAGGCCACCGGTCTCCAGGCTGTTACCTTGTGGCGAGGGGATTTATCCCCGTTTGCTGTGGGAGCAAAGCTTGCTCGCGAAACAGGCGCCTCGATCTCTGAAAGACCGCAGCGCCTTCATCGCGAGCAAGCTTTGCTCCCACATAAATCCCCTCGCCACAGAGGATCTGTCGCTTAACTTGGTGAAAACCTGTTAATCAGGCTTGGCGATCTTCCAGGCGCCGTCCATTTTCTCGTCGCCGGTCATGTCTCCCTCCTTCTTGTCCATGATGAAGGTGTACAGCGGCTTGCCATCGTAGGCCCACTGCTTCTTACCATCGTCACGGGTGATCACAGTCCATTTGCCTGAAGGCTTGGCCTCGCCTTCGACCATGAGCGGCGGCCAGTTCTGCGCGCATTTATCATTGCACACCGACCTGCCGTCTTTGTCGTTGGCAAACGTATACAGCGTCATGCCTTTGTGATCGGTGAACATGCCGCCTTTTTCCATCGCCGGCTCAGCCGCGAACACCAATGCCGGCAGCGCCAGCGCAGCGGTCACCGCCAGAACCTTGATGGTTTGGGTGAAGTAAGTCATGGAAACCTTCTTGTGTGGTTGTCAGGATTCGGACTGAAAAGCTTAGTCGAGGATCCTCTACACTGCCGGATACCGAAATATCTGTCACACGACTGCAATAATTCCGTTATCTAATGCGGCGCAAGACAGTTAAATGACAAGAGGATTACCCCATGGTTGGCAGGAGCATTCTGATCGTCGACGACGAGGCGCCCATCCGCGAGATGATTGCCGTCGCGTTGGAGATGGCCGGCTATGACTGCATGGAAGCAGAGAACTCTCAACAGGCCCACGCCATCATCGTCGACCGCAAGCCCGACCTGATTCTGCTGGACTGGATGCTGCCCGGTACGTCTGGCATTGAATTGGCGCGGCGCCTCAAGCGTGATGAGCTGACCGGTGATATTCCGATCATCATGCTCACCGCCAAAGGCGAAGAGGACAACAAGATCCAGGGCCTGGAAGTGGGCGCCGATGACTACATCACCAAGCCGTTTTCCCCACGGGAGCTGGTGGCGCGCCTGAAGGCCGTGCTGCGTCGTGCCGGGCCAACCGATGGCGAGGCGCCGATTGAAGTCGGTGGCCTGCTGCTGGACCCCATCAGCCACCGCGTGACCATCGACGGCAAACCCGCCGAGATGGGCCCGACCGAATACCGCCTGCTACAGTTTTTCATGACCCACCAGGAGCGCGCCTACACCCGCGGGCAACTGCTGGATCAGGTCTGGGGCGGCAACGTCTATGTCGAGGAACGCACGGTGGACGTGCACATCCGTCGCCTACGCAAAGCCCTCGGCGATGCTTACGAGAATCTGGTACAAACGGTGCGCGGCACCGGTTATCGTTTTTCTACCAAGGCCTGATCCGAGCCCTTACCGCCCGACAAGCTGACAAGGACGCGCGTTCAATTGAATCAAAACTGGCATGGCACCCTGATTCGCCACATGTTGCTGCTGGTGACCGGCTGTCTGGTGATCGGCTTGATCAGCGGCTATTACGGTTGGAGCCTGGCCGCAGGCCTGGGGCTCTACCTGGCCTGGACCCTCAAGCAATTGCTGCGCCTGCATGAGTGGCTGCGCCTGCACCAACCCGACGAAGCACCGCCCGACGGCTATGGCCTGTGGGGTGAAGTGTTCGACAGCATTTACCACCTGCAACGGCGTGACCAGCGCGTTCGCGGGCGCCTGCAAGCGGTGATCGACCGGGTCCAGGAATCCACTGCCGCGCTGAAAGACGCGGTGATCATGCTCGACAGCGACGGCAACCTGGAATGGTGGAACCGCGCCGCCGAGACCCTGCTGGGCCTCAAGACGCCACAGGACAGCGGTCAGCCGGTAACCAACCTGGTGCGCCATCCGCGCTTCAAGGAATATTTCGAGCAAAGCAACTATGCCGAGCCGCTGGAAATTCCTTCGCCCACCAATGATCGGCTGCGTATCCAGCTGTACATCACCCGCTATGGCAACAACGAGCACTTGATGCTGGTGCGTGACGTAACGCGCATCCATCAGCTGGAACAGATGCGCAAAGACTTCATCGCCAACGTTTCCCATGAATTGCGCACGCCGTTGACGGTGATCTGCGGTTACCTGGAAACCCTGCTCGACAACGTCGAGGAGGTGAACCCGCGTTGGACCCGTGCCTTGCAGCAGATGCACCAGCAGAGCGGGCGCATGCAGACCCTGCTCAACGACTTGCTGCTGCTGGCGAAACTGGAAGCCACCGACTACCCGTCGGACAACCAACCGGTGCCCATCGACGACCTGCTGCAAACCATCACTGAAGACGCGCAAGAACTGTCCGGCCCCAAGCAGCAGCGCATCACACTGGAAGCCGACCCGGTCGTGCAGCTCAAAGGCAGCGAGGCCGAACTGCGCAGCGCGTTTTCCAACCTGGTGTTCAACGCGGTCAAGTACACGCCGGAGCAAGGCCAGATCCGCGTTCGCTGGTGGGGCGATGAGCAAGGCGCGCACTTGAGCGTGCAGGATTCAGGCATCGGCATCGACAGCAAACACCTGCCGCGCCTGACCGAACGCTTCTACCGGGTCGATTCCAGCCGCAACTCCAACACCGGCGGCACCGGGTTGGGCCTGGCGATCGTGAAGCACGTTTTGTTACGTCATCGCGGACGCATGGAAATCAGCAGCGTGCCAGGCCACGGCAGCACGTTTACCTGCCACTTCGCCCCGACGCAGGTGGTTCGCGTGCGTCTCGCCAGCCCTGCCGATTGATGCCGATCAGCACTCGCCACTAGGCAACCGCCGAGTCAGCCGCTACATTGGCTGACTTGTGCCTGCCTTTTCAGGTACTCATTTCTAACCCTTACGAATATACGGAACCCGCAAAACTCCATCATGGACCCTTCCCCTGGCTTGTCCCTCGCAACACTCTTCGCCGAATTCGGCATGATTCTTTTTGCTCTGATCCTGGTTTTGCTCAACGGTTTTTTCGTTGCGGCCGAATTCGCCATGGTCAAGCTGCGTTCGACCCGAGTCGAAGCCATTGCCGAAAAAAACGGCTGGCGCGGGCATATCCTGCGCACCGTCCACAGCCAGCTCGACGCTTACCTGTCGGCCTGCCAGTTGGGTATCACCCTGGCCTCCCTGGGCTTGGGCTGGGTCGGTGAGCCGGCGTTCGCCCACATCCTCGAGCCGCTGCTGGGCGCGGTTGGCGTCGAGTCGCCGGAAGTGATCAAGGGCGTATCGTTCTTCACCGCGTTCTTCATCATTTCGTACCTGCACATCGTGGTCGGTGAGCTGGCGCCCAAATCCTGGGCAATCCGCAAACCCGAGCTGCTGTCGCTGTGGACCGCCGTGCCGCTGTACCTGTTCTATTGGGCCATGTACCCGGCGATCTACCTGCTCAACGCCAGCGCCAACGCCATTCTGCGCATCGCCGGCCAAGGCGAGCCCGGCCCACATCACGAACATCATTACAGCCGTGAAGAACTGAAGCTGATCCTGCACTCCAGCCGTGGCCAGGACCCCAGCGACCAGGGCATGCGCGTACTGGCCTCGGCCGTGGAGATGGGCGAGCTGGAAGTGGTGGACTGGGCCAACTCCCGGGAAGACCTGGTGACGCTGGAGTTCAACGCACCGCTCAAGGAAATCCTGGCGATGTTCCGTCGCCACAAGTTCAGCCGTTATCCGGTGTACGACAGCGAGCGCCAGGAGTTCGTCGGCCTGCTGCACATCAAGGACCTGCTGCTGGAACTGGCGGCCCTGGATCACATTCCCGAGTCGTTCAACCTGGCCGAGCTGACCCGACCGCTGGAGCGCGTATCGCGGCATATGCCGCTGTCGCAGTTGCTGGAGCAGTTCCGCAAGGGCGGTTCGCACTTCGCCGTGGTCGAAGAAGCCGACGGCAACATCATCGGCTACCTGACCATGGAAGACGTGCTGGAAGTGCTGGTGGGCGACATCCAGGACGAACACCGCAAGGCCGAACGCGGCATCCTGGCCTACCAGCCGGGCAAGCTGCTGGTACGCGGCGACACGCCGCTGTTCAAGGTCGAGCGCTTGCTCGGGATCGATCTGGATCACATCGAGGCCGAAACCCTCGCCGGGTTGGTCTACGAAACCCTGAAGCGGGTGCCGGAAGAGGAAGAAGTACTGGAAGTCGAAGGCCTGCGGATCATCATCAAGAAGATGAAAGGGCCGAAGATCATTCTGGCGAAGGTGTTGATGCTCGATTGAGCATCAACACCAAGCCGAGTGCATGACTGAGTCTGTAGGAGCTGACGAGCGAAGCGGGGCTGCGATCTTTTCACTGCCCATTGAGTCTGGAGCGGAAGATCGCAGGCTTCGCCAGCGCCTACAGAGCTGAAAGACCGCGTCGCCTTCGTCGCGGGCAAGCCTTGCTCCCACAGATAGAGCCCTCCACCACAAAAGCCCCTTCGCCACACCTCAGCGCTATTGCTTGCCCACCGCAAAGTTGGGCAACTCCCCCACCGGTTGATTGAACTGGTAGGGAATCGACACCAGCCCCAACCCGGTATTGCGCTGCACCACGAAATGCAGGTGCGGGCCCGAGCTGTTGCCGGTATTGCCCGACAACGCCAACGGCGAGCCCACCCCGACCCGCTGCCCTTCCCGCACGCTCACCGAGCCTTTTTGCAGGTGCAGGTAAACGCCCATGGTCCCGTCATCGTGCAGCACCCGCACGAAATTGCCCGAGGGATCATCCCCACGGCCGGTCTGCGCATTTTCGGTTTTGATCACCACGCCGCCCCGCGCCGCGATGATCGGCGTGCCTTCGGGCATGGCGATGTCCATGGCGTAACGGTTTTTCGGCCCGTAGTGGCTGTACTGCCCGTTGGCACCCTGGCTCAGCCGGAACGGCCCTCCTTGCCACGGCAACGGATACCGATAGGCCTGTGCCGAGCCTGCAGGGTCGCCCAGGGAATATTCGAACCTTGGGGTATACACCAACGGCCTGCCAGGTTGCGTGGCCGTGAGCAGCGCCAGACGCAGGTTGCTACGCGCCGGCAGCACCCGACGAATCGGCCGGCTCGGCGCCCCGCTGACGTTGCGCAACCCGGCGAAACTCAACTCGATCTCCACCGGCGCGTACAGGTCGTTGCGCACGAACACTGCATCCGCGCCCTTTTGCTTCTTGATGTCGAGAAAGACCTGTCGCTCCAGGCGTTCAACCATGCGGTCACGGAACACGAACACTTGGGCGCCCCTACTGGGACGGTCACTGTAGGACACCACGCCATTGGCGTCGGTGGATTTATAGATCGTCATGGCCATGGCCGAGGTGGAGGCCAGGACAAGACCGCAGGCGAACAACAGGGGCGCGAGCATGGGCAAAGGTTCTGTCGAAAAGTGAAGGCCTGCACAGCAGCCTAGCAGCTGGGATGGACCAGCGTAGTCGACGGATGTTTCAAAATTGGATCAACTATTGATGTTGAATCTTATGGCCCCTTCGCGAGCATGCCCGCTCCCACATAAAATCTTCAGTGTTCACTGGATCGAGTGTGGGAGCGGGCTTGCTCGCGATGACGGACTGACAGACGCCGCCGAATCAGGCGCCCGGCACGAAGTGTTTCTGCGCCGTACCGCGAGCGATCAGGCGGGAGATGTAGTCGAGTTTCTGCGGGTCTTTGTCGACGAAGCGGAAAGTCAGTTGCAGCCATTCGCTGTCGGGCGTCTGCTCGTGGGCGACAATGGCGTGCAGGTAGCCGTTGAGGCGAGCGGTTTCGGCGTTGTCGCCCTGCTCCATGTCCAGCACCGCGCTTTCCAGCACTTGCGGCAGAGTGTCGGTGCGTTTGACCACCAGCAGCGCTTCCTTGAGGCTCAAGGCCTTGATCACGCATTGCTGGGTGCCGCTAGGCAGGCGCAACTGGCCCTGGCCACGGTTGGCGGCCGGAGCGGAGGCCGCCGGGGCCTTGACGGGCGGGCTGTTGAGCAAGCCACGGGCCGGGGCTGCTGCAGCTGCGGGAGCAGGCGCTGCAACGACGGCTGGCTTGGCAAAAGGGTTCGCCGCAGGCGCCGAAGCGACAGCGGCAACTGGCGCCTTGCCACCGGTCAGAGCGCTGAGGGAGTCATTGCCGAACGCCGAGTTCATTTTGGTCGGGGCGCTGTTCATCAACGTGTCGAGCTTGCCGACCTTGTGCAGCGCCTGCTTGACCTTGGTCAGCAACTGTTCGTTGGTAAACGGCTTGCTGACGTAGCCGGAAACGCCGGCCTGAATCGCCTGGACCACGTTTTCCTTGTCGCCGCGGCTGGTGACCATCACGAACGGCATACCCTTGAGGGTGTCCTGCTGGCGGCACCACGACAACAGTTCCAGGCCGGACATTTCCGGCATTTCCCAGTCGCACAGCACCAGGTCGAACGCCTCACGGGCCAGCATAGCCTGGGCTTTCTTGCCATTCACGGCATCTTCGATGCGGATGCCCGGGAAGTAGTTGCGCAGGCACTTCTTCACCAGGTCACGAATGAACGAAGCATCGTCCACGACCAACACACTGACCTTACTCATCCAGATACACCTCTAAAAAATCCCGGCAAGCATACCGCTTTTACTGATGGCACATTGCCAAAAACCTTCAGTCACGCCGGGACTCTTCGTTCGCGGGGTGCTGCTTTCAATTAAAAAGACCACAAAAAAAAGCCCGACCAGAAGGCCGGGCGCTTTTCTCGGGCAATCTTACTTATCGTCAGTTTCGCCAGGAACATTAGCAGTTTCGGACAGGGTGCCCTCAACTTCTTCTTTCATTCGCTTGAGCCCCAAATGCCGCACATCGGTGCCGCGCACCAGATAGATCACAAGTTCCGAGATGTTGCGCGCATGATCGCCGATACGCTCCAGGGAACGCAGCACCCAGATGATGCTCAGTACCCGGGAGATGGAGCGTGGGTCTTCCATCATGTAGGTCGCCAGCTCGCGCAGGGCGGTCTTGTATTCGCGGTCGATGATCTTGTCGTACTGGGCCACCGACAACGCCAGGTCGGCATCGAAGCGGGCAAAGGCGTCCAGCGCATCGCGGACCATGTTGCGCACCTGGTCGCCAATGTGGCGAACCTCGACATAACCGCGCGGCGCTTCGCCTTCTTCACACAACTGAATGGCACGGCGGGCGATCTTGGTGGCTTCGTCGCCGATCCGCTCAAGGTCGATGACCGACTTGGAAATGCTGATGATCAGGCGCAGGTCGGAAGCGGCCGGTTGACGACGGGCCAGGATGCGCAGGCATTCTTCGTCAATGTTGCGCTCCATCTGGTTGATCTGGTCGTCGATCTCGCGCACCTGCTGGGCCAGGCCCGAATCGGCCTCGATCAGCGCGGTCACCGCGTCGTTGACCTGCTTTTCCACCAGCCCGCCCATGGCCAGCAGGTGGCTGCGCACCTCCTCCAGCTCGGCGTTGAACTGGGCGGAAATGTGGTGAGTAAGGCCTTCCTTCGAAATCATCTTGTTCGCTCCGCGAAAGTTGCAAGCTTCAAGCTGCAAGCTTCAAGCAGTTAAATGTTGATCCTGATCGCACCGCCTCGGTCCTGCGGCTTGCAGCGACCTCGACTAGCCGTAACGACCGGTAATGTAGTCCTCGGTCTGCTTCTTGGCCGGATTGGTGAACAGGGTATCGGTGTCGCCGAATTCCACCAGTTTGCCCATGTACATGAACGCGGTGTAGTCCGAAACCCGCGCCGCCTGTTGCATGTTGTGGGTCACGATGACGATGGTGAACTTGGACTTGAGCTCGTAGATCAGCTCTTCGACTTTCAGCGTCGAGATCGGGTCCAAGGCCGAGCAAGGTTCGTCGAGCAGCAAGACTTCCGGCTCCACGGCGATGGTGCGGGCAATCACCAGACGCTGCTGCTGACCGCCGGACAAACCCAGCGCCGACTCATGCAGGCGGTCCTTGACCTCGTCCCACAACGCCGCGCCCTTGAGGGCCCACTCTACGGCTTCGTCGAGGATGCGCTTCTTGTTGATGCCCTGGATGCGCAAACCATAGACCACGTTCTCGTAGATGGTTTTCGGAAACGGGTTGGGCTTCTGGAACACCATGCCCACGCGACGACGCAGCTCGGCCACGTCTTCGCCCTTGCGGTAGATGTTGTTGCCGTAGAGGTTGATTTCACCCTCGACGCGGCAACCGTCCACCAGGTCGTTCATGCGGTTGAAGGTGCGCAGCAAGGTCGACTTGCCGCAGCCCGACGGACCGATGAACGCGGTGACGCGCTGTTTCGGGATGTTCAGGCTGACGTCATACAACGCCTGCTTCTGGCCGTAGAACAGGTTCAGGCCGGGCACTTCGATGGCGACGGTTTCCTGAGCCAGGTCCAGGCTCTGCTTGTCGCGGCCCAGGGCCGACATGTTGATGCCGCGTGCTTGTACTTCGTGTTGCATGGGAGGCTCCCTGTGCTAACAAATTCGGTTCGTTGGCCGCTGAGCGGCAATGCCATTCGGTGTACTTGTGGGAGCGGGCTTGCTCGCGAAAGCGGTGTGTCAGCTTGCATCTGTGCTGAATGTGCCGCCGTCTTCGCGAGCAAGCCCGCTCCCACATGGAAATCAGCTATCCAGTGCTTTGTACTTCTCGCGCAGGTGGTTACGGATCCACACCGCCGACAGGTTGAGCGTGGCGATCACCAGCACCAGCAACAGCGCCGTGGCGTACACCAGCGGGCGTGCCGCTTCGACGTTCGGGCTCTGGAAGCCCACGTCATAGATGTGGAAGCCCAAGTGCATGATCTTCTGGTCCAGGTGCAGGTACGGGTAGTTGCCGTCCAGCGGTAGCGACGGGGCCAGTTTCACCACGCCCACCAGCATCAGCGGCGCCACTTCACCCGCGGCGCGGGCCACGGCGAGGATCATGCCGGTCATCATCGCCGGGCTCGCCATGGGCAGGACGATTTTCCACAGCGTCTCGGCCTTGGTCGCGCCCAGGGCCAGGGAGCCTTCACGCACGGTACGCGGGATCCGCGCCAGGCCTTCTTCGGTGGCCACGATCACCACCGGCACCGCCAGCAGCGCCAGGGTCAACGAGGCCCAGAGCAGGCCTGGGGTACCAAATGTCGGCGCCGGCAGGGCTTCGGGGAAGAACAGACGGTCAACCGAGCCGCCCAGTACATAGACGAAGAAGCCCAGGCCGAACACGCCGTAAACGATGGCCGGCACTCCCGCCAGGTTATTCACCGCAATGCGGATCAGGCGAGTCATCGGCCCCTGGCGGGCGTATTCGCGCAGGTAAACCGCTGCCAGCACGCCGAATGGCGTCACGATCATCGCCATGATCAGGGTCATCATCACCGTGCCGAAAATCGCCGGGAAAATCCCGCCCTCAGTGTTGGCTTCACGTGGGTCGTCGCTGAGGAACTCCCAGACCTTACTGAAATAGAAGCCGATCTTGGCGAAGGTGCCCATACCGTTCGGCTGGTAGGCGTGCACCACTTTACCGATGTCGATTTCCACTTCTTTGCCGTTGGCATCGCGTGCGGTCAGGCTGTCACGATTGAACTGCGCATGCAGGTCGGCGAGGCGGACTTCAATGTCCTTGTAACGGGCAGTGTATTCAGCCCGTTCGCTTTCCAGGTCTGCTTGTGCGGCGGCATCGAGCTTGCCCGCCAACTCCAGTTTGCGGCCATGCAGACGGACGCGTTCCAGGCCGGCGTTGATCGCGCCGATGTCGACTTTTTCCAAGGTCTTGAGATCGGCGGCCAACTGGTTGACCCGTTGTATACGGGCCTGCAGTTGCGGCCAGGCAGCCTCGCCTTCGGCGATGACCTTGCCTTGCTCCTTGACGTTGACCAGGTAACCGTAGAAGTTGCCCCACTCACGTCGCTCCAGGGCCATCAGCTCTGGCGGGGTCGTCTGGTTGGTCAACCAGTCGCCAACGATCCAGGTGAAGTCGGTGCCGTTCAGGTCCCGGTTGCCGACCTTGATCAGCTCGCGGGTCATGAACTCGGGGCCTTCGTCCGGCACCGGCAGGCCGGCACTTTTCAGGCGTTCGCGAGGCACTTCTTCTTTCTGCACCACTTCGCCGACCACCAAGTGCGCAGGCATGCCCGGCACGTTGTAGTTAGCGTGGATCAGGTCCGCCGGCCAGAAGTGGCCCAGACCGCGCACGGCAATCACCGCCAGCAGGCCAATGGTCATGATGACCGCGATGGACACCGCACCACCGCTGATCCAGACGCCGGGGGCGCCGCTCTTGAACCATCCTTTCAGGGAGTTCTGTTTCACAGACTTCTACCTTTCTTAAAGCGACGAATATTTCTTGCGCAGACGCTGACGGATCAGCTCGGCGAGGGTGTTCATGACGAAGGTGAACAACAGCAGCACCAGTGCCGACAGGAACAACACGCGGTAATGGCTGCCGCCGACTTCCGATTCCGGCATTTCCACCGCCACGTTGGCCGCCAGGGTGCGCAGACCTTCGAACAGGTTCATTTCCATGACCGGCGTATTACCGGTGGCCATCAGCACGATCATGGTCTCGCCGACCGCCCGGCCCATGCCGATCATCAGCGCCGAGAAGATGCCCGGGCTGGCGGTGAGGATCACCACGCGGGTCATGGTCTGCCACGGCGTGGCACCGAGGGCCAGTGAGCCCAGGGTCAGACCGCGCGGCACGCTGAACACAGCGTCTTCGGCAATGGAGTAGATGTTCGGGATAACCGCAAAGCCCATTGCCAGGCCAACCACCAGGGCGTTGCGCTGGTCGTAGGTGATGCCCAGGTCATGGGAAATCCACATGCGCATGTCGCCGCCGAAGAACCAGGCTTCCATGTACGGGCTCATGTACAGCGAGAGCCAGCCCACGAACAGGATCACCGGAATCAGCATCGCGCTTTCCCAGCCTTCCGGCACCTTCAGGCGGATCGACTCGGGCAGGCGGCTGAAGACAAAACCGGCCACCAGGATGCCAATCGGCAGCAGCATCAGCAGACTGAAGATGCCCGGCAGATGCCCTTCGACGTACGGCGCCAGGAACAGGCCGGCGAAGAAACCGAGGATCACCGTCGGCATCGCCTCCATCAGCTCGATCACCGGCTTGACCTTGCGACGCATGCCCGGAGCCATGAAGTACGCGGTGTAGATCGCCGCGGCAACCGCCAGTGGCGCGGCCAGCAGCATTGCGTAGAACGCGGCTTTCAGGGTACCGAAGGTCAGCGGCGAGAGGCTCAGCTTGGGTTCGAAGTCGGTGTTGGCGGCGGTCGATTGCCAGACGTATTTAGGCTCGTCGTAGTTTTCGTACCAGACCTTGCTCCACAACGAGCTCCACGAAACTTCCGGGTGCGGGTTTTCCAGCAGCAGCGGTTGCAGCTTGCCGCCCTGCTCCACGATCAGGCGGTTGGCCCGTGGCGACATGCCGAACAGACCCTCGCCTTCGATCACCTGATCCACCAGCAAGGTGCGGTGGGCGGTACTGTGGAACACGCCGAGCTTGCCGGATGCGTCAAGGGCGACGAAGCCTTTGCGGCGTTCTTCGGCGCTGATCTCGACGATGGGCGCGCTGCCCATCTGGAAGGTACGAATCTGTTTGAAGCGCAGCTCGCCGTCTGGGTCGCGGGCCATGAACCACTGGGCCAGGCCGCCTGTGGAGTCGCCAACGATCAGCGAAATCCCGCCCACCAACTGGGTCGTGGCGGTGACTTGGGCGTCACCGTTTTCCAGCAGTTTGTAACGACCGTTGAGGCTCTTTTCCCGCAGGCTGAACACGTCGGCCTGGGCACGACCGTTGATCACGTACAGCCATTGCTGACGCGGGTCGACGAAGATGTTCTTTACAGGCTCGGTCATCTGCGGCAGCTCGATACGCGTCTGCTCGTTGGTGACTTCACCGGTCATCATGTTTTCTTCGCTGGAGAGCGACAGAACATACAACTGGGCACCGCTGGAACCGGCAAGCAGCAGGGTCGAATCGGTGGCATTGAGGCTGACATGCTCCAAGGGCATGCCCTGCTCGTTCAAGGCAATTGGCGTCTCGCCGTAAGGGTATTCGATAGCCGGCGAGATGGTTTTCTTACCGTCCGGATAGCTGACCTTATAGGTATGACGGAACACCAGGGCCTGGCCATTGGACAGGCCGACCACTACCAGTGGGCTACCGGGCTGGTCTTCGCCGATGGAGGCCACGCTGACACCGGCCGGAATCGGCAGGTCGACACGACGCAGCTGCGCACCGCTGTCGATGTCGAAGAACAGCGCCTGCCCCTTGTCGGAAACCCGCATCGCCACCTGATTCTGCTCTTCGATAGCGATCATCAGCGGTTTGCCGGCGTCTTGCATCCAGGCCGGAGTGATCGAGTCCTTGGCGGTCAGGTCCGCACCTTGGAACAGCGGGACGACCACATAAGCCAGGAAGAAGAAGATCAGGGTAATGGCCGCCAGAACAGCGAGGCCGCCAATCAGGACGTACCAGCGGGTCAGGCGATCCTTGAGCGCACGAATACGGCGCTTGCGTTGCAGCTCAGGCGTATTGAAGTCAATGCGCTTGGGAGGGGAAGTCGTAGTCATTGTGGAGTTGGCCAGATCATTCATGCGCACACCCTAGCGATCCTGTATGACAGAAAGATGACAATGCAGTGACGCAACAAATCCGCCGCCGAGAGTATCGGCAGCGGACAGGAATTTTGGGGTGTGGGAGCAGGCTAGCTCGCCGGGTCAGTCAACATCCGTGTTGAATGCACTGACCGCGTCGCGAGCAAGCTCGCTCCCACAAGAGTCCGGACTTTGGCCCGGGCTCAGGTGTTACTTCTTGGCGACGTTGCCGCCTTCCGACAGACCCAGGTCAGCCAGTGCCTTGGCGGCTACTTTGGCTGGCAGCGGGATGTAGCCGTCCTTGACCACAACTTCCTGGCCTTGCTTGGACAGGATCAGCTTCACGAACTCAGCTTCCAGCGGAGCCAGAGGCTTGTTCGGCGCCTTGTTGACGTAAACGTAGAGGAAGCGCGACAGCGGGTACTTGCCGTTCAGGGCGTTTTCTTCGGTGTCTTCAACGAACTCAGTGCTGCCTTTCTTGGCCAGGGCCACGGTCTTCACGCTGGCGGTCTTGTAGCCGATGCCCGAGTAACCGACGCCGTTCAGCGAAGAGCTGATCGACTGCACGACCGAAGCCGAGCCTGGTTGTTCGTTGACGTTTGGCTTGTAGTCGCCTTTGCACAGGGCTTCTTCCTTGAAGTAGCCGTAGGTACCGGATACCGAGTTACGACCGAACAGTTGAACCGGCTTGTTGGCCAGGTCGCCGGTCACGCCCAGGTCACCCCAGGTTTTCACGTCGGTTTTACCGCCGCACAGACGAGTGGACGAGAAAATCGCGTCGACCTGTTCCATGGTCAGGTGCTTGATCGGGTTGTCCTTGTGTACGAATACAGCCAGGGCGTCCACGGCAACCGGGATGGCGGTAGGCTTGTAACCGTACTTGGTTTCGAAAGCCTGCAGCTCGTTGTCCTTCATCTTGCGGCTCATCGGGCCCAGGTTGGCAGTGCCTTCGGTGAGTGCGGGCGGCGCGGTGGAGGAACCGGCAGCTTGAATCTGGATGTTTACGTTCGGGTATTCTTTCTTGTAGTGCTCAGCCCACAAGGTCATCAGGTTGGCCAGGGTATCGGAGCCGACGCTGGACAGGTTGCCCGACACACCAGTGGTCTTGGTGTAGCTCGGGATCGCAGGGTCAACAGCGGCAACCGCGTTGGCAGTCGCAACGCCAGCAGCGACAAAAGTCATTGCCGCCATCAAACGCTTCAGTTTCATGCCTTACTCCTAGCAGATAGGGTGTGTTAAGTCGGCCAAAGTATCTGTAAGCCGTGTGAACACTCTATGGCTGAAATATGACAATTGGATGAAAGGCCAGCATTGAGTTCTACAACGTGATTGGCACCAATAAAAGAGTCAGGCGAAAGACCCGCTCATTTACAGAGACGAATGACTCCGTAGCGAGGGAGCTTGCTCCCGCTTGAGCGCGTAGCGCTCACAAAAAAGGCTGCTGCGCAGCCTCGCCACAATGAATCACACCCACCTTAAGTGAACGATATTGGCGCCTAGCGCCCCTTCTTCCAAAGATAAGCACCCACCGCAATCCCGATACCGCAGATCACCGCCACGTAATAGGCCGGTCCCAGTGGGCTCTCCTTGAGCAGCAACGTAACGATCATCGGGGTCAAGCCGCCGAAGATCGCGTACGCCAGGTTGTAGGAGAACGACAGGCCGCTGAAGCGCACCACGGCCGGGAACGCCTTGACCATGACGTAGGGCACCGCGCCGATGGTGCCCACCAGCAGCCCGCTCAGGGCATAGAGCGGGAATAGCCACTCGGGGTGGTCGAACAGACAGTGGTAGAACGTCCAGGAGGTAATCAGCAGCAAAGTGCTGCCAAACACGAAGACCCGCCCGGCACCGAAACGGTCGGCCAGTACGCCGGAGCCGATGCAGCCAAAGCTCAGGAACACGATTGCCAGGCTGTTGGCCTGCAGCGCGGTAGTCGGGCTGAAGTGGTACACGGTCTGCAGCACGGTCGGGGTCATCAGGATGATCACGATGATGCCGGCCGACAACAGCCAGGTCAGCAGCATCGAAATGGCGATGGCACCACGATGATCACGCAGCACGGCCCGCAGCGGCACTTCCTCGGCCAGGGCCTTGCGCAACTGCAGCTCGGCGAACACCGGGGTTTCGTGCAGCCAGCGGCGCAGGTACACCGAGAACAGGCCGAACACACCGCCCAGCAGGAATGGAATCCGCCAGGCGTAATCCGCCACTTCCACCGGCGTATAAATACTGTTGATGGCGGTGGCGACCAGCGAACCCAACAGGATTCCCGCCGTCAGGCCACACGTCAACGTGCCGCAGGCATAGCCGATGTGGCGCGCCGGAACATGTTCGGAAACGAATACCCAGGCCCCCGGCACTTCGCCGCCAATGGCCGCGCCCTGGATCACCCGCATCAGCAACAGCAGGATCGGCGCCCACATGCCGATCTGCGCGTAGGTCGGCAGCAGGCCCATGATCAGGGTCGGCACGGCCATCATGAAAATGCTCAGGGTGAACATTTTCTTGCGCCCCAGCAGGTCGCCGAAGTGGGCCATGATGATCCCGCCCAGCGGCCGGGCCAGGTAACCGGCGGCAAAAATGCCGAACGTCTGCATCAAGCGCAGCCATTCGGGCATTTCCGCGGGGAAAAACAATTTGCCGACCACGGTGGCAAAGAACACGAAAATGATGAAATCGTAGAACTCCAGCGCACCGCCCAAGGCAGAAAGCGATAAGGTCTTGTAATCGTTGCGGGTCAACGGACGAGCGGGTTGTGCAGGTGTCGCTGTGCTCGAAGGCGCAGTGGTCATGGCAAGGCTTCTCTTATTAGTCAGTTCCGCAACCCGACCGCGTGGGTAGGGCCTACGGCCTGTGGCGAGTTCGGCACGATAGCAAATTGTTCGAAAAAACACATAGAGGCGCGTAATTGACAGTCAAAATCAGAACCGAGTGGTCGTCTCGACGACTATCGCCCGATATACTCGCAATGTTGCAACACTCTGTAAGGGGTTGCTGTGCGAAAACGTCGTTGGTGGCGTAGTACCAGAACCAGCCGGTTTCGCAGAGTTTCCCTTTGGCACGCCTTTACGAAAAACGTGACGAACGTAGCATGTTCGGGCTGAATCGTTTTTTACAAAGACGGCTATTCACCTGCAACACAAGACAGCGTTACGGGTCAGAGGCACCCCCGGCATGATAGAGCTCGAACAAGAAGATCCAATCCCGCAAGGCGACCTGGCCCTGCAAATCACCGCGCTCCCTCGCGAGACCAACGGCTTCGGCGATATTTTCGGCGGCTGGCTGGTGTCCCAGATGGACCTGGCCGGCACCGCAATGGCCAGTAAGGTGGCCGGCGGACGCGTGGCCACCGTCGCGATCGATCGCATGGCGTTCCTGGTACCGGTGGCGGTGGGTGCGCAGCTTTCCTTTTATACCCAGGCGCTGGAAATCGGCCGCAGCTCGATCCAGATGATGGTCGAGGTCTGGAGCGACGACCCGTTGTCCAGCGAATGGCGCAAGGTCACCGAAGCGGTGTTTGTGTTCGTCGCCATCGACGGCAGTGGCCGTACCCGCTCGGTTCCGCCGCGCGCGCGTTAAACACGACGGCCGTTTTGCGGTCCATTGCAGTCCCTGTTCCTGAACGAGATTTGCAGCATGCCTACGCCCCATGTCGAAGCCGTCAAACTGGATGAACTGAACGGCTGGCGCATCCGCCACGGTCAGGCCGAGTTGCTGGTGGCCCAGCAAGGCGCGCACATCCTCAGCTATCAAGTGGACGGCCAGCCGCCGCTGATCTGGCTCAACGACCAGGCCACGTTCAAGACCGGCAAGAGCATCCGCGCCGGCGTGCCGGTGTGCTGGCCGTGGTTCGGCAACCTGACCCGTAACCCCGACAGCGTTCAGGCCATGCGCGTAACCAACGATCCGGCCACCGCCCACGGCTTGGTGCGGGCGATGGACTGGGAGTTGAAGGGCATCGAAGCCGAAGGCGAACGCCTCAAGGTCGAGTTCGTGCTGCCCTACCCCGAAAACGGTCTCTCAGGCTGGCCGCATCAGGTGGACCTGACGCTGACCATCGTGATGGACGAGCAGTTGCACATCAGCCTCACCAGCCACAACCGCGGCAGCGAAACCGTCAGCCTCAGCCAGGCGCTGCACAGCTATTTCGCCGTGAGCGATGTGCGCAATGTGCACGTCGAAGGGGTGGATGGCTTGAGCTATATCGAGACCCTGGACGACTGGAAAACCGTCACCCAGGCCGGCGACCTGCACTTTGCCGGCGAGACCGACCGCATCTACCTCGATACCCCACCGAAGCTGAGCATCGTCGACCCGCAGTGGGAACGACGGATCGAACTGACCAGCAGCGGTTCGCGCTCGGCGGTGATCTGGAACCCCTGGACCGAACGTGCCAAGGCGTTCAGCGACATGGCCGACGATGGCTGGCAGCGCATGCTGTGCATCGAGACGGCGAATGTGATGAACGACGTGGTGACGCTGTTGCCGCAGGCCAGTCATACCCTGGGTGTGAGCATCGGCAGCAAGCCGCTCTAAGCCACACCACAAAAACCACTGTGGGAGCGAGCTTGCTCGCGATAGCGGGATAACAGTCAACATCAGCGTCGACTGACACACCGCCATCGCGAGCAAGCTCGCTCCCACATTGGGATTTGTGTCAGGCCAACCGGCCTATTACAAATCCGCCTCCTGCACCACCCGCACCTTCTCCGCGTCCAGCGCATACGCCGCGCTGGCCAGGTCGTTGTCGACCTTTTCGATCTTCAGCGTACCGGTCACCCACAGCGGCGTGTAGATGTCGTCCAGCTTCAGGCCCTTGGGATAGCGAACCAGCACCAGTTGATTAGGCGGCGGTGGCGGGACGTGGATGCAGGCGCCTGGGTAAGGCACCAGGAAGAACAGCGTGCTACGGCCCTTGGCGTCGCTTTCCAGGGGCACCGGGTAACCGCCGATGCGAATGTGCTTGTCGTTCATCGACGCCACGGTTTTGGTCGAATACATCACCGCCGGCAAGCCTTTGCTTTGCTTCAGGCCCCCTTTCTCAGTGAAGGTGCCATTGGCTTCTGGGGAGTCGTGGTCGATCTCGGGCATGGCCTCGAGGGCTTTCTGGTCCGACTTGGGCATCAATTGGAGCCAGTCGGTTTCCGGCAGCTCGGCGGCATGGGCCAGGCCACTGCCCAGCAGAAGAAGGGTCAACACTAGACGGCGCATGAAGGGCTCGGCAATAAGTGGGAAGTACAACGCCGGGCATTCTAGCCCTCTCCACGCGCCACGCAGAGAGGGCTTTGTCGCATTTGAATCAGTTTCTTTTGATCAGGCCGTAGATCACCAGCAGCACCACCGCGCCCACCAGGGCACCGATGAAGCCAGCGCCTTGACCGGCCTGGTAGATGCCCAGGGCTTGGCCGCCATACGTGGCTGCCAACGAACCGCCAATACCGAGCAGGATGGTCATGATCCAGCCCATGCTGTCATCGCCCGGTTTCAGGAAGCGCGCCAGCAGGCCTACGATCAAGCCGATAAAGATGGTTCCAATGATTCCCATGGCATATCCCCTTTGGTTGAACAGCTAGGCCAAAGCCTAATCGGGCTTTGGCACCTTGCCATGAGAGAAGCCGGCCGACGAATGGTTCCACCGGTGCTTCAGATTATTGCTCGGCGATCAGCGTCTCGACCTTGATGATCTGCTGGGCCAGCGTCGCCCGATCAGCGCAGCGCAGGTTGGCGTGGCCGACCTTGCGCCCGGCCTTGAATGCCTTGCCATAGTGATGCAGGTGGCAATCGGCAATCGCCAGGACTTTCTCGCTGTCCGGCACCTTGCCAATGAAGTTGAGCATCGCGCTCTCGCCGACCTTCGCGGTCGAGCCCAGCGGTAACCCGGCCACCGCCCGCAGGTGGTTTTCGAACTGGCTGCACTCGGCGCCTTCGGTCGTCCAGTGCCCGGAGTTGTGGACCCGAGGCGCGATTTCGTTGGCCTTGAGGCCGCCGTCCACTTCAAAGAACTCGAAGGCCATCACGCCGACATAGTCGAGCTGCTTGAGCACCCGGCTGGAGTAGTCTTCGGCCAGGGCCTGCAACGGATGGTCGGTGCTGGCGACGGACAGCTTGAGGATGCCGTCCTTGTGGGTGTTGTGCACCAGCGGGTAGTAACGGATTTCACCGTCGCGGGCCCGTACGGCAATCAGCGAGACTTCCCCAGTGAACGGCACGAAGCCCTCCAGCAGGCAGGCCACGCTGCCGAGTTCGGCAAACGTGCCGACCACGTCTTCAGGGCTGCGCAAGACTTTCTGGCCCTTGCCGTCGTAACCCAGGGTACGGGTCTTGAGCACGGCCGGCAGACCAATGGACGCAACGGCTGCGTCCAGGTCGGCCTGGGACTGAATGTCGGCGAAGGCCGGCGTGGGGATGCCCAGGTCCTTGAACATGTTCTTTTCGAACCAGCGGTCACGGGCGATGCGCAAGGCTTCGGCACTTGGGTAGACCGGGACGAACTGGGACAGGAATGCAACGGTTTCGGCCGGGACGCTTTCGAACTCGAAGGTCACCAGGTCCACTTCATCGGCCAACTGACGCAGGTGATCCTGGTCGCCGTAGTCGGCTCGCAGGTGTTCACCCAGCGCGCTGGCGCAGGCGTCCGGCGCCGGGTCCAGGAAAGCGAAGTTCATCCCCAGCGGCGTACCCGCCAGGGCCAACATGCGACCCAACTGGCCGCCACCGATTACACCGATCTTCATTCGTCAACAACCTCAGGCAATGCGTGGGTCTGGATTGTCCAGGACGCTGTCTGTCTGCTCAGCGCGGAACTTTTTCAGCACGGTATGAAATTGTGGATGCTTGGCGCCCAGGATGCTCGCCGAGAGCAAGGCCGCGTTGATCGCACCGGCCTTGCCGATGGCCAGGGTCGCGACCGGAATACCGGCCGGCATCTGCACGATCGACAGCAGCGAATCGACGCCCGAGAGCATCGACGACTGCACCGGCACGCCCAGCACCGGCAGGTGGGTCTTGGCCGCACACATGCCAGGCAAGTGGGCCGCGCCACCGGCACCGGCGATGATCACCTCGATGCCACGGGACTCAGCCTCTTCGGCGTACTGGAACAGCAGGTCCGGGGTGCGGTGGGCGGAAACCACTTTCACCTCGTAAGGGATGCCGAGCTTTTCCAGCATATCGGCGGTGTGGCTAAGGGTGGACCAATCGGACTTGGAGCCCATGATCACGCCAACCAGTGCACTCATCGTCGTGCCTCTTCTCTCTGGGCGCCCGCAGGCGCGTCAAAAAACAACAAGCCACGCAGGAAACCGGCGTGGCTTGTTGTACGAATTATGGCCGGGCAAGCCGACCGAAGGCCGGGCAGTATACCGAAAATGGTGCGTTAAACGCACTTTCGCCGACAGTCTGTCGTTTGGGGGGAGGCGGTGGTTTTATTGACTCGCAGGTCAGCGAATGCACCACACAAAATCTTCCTGTGGGAGCGTTGTTATCAAGACCCCGCGGCACCCTGCGCCGCACCACCCTCAAGCTTGCGCCACAACAACCGCACATTGGCCTTGCGCACCAGGGCGCAGCGGTACAGGCGAATTTCCAGTGGCACGTGCCATTGCGTACCGCCACAGATCACCAGTTCACCCCGGGCCAGTTCGGCGCGCACGCTCAGATGCGGCACCCAGGCGATGCCCAGGCCTTCCAGGGCCATGCTTTTCAGGCTGTCAGCCATGGCCGTCTCATAGACCGTGGTGAAACGCAGCGCCCGCTGGCGCAGCAACTGGTTGACCGAACGACCGAGAAACGCCCCTGCGCTGTAGGCCAGCAGCGGCACACTGGCCTCGCCCTCGAGGTCGAACAGAGGCTTGCCATCGGCATCGGCCGCGCACACCGGAAGCATTTCGGTCTGGCCCAGGTGCAGTGACGGGAAAATCTCCGGGTCCATCTGCATCGCCGAATCCGGGTCGTAGAAAGCCAGCATCAGGTCGCAACCACCTTCGCGCAAGGCATGCACGGCATCGCCGACGTTGGTGGCCACCAGTCGCGTAGCGATGTTCATCCCTTCGTTGCGCAGTTGCGCGATCCAGCGCGGGAAAAAGCCCAATGCCAGGGAGTGCGCGGCGGCCACTTGGATGACTTCGCCCTGCCCACCTTCCAGGTGATGCAAATGCCGCAGCACCTCACCCAGTTGCTCGACCACCGTGCGCGCCGTCACCAAAAACAGCTGCCCCGCCGCCGTCAGCTCAACAGGTGTGCGGGAACGGTTGACCAAGGTCAGTCCCAACGCCGCTTCGAGGCTGCGAATTCGCCGACTGAAGGCCGGTTGTGTCACGAAGCGCCGCTCGGCCGCCTGGGAGAAACTGCGGGTGGCGGCCAAGGCACTGAAGTCCTCGAGCCACTTGCTTTCAAGATTCATCACGTCCTCCCGTTAAACGCACCAAAACAGGTCACACGTTCGCCGCACCGCCGACGTCACACCGACATTATGCCGAATATGCATAGGCCAGTGTTTAACAGCATTGGCCCTATTTTTTTCCAGAGCCTAGGATTCACAGCGTTCCGGCTCAGACCGGGTCCTTATTCGAGATGATTTCTATCATGTCCTCCGCTGCATCCTTCCGCACAGAAAAAGACCTGCTTGGCGTACTCGAAGTACCGGCGCAAGCGTATTACGGCATCCAGACCCTGCGAGCGGTAAACAACTTCCGTCTCTCCGGCGTCCCGATCTCGCATTACCCCAAGCTGGTGGTCGGTCTGGCAATGGTCAAACAAGCCGCCGCTGACGCCAACCGCGAACTGGGCCAGCTCAGCGAAGCCAAGCACGCAGCCATCAGCGAAGCCTGTGCACGATTGATCCGCGGCGACTTCCACGAAGAATTCGTGGTGGACATGATCCAGGGCGGCGCCGGCACGTCGACCAACATGAATGCCAACGAAGTCATCGCCAACATCGCGCTGGAGGCCATGGGTCACCAGAAAGGCGAATACCAGTACCTGCACCCGAACAACGACGTGAACATGGCGCAGTCCACCAACGACGCCTACCCGACCGCGATCCGCCTCGGTCTGCTGCTAGGTCACGATGCGTTGCTGGCCAGCCTCGACAGCCTGATCCAGGCATTCGCGGCCAAGGGTGAAGAATTCAGCCACGTCCTGAAAATGGGCCGCACCCAGCTGCAGGATGCTGTGCCGATGACCCTCGGCCAGGAATTCCGCGCCTTCGCCACCACCCTGAGCGAAGACCTGGCGCGCCTGAAAACCCTGGCCCCGGAATTGCTCACCGAAGTGAACCTGGGCGGCACCGCCATCGGCACCGGCATCAACGCCGACCCGCGCTACCAGGCCCTGGCCGTGCAGCGCCTGGCAACCATCAGCGGCCAGCCGCTGGTTCCAGCCGCCGACCTGATCGAAGCCACCTCCGACATGGGCGCCTTCGTGCTGTTCTCCGGCATGCTCAAGCGCACCGCGGTCAAGCTGTCGAAGATCTGCAACGACTTGCGCCTGCTGTCCAGCGGCCCACGTACCGGCATCAACGAAATCAACCTGCCGGCCCGCCAGCCAGGCAGCTCGATCATGCCCGGCAAGGTCAACCCGGTCATCCCGGAAGCAGTCAACCAAGTGGCGTTCCAGATCATCGGCAACGACCTGGCCCTGACGATCGCGGCCGAAGGCGGCCAGCTGCAACTGAACGTGATGGAACCGCTGATCGCCTTCAAGATCTTCGACTCGATCCGCCTGCTGCAACGGGCCATGGACATGCTGCGCGAGCACTGCATCGTCGGCATCACCGCCAACGAAGCGCGCTGCCGCGAACTGGTCGAGCACTCGATCGGTCTGGTCACTGCGCTGAACCCGTACATCGGCTATGAAAACGCCACCCGCATCGCCCGTGTTGCCCTGGAAAGCGGCCGCGGCGTGCTGGAGCTGGTGCGCGAAGAAGGCTTGCTCGACGACGCCATGCTCGACGACATCCTGCGCCCGGAAAACATGATTGCTCCGCGTCTGGTTCCGCTCAAAGCGTGATCGACGCAACTAACGCTCACCAGGTCGAGGGACTAGACACCTCTCACCTTTTGAGGGCTTGGGGATCTTCCCCAAGCCCTTTTTTTAATTGATAGCGACAAGGATGACCGAACTGTAGGAACGAATCTTCTCGCGATAAACGATGACGCGCTGCCGTTGTAAACCGCGTCATCAGCCATTGCGAGCGGGCTCGCCCCCACAAAAACCTGACCAGGAGGCCAGGTGAAACATAGGCTCCGTTTCGTCGGACGCACCACAACTGTGCAGACGGGCACCGCGCTGATAGGTATAGTGCCGCCCCTCTTCGCGTGAGCGGTCGTCGGTAACGAGGCCTTAAAACATGCGAAAACCGAACTAATAACAAACCCGCGAATAGACCGGAACGAAACATCGCCTTACCTCATGTGCCGCGCGCCAACCGATGTAACACGATGTGTCCAAATGGCCAGCATTCGCTTAAACAAAAAACAGCGAGGAATACTCATGCTCGAAGTCATCAACGACTTCCTTTCAGGGAAAGTGCTGATCGTGCTCATTGTCGGGCTCGGTGGCTACTTCACGATCCGCTCGCGTTTCGTCCAGTTCCGCCATTTCTTTCACATGTTCACGGTGTTCCGTGACAGCCTCAAGAGCAGCACTGACCAGCTCAGTTCGTTCCAGGCCCTGATGCTCAGCCTGGCCGGTCGTGTCGGCGCGGGTAACATTGCCGGTGTCGGCATCGCGGTGACCCTCGGCGGTCCTGGTGCGGTGTTCTGGATGTGGGTGACCGCGCTGGTCGGCATGTCCAGCAGCTTCTTCGAATGCTCCCTCGGCCAGCTCTACAAGCGCTGCGACTCCGAAGGCCAGTACCGTGGCGGCCCGTCCTACTACATCCAGCACGGCCTGCAGAAACGCTGGCTGGGCATGATCATGGCATTCCTGCTGCTGATCACCTTCGGCTTCGCTTTCAACGGCCTGCAAGCCCACGCCGTGACCCACTCCCTGAACAACGCTTTCGGCTTTGACACTACCTACACCGGCCTGGCCCTGGCGGTATTGCTGGGCCTGGTGTTCATTGGCGGGATCAAGCGCATCGCCAAGGTGGCCGACCTGCTGGTACCGGTCAAAACCCTGGCGTACATCGGCGTAACTCTCTACGTGATCGTGCTGCAGTTCGAACACGTACCGGACATGCTGGTGACTATCGTCAGAAGTGCGTTCGGCCTGGACCAAGCCTTTGGCGGCCTGATCGGCAGCGCCATCGTCATGGGCGTCAAGCGTGGCGTATTCGCCAACGAAGCCGGCCTGGGCAGTGCGCCTAACGTCGCCGCAGTAGCCTCGGTCGAGCATCCGGTAGCCCAAGGTGTGGTCCAAGCGTTCAGCGTATTCCTGGACACTTTCGTCATCTGCACCTGCACCGCGTTGCTGATCCTGTTGTCGGGCTTCTACACCCCTGGCTTCGAAGGCGACGGCATTGCCCTGACCCAGAACTCCCTGGCCGCCGTGGTCGGTGACTGGGGTCGGATTTTCATCTCCGTGGCCCTGTCGTTGTTCGTGTTCACCTCGATCCTCTACAACTACTATCTGGGTGAGAACAACCTGCGCTTCATGGTCGGTGAAAACCGCAAGGTGCTGATGGGCTATCGCGCCCTGGTGCTGGTATTGATCTTCTGGGGTGCCATCGAAAACCTGGGCACCGTGTTCGCCTTCGCTGACATCACCATGACCCTGCTGGCGTTCGTGAACCTGATCGCGCTGTTCCTGCTGTTCAAGGTCGGCATGCGCATCCTGCGTGACTACGATGACCAGCGTTCGGCCGGCATCAAGGTTCCGGTCTTCGACTCCAGCAAGTTCCCGGACCTGGATCTGGACCGCAACGCCTGGCCAGCCACCCCGTCGGCACCGGTTGCCAAACCTGACGCCGAGACTGCTGGCGTGGCCGCAGCGCAACGCTGATCGGTAATAAGCTGTTTGGAAAAAACCGGGCGCATCCCCTGCGCCCGGCGTGACACAGCCTAAGGTCGGCGTCATGCTCGGCCTTATGTTGTGGCAGCGAAGTAAAGCTGCCGTTTTCGTCCTCGGAGAACCCCCATGAATTCCTCGACCTATCCTGCCGCGCAGCACGTCATGGTGCTCTACACCGGTGGAACCATCGGCATGCAGGCCAGCGCCCACGGCCTGGCCCCGGCATCCGGTTTCGAAGCGCGGATGCGCGACTACCTGCACAGCCAACCCGAACTCGTTGTTCCGCAATGGCGCTTCCGGGAAATGTCGCCGCTGATCGACAGCGCCAACATGACTCCGGCCTACTGGCAGCAACTGCGTGAAGCGGTGGTCGATGCCGTGGATGTGCAGGGCTGCGACAGCGTACTGATCCTGCACGGCACCGATACGCTGGCCTACAGCGCGGCCGCAATGAGCTTCCAACTGCTGGGCCTGCATGCGCGGGTATGCTTCACCGGTTCGATGCTGCCCGCTGGCGTGACCGACAGCGACGCCTGGGAAAACCTCAGCGGCGCGTTGGTTGCCCTCGGCCAGGGTCTGGCGCCGGGGGTGCATCTGTATTTCCACGGTGAGCTGCTGGAACCCACCCGTTGCGCCAAGGTGCGCAGCTTCGGGCGTCATCCGTTCAAGCGCCTGGAGCGTCAGGGTGGCGGTACCAAAGCCGCTTCGCTGCCGGCGCCGTTGAATTACAACCAGCCCAAGCAACTGGCGAATATCGCGGTGCTGCCGCTGTTTCCCGGCATCAGCGCCGAGATTCTCGATGGCCTGCTCGGCAGCGGGATCCAGGGCCTGGTGCTGGAGTGCTACGGCAGCGGCACCGGGCCGAGCGACAACCCAGCCTTCCTCGCCAGCCTCGAGCGGGCGCGGGACAGCGGCGTGGTGGTGGTGGCGGTGACCCAATGCCATGAAGGCGGCGTGGAGCTGGATGTGTACGAGGCCGGCAGTCGCTTGCGTGGCGTCGGCGTGCTATCCGGTGGCGGCATGACCCGCGAGGCCGCATTCGGCAAGTTGCAGGCGCTGATTGGCGCGGGGTTGCCAGTGGAAGAGATTCGGCGGCTGGTTGAGCTGGATCTGTGTGGCGAGCTCGCCTGACACCTAGCAGAACCTGTGGGAACGAGCTCCCACAGGGGTTCGCTCAAGCCTGGCAATCTTCGCCCGGCATACAACTTGCTCCATCTCCAGCCTCCCAAGGCTGGAAACGGACATGCTTCATTCCCACCTCACCACCCTCAACGCCGTCTCCCTGGTGCTCAGCACCTTCAAGCATGAAGGGCTGCCCAGCGACGCGTTGCTGGCCGGCAGCGGCATCAGCGCGGCGGATCTGAGCCGGGCCGACACGCGCATCACCACCAACCAGGAGATGCAGGTCTGCGCCAACGCCGTGGCCCTCAAGCGCGACATCGGCCTGGAACTGGGTCTGCGCATGCACGTTTCGTCCTACGGCATGCTCGGTTATGCCCTGCTCACCAGTGCCACCTTAGGTGACGCTTTGCGCCTGGCGCTGCGCTATCCGGCGCTATTGGGAACACTCTTCGAACTGAACCTGGAAGAAGACCAGGAGACGGTCTGGCTCAGCGCCAGCGATTATCGGGAGAACCCGACCCTGGCGGTGTTCAACGCCGAGTTCTGCATGGTCTCGCTGAAAGTCATCTGCAACGACCTGCTCGGCCATGCGCTACCATTGCGCGCGGCGCGCTTCGAACATCCGGCGCCCGATTACCAGGCGCGCTACGCAGCGCTGTTCAATTGCCCGGTGCGCTTCGACAGCCTCGATAACGCGTTTGCCTTCGACCGTCACTGGCTCGAACAGCCCCTGCCCCTGGCCGACCCCATCACCCATCACGCCATGGCCGAACGCTGCCGCCGACAGAACACCGAGTTCACCGGACGCCAGGCCTGGCTGGGGCGGATTCGCCAATTGCTCAGCGCACAACTGGACGCCGCCCCCGGCCTGGAAGGCCTGGCCGCGCAAATGAACTGCTCGGCACGCACCTTGCGCCGACACCTCAAGAATCTGGGTTGCAGCTATCAAGAATTGCTGGACGAACTGCGCTTTGAGCGGGCCAAGCAAATGCTCTGCGAAGACCAACTGCCAATCTATCGGATCGCCGAAATACTCGGCTTCAGCGAAACCGCCAGTTTTCGGCATGCCTTCGTGCGCTGGAGTGGGGTGGCGCCGAGTCAGTTCAGGTCCTGAACCTTCGGCAATCGCCGCTTTCACGCACAACACCTAACCCCTGTGGGAGCAAGGCTTGCCCGCGATGGCGTCCGCTCAGACACATCCAGCGCCCTAAAGGCGGACGCCAGGTAGACCGCAACAACCGGTCTACGACGGCTGCGCCGCCGAGCGGGAGCAAGCTCCCTCGCCACGAATCGCAGAGCAACACGAAGCTCTGTTTATCCTCCCACCGCCACCCCTCCACCAACCCACGCAACCTTGCGCCATTGCCTACAACTACGCCAGAATCCGCCCGCTTGTGCGCCTTGCTCCCGGGCTCTATCGTTTCCCCGTCGCTGCACACCCAGCGAACGGGCTTGGCGGCCCGGTACTCGAAAGGCGCAACAACACCTTCAAGCATGATTGCGATGCCTCGGGCATAGGCACTCTTACATTATGGCGGGTTGCGCAAGGATCCCTTCGGGGATGCCGGGTTCCTTTCGTTCCGGTCCGCCAACCTTGTGTAATCCGTCACCCAATCTGCTTGGCGGCAGACGGTGATGGTTCCTCTTACGAAAGGAGCTCCACCATGTTCAAACCTACACCGAATCCGCCAGAGGCGGCCCCCACTCCCTCGCGCACCAAATCCAAAACCCAAAAGCTCGACGAAGCCGCCAATCGCGCTCTGGATTTCTATCTGTCGCCAAAGACAAAGCCTGAAGACGCGACCCACCCCGGCCAGATATTCACCGTCGTAAAAGACATCGACAACGAAAGCCTACTGACCAATCTTAGCGAAACCCTGGCGTCAGCCGATGCAATGGTCAACGACCTGGCCTTCGAACTGGAAGGCTCACGCCGCCACATCGCCCTCGGCATCCAGCAACTGATCGAACTGAGTTCATTGCTGGCGAATCGAGCGCTGGATAACGTCGAGTCACGCTAGCCGTTACACCATCAACCCCGTGGCGAGGGAGCTTGCTCCCGCTGGGTGGCGCAGTCGCCCCAAAACAGGCTGACGCATTCATTCAGGCAGAGCGCATTAACCGGTCTACGACGGCTGCGCCGCCGAGCGGGAGCAAGCGCCCTCGCCACAAATCTCCGCGTCGCCATCGAAGCCGCCCTTATGCCCCAAACCCGCGCACACCTGCGCCAACAAGGGGCGATTTACGGTCAAACCTTTTGGCCATTTCGATCCCCTTTTGGCCTCTCCTGCCGTTCTCCAAAACCCCACGCGCCGCAAGACTGTGAGCAACCGGATCAGCCTTGCGGAGAACAATAATGCTGACGATCTACTCAGACGATCACCACCTGCACCACGGACGCTGCGAGTTGATGGACGGGCAATTGATGCCCTGCTTTGAAATGCCCTCCCGGGCCGATCATGTGCTGGAGCGGGTCAAGGCCCGGGCGCTGGGCCCGGTCGAAGCGCCCCATGATTTCGGCCTGGGGCCGATCCAGCGCATTCACAGCCCGGCGTACCTGGAATTTTTCAAAGGCGCCTGGGATCGCTGGGCTGAGTTCGAGCGCGACGGCGATTTGCTGCCTTTCACCTGGCCGGCGCGGACCTTGCGCACGGTCATTCCGACAAGCCTGCACGGCCAGCTCGGCTATTACAGCTTCGACGGCGGCGCACCGATTACCGCGGGCACTTGGCAGGCAGCCTACAGCGCCGCCCAGGTCGCCCTCACCGCCCAGGCCGAGATCCAGCGCGGCGCCCGCAGTGCCTTTGCCCTGTGCCGCCCGCCGGGACACCACGCCGCCAGTGACTTGATGGGCGGCTATTGCTACCTCAACAACGCCGCCATCGCCGCCCAGGCTTTTCTCGACCAGGGCCATAAGCAGGTCGCGATCCTCGATGTCGATTACCACCACGGCAACGGCACCCAGTCGATTTTCTACGAGCGCAGCGACGTGCTGTTCGCTTCGATCCACGGCCACCCTGAAGCCGAGTTTCCGTTCTTCCTCGGCTACGCCGATGAGTACGGTGAAGGCGCCGGTGACGGCTTCAACTTCAACTATCCTCTGCCGGCCGGCTCAGGCTGGGACACCTGGAGCGCCGCGCTGGAGCAGGCTTGCGGCGAAATCCAAGGCTACGACGCCGATGTCATCGTCGTCTCCCTGGGTGTGGACACCTTCAAGGACGACCCGATCTCGCAGTTCAAGCTCGACAGCCCGGATTACCTGGCGATGGGCAAACGCATCGCGGCGCTCGGCAAACCGACCCTGTTCGTGATGGAGGGCGGTTACGCGGTAGCAGAAATCGGCATCAATGCCGTGAACGTTCTCGAAGGTTTTCAAAGCGCCCAATGAGGAAATAACAGCATGAACAGACTCAAGCGTTTAATGGTTCCCAGCCTGTGCGCCGCGCTGCTGTGCGGCGCTGCCCAGGCCGAAGAGCGCACCCTGCGCGTCTACAACTGGTTCGACTACATCACGCCCAAGGCCCTGGACGATTTCAAGGCGCAGAACAGCCAGGTCAAACTGGTCTATGACATCTTCGACACCAACGAAGCGCTGGAGGCCAAGCTGCTGACCGGCAATTCCGGCTACGACGTGGTGGTGCCGTCCAACGTGTTCCTGGCCAAGCAGATCGAAGCCGGTGTGTTCCAGCCCCTGGACCGCAGCAAACTGCCGAATTGGAACCACCTCGATCCCAAGCTGATGAAGCTGATCGAAGCCAACGACCCGGGCAACAAATTCGCCGTGCCCTACATGTACGGCACCATCCTGATCGGCTTCAACCCGGACAAGGTCAAGGCCGCCCTGGGTGACAACGCACCGGTGGACAGTTGGGACCTGATTTTCAAGGAAGAGAACCTCAGCAAGCTCAAGCAATGCGGTGTGGCACTGCTCGATTCACCGTCGGAAATCCTGCCCCTGGCCTTGCAGCACCTGGGCCTGGACCCTAACAGCAAGAAGCCAGCGGACTACGCCAAGGCTGAAGCGTTGTTGATGAAGATCCGCCCGCACATCACTTACTTCCACTCATCCAAGTACATGGCCGACATCGCCAATGGCGACATCTGCGTGGCCGTCGGTTACTCCGGCAGCTTCTCCCAGGCGGCCAACCGCGCCAAGGAAGCCAAGAACGGCGTGACCGTGGACATGCGCCTGCCCAAGGAAGGCGCGCCGATCTGGTTCGACATGCTCGCCATCCCCAAAGGCGCGAAAAACCCCGACGACGCCTACACCTTCATCAACTATTTGTTGCAACCGAAGGTGATCGCACCCGTCAGCGATTTCGTCGGCTATCCAAACCCGAACAAGGACGCCACGGACATGGTCGACCCGGCGATCCGCAACAATCCCAACCTGTACCCGACCGAGGCGGCGATGGCCACGCTGTACACCCTGCAACCCTTGCCCCGGGATGCCGAGCGCGCGCGGACACGGGCCTGGACCCGGATCAAATCCGGGCAGTAGCCTGAGCGAGGAGAACGTAATCAGGGCTGCTTCGCAGCCCCAGCGGGGCGGTGCGACGTTTCGTTAAATCCCCTCGCCACAAGGTTTACTTGGCATATACATAGTTACCACCCTCCCTGTCTGGTACCTCCCTAGCATGGAATCCCCGAAGCATTCAGCGGCGGGGATTCCACCTAGCGCAAGACAGGGAGCGTCAGATGACCAGAACCTCTACAACCACGAACACTACACCCGAAGCCAGCCTCAAGAATGCTGTGCTCAACCAGCTACTCGCAGGCCCCACCTCCCCGGAAGTTGCCGCCGTGCTCCTGCGCAGGGCCCTCAAGAAAATGTATCCGGCCCTGGACCTCGATCCGCTCAACACAGTCGTTGGCGAGCCTCGCTGGGACATTGTCGACAGCGAAATCCTGGAACTGCCCACTCGTTACGAAACCCTCAGCGATATGGTGGCCGAACGAGTAGGCGCGAGCGATTCGACCATGCTGATCGAAGGCGTGCACTTTCTGACCCAACTGCCGATCAGCACCCCGGAGGTGCATCTGCCGGTACGTATCGAACAGATCGGAGCCCTGATCAACGAACTGGAGCCTGTCATGTTGTCCGCCTGCCAGGAACAACAACTGGCGTACTGGAACGCTCCAGTGGGCACCTCCGGCCCACGCTGGCATGAGCTCTCCAGAACGCTGCGCAAGATCTGGGACGTCAAAGAGGTCAATGGCTGGACCGCGACTGAATGCGACATGGCCAGGCAATTGTTCCTTTACCCCAATCTGGAGGACCGCAAGCAACATGATCGCTACGACACTCACGCGTACCTGATCGACATCGATGAAGTTGACGGGACCAACGTCCGTCGCCTGAACGAAAACTCGCTGGTGGTACTGATCGGAACCATCGCCGGCAAAGAGGTCATCCTTACGTACTCGCTGCGCGACAGCTATAAAAAATTCGACTCACAGCAAGCGCTGGGGCAATTTCTCCCGACGCAACTGGACACCACATTCCGCAAGAAAATCCAGTGGCGGCTGTATGAGCCCACCGGCAACATCTTCGATCACAAGGCCTGCGGGCTGATCGCCATGCAGGTCAAGATCCTCGGCTCCCCCAGCTTCCTGAAAAAAGTTTCATCCATCGAGGACGACCAGCCCGTGACCAGCGGGCTGGACGCAGAAAAAGGTATTGGCGCGACCTGGTTCGATAAAAAGATACCCGACTGGCTGCTGGCAGCGTCGATATCCGATCAGATTCTATTCGCCCAGCACATGAAAAACCTTTCGGCGCTGAGCAGTTCCCATGCCGGCAAGACCTACCTCGACGCTATTGCTCCTATCAAAGAGTTTGCGTTGAACGCCCTCAAGAAACAGATGCAAGCGGACCATGCCGACGCTGCGACACTCGATCCGGAAAAAATCGAGATCCAGATTCGCAGCCTCGTGGCCTGGGGTTCTTTTATCGTTCCGGGCAAATTCGAGACCACCCGGTTCAATCTCGTTGAGCTGGCCTTGCAAAACCTGATTGCACTGCCCTTGGGCAACAAAACCGTCAGGTCCCTCAACGGCAAGGTGTTGCCCACCTGGATGACGACTGACTACATCGAAAGCCTCATCACCAAAATCGATATCGGTCGCGTCTATCCCGATCTGGTGAAGAGCAAACTGCTCGACGATCCGACCGAATCGGCCCGCCGCGAAGAGTTGTACACCTCCCAGTTGCGCATTCAACTGCCCATGCTCGCGCTGGAGGGAAAGATCCGAGGGCGTGGGAACATCGACGAACGGGGCTACCGTTATGTCGCCGCACTGATGGAGCCGGAGGAAGCCGATCGCAAGGTCGACGGACAACCCATCGTTCTGCGCAGGCTGGCCTTCATATCCGAACAGAAACTGATCCCCTCGGAGGACATCGTGACCAATATGTTCGTGATCGGTCCGAAGAATCCAGGCGCCGGTCCCTGCCTGCTTTATCGACCGCTGCTCGAGCCGCAGTTGTGCCAGTACCCCTCGTCCAGCAACCTGTTGTATGCGATCAGGCAAATCCCTGAATTGCGCCAATCGGTCCTGGCCTGGCTGCCCGATGAGGTGCGCAGCAATTACAGCCGATACATTTTCTCGGGCCCCCTGCCCTCACCCTGGGTCATCGTTGAGTTTGCGACGGACCCTTTTACATCATGGCTCGATACCGCCCCCGTCGGCTTGAGCGAAAAAACCCTGGGCCCCGATTTCCTGCCACTGTTGTTCAAGGCCAATGCCAATGCCCTGGTCGAGCTTGCAGATCGACAATCGGTGTCTAACAGCGAAACCCGCTGGAGTACCTTCAAGCAGGCTGGCTGGCTGATTTTCAACCTGGCCCTGCCTTACCTGGGCGCTGCCGTGGGCACCGCCGTCTGGCTCTGGCAAATTCTGGATGACATTGAAACGCTGATGCAGGACAGCGAACACGCCAACGACCAGGCCACATGGGAGGCATTCGTCGACCTGTTGCTGAACCTGGCCATGGCGATCACCACTCACGCTATCGACCATGCCAGAGAAGGCACACGCAGTCGCAGGGCAGCGGCGCCGGAGGTGATAGAGGAGCCGGTCAAGCTGGTTAAACCCAAGCTCGTCATCGAAAAACTCGCGCCTTCCACCGGCAAGGAACTGCACCCTGAGCACTATGAGTCCATCCATTCCAGCGGCGCCCTGACGGGCAAATCGGGAGAGGGCGCCAAGCTCCTTGAGACGTTCAGTGTCGACGCGCCCGAAACACCAGGGCAGGCCCATATCGATGGCACGTTCAAAGGGCTCTATCACCGACAGGGGCTGTGGTACGCCAAAGTGGCAGAAAAATGGTTCAACGTGACGATGGTGGGCGATAAGGTCTGTGTCGTCGACGGGAAGAATCCCTCGCGCCTGGGCCCTCCCCTGCGGCTCGATATACACGGCCATTGGCATATCGACATCCGCCTGCGCCTGCGCGGCACGGGATCAAAAGGTGCGATGGAAAAAGTCATCGCCGACACTCACCGCCGCAGTGTTCAACTGCTGGCCGAACTGAACCACTTCGAAGAAAAAAAACCGGAGCACCAGGCGCTGCTGACAATGAACGCGCAGGAGCTGAACAACGCCTCGGGCTCCACCAAGGAGACCAAGCGCAACGTTTACTTGAGTACCTTGAAAACCCAGCGCGAAAGCTATGAAGAAGCGTTGAACATCTTGACTCAATGGCCCGTCTTCCAATCAAGGCCCGACGCGCCCAAAGCCAGGCTTGGCTACCTGAACGCACAAATCAACTTCACGTTCGAAGAGATAGACGCGCTGAAAGAGCGGTTTACCCCGGCCCTGAGAACAGCCATGGACATGGCCACCACCGGCGTCGCGGTCGTGGAGCAGCAGCACGTCGATGCAGCCGAGAGCATGATCCGGGTCGGCGAGGACATGAACGAGCGCCTGGATTACATGGAGACACGTTTTTCCAGGCTCAAGGTACTGGGGCGTGAAGGTTTTGAATTTATCCGGCAGCACCGAGGAAGAATGCCGACCTACAAGAGCGACGGTATCCGCCTTATCCAGTTAGACATGTATCGCCACCTCTGCCTGACGCTCGATAGCGTCAATACCATGCCCGAAGGTTGGGCAGTCATTAACCAACTGGTTGATAGCGCCACGATTGCCTTTCAAAGCCTGCACGATGCCATCGAGGAACGCAGCGTGATCCGACTGGACGAACAAATCGATGCATTCGGCAGCCTTACGGAGCAGTTCACCGCCCTTGAAGAACAACTCGAATACGTGGGCACCGAGTACAAGGAGAGCGCCCGCCCGGCCGAACTCAATCGGCTGAGCAAGCAGATCAGCAGCCTGAAAAAACGGGCATTGCAACATTTGGCCCAGGCCCTCGATGAGAGGAGCAACCGGCGCAGCATGGGCAACCCTTATGAGCCACGCCCCAGGTTCAGGAAGAAGTTCATCAGGGCACGTTTCTGGGGCCTGGTCAGCGGCGAACCTCGGTTAACGAAAATGCACGAAGAAACCGATTGGGTCGATGTCAAGAACCCGGTCACAGACAAGATCATCGCCACCTTCCACCGCAAGGGAACGGGTGAGTGGGTGCCCCATGCGCTCACCGATACGCCACAGATCGTCCCGTCCCTGGCAACCAGCCTTGCAAAGGGCCGAGCCCTGGTCGATGGACTGGAGGCGCTCCAGGCGCAGGTCGAGGAGCACATGAATGCGCCAGGCCGATCGCCCACCGGTATCGGGATGATTCTGAACGCTCATGCAAACAGGATGGAGAAAGTCGGCATTGCAATCAAAAAGGCAATGGACAGTGCCTCGAACGAAACCGTTGAAGTTTCAGTGAAACAAAAGCGTACGGCCGAAGCCTTGCGTACGGAACTCAAGACGCAAGCGAAGGCCCTTTATGAGGAAGCCTTCGATGCCGTACTGAATGTCATCAAACATCGTCCCCCAACCATGGATGGCGTCATATGGCTTAAAAGCCGCAATCGCATTTCCATCACCAAACTAAAGAACCGACAAAAAAACAAAGGCCCGCTTCACGGCTATCTCGACCGGTACGAGATCCGGGACGTGAAGGAAAACAAAACGCTTTGGTTTGCGGATTTCCGTTACTCCACCGACTGGGTCCCCGCCCACGCCTACCTTTCCGGTCGCTTGAAAACACCGGAACAAGTCAACAAGGGAGCACGCGCCGACACCACCCAGGACCTCACCCAGCGTCAACTGATCGATCTTTACCGCAGCGAAATCGCGGTGGACCAGGCCAAGGAAGTGTTCTTTCCAAAGCAGCCCTCATAACGGTCAGGAGCCCGCTCCCACAGGGATGGCGTTTGACTGACCGGCAGGCATTCCGCCTTCATCTTTTCCAGGCCTTTGCCAGGTTCGCCAGCGCGGTGCCAATCGCCGCTGGCGGCACAGCCGCAAACCCCAGCACCAGCCCGGCTCGCACTGGCGTCGTCGTAGTGGGCAACCAATAGCCACTCAAGCCATTGATTTCGACACCGGCATGGGTCGCTTGCGCTATGAGCTCGTATTCACGCTCGACGCTGTCCACCGGCACGGTGACATGCAGCCCGGCCACCACCGTGGGCATGGTGCCGACACCGGCAACCGCCTTCGGCCAGCCGGCCAGCAGCGCATCACGCCGGACCAGGGCGGCCCGACGCATGCGCCTGATGTGCCGCTGAAAATGCCCCGCTGCCATGAATTCGGCCATCACCGCCTGGGTACTGACTTCCGAGTGGCGCACATCCACGGCGCGGCGGCGGGCGAAGGCGCTCACCAGGCCAGGCGGCAAAACCAGATAACCCAGGCGCAGGGCCGGAAAAGCCACTTTGCCAAAGGTGCCAACGTAAAGCACACGGCCCTGGCGATCCAGCGCGGCCAATGGCGCCAACGGCGCGCCGCTGTAGCGGTATTCACCGTCGTAGTCATCCTCGACGATCCAGCCGTCGTTGCGCTCGGCCCAGGCCAGCAGTTCCAAGCGCCGTGCCAGGCTCATGACCACCCCGGTCGGGTACTGATGGGACGGCGTGACATAGGCCAGCCGACAGTGGCTCAACGTACTCAATGCCGTGCAATCGAGACCATCGCTATCAACCGATACGCCTCTCACCTCGGCACCGGCCACGGCAAACGCATGCCCGGCGGCGCGATAGCCGGGGTTTTCCACAGCGACGACATCGCCCGGGTCCACCAACAGCTGTGCACAAAGGCTGATGCCCTGCTGGGCACCGCTGGTGATCACAATTTGTTCAGCAGTGCAGTGCAGCCCTCGGGAGCTGCGCAGGTACGCCGCGATCAGGCCGCGCAAGCGTGCATCACCTTGAGAATCGCCATAACACAGCTGCTGCAGATCCGGCTTGCGCCAGAAAGCCGCATTCAGCTTGGCCCACACGTCAAAAGGAAACAGATCGAACGCAGGAATACCGACTCGAAACGCCCTCGGCGGGCCGCTGGGCGGCTGGACCAAATGATGCTTTTCAACCCGCTCCAAGGCGTCGCTGTGGATAACTTGGCTGGATGAAACCACAGGTAAATCCAGCCAATCTGTGGATAAGGCTGTGGGTAAGCCTGTTGAAAACCCTGTGGACACTTTTGTGGATATGTTTTTGAGCGGTAACGCCGTCGCAGACAGCTTTGCCACATAAGTACCGTCACCGACCCGCCCCTCAATGAAGCCTTCGGCGTAGAGCTGATCGTAGGCCCGTACCACGCTGTTGCGGGAAATCGACAAGGCCGCCGCCAGATCGCGACTGGCCGGCAGGCGCGTGCCGCTGGCCAACCGCCCGTCCAGCACCCGGGCACGCAACGCTTGGTACAGCTGACGACTGAGCCCCTGACGCCGATCCAGTTCGATGCCGGCGGGGTTGAATGACAGTGGCGGTACGGTGTTGTTCATGACGGCACCTGAAAATGGACCTATCAAATTGGTCAGAAGTGGCTCTTACAACAGACCAATAGCCTGCCTAGGATGCTCGCATTCGCCAAGGAAAATCGTCATGTACAACCCTAAAGCCTTTGCCGTCGAAGACCTGCTCCAACTGCAACAGATGATGGTCGATTGCCGCCTGGCCGTATTGATCACTCACGGTGAACACGGCTTGCAAGCCAGTCATTTGCCGCTGTTGCTGGACACGCAACAAGGCCCCAACGGCAGCCTTTACGGGCACATGGCCCGGGCCAACCCACAATGGCGCGACCTGCAAGCCGGCGCCGAAGCCTTGGTGATCTTCGCCGGGGCCGACGCCTACGTCAGCCCGGACTTGTACCCTAGCAAGGCCGAACACGGCAAAGTCGTTCCAACCTGGAACTACCAGGCCGTACACGCCTACGGCACCGCCGAGGTGTTCAACGATCCTGAGCGCCTGCGCAACCTGGTCGGCGCCCTCACCGACCGCCACGAAAGCGGCCGCGCCTTGCCCTGGAGCATCGACGATGCTCCGGCCGAGTACATCGACAGCATGCTCAGGGCCATCGTTGGCTTCGCCCTGCCCATCCAGCGCCTGGAAGGCAAACGCAAGCTCAGCCAGAACCGCAGCCCGGTGGATGCCGCCGGGGTGCGCAACGGGCTCGCCGCCAGCCCTGATCCACAGGACCAGGCGCTTGCGTGCCTGATGCCTGAACAATTGTCCAAGGAGTGAACATGAACCAAGCCGAAATCCGCCTCGTCAGCGCAGACGATCACGCCGCCTGGCTGCCGTTGTGGCAAGCCTACCTGCGGTTCTACAACACCGAACTGCCAGACGCGGTCAGCCAAAGCACCTGGCAGCGCTTGCTCGACGACCGCGAGCCGACCCATGCTGCCCTCGCCTGGCACGGCGACACGGCGGTGGGCCTGGTGCATTTCATTTATCACCGATCGAACTGGAGCATTGAAAACTCCTGCTACCTGCAAGACCTGCTGGTAACGGAACACTGCCGCGGCACTGGCGTCGGTCGCCAGCTCATCGAGTTCGTCTACCGCACCGCCAAGGCCGACGGTTGCTGCAAAGTGCACTGGTTGACCCACGAAACCAACGCGACCGCGATCCAGCTCTACGAGCGCATCGCCGAACGCCCGGGTTTCATTCAATTTCGCAAAGCCCTGTAAGGAGCGCAGCATGTCGACTTCACTCGCCGATTGGAAAGGTGTCCCGGCGCCGTCTACGCAGTTGATCGAAGGGCGTTTCATTCGCCTGGAAAAACTCGATCCGGCGCGTCACGCCGACGGTCTGTGGCAAGCGCTGGAAGGTCCCGGGGCCGACCCGAAACTCTGGGATTACTTGCCCTACGGGCCCTTCAAGGATCGCGGCGCTTTCGATGCCTGGCTGGAGAATCATGCGGCCAATGTCGACCCGTATTTCTTCAGCGTGATCGACCGCGCCAATGGCCAGGTGCAGGGCATCCTCAGCCTGATGTCCATCGTGCCGGCCCAGGGCCGCATCGAGATCGGCCACGTGACCTTCGGCGCGCCGATGCAGCGCTCGCCGAAAAGCACCGAGGCAATTTATCTGCTGGCCAAGGAGTCTTTCGCCCTGGGTTATCGCCGCCTGGAATGGAAGTGCAACAACGGCAACGCCCGCTCCAAATACGCCGCCGAACGGCTGGGCTTCACGTTTGAAGGGGTGTTCCGCCAGCACATGGTGGTCAAGGGGCAGAACCGCGACACCGCGTGGTACTCGATACTGGATTCGGAATGGCCGGCGATCGCCGCGGGGTTCGAGCGCTGGTTGAGTGAGGAGAACCAGAGCGCGGATGGGCAGGTGCTTGGGTTGGTGGAGTGTCGCTCGTAGATTTTCGGTGATGGGTCGTCCGCTATCGCGAGCAAGCTCGCTCCCACAGGGGGCCCGGGGCGGCTGCAAAATCTGCGTTCGCCGCCAACCCCTTGTGGGAGTGAGCCTGCTCGCGATGGCGATTTATCAGTCAACGCATTCGTCGCCTGCCAACTGACCCATCACTCCAATTTCGGCTTCATCTCACCAAACTGCTTGAGCGAGTCAGGGGTCACGCCTCGCCGCGCATACTGCCAGGCCCAGGCCGGGATGCTCAGATGACTTTCCAAGTACACGGCAAAATCCAGACGGCTATGCCCCAAGCGGTTAGTGGGGAAGTCAAAGTTGTAGAGATAGAGCTGGGCCCGACGCTGGCTGACGGAAAGCAGGTGTTGAACAATCCGATTCGCACGGGCTTCTTCTGCTCCCAGGCTGTCCCTTAATGCCAATCCAAAATCCAGTCCAGTACGCAGCGACCCCGGTCGTCCAAGCGCCTGCCGAATAGTCGCATCGCTAAAGTGCGGCCCAATCAGGTCAAGCCAGATCTGCATGGCGTAATCGGGGGGCAGGCGCATGAGGTTCCCCAATAAACCCGGGGTATTGAACAGGAGGGCCGCCCGGGCATTGGAAGGCGACTGCCCTGGAGGGCTGAACAGCTTTGCGACGGCAGGCACGTCTATGCTCTCGATGTTCTGCCGCGCTCCGCCCAGGAACCTCATGAACGCCGTCAGATTATCTTGATAAGTGATGATGCTTTGCAGGTTCCGATCATCGAACACCTGCATCCAGTCGAGGTCGATGCGCCCCGTACGCTCCAGTTCGCCATAACGGGCGTCTGCATACGCGGCGATGAGTTCAAAGCGCCTGTCGGAGAGCGCCGGATTACGGATCAACCTCGCGACTTCACTCACGGGCAACATGCCACCGAGATTGTGAATGATAACGGGGGATCTCAGGATAATGTCGACCCGCCGCCGCAAAACAGGGAAACGCCCAAGGGCCGTTCTGAGTAAATCAATGGTCCGCTCGACCCTGTCGGCATACATGAACTGATCGAACAGCTCAGCATCGTCATCGACGAACCTGCCCCGAACACGCATCAGCAGGTCTTTTGCGTCATCCAAATCATTGCGATCCACGAGATGGGCACCGTCCAGCAGCTCTTCAATCGCATCCGCGTCCAGATGGCCGTGCAACTCTTCATCGTACCTGACATAGCCCAGGCTATTGCGGGGATGATGACCGAGCAACTGCCGGGCGGTGAGCCCATACTCCAGCATGATATGAGCCACGTCCTTGGAAACCAGCAGGTACTTGTTATCGAGTAGCCGGAGAATGTTCTGATCATCGACAGGCCACAGCAGAATGTCCTCGAACAATTGCTTCATGGTGACTTTTTCCTGTGCGGAAAAAGGGGCGCTGGTGCCCGCCGTCAGCTTGGCCGGGGACCGGGGCGATAATATGCGGCCGACTTCCTGCAGGATCTCGGGGGGTAACTTAGTCCCTGGCGCCTCAGTGATTGCCATACGAACAGTCCTGTTTGCATGCAAATCCAAGTAATCCAAGGTCGGTTGGAACAAGCGATACGGGTTGGCCGTTCCGTGGACGATCCGGGTGAGATCGAGCATCGCCGCATTGTCCAGGAGATTGACCAGCGATGGCGCATATTCAACGAGCGCTTGCTGCACTCTGGAGACTGGCGGCGCCACATATTGACTCAACTCCGGATGCTGATCGATATGATCGGCTGCGGCATCGCGCAGCCCCTGCATCGTGAACGTCTGCTGAGACTGCCCTTCATTCAACCCCGCCGCCAAGCCATTGAATAAGCAATCGCCATCGGCATTGATCTCCACCACGCGCTCACCCAAGAGCAAACTGTAATGGCTATGACCGGTTCGTCTCAAAACGACATCTGTGTCCGCTCTATCCGGATGCTCGGCCACCGGATAAATCGTTTCATGTTGCCCAGGGGTAAAACGCACCGACCAGGCACGCCCTGCGGATATTTCATCAATGATCAGCAAGCTGCGGTTTTGTGGCCAGATCGCCAGCCGCGTCATGATTGACGGGACCAGGTCCATGATCCGATTGTTCCAAGTGCCCGGCGTGCGTATCGAATTGGAAACAGCGGAAACCGATAGGGCAGGCTTCTTTGAAGGGCCCGGTTGGGCAGGCGTATCCGCCGGGCGTTTGCCGCCGCCCCGGCCAAATCCTACGGCGCGCCACTCGCCATTGGGCAGCCGCGCCACCGTACTTCTCATCACCCCGACAGAGCGGATGTTCAATCCGGTAACAGGGTCCACCAGCGTGGCCTCGGTTGCGTTCAACTTCGTATGGTCGTGCACGCGGAACACGGTGCCATCGGGTTGTCGCACATAGACCGGGTGAGCAATAACCCGGCCGGTGGCCATATCGCTGACTGTCGTGCGATAAAAGCCGCGTGCGTCCGCTGTCAGTCCTTGTATCACCGAGGTATCCGAAACGGCATAGGATCGGTAGACCGCCGCCTCCAACGGCAGCCCCGTCAGTGCCTCGTCCTGGGTTTGGCGAGCCGTCAGCGTCCGGAAAGAGGATTGGCCTCGTGGCGCAAGCGTCACGTTTCGGACCAGGCGCCAGCCTCCGTGGTTGGCCACCGTGTGCACGAATGCCAGGGTTTTCAGGTTCAGCGGGATAGAACCGGTCCTGGATATCAACAGGCCGGTCTTGATGATGCTCTTGAGCATCTGGAAACCGGGGGCCAGGAACATCGTCGCCAGTTCCAGGGCAATCTCGACCGCCACCTGTCCAAACCTGCCGAGCGTTTGATAATGAACATCCAGGTTGCTAGTGGAGCGATGGTCGGCATGCGCACTGTGGAAGTTGACGTGCGCCCGGTGAAGGGCCTCCAGCAGATCGCCGCTGATCAACGCGCCACGAATCAGCGGGCGGCCGCCTCGCTGCCCCAGGGTACGTTTGATCTCTTCAGGATCGCTGGTGGCAATGCGCGAACGGAAATACGCCTGCCATTCCTCTCGTGGCAATAGCCCTGCCACGCCATCGCTCAGATCGGCAAACTCATGGAAGTCGTCGCCCTCGGGGCTGTCTGGAAAATAAACGCCAACCGTTCCCTTGATGTCCGGCCCTTCCTGATCGGAAAAGATCAGCGGGCCATCGATGCTGAGCGCATTGCTCATCCTTCCATGCTGCTCTCCAGCGCCCACGCTACCGCCAAGCAGAAGACCATGGACATGCACCCGTCGCCCCAAGACCAAGGGGCGTGCCTGTGCCGTCGGCGAACGCAGGACCGCATCCAGCCAGAGCGCGAGGCGCTTGCACGGCTTCGGTGGAGTGCAGGCCGTATCGAGCACGGTGCTCTTGAACACTTCATTGCCCCTGAGCGCAGCTTCGTAACCTTTGAATTTCATATTGGCCAGATACGCCGTTTGCCAAGCCCTCTTGTAGTCCGGCTTGTTCATCTCCTTGCCGAGCAGGGTTTGGTAGCTTCCTCCGGCATCGATGCTCGTCACCATCCGGGCCAATTCGCGCCCGCTCAACGTGACGAAATAACCGTTGGCCGGATGCCGGATACGTTGCCCATCCTGGTCGGCAACATAGACCGTCTGCACTTCCCGCAGGGCATTGGGGTACTGAGTCGGACGCAGGTTATCGAGCATCAACTGAGTCAAGCTGGAGGTACGGGACTGCCTTGAGCTGGCACTTTCCCCGAAGGAAAACGTGACCAGGCACTTGTCCGGATCGGGATCGATGCCCGGGTGCACCGTTTGTTGAAGGTAGTGTTTGACCTTCTGGCGGGTGAACTGCCACAGCGTCTGGATATCGCGGGCACCCAGTTCATAGGCCGCTTCCAAGACCTGTTTTTCCAAGTTGCGATAGGTCGATTGCTCCGAACCAGCCGCGCGCTTGTAGAAATCCGGGCGACTGTTTTCAACCAGGACTTCCTGACGGACAGCCAGCGGTCCGGCAAGTGACAACATGGGTAAATCCAGCACATCTTCAACATTCAGCGCAAAGGCCGCCAAAGCGACCGTCTCGTTTTGCGGAGCATTCAGATACGCTTCCAGGGCAGTGCCTTGGATCTGCAGCAGGTCATCTGCCGCCACTTCAAAAACATGTCCGGACAATTCAGAGGAAATATCCCGAATCGTGCGTTTCTGCCCGTCGTAGGTAGGGCTTACTTGATTGACCAACGCCTGGAAAGAATGGAAGCGCTGTATACCCCCTTCCAGGGAGTAGAGAAACAATGAAGGTTGATCCGTGCGTTTGATCACCATTGCAGCGGGCCATTTCTGCGCGGTCGCGCTGCCCATATCGAGCATGACGGCGTAGACATGGGGGATGGGCGCTCGCAACAAGCGGTTTCTGTCCGCCATGCCCGGATGGGTGGTGATGAGGTCCAACAGGCGATCTTCTTCACCCTGCTGGCTTCGTTCACTTTGGGTTAACGCAATGCCTGAATCCCGATCGGCCTTGTACAGGTCGAAAAGGTGCAGGAATCGTCGAGACAACAAATGAGCGAGGGCCGCTTCAGCGGTAGACGGGGTTGAGGTCTCGAGCGAGTCGCCCCAGTGCTTGTTACGGCGAAAGGCGATGAAATCGTCACGGAACTGACGTTTCAGGCTGTCGTTGATTGTGGGTTGGGCGATATAGAAAACCGCCTCCATGGCCGCCAGGATGTTCCTGCCCACCGGGCTGGCAAATACGCTGTCCGCCTCTTCCACGGCATCCGGACGGGTGAAGAACCCCACGCCACCGACCGAGTACGTCGGCGGTGTATCCGTCGCCAGACAGCTCAATAGAACATCGGTAAAACTCTGCGAGGCGATCAATGAACGTCCGCCGACGGCGTCGATGCGGAAGTGGTTCACATACCAATGATCCGGATCGATATGCTCAAGCAGTGATGGGCGAAATTTCGTCTCGGCGATCTTTATCTTGAGCTTGCCGATCAGCAGGCTCTTGAGCACCGAGTCGAACGTGGGCAGGCCGGCGAACAAACGCGCCAGTTTCACCTGATTGCTGTCCAGCAGTGCCAACTGCCGGACTTGTTCTTTACCACGGACACTGAGCAGATTGCCTTGGGCATCCACCTCGGTGACAACGGGCTGGCCCGTGCCCTGGTAGCCGGGGGCAATGCCCGTCTGCAACTGCTGCAAGACGTCTGGCGAAAGGGCGTTACCGTTGACCCGCAGCGACGAGAAGTCCAGGGACATATGGCTTCGATGTGGATAAATCCAGCCCTCACGCGGCGAATGGCCGGAGGGATAGACCCGGCTTTGGTGGGCGATCAAAAAGCCTTGTGTCACGGCGTCACGCAACGGCACCGATGTGCGCTGACTGATCGCGGCCGACTCTTCGGTCTCGACCTCTTGATAAGTGACCAGCACTGGCGCGTCGCCAACAAGGCCCCACTGGCCCAGCCATTGATCGGCAAAGGCATGCGGTTGGAATCGAAGACCGTTGGATAACAGGGTGAGGGGTTTCAAGGGCACGACAGAAGGCGCGCCATGTTCATGTTCAGAGAAGACCGTCATTTAAGTGTCCCGGTTGTGATCAGGGCTGGGACCCTATCGCGCCGTTCGAGCGCAAATGACATACATATGTATAGCGGAGGCTAGAGGACTCGGGGAAAAGCGTAAGCCCGAATTTCAGCGAGTGCTGTGGCGAGGGGATTTATCCCCGTGGGCTGCGCAGCGGCCCCAGGATTTTGTGGTTGCTGCGCAACCGAGCGGGAGCAAGCTCCCTCGCCACAGGAGTATTTCACATCAAGATTCAGATCAGCTTTTGCGCCAACACCGCAATATGCTCCGGCCCGATCCCGCAGCAGCCACCCAGATGACTGGCTCCACGCTGCTGCCAATCCGCCGCCCACTGCAGGTAGCCCGGTGGATCGAGGTCTTCGCGCAGCGGGTCCAGGCCGTCGTTGGCCGTCGCTTCCTTCGGTTGCGGCGGGAAGGCGTTGGCGTAGGCACCGATGTGGATCTTCACCCCCAGGCGCTCGAAGGTTTCCCGCGTGGCATCAATCGCCGCGCCGATCACTTCCGGCTGGCTGCAGTTGAACAGCAGCACTTCGACACCCAGCTCGGCCGCGACCGCCGCAGCGTCCGCCACCGGTTCACCGGAACGCAGGCGCGGCACTTCATCGGTGTCTTCATCTTTCAAGGTAAACGACAGCCAGAACGGCTTGCCGTCCTTGGGCAGCCCGGCGTGAATCGCCTGCGCTTCGACCGTCGAGCTTTGGGTTTCGGCCAGCCACAGATCGACATGGGGCGCCAGGCCGGTCACCAATGGCGCGAGCAACTCACTGGCGCGGGAAGCGTCGAACAGATCCGGACGATAGGAACCGAACAACGGCGGCAGCGACCCGGCAACCCGTACCGCTTTGCCTGAAGCTTGCACCGCCCGCCGCGCCAGCTCTCCCGCCAGCGCGGCCAGGGCCTGGCCTTCTGCAGCGAAGCGCGCTTCACCAATGTGAAACGGCACTACGGCGTAGCTGTTGCTGGTGATTACATGGGCGCCGCTGGCGATGTAGGCTGCATGCACGGCCTCTACGGCCTGAGGCGCTTCACTCAAGGCCAGGGCCGACCACTCGGGCTGTCGGAACGGCGCGCCCCGGCGTTGCAGTTCGCGGCCCATGCCGCCATCGAGAATGACTGTCGTTGCTGAGCCCATATGCGATTCACTCATAAGCTTATGAAAAATACTCACTACCGGAGTTGTTCTTATAACTATTTAATACGCACCAATCGGCTAACTACAACTTATTTTTCTACCAGGGACTTCACGTGAAACTACAACCATTGCTGGCCCTGGGCCTGACCCTGCTGGCCGCTTCGTCGCAAGCCTTCGCCGGCACCACCCTGGATCGCATCGAACAGAAAAAAGAACTGGTCGGTGTATTGATGGAAAGCTACCCGCCCTTCTCGTTCCTGAACGATCAGAACCAGCTCGACGGTTTTGACGTAGATGTCGCCAAAGCGGTCGCTGAAAAGCTGGGCGTGAAGCTACGCCTGGAAACACCGTCCTGGGACGTGATCGCTGCCGGGCACTGGAGCGGGCGCTATGACATCTGCATCTGCTCCATGACGCCGAGCAAGGCGCGCGCCGAAGTGTTCGATTTCCCGGTGCAGTATTACGCCTCGCCAGCGGTGATCGTGGTCAACGCCAAGGACGATAGCATCCACGGCGCCAAAGACCTGAGCGGCAAGAAAGTCGGCCTCACCAGCGCCTCCAGCTACGAGAGTTACCTGAACAAGAACCTGGTGATCGAAGGCGCTGAAGACACCCGCCTGAGCTATCCCTTCGAGAACGTGCAGATCGCCCCGTACGACACCGACAACGTAGCGTTCCAGGACCTTGGCCTGGGCGCCGGGGTGCGTTTGGATGCGGTGCTGACCAACCTGGTGACCGCGCAGCCGCGCCTGACCGAAGACAAGCGCTTCAAACTGGCGGGCGAGGCGCTCTATTCCGAACCGAACTCGGTGGCCATCGAAAAGGGCGACGCCCAGTGGAACGCCAAGGTGCGTGAAGTCTTCGCGCAGTTGAAACAGGACGGCACCTTGAGCAAACTCTCGCAGAAATGGATCGGCGCCGACATCACCCAATGACCTCTTTTCCGTCTCCGTCTCGGCCACCGCACCCGGTGGCTGAGTCGCGTCTGCAAAAAATCTTCGGCTTTCGCACCCGGCTGTACCTGACCTGGGCGGCGATGCTGGTGCTGTTCGCGAGTTTTTTCCTGAGCTTCGACCTGAAGTTCTCCATCATCCTCGACAAACTGCCGAACCTGCTCGGCGTGCACCTGGCCCCCAACGGCTTTCTGCAAGGCGCGGTGCTGACGCTGTTTCTGTGCCTGTGCTCCATCGTCGCGTCGTCATTGCTGGGCTTCATCACCGCCCTGGCGCGGCTGTCCAACAGCGCGGTGGCGTTCGGCATCGCCAGCTTCTACGCATCGTTCTTTCGCGGCACGCCGCTGCTGATCCAGATCTTGCTGATCTACCTGGGCCTGCCACAACTGGGCGTGGTCCCGGGCGCCATCGCCGCCGGGATCATCGCCCTGTCGCTGAACTACGGCGCCTACCTGAGCGAAATCTTCCGCGCCGGCATCCTCGGCGTCCCCCACGGCCAGCGCGAAGCCTCGCTGGCGCTGGGCTTGAGCGAAACCGTGATCTTCTGGCGCGTCACCCTGCCCCAGGCCATGCGCACCATCATCCCGCCGACCACCAACCAGTTCATCTCGATGCTCAAGGACTCCTCACTGATCTCGGTGATGGGTGTCTGGGAAGTGATGTTCCTGGCGCAATCCTACGGTCGTTCCAGCTATCGCTATATCGAGATGCTGACGACGGCGGCGATCATTTACTGGTTGATGTCCATTGCGCTGGAGCTGATTCAGGCGCGGATGGAGCGGCATTATGGGAAGGCGTATCTCAAGCGCAGCTGACAGGACAGATCCGAAGAAGTTGTAGGGCGAAGCTTCAGATCGTGGAAGCCAACGCGACGATGTCTGGATCGCAACACGACCAGCCTACAGATTTCATCTGCTGTGTCTTGCCCAAGGCGTGGCGTTAGCTGGCATCGTGGCCTGGGGTGGAATTTTTAAAGTGCGGACTCCTTTCAAGAGAGGCCGCATTCGATGTCTATTCAACACTTTTCCCCACCCCAACACCTTGCCCTGGCAGTCGCCTTGGCGCTTGGTTGCGTCGATGTTTCGATGGCTCAGCAACCAGCCGAGATCCCCACAACCGCCGAGCAACAAGAGCGCCTCAAGGCCTTCTCCGACGCTGCGGACACCAAGCAGCAAAATGCCAACACTTCCCGCAAAGGCGACGCGAAATGGACTGGCAAAAATGACTTGGTCATCATCAGCGGAAATGGAAAATTCCCCGGAATCATTGATGGCGGTGGTGGAAAAAACGTTCTGCGACTTGATGCCGCCAAACATCCAATATTGGCTGAAACCCGCAACTTCATAGCTTTGCAGGTTGCCACAGGCGAATGGCAGCACACCGGGAGTTTCGCTGGCTGGGGAGTGATCGAGCCGGACACCACGTTGATCAACACTGGCCGAATCGACGGACAGCTAGGGGTTCTCGGCAAGCTGGATAACAAGGGAGTGGTGGCCAATCGTGTGATTGTCGAGCCAGGCGCCCACATGATGAACTCAGGAATGGCCGGTCACGTGGAAGTGCGTGAGAAGGCCAGCTTCAGCGGCAATGGGACAGTGGAGTTCTTGAGTGTCGCGGGCCAGTTGGAAGTCGGCCCCGAAATGGGCGCCCCCTCCATTACCAAGGATTTCTCGTTGGCGGAGACTGCCGAGCTGATCTACGGGGTTAATGTAGATGGCGGTAGCTCCACGATCAACGTTGAAGGCACCGCGTTCCTGAACAACGCGACGCTGACAGTTGCCGGCGTGCCAGGCGAATACATTGAGGCGCGCGAGCACACCGTCATCCGTGCGAGGACGATCGAAGGAGCGTTCGGCACGGTTTCCAGCAAGCTTGCATTCATGACGGCGACGCTGACCCCCACCGATACGCAAGTCAGCCTGACTTATGCCCGCAACGATGTCCCACTCAAGGAAGCAGCCACTTCCGATAACGGGCGAGCATTTACGGCCAGTATCGAAGAGCCGCTACCGGCCAAACCAGCCGAACCCATTGATGTCCCCACCGTCGCACAGGCACTTGCAGCCAACCCAAAAACCGAGGCCCCAACAAACGAGCCCGCTGAACCGCCAGAAATCACCCGTGCCGCATCAAAACCCGTCGGCCAATTGCACGCTGCCAAGCCAGAAACAAAACCCAACAAAGCCATCAACGTCCTGCTCGGCAGCGATATGACTAGCGCCGCCGACGCCAGCAAAACGAAGGTCGTAGACACCTCACACAAACCCGCCGAGCCACCAGAAATCCCCAGTGCCGCATCAAAACCCCTCGGCCAATTGCAAGCCTCCAAGCCAGCCGCGAAACCTAACAAAGCCATCAACGCCCTGCTCGGCACCAACATGGCGACCGCCGCCGATGCCATCGACCAACTAAGCGGCTACAACACGGCGGACCTGGGCAATGCCACCTTGAGCAGCGTCACGCCAATCGGCACCGGCATGCTCTCAGCCATGGGCCAGAAAAACCCGGAGAACGTACATACCGACGGCCAAGTCTGGGTGCAGGCCATCGGCAACAGCGGGCGCATCGGGAAGCAATTGGGCAGCTATGCCCTGAAGCATTCGACCAAAGGTCTGATGCTGGGGACCGATTGGGCTGTCAGCCCTGATTGGCGTCTGGGGATAATCGGCAGCAAGACCCAGACACGGCTGGACAGTCACCGCTTCGATGGCCGGCTCGACAGTTGGCATGTGGGCGCCTACGCCGTGCGCCAGGACGGACCGCTGGCGCTGCGCCTGGGCGCCGTTCACGGCAATCATGACGGCAGTACCAAGCGCCAGGTGACCTTTAACGGTTTCAGCGATCGCCTCAAGGGGCGGTACGATGCCAACACGCAGCAGGTCTTTGGGCAAATCGGCTACAACCTGGACGTCGGTCATGTCGATATCGAGCCTTATCTCCAACTGGGCTACCAACGCTACCAACGTGATCGCTACACAGAGAAAGGTGGCGACGCGGCGCTGCGATTCAATGGCCAAACCCAGGACAACTACAACAGCAACGTGGGCCTACGCCTCGACCGGGCCTTCCCTCTTGATCAAGGTATGCAACTGACTCCCCGCTTGAATCTCGGTTGGAAACACCTATACGGCAAGACCCGGGGCACGTCCCGCCAGCGCCTGGCCGGCGCAGGCAACACGTATACCGTCGAAGGCGTCGAACTGGACCGTGACAGCCTGCTCTTTGAAACAGGGCTGGACCTGGCTGTTTCGTCTCGGCACACATTGGGGGTGAGCTATAAGGGTGAAACCGGTCAGGACAACCGCAACAGTGCTCTGATGGGTCAATGGCGAATGATGTTCTGACCATTTGGCGGGCAAAAAAAAGGGGAGCACATGCCCCCCCGAGGTTAAAAGGTTGTATCGAGGCTGTTAACTCAGCCTTCGATCTCGATCAGGATCTCGCCCGGATTGACCCGGTCGCCCTTGGCCACATGAATAGCGGTGACCTTGCCGGCGATGGCCGCCTGCACTTCGGTTTCCATCTTCATGGCTTCGGTGATGAGCACCGCTTGGCCGGCCTTCACCACGTCGCCCTCCTTGACCAGCACATCAACGATGTTGCCCGGCATGGTGGTGCTGACGTGGCCCGGCGCAGTGGCTTGCTTGCGCTTGCTGCTGCCGCCGCCGACAAATTCATTGAGCGGTTCGAACACGACCTCTTCGGGCATGCCGTCGATGGACAGGTAGAAGTGACGCTTGCCTTCGGCCTTGACGCCCACACCGGTGATATCAACGCGGTAGGTTTCGCCGTGAACGTCGATGACGAACTCGGTCGGCACACCTTCGCCGCCCGCCGAGCTCACACTGCCCGCCTCAGGAATAGGCAACAGCACTTCTGGCGTCAGGGTGCCGGCTTCCCGTTCTTCGAGGAACTTGCGCCCGATGTCCGGGAACATGGCGTAGGTCAGTACGTCTTCTTCGGATTTGGCCAGCGCGCCGATCTCGCCGCGCAGCTTGGTCATTTCCGGCTTGAGCAGGTCAGCCGGACGCACGTCGATCACGTCTTCGCTGCCGATGGCCTGACGGCGCAGCTTCTCATTGACCAAACCCGGCGCCTTGCCGTAGCCGCCCTGCAAGTAGAGCTTCACTTCATTGGTGATGGTCTTGTAGCGCTCGCCGGCCAACACGTTGAAAAACGCCTGGGTACCGACGATCTGCGAGGTCGGGGTCACCAACGGCGGGAAGCCGAGGTCTTCGCGCACTCGCGGAATTTCCGCCAGCACTTCGTTCATCCGGTTCAGCGCGCCCTGCTCTTTCAACTGGTTGGCCAGGTTGGAAATCATCCCGCCCGGTACCTGGTTGACCTGGACCCGGGTGTCCACCGCGGTGAACTCGCTTTCGAACTGGTGGTACTTTTTGCGCACGGCATAGAAATACAGGCCGATTTCCTGGAGCAATTCCAGATTCAGGCCGGTGTCGAACTCGCTGCCCTTGAGGGCCGCGACCATCGATTCGGTGCCCGGATGGCTGGTGCCCCAGGCGAAGCTGGAGATGGCGGTATCGATGTGATCGGCGCCGTTTTCGATCGCCTTGAGCTGGCACATCGCGGCCAGGCCGGCGGTGTCATGGGAATGGATGAATACCGGCAACGACTGCTCGGTCTTCAGTGCCTTCACCAGCTCGCCAGTGGCGTATGGGGTCAGCAGGCCGGCCATGTCCTTGATCGCCACTGAGTCGCAACCCATGGCTTCCATCTGTTTGGCTTGGGCCACGAAAGCTTCAATGGTGTGCACCGGGCTGGTGGTGTAGGCGATGGTGCCCTGGGCGTGCTTGCCAGCGGCCTTTACCGCTTCGATGGCAACCCGCAGGTTACGCACGTCGTTCATCGCATCGAAAATACGGAACACATCAATGCCGTTGACCGCAGCCTTGGCCACGAACGCCTTGACCACGTCATCGCTGTAATGGCGATAGCCCAGCAGGTTCTGGCCGCGCAGCAGCATTTGCAGACGGGTGTTGGGCAGCGCCGCACGCAGTTGGCGCAGGCGTTCCCACGGGTCTTCCTTCAGGAAGCGCACGCAGGCATCGAACGTCGCGCCGCCCCAGACTTCCAGCGACCAATAGCCGACTTTGTCGAGCTTGTCGCAAATCGGCAGCATGTCTTCGGTGCGCATGCGGGTGGCAAGCAGCGATTGGTGGGCGTCGCGCAGGATTGTGTCGGTAACAAAGATCTTCTTGGACATGGTCATACTTCCTTACAGGCCTGCGTGGGCGGCAATGGCGGCGGCGATGGCCAGGGCCAGCTCTTCGGGTTTGCGCTTGATCGAGTAGTTGGTCAGTTCAGGATGGCTTTCGACGAAGCTGGTATTGAACTGGCCGCTGCGAAATTCCGGATTGCGCAGGATCTCCTGGTAATACGCGGCGGTGGTCTTGACCCCTTGCAGGCGCATGTCGTCCAAAGCCCGCAAGCCACGGTCCATGGCTTCTTCCCATGTCAACGCCCAGACCACCAGTTTCAGGCACATCGAATCGTAGAACGGTGGAATGGTGTAGCCGGTGTAGATCGCCGTATCGGTGCGCACGCCCGGGCCGCCAGGGGCGTAGTAGCGGGTGATCTTGCCGAAGCTGGGCAGGAAGTTGTTTTTCGGGTCCTCGGCGTTGATCCGAAATTGCAACGCAAAACCACGGTGCAGAATGTCTTCCTGCTTGACCGACAGCGGCAGCCCGGAGGCGATGCGGATCTGTTCGCGGACAATGTCGATACCAGTGATTTCTTCGGTGATGGTGTGTTCCACCTGCACCCGGGTGTTCATCTCCATGAAGTACACCTCGCCCTCGGCGAGCAGGAACTCCACGGTGCCGGCGTTCTCGTAGCCCACCGCCTTGGCGGCGCGCACCGACAAATCGCCGATGTAGGCGCGTTGCTCGGGTGTCAGTTGCGGGCTGGGGGCGATTTCGATCAGCTTCTGGTTGCGCCGCTGGATCGAGCAGTCACGCTCGAACAGATGCACCACGTTACCGAAGCTGTCACCGAGGATCTGCGCCTCAATGTGCTTGGGATTGACGATGCATTTTTCCAGGAACACTTCCGCCGAGCCGAACGCCTTGGTCGCTTCGGAGATGACCCGCGGGAAGGCCTGTTCGAGTTCTTCACGGCTGTTGCAGCGACGGATACCACGACCGCCGCCACCGGAGGTGGCCTTGAGCATCACCGGATAACCAATGCGGTCACCTTCGGTCAGGGCTTCTTCGATGCCCGACACGTTGCCTTCGGTACCTGGCGTAACCGGCACACCGGCCTTGATCATGCTGCGGCGTGCTTCGGTCTTGTCACCCATGCGGCGAATGACTTCCGCCGACGGGCCAATGAATTTGATTCCGCGTTCGGCACAGATGTCTGCCAGCTCGGCATTTTCCGAAAGGAAGCCGTAACCGGGGTGCAATGCATCGCAGCCGGTTTCCACCGCCAGGTTCACCAGTTTTCGCGGGTTGAGATAGCCGGCCAGCGGATCGGCGCCGATGCTGTGGGCCTCGTCCGCACGCTTGACATGCAAGGCATGGCGGTCAGCGTCGGAATAGACCGCGACCGAGCGAATGCCCATCTCGGCGCACGCGCGCACGATTCGAACGGCAATCTCACCACGGTTGGCGATCAGGATCTTTGTTATCAATTGGAGGTTCCCTTGAGCCGGTGGTACCACGACCTGGTGTCCAGGCCGACGCGTGACCAGATGTAACAATTGGTCGCAGCTCCACACTAGTCCTGGCTGGGGATTAACAAAAATGAATATTTATTGGGTCGCGCATAAGTAAAGACTTATAGTTGTGCTACCCGCTTCGCTCTCGAGTGCTTAGACAATGCGTAAGTCATTGATGCGTATGACATTGCGTCAATTGCAGATTTTCAACGAGGTGTGCGACCTGAGGTCCTACAGCCGTGCAGCTGACGAAATGTCTCTCACACAACCGGCCGTTAGCCTACAGATTCGATCCCTTGAAGAGCTGATTGGCCAGCCACTGTTCGAATACGTCGGCAAAAAACTCTACATGACCGAAGCCGCCGAAGCGCTGCAACGCGCCAGCCGGGACATCTTCGGGCGCCTGGAAAACCTCGACATGCAGCTCTCGGACATGCAGGGTTCGCTGCAAGGGCAGCTCAAGCTTGCAGTGGAGTCCAGCGCCAAGTATTTCGTGCCGCACCTGTTCGCCGCGTTCAAGCGCCAACATCCGGAGGTCAACCTCAACCTCACGGTGGTCAATCGCGGGCAGGTCATTCGACGACTTTCGGACAACCGTGATGACCTGGTCATCATGTCCATGGTGCCTCAGGACATGGGGCTGGAGTTCTTGCCGTTTCTCAACAATCCGATCGTAGCCGTGGCACCGCCCGATCATCCGCTGTGCCATATGGGCCCGCTGCGCCTGCAGGATCTGGAGCCGTATACGCTGCTGTTGCGCGAACCGGGGTCAGGCACGCGGCAGGCCTGTGAGGAGTATTTCAAGGAGAAACGGGTGCACTTTACCCAGACACTGGAAGTGGCATCGGCCGAGGCCCAACGCGAATGCGTGGTGGCCGGGCTGGGCGTGGCGCTGTTGACGCGCCACGCCGTGAGCCGGGAGCTGTCGTCCGGCGCACTCATCGAGTTGCCGGTGGAGGAACTGCCGCTGTACCGCAGTTGGTGCCTGGTACAGGCCCGAGCAAAACGCTTGTCACCGGTGGCTCATGCCTTCCTGGCATTCGTTCGCGGTGAACGCGCTCAGATCATTGGCCTGGTTGAGCGTTTCGACGGGAAGCCGCCGGCGATGCCTGCCAGTAGTTGAACTCTGCCGCGTCGGGAAATTCGCTGATTTCTGCCAGGAGCTGACGCTGCTCGTAGCGGTCTTCGATCGCACGACGAAACGCCATGCGGCGCTGGTCTTCCTGCTGACGACGGGTTTTGACGGCGCTGCGTTCTTCGTAGGACTGGGTCATGTCGAGTCTCCCAAGACGTATACGGGAGCTTTACGATGAAGGCATGCGATGACGGTTTGGCGGCGCGAGCGTTACAGAACGATGAATTCGCAAATGCCCCCTGTAGCGAGGAGCAAGCTCCCTCGCCACAAAAGCCCTCGACCTCAGGACTTAGGCATCAGTCGTCCAACGCTTTTACCGACTTGGGCGACAGCCGCAGGCTACGAAGGCTGCGCTTCACGCTCTTGAGATGGTTGACCAGGCTCGGGCCGCGCGCCATGGCGACGCCCATCGCCAGCACATCGATCACCACCAGGTGCGCGATGCGCGAGGTCAGCGGCGTGTAGATTTCGGTGTCTTCATGTACGTCGATGGCCAGGTTAACCGTCGAGAGCTCGGCCAATGGCGTCTGGCTTGGGCACAAGGTAATCAGCGAGGCACCGCTTTCGCGCACCAGGTTGGCGGTGATCAACAAGTCTTTGGAACGCCCCGATTGGGAGATGCAGATCGCCACATCGGTGGGCTTCAACGTCACCGCCGACATCGCCTGCATGTGCGGGTCGGAATAGGCCGCTGCCGTGAGCAGCAAGCGGAAAAACTTGTGCTGGGCATCGGCCGCCACCGCGCCCGAAGCACCGAAGCCATAGAATTCGACACGCTGGGCCTGGGACATCGCCGTGACGGCTTTTTGCAACGCCACCGGATCAAGCTTCTCGCGCACCTCCATCAGCGTGTGCAAGGTCGTGTCGAAGATTTTCAGGCTGTAATCCGCGACCGAGTCGTCCTCATGGATCGCAAACTGGCCAAAGCTCGCACCAGCCGCAAGGCTTTGCGCCAACTTGAGTTTCAGGTCCTGGAAACCTGAACAACCGATGGCCCGGCAGAAACGCACGATGGTCGGTTCGCTGATGCCGACGCTGTGGGCAAGGTCAGCCATGGAGCTGTGCATCACGGCCGCAGGATCAAGCAATACGTGATCGGCGACTTTCAGCTCCGACTTGCGCAGCAGGTGGCGTGACTGGGCGATGTGTTGCAACAGGTTCAAGGGACTGGACTCTTGTTATTGGCAGCTGCCGGGATGTAGCAAGCTTGTAGTTATACTACAAGAATCGGCTCTTTGCCCGCCCCAATACGTAACCGAATCAGCTTGCCACCCCTTGTTTTCGCGGAGAGCGCTTCATGTAGCCATCCGGGCCGGCTGTGACAAGGGAGAAAACTCACTCATCCCTGGACCGGGCACTCCTTCGCCCCCCCTTATCTTCCGAAAACGGCTGACGAGTCAGATAGCTTGCGCGTATAAAAATAAATACAAACCCGCCCTATATATTTTCCCACAGCGACTCAGTTTCATGACGCACTTACAACAGACCATGCACACATACGCTTTCAAATTCTCACTATTTATCTCTTTCCCAAGCGGCAGCACATACTTATATTGGCGACGCAGGACGCAACTTACTATCCACTACAGGAGTTATCTAACATGGCTATTAATACCAAAGACTGGACAGCCCAAATCGACCGTATGCCCGGCGCAGCTTCTTTCCGCGCCTCTGGAACGGTAGAGGTATCGAACAGTGGCATCACACCAAAGCTGGTCCTGAGTGAAAAACAGGATAAATCCTTCGATCTGCGCCTGGATTTGGTACTCGAACAAAGTGAAGAAGTTTCGCTACAAGTGATCACGCACAAACATGTCGAGTATAAAGTTCTCGGTGATTCTAACGTAACCGGCGTCAGCATCTTCTTCGAAGATGAACTCGTTCATCATATTGATGAAGTCATCATCACGCATTAATACATAATAAGCTTCCCGTCGGAGCGACACCGGGCGTGACACTCCGGCGGGAAGCCTCATTCCAAGCGCTGCTCTCGCAGCAGTTGGGCCAGGCCCTCGGCCTCAACCGGCCGGCTGATGAGGTAGCCCTGGACCTCGTCGCAGCGTTCGGCCTCCAGAAACTCAAGCTGCTCCTGGCGCTCGACACCTTCGGCCACTACCTTGAGCGACAACCCATGGGCCATTGCAATGATCGCCCGGGTAATCGCCGCATCCTCTCCCCCCTCTTCCAACCCACGAATGAACGCCTGGTCGATCTTCACGTAGTCCACCGGGATGCGCTTGAGGTAACTCAGGGACGAGTAGCCGGTGCCAAAATCATCGATCGCCAGCTTGACCCCAAGGTCGCGCAGTTGCTGGAACGTCGCAATGATGTGTTCAACGCTGTCGAGCAATTGGCTCTCGGTCAGCTCCAGTTCCAGGTATTGGGGTTCCAGGCCGGTTTCTTCCAGCACTTGTCGCACCAGGCTGACCAGCTTGCCCTGGCGCAGCTGATGCACCGACAGGTTGACCGACACCCTGATCGGCGCAAGGCCCTGGCGCTGCCATTCGCACGCCTGCCAACAGGCCTGGCGCAACACGAACTCGCCAATCGGCCCGATCAGCCCGGTCTCTTCCGCCAGGCCAATGAAATCTACCGGCGGGACCTCGCCCATGACCGGATGATCCCAGCGCACCAATGCCTCAGCGGCGTTCAAGCGCCCGGTCGCCAGGCACAACTTGGGCTGGTAGAAAACCTTCAACTGCTGCTCTTCGAGGGCCTTGCGTAGCTGATTCTCCAGCTGCAGGCGCTCCAGCGTGCTGGCCTGGAGGCTGTCGGTGTAGAACTGGAAATTGTTGCCGCCCAGATGCTTGGCATGTTGCATGGCCATGTTTGCCTGGCTGACCAGCGTGGAAATTTCCCGCGCGTTATCGGGCAGCATACTGATACCGATGGAGGCACTGACCACCAGTTCATGGCCTTCGATGGTCAGCGGCAGGCGCAGCTTGGCGGACAAACGGGTCGTCACCCGCGCCAGGCTGGAAAGGTTGCCATAGGCATCGAACAGCACGGCGAACTCATCGCCGGACAATCGAGCGATGGTGTCGGCTTCGGGCAGTGCATTGATCAGGCGCCGGGCCATTTTCTGCAACAGCTGGTCGGCAATGTCGTGGCCGAGGCTGTCGTTGAGCAGTTTGAAGCGGTCCAGGTTGATATGCAGCAACGCCAGGCTGCGCCGTCCGCCTTGGCGCACCCGCTGGTGAGCCTCGTGCAGGCGCTCGCGGAACAGCGAGCGATTGGCCAAGCCGGTCAGTTCGTCGTAATGCGTGAGGTAGCGCATCCGCTCTTCGGATTCGCGTCGAGCCGACAGATCGGCGAAGAAGCCCACTATATGGCTGGTATTTCCCCGAGTGTCGCGCACTACGTTCAGTTGCAGCCACTGCGGATACAGTTCGCCATTGGCCCGCGCTTCGACCAGTTCACCCTGCCAGGTACCGTGCTGCTTGAGGGCTTGGCGAATGACGGGGTAGTGCCGGCGCGCATCACGACTGCACGGCAGGTCCACCACGTTGTGCCCTAGCATGTCTTCGATATTGAAGCCGGTGACCCGCGTGAACGCCTGATTGGCGGCGAGCAGCGCGAAGCTCGGATCGAAAATCACGATGCCCTCGCTGGCGGCCTCGAATACCGTGGCCGCCAGCTGTTGTTGCTGCTCGAGCTCTTTACTGGCGCTGATGTCTCGCCGGGTGCCAACCATGCGCAGCACCCGCCCACTCGCGCTGCGCTCCACGGCCCGGCCGCGGTCTTCGATCCACACCCAATGACCGTCGCCGTGTCGCACACGATATTCGATCTGGTAATCCTCGCTGCGACCCTTGAGGTGTTCGACCAACGCACGCTTGAGGGCCGGCAGGTCCTGGGGATGCAGGCGCGGCTTGAGATGACTGAGCATAGCGGTGACAAATTCGGGCTCCAGGCCGAACAGCTCCTTGAGTTGGGTGTGGTGGACTTCGTCGGTCTGCAGGTTCCAGTCCCACAAACCCAGCTCACTGGCCTTGAGCGCCAGGGCCAGACGCGCCTCACTCTTGCTCAGGGCCTGGCTGGCCGCCTCCAACTCAAGGCTGCGCTGCGCTACCCGCGCCTCCAGACCAACTTGGGCCACCCGCAGTTTTTCCTCGGCAGAGCGACGTTGTTCGACTTCACGACCCAGCGCCTCATTGAGCTGTGCGCTGCGGGCTTGCGCCTGCTGCCAATGCTCGATCAGCGCCTGGTTCTGGAACCGCCGCAACAGGCCATTTTGGATCAGCCGGTTGACCTGCCAGGCCACCACACTCAGCGAAACTAATACCACCAGCCCAAGCCAGCCCCACCCGCGCTGCTGCTCATCACCGCCCCAGAAGAGATAGCCGATAGCCGGCAACAGGCACGGCAAGGTAAAGGACAGAAACGCCGGAAGACTCACGGCATAGGCGACGCTGGCCGACAGGGTGGCCGCGCCAATCAGGCCGAACACCCAGGCCTGCTGCTGGAAGCTGTCGGCCGGAACGAGGGCGATGCCAGCCCCGGCCAGCGTCAGGCCGGTCATCGCCGAGCCGAGCAAAAACATACGCAACCAGACAGGGTGTGCCTGACGGCTGGGCATCGCCGAATCGAAGGCGGCCACCTGAATCACCCGCAACGCCACCAGTGACAGCAACCAGACCAGCCAGACGCTGACCAGAACATAGCGCGCCGGCTCCCATAGCAGAGCGGCGCAGACCAGGCCGTTGACCAGCATGAACAGCGTGGGCAGCAACGAGCCCTGATACAGCAGACGTGTGCGTTCGACCGCCATTTCCATGGCGTACTGCTTGCAGATGACCCGCGGTTCCACACAGGGGCCCGCCAGATCGGAATTGAGGGTCATAGGCACTTGTTCTTGTTCTTATTCAGTGGAGCATGGAGAACCCGAAACGAGCACCGAGCATACACAAGCCAAACGCCATCCCACACTGCCCCAGCTCATAAAAGTGCGGAAAAAGTCGCTATTTTATTGGGCGGCGTGGCCTTCAAGCGAGCCCCGCCAGGGTCTGTAGCCGATGACCAACCGGTCATCATCGACCGGTCTTTTATCGGCGGATGCAAAGCTCGGTTTGCCCGAGGTGACGCCGCACCCTAGAATGCCCCGATGCGCGATGACCTCTCCCTTCTGCTGAACTCCCTCAACGATGCCCAACGCCAGGCCGTAGCTGCCTCCGTGGGTCGTCAGTTGGTCCTGGCCGGTGCCGGCTCCGGTAAGACCCGAGTGCTGGTGCACCGTATCGCCTGGTTGATCCAGGTCGAGAACGCCTCGCCCCATTCGATCCTGTCGGTGACCTTCACCAACAAGGCCGCTGCCGAGATGCGCCATCGCATCGAGCAGTTGATGGGCATCAACCCGGCCGGCATGTGGGTCGGTACCTTCCACGGCCTGGCGCACCGCTTGTTGCGGGCGCACTGGCAGGAAGCCGGCCTGAGCCAGACCTTCCAGATCCTGGACAGCGACGACCAGCAACGCCTGGTCAAGCGAGTGATCCGCGAACTGGGCCTGGACGAACAGCGCTGGCCAGCCCGTCAGGCCCAATGGTTCATCAATGGCCAGAAAGACGAAGGCCTGCGCCCACAACATATCCAGGCCAGCGGCGACCTGTTCCTGGCGACCATGCGCAGCATCTACGAAGCTTACGAGGCGGCATGCCAGCGCGCAGGCGTCATCGACTTTTCCGAGCTGCTGCTGCGTGCGCTGGATCTGTGGCGCGATCACCCGGGCCTGCTGGCTCATTATCAGAAGCGCTTCCGGCATGTATTGGTGGACGAATTCCAGGACACCAACGCCGTGCAATACGCCTGGTTGCGCCTGCTGGCCAAGGGTGGCGACAGCCTGATGGTGGTGGGCGACGACGACCAGTCGATCTACGGCTGGCGCGGCGCCAAAATCGAGAATATCCACCAGTACTCGGCGGACTTTCCTGACGCCGAAGTCATCCGCCTGGAACAGAATTATCGCTCCACCGCCGGTATCCTCAAGGCTGCCAACGCCCTGATCGCCAACAATACCGGGCGCTTGGGCAAGGAGTTGTGGACCGATGGCGGCGAAGGCGAAGCGATCAACCTCTACGCCGCCTTCAACGAACACGACGAAGCCCGCTACGTGGTGGAAACCATCGAAAGTGCGCTGAAAACCGGCTTGGCCCGCAGCGACATCGCCATCCTGTATCGCTCCAACGCCCAGTCGCGGGTACTGGAAGAGGCCTTGTTGCGCGAACGGATCCCGTACCGTATCTACGGCGGCCAGCGCTTCTTCGAGCGCGCCGAAATCAAGAACGCCATGGCTTACCTGCGCCTGCTCGAAGGGCGTGGCAACGATGCGGCCCTGGAGCGGGTGATCAACGTGCCAACCCGGGGCATCGGCGAAAAAACCGTCGAAGCGATTCGCGATCACGCCCGCCACAGCCATGTGTCCATGTGGGAAGCCATACGTCAGCTGGTCACCAACAAAGGCGTGACCGGGCGCGCCGCCGGTGCACTGAAGGCCTTCATGGACCTGATTGAAGACCTCGCCGCCAAGTGCGGGGAGATGCCGCTGCACTTGATGACCCAGACGGTCATCGAGCAGTCCGGTCTGATCGCCTACCATGAAGCCGAAAAGGGTGAAAAAGGCCAGGCCCGGGTGGAAAACCTTGAGGAACTGGTCAGCGCCGCGCGCAACTTCGAGAACACCGAAGAAGACGCAGACCTGTCACCACTCTCGGCCTTCCTGGGCCATGCCTCCCTGGAGGCCGGCGACACCCAGGCCGACGAACACGAAGACAGTATCCAACTGATGACCCTGCACAGCGCCAAGGGCCTGGAATTCCCCTACGTATTCCTCGTGGGCATGGAAGAAGGCCTGTTCCCCCACAAGATGAGCCTGGAAGAACCGGGGCGTCTGGAAGAGGAACGGCGGCTGGCCTACGTCGGCATCACTCGCGCCATGCAGAATCTGGTGCTGACCTACGCCGAAACCCGACGCTTGTACGGCAGCGAGACCTACAACAAGGTGTCACGCTTCGTACGCGAAGTGCCGAAAGGCCTGATTCAGGAAGTGCGGCTGTCCAACAGCGTCAGCCGTCCATTCGGTGGCGGCCAGCAACAAAGCACCAGCAGCCTGTTCGGCGGCAGCGATATCCCGGAAACCGGCTTCAGCCTCGGCCAGACCGTGCGGCATTCAGTATTCGGCGATGGGGTGATCCTCAACTTCGAAGGCGCCGGGGCCCAGGCCAGGGTGCAGGTGAACTTCAGCGAAGGCAGCAAGTGGCTGATGCTGGGGTATGCCAAGCTGGAAGCGATCTAGAGATTTGTGCAGGACCCTGTGGGAGCAAACTCGCTCCCACAGTTGTTCTGGGGGACGTCAAAACATTTCCGATAGAACTTGTTCCTCTTTCCTACAGCCCAAAGCGAACAGGCCCTCTTGCGCGGCTGAAGCTGAACCTCACCTGTCACGCAAAAGCCCGAAACACTCTGCCGCTAGCCAGCAACAGTTCAGCTGTGCAACATGGCGCGCGTGCTATCCACAAATGGGAATGCCTTTATATGAAACGTTTTCTTAGCATCGCCATGGCGTTGTGCATCGGCCTGACGATGGCCATCGACGCCAATGCCGCCAAGCGCTTTGGCGGTGGTAAAAGTTCGGGCGCAGCCCCGACTCACCAGACCAGCCAGATGGCGCCGTCCTCCGCCGCCGGGTCCACCGCTGCTACCGCAGGCGCGGCCGGTGCCGCTGGCGCTGCCACCAAGGCCAGCGGTGCTTCGCGCTGGCTCGGCCCTCTGGCCGGTATCGCCGCCGGCGGCCTGCTCGCGTCCATGTTCATGGGCGACGGCTTCCAGGGCATGCAGATCTTCGACATCCTGATCATGGCGGTCATCGCCTTCCTGGTCTTCCGCTTCATTGCCGCCCGTCGTCGCAAGCAGCAGGAGCAATTGGCTCCGGCCGGTCATGCACCGATGCAACGTGAAGTGTTCAACCAGCAACCGGCCAGCGGTTCGATTTTCGGTGGTTCGGCAGCGCCAGTGGCCGCCCGTCCGGTCATCAACGCGCCAGCCTGGTTCAACGAAGAGCGCTTCGTCGAAGCTGCGCGCAGCCATTTCATGTCCCTGCAGCAACACTGGGATGCGAACGAAATGGACAAGATCTCTGAGTTCGTGACCCCGCAACTGCTGGAATTCCTCAAGCGCGAGCGGGCCGAACTGGGCGATGGCTTCCAGTCGACCTACATCGACAATCTGCAAGTACAACTGGACGGCGTCGACGATCGCGCCGACAAGACCATCGCCACCCTGACCTTCAGCGGTGTGTCGAAGGACTCGCGCTTCGACAAGGGCGAAGCGTTCAGCGAAAGCTGGAACATGGAACGTGCCCAAGGCGATGACCAGCCTTGGCTGGTGGCCGGTATCCGCCAGAACAGTTAAACCTCTGCGCGTTTTGCATGTTGAAATAAAAGAACCCCGGCTCAGGCCGGGGTTTTCTATTTCGCGGTTGCATCTATAGCGAGCTACTGTATAAACCGCTCCATATAAACCGCGCCATCGAGAAAGAGGATCCCGGACGTGGAAGAAATCATCGAACAATTGCGTGAAGCCAACGAACCCGTACCGGTTCCGCTGGAGTTGCCTGACGAAGATTTGTTGGTAGAGATCGAAGAACAGCTGTTCATCGATATCCCGTTCGTCTTCAGGGAGTTTTTGCTCACCGTCAGCGATGTCGTCTATGGCAGCCTGGAGCCGGTGACCGTCACCGATCCCCAATCCCACACCTATCTGCCGGATGTGGCCGCCAATGCCTGGGATGCCGGTGTGGAGCGCAGCCTGATCCCGATCTGCCAGGACGGTGACGATTATTATTGCGTCGAAGAAGACGGCACTGTGGTGCTGTGGCAGGCCGAGGAAGAACTGATTGCCGAGGAAACCTGGGAATCCGTCTGGCACTGGGCGCGGGACGTCTGGTTGGAAAGCTGATCCACCAGCGCCCCGCCGCGGGTCAATGCCCGGACGACTCCTTGTGATTGTCCAGGGTTTCCAACAAGGCCACCTGCATCCGCGTATGCAGGCGGATGAACCAGCGCCAGAGCAAGGCTGCGACGGCAATCGCCACCACTGCAATCAACACCAGCAACTTGTTGGTCGGCAAGATGCTGGCCGACAAGGCCGCCAATAGCAGGAAAATAACCAGCAACGAGAGGATCGGGATCACTTCGGCGATCACTCGACGCACACGCTGGGTATGGCGGCCGGCCATCTCCGGCTTGACGCTCATCTCTGCCAGCAGCATCGACAGTGCCTTGAGCTTGCGATACGCGGCGATCAGAAACGGTAGCGATAGCAATAACGCCCCACCCCAGATCAATGCTTTCTGCCAGCTCGGGTCGCTGATCCACATTTGCAGGTAAGCCGACATCCGCTCGGCAAAAAAACCACCCGAAACAAAAATCGCGATGACCAGTGCAAGGTTGACTCCGACCTGTAGCAGGATCCGCCGGATCATCGAGGCCACCACCGCTCCCTCCCCGTGGGGTTGGATGCTGCGCAGCCATTCACCATACATCCCCAGCACCCGCGTCAGCCGTTGCGGCATGACCGTCGCCAACTTGACGGACAACGGGTCGGCAGCCCGGATCAGGTAAGGCGTCAGCAGTGTTGTCAACACCGAGACCGCGACGGCGACCGGATAGAGGAAATCACTGGTGACCTGCAGGGTCATCCCCAGCGACGCGATGATGAAGGAGAATTCGCCAATCTGCGAAAGCCCCATCCCGACTCGCAGTGAGGTGCGTCCGTCGTTGCCAGCGATAAAGGCACCGAGGCCGCAGGACAGCATCTTGCCAAGGACCACTGCGCCAGTGATCACGGCGATCGGCCAGGCGTACTGCAGCAATATCGCCGGATCGAGCATCAGCCCGATGGCCACGAAGAAAATCGCGCTGAACAGATCGCGTACCGGCTCCACCAGTCGTTCGACTTTCTGCAGTTGCCGGGACTCGGCCATGATCGCACCGATCAGGAATGCCCCGAGCACCATGCTGTACTCCAGTTTCACCACCAACAGGCAGAAACCGAAACACAGGCCCAGCACAGTGATCAGCAGCATTTCGTTGCTATCGAACTTTGCCACGTAGGCCAGTAGCCTCGGCACCAGCAGAATGCCAATGACCAGCGCGACGATCATGAACAGCGACAACTTGCCGACTGTGGAAAACACCTCGCCGGAGCTCACCGTGCCACTGACGGCAATGCTCGACAGCAAGGCGATGATGCCAATGCCCAGAATGTCCTCGACGATCAACACCCCGAAAATCAACTGTGCGAAGCGCTCGTTTTTCATCTTCAGGTCGTTGAGGGCCTTGACGATGATGGTGGTCGAGGAGATGGCCAGGATAGCGCCGAGGAACAGCGAGTCCATGGTGCTCCAGTCGAACCAGCGGCCAATTTCGTAGCCGATCCAGATCATCAGCACGATTTCGAGGAACGCCGCGATGAACGCGGTGGCGCCCACCTTGAACAACTTGCGCAGGCTGAATTCCAGGCCCAGGCAAAACATGAGGAAAATCACCCCGAGTTCGGCCAGTGTCTTGATCGTGTCTTCGTCGTGGATGAAACCGAACGGCGGCGTATGCGGGCCGATGATGAAGCCGGCCACGATATAGCCCAGGACCACCGGTTGTTTAAAACGATGAAAGAGAACGGTCACCAACCCCGCTGCCATCATGATGATTGCCAGGTCTTGAATGAAACTGATGGCATGCATGGTTTGGGGCTCCCTGTTCAAAATGACTCATCGCGGAGCTGGATAAGTCCGTTTCCTTTGTAGGAAAAGCCCTCGCAACGGCTTTTGAAGGGTAACACCGCGACTTCCGACAAAAAGTCAGTGCAATATATGGAAACAGATCCATCGGGGCGTGACGGCAGCCACAGGTGCGGCGTCCCGATATCGGTGGTTTTTAAAACCTTCCAGCACCCGCAGAGGTGCACTCCCGAAATTGCTGCCTTGAACCGTGAGTACGTTATGGAACCCGGAAACGCCCAGCTGTCGATGACGGTGTTAATGACCCCCGATATGGCCAACTTCTCTGGCAATGTCCATGGCGGCACCCTGCTCAAATACCTCGACGAAGTCGCCTATGCCTGTGCCAGCCGCTACGCCGGGCGCTATGTGGTGACGTTGTCGGTCGACCAGGTGATCTTCCGCGAGCCGATTCACGTCGGCGAGCTGGTGACCTTCCTGGCGTCGGTGAACTACACCGGCAACACGTCGATGGAAGTGGGCATCAAAGTCGTGACCGAAAATATTCGCGAACGCTCGGTACGCCACACCAACAGCTGCTTCTTCACCATGGTCGCGGTGGACGATCAGCGCAAACCCGCCACCGTCCCGCCGTTGCAACCGCAGAACGGGGAAGAAAAGCGTCGCTACGAACAAGCCCAGCAACGCCGGCAGATCCGCCAGGAACTGGAAAAGCGTTACCAGGAGATCAAGGCGGACGGGCCTTAACAGACAGATGAAAACCAAATGTGGGAGCGAGCTTGCTCACGATGGCGATATCACAGCCAACATTTATGTTGAATGTGATGCCCCCATCGCGAGCAAGCCCGCTCCCACAGGGATTTGCAGCATTTCCACGGGTGCGATCAAAGGCTGATCGGCACAGCCTCAAACCGCACCCGCGGATGGGCGATCCGGTCCTGGGCGCGGACCAGTTCCAACTCGTAGCTGGCACACGCCTGAGTCTCCAGCAACACTTCATGCACGGCGGCGGCGGTAAATTCGAACGCCGCCACCAGACTGTCGCCCAACAGTATCCGCGCCAGGAACAGCCCCGACGTCAGGTCCCCCACGCCCACCGGCTGGCGAGGGAAGGCCAGCAGCGGACGGCGCAGGTGCCAGCTGCCGTCAGCGGTCACCAGCAGCATTTCGAAGCTGTCATCGGGCTTGCCTGGGTAGGCCAGATGTTTGACCAGCACCGCCTTCGGTCCGCGGGCCAGTAGCGCGCGGGCCATGGCCAGGCAGTCCAGCAGCGACTGCGCCTTGCGCCCGGAGAAGCTGTCCAGCTCCAATTGGTTCGGGCACATGAGGTCCGCCACGGCCGCGGCCTCTTCCAGCAGAAACTGACTCACCTCGGGCGCTACGATGCAGCCCTTCTCCGGATGCCCCATGACCGGGTCGCACAGGTACAGCGCCTTGGGATTGGCGACCTTGATCCGCGCCACGCCCGTCAGAATCGCCCGCCCTTGAGCGGCGCTGCCCAGGTAACCGGACAGCACCGCATCACAGTTCCCCAGCTCACCGATCGCCGCAATGCCCTCTACCAATGCCGGTATTTGCTCAGGCGCAAGCACTTCCCCGGTCCATTGACCGTATTGGGTGTGATTGGAAAATTGCACGGTATTGAGCGGCCATACGTTCACCCCGACCCGCTGCATGGGAAACACGGCAGCGCTGTTGCCAGCGTGACCGAATACCACGTGAGACTGGATGGCAAGCAGATGAGGTGTACGTTTCATGCGGGAAGTTTCCGTAAAACGATTGAAATTCAAGCCGCGCAGTATGCGACTAAACGCAGCCTGTACGACAGACCAGCGACACAGTTAAGCTGACCGCAACTTGTTGGAGCACTTCGTTCATGCTGACCCTTGGAAATATTTTCGTGCTGATGCTGCTGGCCACTGGCTGCGCCTGGCTGTGGCACAACCACGGCTTGCGCGAGCGGGCCTTGGCGAGGGTCATGCAGCATTGCGCCAACCTCAAGATCGAGCTCCTGGACGGCAACGTGGCGCTGAAAAGGATCGGTTTCGTAAAAGATGCAAACGGCCGACGACGCCTGGCGCGTATCTATAATTTCGAATTTACCGTCACGGGTGAGACCCGCCATTCGGGCACCATTACCCAATTCGGTGCCCACAGCGCGCAAATCGAGCTGGCGCCCTACCCCATGCCGTTCGAAGAAACGCCCCAGGCGTCCATTGAAGCGGTCCAGACCAGGCCCCGGGCCGAAGTGATCGAGTTGAGTCAGTGGCGCCAGGAACACCACAAGTGGAAGCCTTGAAACAGCGCTGACTTATTCACAACGACAACTCGCCAGACCGGCCTGTAGAGCATCAACGTCTTGCGCCTCGGCGAAAATCAGTTCGATCCGTGAGTCCTGTCGCCACTCGCTGGTCCCCCAATCCAGGACCGCGCCCTCCAGTGCATTGGCTGAAACCCAGCCGTCCACGCTGTGGATAACCATCTTCGCGCGTTTCCAACCCCAGCCTTGCAGCCATTGAGTGAGCGCCGCCGTGTCGAACAACTGGCTCGGATGCCAGCGCCAGCCGATGCTCCAGCCACCTTCCTGCTGCTGATGCAGGCAGATCGGCAATCTCGGGTCGGTCCAGATGGCCGGCATGTAACCCACATCCTTGGGTAGCCTGAAGTTATCCACAACCCCACTTCCCCGAGTTGCAAGACCCGGCAGTCGATCCAGCGGCAACTCAGCCTGTTGCGTCCAATACAACGCAAGCGCCGGCAGTTGCGCCGTGATACGTGCTCGATCGATCTCAGAGAGCTTCTCGGACTTATTCAATACCAGCAGCCCGGCATCGGCCAAAGCACGCTGCTGCGCATCAGGCAGTGGTTTACCGTCCGCCATCGCCTGGGCATCCAGCACCAGCACGCCAGGTTGGACACTCAGCACGCCGAGCCATGGAGCCTCGTTCAATTGCCGCATCAGTTGCGCCGGATGGCCCAGCCCCGAAGGTTCGATAAACAAACGGTCTGGTCGCGCCTTGCGCAGCAATCGACCGAGACCAATCTGAAACGGCGCGCCGTTGACGCAACACAAACAGCCCCCGGCCACTTCGCCCAGTGCGATACCATCGGCGGCCTGGGTCAGCAACGCGGCATCCAGACCGATCTGGCCGAACTCGTTGATCAGCACCGCCCAGCGTTCATTGGCCGGACGCTGTGTCAGCAGATGCTTGATCAAGCTGGTCTTGCCAGCCCCCAAGGGGCCGGCGATGACATGGGTGGGAATGTTCTGCAACATAATCGACGGCTTTCGATGGAGGTGAAAATGCGGATGCTCGGCTGGTTGTTACTGGCATTGACGTCAAACCAGGCACTGGCCCAGGCTTGTGTGGTGCACAGTCAGGCGGAGCGGCTCGATGTAAAAGTCTGCCAGCAGAACCGCAACATCCCGCAGAAGTTGTTCGCCGACGGCTTCTGCCAGCCAAGCCTCGCCGGGCAAAAAGTCGAGGTGCAGTACGTCGATCAGTGCCCTGGCGGCGCGTTTGGCATCTGCAGCAACGCCCAGGTCGCCAATATGCCTTACCGCCAGGATATTCACTATTACGGCGTGGCCACTGACGCCGCTTATCTCCAGCCGTTTTGTGAAGGCCAAAGCCAGGGCAACTGGCTCAAACCTTAAGCCAGCCAATCCAGTGTGAGGATCAATCGGCGCTCCCCCGGGGCCGGTTCCGGCGAGCGGTGGATCAGGCCGAACCCTTCATTGCCGTGCCACTTCTCGCCTTTAAGCAACGCCACATCACCGCTGTAAAGCTGCTGGATCATCCGCGGATCGCCGGGCTCGGCTTCAGGCTGCGCCAAACATCGACGGTCCATGGCACTTTCCTTGAGCCACTGACTGCCGACACCGACATAAGTAGTGATTAGCCGCACCGGTACATGGTCAACGTGAAAGCGCGGACACATGGCCTTGTCCAGTGCGCGCAGACGCAGGCCGACACGTTTGGCGCCCAGCAGACAGGCAAACGCACTGACCAACCAGGCAACGTCGGCGATAAAGCCTTCGTAACCCTGCAGATCGCTGAACCCCGCGGCCAGGCCGTGCAGCGCCGGCTGAGTGTCGTCCTCCGGCAAGTCGAGCACCAGCGACTCAGCCAGCGGCTGCTCCATCGAAAGCACCATGGCCGCAAAGTCGCTGATATGCGCCGGAAGCTGACGTTGCCAGACAGCCAGGTTGGTGCCGTCCTCCAGAATTTGTGTCAGGATCCGTGGCGTTTCACCTTGGACCTGCCGCACCGGTGCAGCCCTATTCAGGCTGGGCGCCAGCATCACGCTGCGACCTCGTCGTCATGCCACGGGCCAAACGGGTCCGGCAGCAAGCGCCAACTTTCGACACCCAGGGCCATTTCCGCGTCGCTGAGCAGACAAGCGTCCAGTTCAGCGGTGAGCTGGGTGAAGTCGATGTCTTGTCCGATGAATACCAGCTCCTGGCGGCAATCGCCCGTGCTAGGCAGCCAGTTTTTCAGGATGGCAGCGCTACTTTCCTCATCCTGCGGCCACTGGTTTTTTGGCACAAACCGCCACCAGCGCCCGGCAAATCCGTGCCGCATCAAACCGCCGGCCTGAGACCAACTGCCCGCTTCCTCAGGTTTGCTGGCCAGCCAGAAGAACCCTTTGGAACGCAGGAGTTTGCCGTTGGTCCACGGACGGTCGATCAAACTGAAAAAACGCTGAGGATGAAACGGTCGGCGCGCCCGGTAGGCTGTCGAGGCGATGCCATATTCTTCGGTCTCGGGTACATGCTCGCCGCGCAGCTCCCGTAGCCAGCCAGGCGCTTGCGCGGCGCGTTCAAAGTCGAAAAGGCCGGTATCGAGAATGCGCCCCAAGGGGACCTGCCCCATGACCATGGGAATGATCTGCGCCTGGGCGTTGAGACGCTCCAGGATCGCAATCAATTCTTCCCGTTCGTCACGGCTGATCAGGTCGATTTTGCTGATTAAAATCACGTCGGCGAACTCGATCTGCTCGATCAGCAGGTCAGTAATCGAGCGCTCGTCTTCCTCGCCCAGGGTTTCGCCCCGGGACGCAAGGCTTTCGGCGGCCTGGAAATCCAGCAGGAAATTCACCCCATCAACCACCGTCACCATGGTGTCGAGCCGGGCAACATCGGCCAGGCTGCGACCCTCTTCATCACGAAACGTGAAGGTTTCCGCCACCGGCAAGGGTTCAGAAATACCCGTGGACTCGATCAGCAGATAATCGAAGCGCCCCTCCCTGGCGAGCTGGCCGACTTCTTCCAGCAAGTCCTCACGCAGCGTGCAGCAGATGCAGCCGTTGCTCATTTCCACCAGTTTCTCTTCGGAGCGGCTCAGGGTGACATCTCGCTGGACTTCGCTGCCATCGATGTTGATCTCGCTCATATCGTTGACGATTACGGCGACGCGTAAATTGTCGCGATTGCGCAGGACATAGTTGAGCAGCGTGCTTTTACCGGCACCAAGAAATCCGGAAAGCACGGTAACGGGGAGGCGATTGGGCATCAGGTATATCCTCATCGGGGCGGCCATTGCTGACGCTGTTCACGCGCGTTTTGGCTCGTTTTCAGGCTTGGGCTTGGATCATGCCTGGGTAGTTTTATGTTATAGTATAACAACACAATTCAGCCAACCCTGCCGCCCTCATTAGCCTGAGAACAATCGATGCACACTTGTCTGAAACTCGTATTAGCGAGCCCGTTGTTGCTGTTGGCGCTGAGCGCTTCGGCCCAAAGCCCGCTCTTGGCCAACTGCACCCGCAGTGCGAGCTTGCTGGCGTGCGTTGACGGGCAAGGTAATGCCTACAGCGTCGCAACAAGCGGAAACACCCTTTATCTGCGTGGTTTTGAAGCGGTCAGTCGTCGCCATTGGGCGCAAACGAACAGTCGTTACGGTCAAATCACTTTCTTCACAGGCTTGGCGTCCGATGGTGAAAGTTGGGTTGGATACAACCGACGAGTTGGCTGGACGACCATCAACCGCTTCTCCAGCGCAGGCGGTGGTGGTAGCGGCGGTGCGTTCATATGCGGCCGCATGAACGGTTGTCAGAGTTCGTCGCACTGATGTTTCACGTGGAACGTGGGAGTAAAGAAATGAAACTCCGTTCATGAAAGAGGTTTATTCGAATTTACTGTTATACTATAACATTAAATTCGAACCTATGATGGACCTTGCCCATGAATGCGTTAACGCTGCCAGATGTTGCTGCGCAGGCTTCACGCCAAGCTTTACCCCTCGATTGGGTAGGCATGTGTGGGATCGCCACACCGGTTTTGATCGACGGCCAGCGTCTGAGCGCGACGGCCGACGCAGGTGTCAGCCTCGACGACGGTGATGCTCGTGGCATCCATATGTCACGTTTGTATTTGGCGCTGGAAATACTTGAAGAAACACCTCTTTCTCCAGCGCTATTGCATCGCGTATTGCGGCAATTTCTCGATAGCCATGAAGGCCTGTCCCATTTTGCTTCCCTAAGCATCCACACCGATTTGTTGCTTAAACGTCCGGCGCTAATCAGCCCGCTGGCCGGCTGGAAGCGTTATCCCGTGAGTATTGAAGCGCACCTGAAATACGCAGTGTTCCACGTGGAACTGAAAATTCAGATCCCCTACTCGTCCACCTGCCCTTGCTCAGCGGCGCTCGCCCGACAGTTGATTCAGCAGCAATTCGTAGACGACTTCGCCAACCAAAGCCTCGAGCACGCTGAAATCCTGGCCTGGCTGGGCTCAGCAAACGGCATTGTCGCTACTCCCCACAGTCAACGCAGCATGGCCGCGTTGAATCTACGGCTGGACACCCATGTCGACGAATTGCCGCTGCTGTCTCTCATCAACGAGGCCGAAGCGGCCCTAGGCACTGCTGTGCAAACCGCAGTCAAACGCGCCGATGAGCAGGCGTTCGCGCTCGCCAACGGCCAAAACCTGATGTTCTGCGAAGACGCCGCTCGGCGATTGAGCACCGCCTTGAGGCGCTCATCCAGCATCACCGCCCTGGATGTACGCGTCGTCCACGCCGAGAGCCTGCATGCCCATGACGCCGTGGCCCAAAGCCGCTGGCAGCGGGAGGCATCATGATCCGTTGCCAAACCTTGCGCTGGGGTGCCCCTGGGCAACCTCTCACACCACCGCTGAATATGGAGCGGCCAGCGGGCAGCCTGACGGCCATCATCGGCGCCAACGGTTCGGGTAAGAGCAGCCTGCTGAAAGTACTCGCGGGGTTGCAAAAACCCCTGTCCGGGAAGGTCACGCTGGACGTCCCCCGCCGCGGCGGTGTCTCATTCCTGCCGCAGCAACAACATCTGGATCGGCAGTTCCCCATCAGCTTGCAGGAGTTGGTGGCCGCCGGCTCCTGGGGGAATAGGCACACACCCGCCATGCGCAGGCAACTGCTCCAGACAGCCTTGGACGACTGGGCTCTGGCGGGGCTGGAAAATCGTCCGTTGATGGCATTGTCTGGCGGCGAGTTACAACGCGCCCTGCTCGCTCGCCTGAGCCTGGCCGAAGCGCCGCTGCTGTTGCTCGACGAACCCCACGCGGCCCTCGACGAACAAGGCCAGGCGCTACTGTGGAAACACATCCATGGCTGGCACGCGGCAGGCAGAACCGTGGTGGTGGTTTGTCATGACCTGGCGGCGGTACGCGAACACATTCCTCACACATTGCTGGTCAGCCACGCCGGCTGCACGCTCAATCGCAGTGTCGACTTGATCGCCCAACAACCTCGCATGCGGGTGGCGTGATGCTCGCGGCCACCCATCTCTGGCAACCATTCCAGGAGTTCGTCTTCATGCGCCGGGCCTTGCTTGGCGGTCTGGTATTGGCGTGCAGCACAGCCCCGCTGGGAGTATTTCTGATTCTTCGACGTATGAGTCTGATCGGCGATGCCGTGGCTCACGGTATTTTGCCAGGCGCCGCCCTGGGTTTCTGGTTCGCTGGTTTGAGCCTGCCAGCCCTGACAATCGGTGGCCTCGGCGCGGGCCTGGGCATGGCCGGGCTGGCAGCCTGGATTACCCGGCGCACCGGTCTGCGGGAAGACGCCAGCCTCGCGGCGATTTATCCGATTTCCCTGGCAGCCGGCGTGTTGATCCTCGGCATGGCCGGCAAACGCCTGGATTTGCTTCACTTGCTGTTCGGCTCGGCACTGGCGGTAGACGGCCCGACACTCACCGGCATGCTCTGGGTTTCCGGGGCCAGCCTGGTGGCCATGGCGCTGATTTATCGGCCCCTATTGCTCGACACCCTGGATCCGCTGTTCCTGCAAACCGTCAGTCGCTTGGGCCCTTTGGCCCATGGCGTGTTTCTGACGTTGGTGGTGTTGAATCTGGTGATCGGCTTCCAGGCCATCGGTGCGCTGATGGTGGTCGGCCTGATGATGCTTCCGGCTGCCGCTTCGCGATTCTGGAGCCGGCGCCTGCCGATTCTAATGATGGTCGCGGCGCTGCTCGGTTGTCTTTCGGTGTGGCTGGGCCTGTTGCTGTCCTTCTATTTCTCGCTGCCCAGCGGACCGGCCATCGTACTGGTAGCCGGCGCGTTATATCTGTTGTCCGTGGTGTTCGGTCCGGTGCACGGTTTGTTGCGCCGCCCGCCTTTGCTCACATCCCAATGAGGTGTTTCCCGATGCGCGTCCTGCTCGTGCTGTTCAGTCTGATGCTGTCCATGTCCTTATCCGCCGCCGAAAAACTTCAGGTGGTAACCAGCTTCAGCATCCTCGCCGACATGACCCGACAGGTCGGTGGCGAGCATATCCAAATCACCAACATGGTCGGGCCGGACGCCGATGCGCACACTTACGAACCCACACCAGACGACGCCAAGGCGCTACTTCGCGCTAAGCTGATCATCAAGAATGGGCTGGGTTTCGAGCCATGGTTGGATCGCCTGGTCACCAGCACGGAAACCGGCGCCCCGGTGATCAGCGCCAGCCGCGGGGTGATCCCACGTTCGCTGGATGAAGATGGCGAGACCATCCCCGACCCTCACGCCTGGCACAACCTGGCAAACGCCGAACTGTATGTCAGCAACATCACCAAGGCACTGGAAGCGGCAGACCCGGCGAACAAGGCTGACTACGAACGCAACAGCCAGGCGTATCTGAAGAAGATCTACGCCCTGCTCGCCGAAGCCAAGGCCAAGCTCGGGGCCTTGCCGCCAGGCAATCGCAAGATCGTGACGTCTCACGATGCGTTCGGTTACTTGGGCCAGGCCTACGGTATCGAGTTCATGGCGCCTCAGGGGTTGTCCACTGAACGTGAACCTTCGGCTGCAGAAGTCGCCGCGTTGATCACCCAGATTCGCCAGGCGAAAGTCAAAGCGGTGTTCATGGAAAACATCAAGGATGCGCGCCTGCTCAAGCAGATCGCTGACGAAAGCGGCGCGCACATTGGCGGTACGCTGTACTCCGATGCCCTAGCGGCCAGTGGACCGGCCAGCACCTTCACGGGGCTGTTTGAATACAACCTCAATACGTTGTACGAGGCGTTGAGTCGGCCTTGATCGATCATGCGTGGGAGCAAGCTTTGCTCTCACGCTGTTACTACACATGAGGCTCAAGCCCTCGGCTTGACTGTCCCGCAATCCTGCCCGAGCCACACAGCCCGGGTGTCGAGGCTGCCGTTCTGCTGAATGCCGGTAGCGTTGAACGTGCCGTTGACCTTGGTGGTGAATTCACGATCGCTCTGGAACGTCGCGATGCCATTACCCTGGGCCTTCGGGCAGCTGAAGCGAAACTTCCACTGATTGCCAGTCCGGTCGGTGATCTGCTGTTTGCAACCCGATTGCGGGTCTTGCAGCGGGATATCATTGGTTTTGACCTGCTCCGGGGTCAGGCAAACCCGAATGCCTTTGCCGCCCATGGTGATGCCCTGCTTTTCCAGCATCGCCCGTTGCTCCGGGGTCATCTGGGTTTGCAACTGGCCGAGGATCAGTTGAAGGTCCGGCAGGTTCTGGTTATCGACTTTCATATTGCTCGTTGTCAGTTCCCACAAACCCGGTTGAAGCATCTGCGCCTGAGCCGCCATCGGAACCGACAAGCCAACCGCCAAGGCCAAACCCAGCAGACGAACATTCATTGCATAAACTCCAGAGGACAAGTGGCCGTTAGACGCCGCCCATAAGCTTCGGTTCAGACCCGGTACGAGTGAATTAAATAGCGACATTCGCCAGGGAACATGGTCTGTTAAGCATTGAAAATGTCAGGAGCAAGGCAGCCCCATGGATTTTTTTGGCCCCCATATTTTCGGTTACCTGATCGCGCTGCTCCATACCCTGGGCTCCATCGCCGCCGTCCACGCCGTACTGACGGTGCGCACGGCCCAAGGTGCGATCGCCTGGGCCCTGTCGTTGGTGTTCATTCCTTACCTGACGCTGATTCCCTACCTGGTTTTCGGCCGCAGTACCTTTGATGGTTATATCAAGGCCCGGCGGCAAGCCAACGAAGAAATGCGCAAGGCGATCTCCGAGTTGAACTGGCGGCCGTGGGTCGAGGAGGCCTTGACCGCCCGCGCCTCCCAGGCCTACGCCTCGTTACGGGCCATGCCCAAGCTGGGGCGCACACCGTGCCTGGCAAACAATCAGGTGCGATTGCTGGTCAATGGTCACGCCACGTTCGAGACGATTTTCCAGGCCATCGACAGTGCCCGTGAGGCGGTGCTGATTCAATTTTTTATCATCCACGACGACCGCCTTGGCCAAAGCCTGCATACACTGCTCTTGAAAAAAGCCGCCGAAGGCGTGGCCGTGTATTTACTCTATGACCGCATCGGCAGCCACTCCCTGCCCCACCGCTACGTTCAGGCCTTGCGCGACGGTGGCGTCCAGGTGAAAGCCTTCGCCACCCGCAGCGGCTGGCTCAACCGGTTCCAGGTCAACTTTCGAAACCATCGCAAGATCGTGGTGGTGGATGGTGTTTTGGGTTTCGTCGGCGGGCACAATGTGGGCGACGAATACATGGGCGAAAAGCCGCCCTTGGCACCATGGCGCGACACCCACGTTGAAGTGCGCGGGCCGGTGGTGGGGAGCATGCAAGAGTCGTTTGCCGAAGACTGGTTCTGGGCGGCCCGTTCGTTGCCACCGCTGATCCTGCCGGACAGCTACCCGGACGACGGTGTGCTCTGCCAGCTACTAGCCAGCGGACCGGCTGATGCCTACGAAACCTGCTCACTGTTTTTCGTCGAGGCTATTCACGCGGCCAGCGACCGAGTCTGGATCACAACGCCCTACTTTATTCCTGACGAAGCGGTATTCGCAGCGTTACGCCTGGCGGTGCTGCGCGGCGTGGACGTGCGCATCCTGCTGCCCTCGCGACCGGACCACAAGGTCGTCTACGCCGCGTCCAGCCTGTATGCATTTGAAGCGGTGCGGGCTGGCGTGCGGGTGTTCCGTTATCAGCCGGGCTTTCTGCATCAGAAGGTGGTGCTGATCGACGGGGAAATCAGCGCCATCGGCAGTGCGAACCTGGACAATCGTTCGTTCCGATTGAATTTCGAAGTGATGCTGCTGACCGTGGATATCCCATTCGCCAGCGAGGTGGAGCAAATGCTCGAGAACGACTTCGCCCAGGCCCAGGAAATCGACAAACAGGCAAGCCGGGAGACCCACCGCCTGCAGAAGGTCGGCATGCGGATCGCCCGGCTTATTTCCCCGATACTCTAAGGTATGTAGATATCGTCACGGGTCCAAGGTAAATCATGGCTACCGTCGGCGTGGGCCTTCACCGCCAGGATCTGGTGCAGGTTGATCCAACCCTTGGCAAACGCGTAGGCGCAACCGGCCAGGTACAAACGCCAGATCCGCAGCGCCTGTTCCGGCACTTGCTTCGAGGCGGCCTCGAGGTTGTCCTCCAGGCGTTCACTCCAATGGTCGAGCGTGCGCGCGTAGTGCAGGCGCAAGCTTTCCACGTCGACAATCTCCAGCCCCGCTTCGCTGATCTCGGCGCAGATCATCGACAGGTGCGGCAGCTCGCCGTTGGGGAACACATACTTCTCAATAAACTCACCCGCGCCGCGACCGACCGGACGACCGTCAGTGTGCTTGGCGGTGATGCCGTGGTTCATCACCAGCCCACCCTCGCGAACGGCGCCGAACAAGGTCTTGCAGTACTGCTTGAGATTGGCATGGCCGACATGCTCAAACATGCCGACACTGACCACCTTGTCGAAGCGACCATCCTGGGGCAGGTCCCGGTAGTCCAGCAGTTGCAACTCCACTTGATCCTCCAGGCCTTGCGCCTTGACCCGTTCGCGGGCCAACGCCAGTTGCGCCTCGCTCAGGGTAATGCCAAAGACCTTGGCGCCGAATTCCCGCGCCGCATAACGCGCCAAGCCACCCCATCCGCAGCCCACATCCAGCAGATAGTCGCCAGGTTGCAGACGCAGTTTGCGGCATAAGTGGCGGAATTTAGCTTGCTGGGCCTGTTCGAGGGATTCGCTGCCTGTCTCGAAATAGGCACAGGAGTAGGCCATGTCGCTGTCGAGCCACAGCTGATAGAACGCGTTGGACAGGTCGTAGTGATAGGAAATCGCCTTGGCATCGGTTTCCTTATCATGAATCGAACGCACCGGCGGGTTGTCAGAATCTTCCTTGATCAGCGCCTGGCTCCATTCATCGCAGACCCGGATCACTTCGTGGATCGAACCTTCGAGTTCGAGTTTGCCCTCTACGAACGCCGCCCCCAGCGCATCCAGGCTGGGATGGGAGAGTTGCGCGACCATTTGTGGGTCCTTGACCACGATCGTGACGCTGGGGTCGGCACCCAGCGTAAATTCATGGCCATCCCAGAGCCGCAGCCGAAGCGGTAAATGAAGATTCTGTAAGGCCGGTGGAAGTTGCGCGAGCATGAAATAACCCCCTCGTTTCAGACATCTGAAAATGAGGGTAGACCATCGTAGAAAAATAGCAGGCTATCGAATTTATAGCCTTTTTCTATCGCCTTCCAAAACTACTGTTGGAGCCAGTAACTGCCTGAAGTGGTTCGCCCTCTTCCCTAGCTGACTATGAGTATGGCCCACAGTTCGCCAACATGCCCAAACGGCCTATTCATCCCGAATCTTCAGCAACGGCTCTTGAAACCGCAGCAAGCGCCCGGCATTCCCCAACACCAGCAACGTGCTCAAATTATGCAGCAACGCCGCGATCATCGCCCCCGCCGCACCGAGCCAACCGAACGCCGCGAAGGCAACAATTGCCAGGGTCCAGCCCAAGCCGATGATCACGTTGACTTGCAGCGTACGCCTGCATTGGCGACTGAGCCGAACGCAGGTACCGAGACGTCGCAGATCGCTGCCAATCAACACGATGTCCGCCGATGCGAGGGCAATATCTGCACCACCGGCGCCCATCGCGACACCCACTACGCCAGCCTTGAGCGCCAGGGAATCGTTGATCCCATCGCCCACCACCATTGGCCGGAACCCGTGGTCGATTTCGGCCATCACTCGCTTGAGTTTATCTTCCGGCAAGGCCTGGGCCTGTACGTCGCCGAGGCCGATGTCCTGCGCCAAGGTGTTGGCCACGCTCTGGCGGTCACCGGTCAGCAGCAACTGACGCCCAAGGCCCAGTTCCCGTAGTTCAGCCATGGCAATCCGTGCTTCCGGCTTGACGCTGTCAGCCAGCAGCAGCCAGGCGAGAAATTTTCCATCCAGGGCCAACCCGGCAATCGGGCCATCATGGTTGGGGACTGCTGGGGTTTCGATGCCCAACTGAGTAAACAACTCTGGCCGACCAAGCGCCGCTTCGCCCTGCCCGGTCATCGCCACCACACCCAGGCCCTGGCGCTCTCGGATATCGCTCAGCGGCAGGCAATTTTCCTGCTCCACCAGTCCCGCCAACGCACGGCTGACCGGATGGCTGCTGGCCGAACCGAGGCTGGCGGCCAATGCGAGTAAAGGCGCGTGATCGTCGTGGGCACTTTCGATAGATTGCAGGCGCAGGGCGCCGTACGTCAGGGTGCCGGTCTTGTCGACGACCAACGACGTCAGGTCCGCCAGTTCTTCCAGAAAGGCCGAACTGCGGATCAGGATCCCGTGGCGCGCCGCCACCGCGATCCCGGCAATGGCCGTCGCCGGCGCCGACAGCACCAACGCGCAAGGGCACGCCGCCACCAATACGGCGAGCATCGCCTGAGAGTCGTTAGTGACAAACCAGGTCACCGCCGCCAGCAGCAACACCAGCACCAGATAACTGCCGGCGTAGCGTTCCAGCAACCGGGTAATGGGCGGCTTGGAGCGTTCGGCGTTTTGCATCAGGGCAATGACCTTGCCCAAGGTTGACTCATTGCCGGTGCGGGTCACCTCCAGACGCAACAGCCCATCAAGATTGATCGCGCCACCAAAGACTTCGGTGCCGACCACGGCCTCCAGTGGCACCGATTCGCCGGTGATGGGCGCGGTGTCGAGGCTAGCCTGACCGGACAACACGCGACCATCGGCCGGCACCCGGTCACCGGCGCGCACCTCCACCACATCACCGGGCCGAAGCGTGCCGTTATCGACCTCGACGATCGTACCGTCAGCCAGCACCTTGCGGCCCAGGCTGCGGGTCAGTTGGCCAAGGGCATGAATCGCTTCCTGGGAACCAATGACGCTGCGCTCCTCCAGCACATGGCCGAAGATCATGATGATTGGCAGCAGCGCTGCCGTCAGTAGATCACCCGTGGCCCAGGCGCCAAGCATCGCCAGGGCAATCAGTTGATCGGTGATCCCGTGCAGGCTCGGATAACGCAGGCTGTACCAGGCCGAACGCATCACCGGCACTGCCACCAGCAGCGAGGCGGATCCCAGCAGCAGTTGACTGACACCGCCCTGCTCCTGCGACCAACCGCGCCACACCAGGCCCAAGGCGAGCAGCCCAAGGGCGAGCATCGCCAAGGTCAGTTGGCGGGCGGCTGTACGTTGTTCGGCGCCAGACAACATCGGCACCACGGCGGATTGAGCGGTCATTGTTCGGCTCCCTGAATGATCAGGCGGGAATCGTCCTTCGGATCGACCGTTGTCACCGAGCCGGCCTGACGAAGGATAGCGGGCATGCGCTCACGATAAAGGCGCAACAGCATTTGCGGATCGGTGCCTTGGGCCTTTGCCAGGCCGAGCACTGTGGCGGTATCGGCCGACGCCTTGGCGAGCCGCTCACTGGCCTGGGCATGGGCGACTTGCACCGCACGGTCGGCGTCCTGGCGGGCGCTCTGGGTCAATTTTTCAGCCTCGGTTCGGGCATTGGCAATGGCCTTGTCGGCCTGTTGGCTGGCGGTCAGTACCGCGTTGAATGCACTCACCGCGGACCCTGGGAGGCTCGACTGCACGTCGACCCGCACCACTTCAATGCCCAGGCCCTGCCCGGTTGCAGCCAGATCGGCCAGGCGTCGGTTGATACCTTGCACCAGATCGCCGCGCAAGCGCTCACGGCGCTCGGCGGCCTGGTTGTCACTGCCCATCAGTTCAGGGCGCGCCACCAGAATGGTGTCCAAGTCCCGGGCGGCGGTAAGGGCCACGGCACTGCGAGTCGCCAGTCGATCCAACGCCGGCAATACATGTTCGCCTTGTAAAACGAAGGCGTAGGGGTCGGTTACTTTGTAGAAGAGTCGCACATCCAGTTGCACTACACCGGCGTCACCGGTCAATAAATAACCAGAACCGGCTAACGCATCGCTGACCGGCGTGGCAAAACTGGCGACGCGATCCGCCTGCAAAGCCGCATCCGAACGCAGCAGGTATTCCACTCGACGCTCAAGCACCCGATCCGCCGCTGGCAGCAGGATCACTTGTTCCACGGGACGAGGCCATGCCAATAGAAGGCCGGCATTCTGGATTCGATCCATGGCACCAAAATGCAGGACTACCGCACGGCTCTGCGGATCGATCTGCCGCACGTTGGAAAACGCCCAGGCCAACGCCGCCAGAACCGTGACCGCGTACAACGCCAGAAAAGCCAAACGTCCTGCCTGAATCCATGGACTGGATAAGCCGTTTGTTCCACGTGGAACCAAACTCATGGTTGTGTTCCACCCTTGGGTTCCACGACAGGCGGGCCTTCTACCAACACCCGGAAGGGCGCGGCGTCGGTGCGCAGAATCAATTTCGTACCCGGCGAAACAATGGTTCCCAACGTATCCAGCGAGCGCAACAGGTTGTAGAGCTGAGGTGAGCCGGCATATGCCCTGCCGTAAATCTCGGCAGCCTCCACCCGGGACTGCGCTTCGATATCGGCGGCTTTCACCGTGGCATCGGCCTGTAGAATTCGCGCATCGCGCTCTGCGCCAGAGCGAATTTGCGCCGCTTCGCGCCTGCCGATCGCCGTTCGCTCGGTGGCGATGGTTTCGCGCTCGGCACGCATGCGATCCACCGTCGCAGTCAGCGTCACCGACGGCAAGGTCAGGCGCTCAATACCGACTTGCAGCACGCGCACTCCGTAGGTGGTGAGCAACTGTTGATCGATCTGCTGACGCAATTGCGCTTCGAAATCGGCGATGCGCACTTGGCTGGCGTCAGTGTTGACCAGGTTTGCCAAGTCGAAACTGGCAGCCGTGGTTTCCAGCGCCGAACCGACGAAGGTGCGGATCTGCCGGGCAGCTTCATCCGGCTGGTTCTGCACCGCACGCATGAAACGCTGCACGTTGTCCGGGTCGCCCTGGACCTGCCACGCCACGTACGCCTGAACGATAATCCGCAATCCGTCGCGTGTGCCGACGTCCTGTAGACCGCTGGAAGTAGTGCGCAATCGCAAGTCCACCGGAATCGCCGCTTCGAACGGTGCCGGCCAGCGCCAGCCCAGGCCCGGTTGCAACAACACCCTTGCCGGGTTGCCGAAACGGGTGATGACCGTGGCCTCTCCCGACCGCACTTGCACCAGGCTGGCGGCTGCCACGGCAAACGCCACCAGCAACGTCGCCCAACCCATCCGCCGCCAGGGGAACGGCCCGGCGTGCTGCGGATCGCCGTGATGGTGATGATGCCCATGGTGGTGGCCGGCATGAGCATGATCGTGACCGGCGTGGTCGTGGTGATCGTGTGAAGAGGACTGGCTCAATGGGCAGCTCCTGGCTGGACAGGGTTACGCGGCGACACGGGGTCTGCCGGCAGCGTGAAGGTACGCAGATCGATGGTCGGCGCGTTGCCGCTGCCGCCCAGGCGATGATCGAGAATCAGCAACCTGGCATTGCCGAGGCCCTGGCTCAGTTGGCTGAGGTATTGCTCCAACACAAATGCGTGGCCGGCCGTCGCGTAGGCTTTGCGCTCGGCGCTGAAGCGCAAGTCGGCGGCCTGGGCGGTGGCGTTGATTTCCCGGGCGGAGGCTTTGGCCTGGTCATGGGCGACGCTGGCTTGCAGTTGCGCCTGGTTGGTCTGCTCCGCCGCCGCGCCGCGCTCCCGGGCAATCATTGCCTGGGCGCCGATCTGCGCCGCTTGCACGCCGTGGTAAGCATTGGCCGCTCCGGCCGGCGGGTGAATCGCTTCGACCACTGTCGCCAGAATTTCCACACCACTGTCGAGCGACTGCAAGTCGGCCTGCACGGCACGGCCGATTTCATCGGCCAGCCTGACACGGTCCGCGCCCAGCAAACCGTCCAGCGTGCGCGAGGCAAACTCATGCACCAGGACGCGGCTGGCGGTGCTGCGAATCAGCGTCGGCACATCGGCGCTGTTGTAGGTCGCCGCTAGCGCCGCTGCATCAGTCAAGCCGATGCGATAGACGAAACGCACGTCCATGTTGACGATCTGGAAGCTCTGCTGGTCGGCACGACGGCTGGCGATGACTTGGGATTTATCGTTCACATGGCTGGCGTCCCACAGCCGATTGGCAATCGCCGGGGCCGGCCCCTCAGCCGGCTCAGCCTCGGTGGGCGCCCGGTTAGCAGCGCCGCTGGTGGCCAGTTCATGCACGACACCGTTCTCGACGCTCAGCACCCTGCCCCAAGGCCAGGGCAAGCCGGCGTGCAGACCCGGGGCGAAAACCTCCACCGGCTTACCGAAGCGCTCATAAATACCGCGCTCCTGCAGCGGCACTTCATGCACGCCTGTCAGCAGCCAACCCACCAGCGATACCAGCGCCAACACCGGTAAGAAGGCCCGACGCATGTAACTGAAAGCCCAGATCTGCCGCAGGTCGATACCAAAACGGTTGTGCAGCTCATGCTGCAAAGCCAATAACGGTTGCGGCGGCCAGCGCAACAGGTCCGCGACGACGCTGCGCCCCAACAGGGTCGGCTCCAGGGAATCCCGGCGTGGGCTGAACAACGACAGCAGCGCGCGCAGTAACAACTCCACCGCCACCAACCCTGGCAATAATCCGATCAGCACCGCCAGGCGCACCGGCCAGAGCGACGTTTCTGCGGCGAACAACAAGCACAAGGCACCGAGCACCAGCACGATGATCGCCACCCGCGTCAACTGCGCCAGCGACGATGCTTCCGGCCACTCCACGCCAGGCTGCTGGGCCAATTGACGTTCGAACACCAGCAACCCAAACGCCAGCAACAAAGAAAGCACCGCGCCCACACTGGCGGACACGCCAAGGGCAGCGCCAGGTAATTGCAGGTTCCAGGCTTGCTCCAGACTCAGCAATACCATCACTGACCAACCGGCCAGCCACAAGGTGGATGCGCCGATCTGCTTCAGCAGGCCGACCCAGCGCGCGCCGATTCGCTCGAGCAGCCGCTCATACCAACCCAAGTTATCAACAGGCTCGTCTGCGGGAGTAGAGATATCCACAGCCGGCCGCAGTGCCCTGCCCCGCCATTGCGTGATCCACCAGGCCGACTGCAAACCCGCCACCAGTACCAGTAAACCCGCACTCTGGCTGACCAGCAACGCCGGCCAAAGTGATTGCGGCGAAAACAGCCCGATGAAAAGCGCCAGCCCCCATCCCAGGCCTGCCAGACTAGCCAGCGCGTAGGCGATTCGCTTCAAGCGACGCCCCTGAAACAACGCCCGCTGAAAGCGCGGCCACTCGGCAACCGCTGCCCCCTCGACATCAAGATCGACTTGCATACCACCCCAGCGCTTGTGGCGATCAGAATCCGGGCCCGTGGACAGACGCCACCGCCGCTCCGTTATATGTCGTTACCTTATAACGATTACTGTGAAATTTCTGTTTTGAATTCTTCATGACGCGCCCTGCGCCTACCCCTTGACTAAAGCCTTGACCTAAATCTTCGGGAACGCTCATATTACGCTCATAATTTTTTATCTGGCCAAGCGGGAGAACAGCGATGAGCAACTATGACGTAATCATTCTGGGCGGCGGGCCCGGCGGCTATAACGCGGCGATTCGCGCCGGGCAGCTGGGGTTGAAGGCCGCCTGTGTCGAAGGCCGTGCGACCCTGGGTGGCACCTGCCTGAACGTCGGCTGCATGCCCTCCAAAGCGTTGCTCCATGCCTCGGAATTATACGAAGCAGCCATGGGGGCAGAGTTCGCCAACTTGGGCATCGACGTCAAACCCAGCCTCAACCTTGCGCAAATGATGAAGCAGAAAGACGAAAGCGTGGCGGGCCTGACCAAGGGCATCGAGTTTCTGTTTCGCAAGAACAAAGTCGACTGGATCAAGGGCTGGGGCCACATCGACGGGCCGGGCAAAGTGACCGTCACCGGCGAAGACGGCGGCAAGACCGAACTGAGTGCCAAGGACATCGTCATCGCCACCGGCTCCGAACCCACACCGCTGCCAGGTGTCGAGATTGATAACCAGCGCATCCTGGACTCCACCGGCGCATTGTCCCTGAGTGAAGTGCCCCGGCATCTGGTGGTGATTGGCGCAGGCGTCATCGGCCTGGAGCTGGGTTCGGTCTGGCGGCGCCTGGGCGCCGAGGTGACGGTGGTGGAATACCTTGATCGCATCTGCCCGGGCGTGGATGGCGAGGCCGGCAAAACCCTGCAGCGAGCCCTGGGAAAACAGGGCATCCAATTCAAGCTGAGTTCCAAAGTCACGGGCGCCGTTTCGTCGGCCAGCGGTGTGCAATTGCAGATTGAACCCGCGGCGGGCGGCGAAGCGCTGACCCTGGACGCCGATTACGTGCTGGTCGCCATTGGCCGGCGGCCCTATACCCAAGGGCTGGGTCTGGAGAACGTCGGGCTGAGCACCGATAAACGCGGCCTGCTGGCCAACCAAGGCCATCGCACCGAAGCGCCCGGCATTTGGGTGATCGGCGACGTGACGTCCGGGCCGATGCTGGCCCACAAAGCCGAAGACGAAGCCATGGCCTGCATCGAACAGATCGCCGGCAAGGCCGCCGAGGTCAATTACGCGCTGATCCCCAGCGTCATCTACACCCGTCCGGAACTGGCCAGCGTCGGCAAGACCGAAGAACAACTCAAGGCTGAAGGCCGCGCCTACAAAGTTGGGAAGTTTCCATTCACGGCCAACAGCCGGGCGAAGATCAACCACGAGACCGAGGGTTTCGCCAAAGTCCTGGCCGATGAGCGCACCGACGAAATCCTCGGGGTGCATCTTGTGGGCCCGAGCGTCAGTGAGATGATCGGCGAATACTGCGTGGCCATGGAATTCAGCGCCTCGGCCGAGGACATAGCCCTGACCTGCCATCCACACCCCACCCGTTCGGAGGCGTTGCGCCAGGCGGCGATGAACGTGGAGGGGATGGCGACGCAGATGTAGAGGGTGTTCTCTATTGGCTAATCACACCTGACCCTGTGGGAGCGAGCTTGCTCGCGAAGACGGCAGCACATCCAACATCGATGCAAGCTGACCCTGCGCCATCGCGAGCAAGCCCGCTCCCACAGTTACATCTTCAGCCTAGTTGGCAGCCATCCGTGCCTTGCGCTGGCGACGGCTGATCAACCCCAACACCACCGCTGCCACCAGCACCAAACCACCCACTTGCAGCCACCCCTTGTAAGGTCGCAGCGTCGAGCGAATCGGCTCCAGGGCCTGGGTGACGTAGCGTTTGTTCGCGGTGCGGAAATCCGGCTCCTGGCATTGATGACCGAAATCCCCGGCCCACTCCACGTAGGGGCCTTCCTTCACGTACCGCTGATACAACGCGCTTTGCTCTTCCAGGCTTGAGTTGTAACCGACCGCTTTGCACAGTACGGCCGCAAACGCCTGGCTGGTATGGGGCAAGTTATCTGCCGCCTGGCTGGCCAGCGCCGTGGCGACAAACCGATAGTGGTAACGCACGTCCGGTTGCGCGGCGCTGGCCTGCTGGCGTTGCACTTCACCTTCAGCCACCAGCGGCCCGATCTTCAGCTCAACGGGTTCCAGGCTATAGCTGCCCCCCAGGCTGGCGTAATCCGGCGCCATCTCGTAGCCGAGCAGTTCCATGCCCCATTTGCGGGCCATCCAGGACGCATTGAAATACGCCTCGGCCCGCCCGGTTGGCCACCACTTGGACTCGGCATCCTGGCGCAATTGTCCATAAGCACGGGCTTTATTCTGCAGGTCAGCGTTGTCGAAATACGCCGGAGCCTCATCGTAGCGCCCTTCCCTGAGCAAGCGACGACCCAGCAGGTTGCGCAGGCTCGCGGCCACCGGCAGTGGCACGTAGTTGTCGCGATCTTGTTGGCTCAATGCCGGTGGCGCAGGGACTTGCGCGTCGACGTATTGTTTCAGCTCATCCACCGTCAGCACACGCTCGGCAACCAAGGCAGCGTCGTACCAATAGTTGGCCTGGCCGCGATAAAGCTGATCGAAGGCTTGCAGGTAGTCACCCCGTTGCAAGGCCAGGATCGCACTTTCGCCTTCGACCCGGCACTTGGGCTGCACCGACTCGAAATCCCAATCCGGTGTACGTCGACTGCCCCAGGACTCATCCTTCGGAAACGCCTGGGCCGCTTTGGCATAAGCCGCCGCCGCGGCGACTTTGTCCCCGTCGCGCAGCGCCAGTTTGGCCCGCACCCACCAGGCCAAACCTGTGTCGGGGGCCTTCTCCACAAAGGCCTTGGCGCCGGTGTAATCGCCGTGCTGATAACTCACCGCCGCCAAACGGTCGGCATCTTCCAGGTTGCCCTGGGCGTTGGCTTGCAACAGCGTGAAGAGCCTTTTCTCACCCGACGGCTCCTCACCGTCCCACCAGCCGACGCGGCTGAGCAAATACGCGGTCACCAATCGCTGCACCGCCGGGGTTTTGAGCAATTGGCTCAAGCGTTCATCCGGCTGGATACTCAGGTCGCCCGCCAGTTGCAGCAACGAGCTGTAACCGACCTGGGAGCCTTGCAGGGACTGAGTCGCATACAGTTCGACAGCGCTGTTCCAATCATCAACGGTATAGGCCACCCGGGCTTCTTCGCCGAGACTGGCGATACCCAGTTCCAGCGGATCGCTGAAGCCGGCAACGCTTAGCTCGCGGGCCTGGCGGAACGCTTCCCGAGCCTGCTGCTGCAACGCTGCGGGTTCGCCGCCACCGGCCTCGGTGCTCAGGGCAAACAAGGCCCGCCCCAGGGAATACGCGGCCCAGGTGCTACGCAACGGGCGCTGATCAGCCGGCAGCGCCAGCAACTGCTGGAACGATTCGGCTGCCCGCTGATGCTCACCGGCGTTAAAAGCCGCCGCGCCAATCGCGTACAGCCGCAGCTCGGCAGGCAGGTTGGCCGCTTCGGTGACAACCTGCTCGACATCGGTCAGCGCCCGCAAACGCTCCACCACCGCTTGCTGCGGCGGGGTCAGGCCAATCTGTTCAGCCTTGCTGCGTTGTTCGACGTAAGAAGCCATATCGTCATAGCTGTAATCCGGGTTGCGCGTCGCATCGGTGGCCGGCTTGAGCCCGGCAATCGCTCGGCCGAGGCGGCTGACCTCGAAGCGGAAGCTGCCTTCGGGCAATTCGGACAGTGATTGCGCGCGGTTATCCAGCAGGCGCATCGGAAAATCCGGCCCGCAGGCCAGTGCCTGTCCCAGCGGCAGGCTGAGGCTCAGACAGAGCAGATGGCGAGGCCACTTACGGGTAGACATTGAAACCTCCTTGGTCAATTTTTGTACAGCGCGCCCAGCCGATTGCCCGCTGGGCACCGGCGGCCAAGCGGCCTTCCTGAATGCGGGTGAAGGTAAGCAGTCCAGGGGTTTGTTGCAACGTGTAACCAGCCAAGGCATCGACGCCGTCACACGCGCCGACGGCAAGCGTCAGGCGCTGGGGCCAAGGGCTGTCAAGATTGCCCTGATTCATCAGTCGGATATCGTACAGACCTTCGTGCTCCCCCACCTGCAACGCCAGGCGACTGTCCAGGCTGTCACCCCGAGCGACAGCGCCGAGGGTGGTCAGGCTCCAGGCACGCCGGTCACCCGCCAACGGCAGACGAAACCAGATCAACCCGGCCAGGTGTTTCGGTGGTTCGGTGCGCAGCTGCGCCGCAAGACCGGCCACTTGTTGCGGATCGGCCAACAGCTCGCGACGCTCGCCACCTCGATCGATCGGCACTTCGCTCTCCACCACCGGCGCCCCGCTCTCCTGGGTCAGCAGCGCCACACCGTAGGCCGGCAGGGCCAGATAGAACGGCCGAGTGGTAACGCCGCTCCAACGCTCAGCCCAGCGCCGGGCCTGCTTCGGATCGAACAGTCCCTGGCGCGGATCGCTCACCGCGTGAACCTGTAACACGCTACTGTCCACCGTCTGCAACAGCCCCGGCAACGCGGGGCTGTCGAGCCAGGCCGGCAGTGCCGTGATGCTCAATCCCAGGGTGGCCGGCAAGGCCTGCCGCAGCCGGGCTAGAAATGCCCCGTAGGCCGGCAAGCGTGCGTTACCGGCGTCATGGTCGATTTCCACCCCCACCGGAGCCAGACCCTGGGCTTGCCAGTCACTCAACAGTTGCTGGATCTGCGTGATCACCTCGTCCTGGTCCAGGGATTTGAGCTGACCGTCCAGGCGAATCACGGCAATCAGCGGTCGACCATCCGCCTTGAGCATGACCGAATCAATCCGCGCGCGGCTCCAGCCAGCCCCGGGAAAAGCCTGCAGTGCCAACACCCGCAGACGGGAAAAGTCGCCATGGCTCTGACGCAACGCCGGTTCGTGGGCCGGCGTCCATTGGCGTTGCCAGACATAGAGTTGTTGATCGAGGGATGGCATTGGCGGTTGTTCGCAGCCGCTCAAAAGCAACAAGGCGAGCGCCAGCGAGAGCCGGACAAGAAAAGTCATGAAACCTCACCACCCCGTAAAAGCTTCGCAGATTAACGCGTTGCACATGACTGTGGGAGCGAGCTTGCTCGCGATAGCTTTGGATCAGCAGCATCTTTGCTGACTGATACAGCGCTTTCGCGAGCAAGCCCGCTCCCACAGGGTGGAGAACTTCAGGTTATTGGCCGATGGTCATCAAGACCTCAGCTGCATCTGCTCAGGCGGATCTTTGCAGGCCGACAGCGGTACGCGGCATGCCCACGAACCCTGGCAAGGCTTCGATTCGCGCCAACCAGGCGCGCACATGAACGTAGTCCTCCAGCGACACGTTGCCCTCCGGTGCATGGGCGATGTAGCTGTAGCCCGCGACGTCGGCAATCGTCGCAGCGTCGCCTGCCAGATAAGCACGGTTGCTCAATTCTTGATCAATGACTTTCAACAGGCTGTGGGAGCGGGCAATCACGTCCTCGGCGTTGTAGGGCGCGCCGAACACGGTGATCAGTCGCGCCGTGGCCGGCCCCGAGTGGATCGGCCCAGCCGCCACCGACAACCAGCGCTGCACCTGGGCGGCACCGATCGGATCGGTTGGCAGCCAGCGGCCCTTGCCATATTTGTGCGCCAAGTACACCAGGATGGCGTTGGAGTCGGCCAGCACCAGACCGTCATCGTCAATCACCGGCACTTGGCCAAACGCATTGAGGGCAAGAAAATCCGCCTGTTTGTGCGCGCCTTTGGCCAGGTCGACGAAGACCATTTCGACAGGCAGTTCGAGCAACGAAAGCATCAGTTGGACACGGTGTGCATGGCCAGAAAGCGGGAAGTGGTAGAGCTTGATAGGGTTCATGGTCGACTCCGCTGGAAATGACGCCATTAGCAGAACGGCGTCGATGGAGTCATCCTCCTCTCTAGCTGAAAACAAGAGAATCACCCACAAGTGCAATCCATTGTTTCATCCAGCGCAACAATTCCTCAGCTGCTCAAAGCCGGATGTTCGCGTAATGCGCGGACGGTGAAATCGACAAAACTGCGAACCCGCGCCGGCGCATTGCGCCCACCCTGGTAGACCACATGGATCGGTAGAGGCGGCAGTTCGAAATCCGCCAGGACGATTTCCAACTCACCGGCAGCGACATTGCTCGCCACTTGATAAGCCAGGATTCGTGTCATTCCCAGCCCTTGGCAGGCGGCGGTGATCGCGGCCTGGTTGGCCGTCACCACCAGGCGTGGCACAGGCCGGACCGCCAACGGCTGGCCTGCCTCGACGAAGGTCCAGCTTTTGATCTGGCCGATGGCCGATGACGCCACCACCGGCATTCGTTCCAGATCCTGCGGATGCTTGGGCCGGCCGTGGCGTGCGAAAAAACCAGGGGAGCCGCAGACCACCCGCCGCACCTCACCCACGCGGACGGCGTGCTGGTTGCTGTCTGGCAACTCGCCAATGCGCACCGCAACGTCGATGCCCTCCTCGACCATGCTGACTGTACGATCGAGCAGCAAGGCGTTGATGCTGACCTCGGGAAACTGCTGCAGGTAATCGACCAGCACCGGTGTGACGAACAACTGACCGAACAGCACCGGCGCCGTAATCGTCAGTTGCCCTCGAGGTTGGACGTGGCTGCCGGCCGCCGAATCCTCGGCTTCCTGCAAATCGGAAAGGATCCGCCGACTGTCCTCGAGAAAGCGCTGGCCGGCTTCGCTCAGGTACACGTTGCGCGTGGTACGTACCAGCAACGGCGTACCGATACGTTGCTCCAACCCCGCCACGGCTCGCGTGACGCTGGCCGCCGACAGGCCGAGGCGCCGCGCCGCCGCTGAAAACCCCGACTCCTGAGCCACGGCGACAAAAACCTGCATTTCCTGAAACCTGTCCATCCATCCCCCGATGAGAAATCCTGATACAAGTTTTCTGCGCGTCTCAAAGCCGCGCCATACGGCCGCTGTAGAGGCCTGAACCAGTGAACCACAGCGCAGCGCAGCCGAACACCGGGACATGGACCCGGCCGTTGGCGGCTGCGCTTGTTACCATCCATTTTTGTGACAGTTTAATGACTGCGAGAAAACCCTTGTGGGAGCGGGCTTGCCCGCGAAGGTGGTGTATCAGCCGGTGATGATGCTGACTGACATGCCGCCTTCGCGAGCAAGCCCGGTCCCACAGGGTTATGTGTGTTGTTCAATGGATTGGCTTCAACCTAAAGGCCTGTATTTGTGAACGTTTACCGCCATTTAAACCATCCCCTCGCTTCCCTTATCGCCCTGGCCGGATGCGTATTACTGATCCCGATGCTGCTGCGTCTGGTGCTGGGCTGGTCCGATCCGCAAGGCTATCTGTCGGATCTGGGCATCGGTGGGTTACTGATCGCGTTGCTTTACCGTCGTCCCTGGTGGCTCGCGCTACCTGTAATGCTGGCCTGGAGTGCGCTGACGCTGGCCAGTATCGAGTTGGTCAGCGCTGTCGGGCGAATGCCCAGCCCCTCGGATGTGCATTACCTGATCGACCCGCAGTTCGTTGAAAATTCCACCAGCGGCGGCTTCGCCCATCCCTGGCTGGCCGCAATCCAGTTGATCGCGCTGGCATTCTGGCTGATGGTCCAATGGACCAGCCGTCCGCGCCTGGCACCACGCCTGCCTCGCCACGCCTGGACGTTGCCGGTGTTGCTCTTGCTGGTGCACAGCGCCGTGCAATCCTGGCGGCCCAGTGAGGCGGACCAATGGAATCTGTTCAACCTGCCCCATCAACTCGTCACGGCGGGTATCGTGGCTGGCCAGGAACAGGCCCAGCAATGGCTCGAAGGCGATGTCGTGGAGCCGGTCCCGCCCATGCAGGGCCTTACCCGGCTGGACCTGGAGGGACAAAAACTGCTGGCCGCGCCGGGCCGCGCGCGCAACGTCCTGGTCATCGCCCTCGAAGGCATTCCTGGCGCCTACCTGAGCGCCAACCGCCAGGCCTTGAACAGCCGCTACCAAGAAAACCTGATGCCGCACCTCAGTGCCTGGGCCGAGCGCGGCATGAACACACCCGATTACGTCCTGCACAGTCACCAGACCATCCGCGGCCTGTACGCGATGCTGTGTGGCGACTACGACAAGCTCAACGATGGCACGCCCAAAGGCGTCGAAATGCTCAACCAGACCCAGCGCAACCAGGCGTGCCTGCCGGCCCAGTTGCGCCAGAACGGCTTCTCCACCCACTTCCTCCAAGGTGCGGGCCTGCGGTTCATGGCCAAGGACCGGATCATGCCGCACATTGGCTTCGACACGACCCTGGGCATGGACTGGTTCACCCGACCGGCCTACCTGGAATTCCCCTGGGGCAAGGACGACAAGACCTTCTTCGAAGGCGCCCTGGACTACGTCGGGCAGCTGCAACAGGCAGACAAGCCCTGGATGCTCACCCTGCTGACCGTGGGTACCCACCAGCCGTACTCCGCGCCGGATGACTACTTGCAACGCTACGACACCGCCAAGCAGGCCGCCGTGGGTTACCTGGACGACGCGCTGGAGAGTTTCCTGACGGGCCTGGAACGCCAGGGCATTCTGGAAAACACCCTGGTGGTCATCACCTCGGATGAGTCCCATGGCATCGACGATGTGCGCCTGGCGTCGTCCTGGGGGTTCAATTTGACGCTGGCGCCGGAACCATTACCGAGGATCAAGTCAGGGACCTACGGCCATGTCGACCTGACCGCCTCGATCCTCGATTACTTCGGCTTCGCGGTGCCCACGTCGTTGTCCGGTCGCTCGCTGTTCCGGGACTACCCGACAGGCCGGGAAATCATGTCGTTCACCAACGGCAAGCTGCGCTACCACGACGGCAAGGGCACATTCACCGAGTGCGATTTCCTGCAGAACTGCCGCTACTACAGCAGCCCAGGCTTCATCGCCGACCGTGCCAGCTACGGCGGACAATACAGCGGCCAGCGAGCCCGACTGATCAGCGCCCGGGCCACGGCCCTCGACCAGACCCTGCTACACACGCCCCTGAACCAGCATTATCAGTTTGGCAGCGCCGATAGAATCCCACTGCCAGCCCAGGTCACCAATGACTGGACCGACAACCTGATCGGCGCTCAATACCTGGAAATGCCCAAGGGCTCACAGACCCGCGTCAGCCTGACCATCCGCGCCGTGGAGGCAGACCATGCCGCCTATATTTCCCTCAAGGCCAAGGAGTTCGAGCAGGATGTGCCGATGGACCTGCCCACAGACGTGGCGGTAACCCCCGGGCAGCCACTGGTGATGAACATCCGTTTCGACAACCCGCAACCGCGCAAGGCGTTTTCCTTTCATTTGCTTGGTCACGGAGTGGGCGCCGTCGAGATCAGCGACTTCAGCGTCGTGACCGAACTGCCGGACCAGACCGACCAGCCGGAATACCTGGACGACATGCAGGACGACAGCGAGGCCCAGTCCAGCTAAACGAAAAACGCGCAGTCGCTGGATACGGCTGCGCGTTTTATCCGCTCAGGGCCTGGATCGCCGGTGGCTAATCCAGCAACCGATGCAACTTGGCGTATTGCAACAGCATGATGGTCTTGCCGTCGCAAATCTCCCCGCTTTCGATCATGCCCAAGGCTTGGTCGAGCGGCAGCTCCAGCACCTCGATCTCCTCGCCCTCCGCTTCAAGCCCGCCGCCTTCGTGCCGTTTGTCTTCATCGAAGTATTCGCCGACGAAAAAATGCACCCGCTCAGTCACCGAGCCCGGGCTCATGAAGGCTTCGAATACCTTGCGCACGTCCTGGACGATATAGCCGGTTTCTTCCTGGGTTTCCTTGCGAATGCAGGTGTGCGGGTCGTCGTTGTCCAGCAGGCCGGCGCAGGTTTCGATCAGCAAGCCATCGTGCCCGTTGACGAAGGCCGGAAAACGAAATTGCCGGGTCAACACCACGGTTTGCTTGACTTTGCTGTACAGCAGGATGGTGGCGCCGTTGCCCCGGTCATAGGTCTCGCGGGTCAGCTCGCGCCATTGGCCGTTGCGGCCGAGGTAGTCATAGGTGGTTTTGCGCAGCACGTACCAGTCGTCCGAGAGAACTTCGACGTGCTTGATGCGTACCCGATCCTTGGTGTTTGCCTGCGTCATTCAGCCATTCCAAGTCTGCTATCAGAAAGCGGCAGGACGGCCTGCCATGAGCTCAGGCAGGTTAGCAGAGGCCGGTTCGATCACTCCAGCCCGCTGGCAAACACTTTGCCGGGATTCATTAAACCGGCGGGGTCCAGAGTGCGTTTGATGGCACGCATCAGCTCGATCTCCAGCGGGTCCTTGAACTGGGCCGCAGCGGCCGGCTTGGCCTGCCCCAGACCATGTTCGGCACTGATGCTGCCATTGAAGGCACTCGTCATCCGGTAGATCACTTGCATGATCGCCCTCTCCTGGGCCTTGAACGGGGCGTCCCCATGGCCGACTGGCTTGCTGATGTTGTAATGCAGGTTGCCATCGCCCATGTGGCCATAAGAAACGATGCGCACACCGGGGAAATCTTGTTGTAACGCGCGGTCCGTGCGTTCGATGAATTCCGGGATCCGGCTGACGGGCACGCTGATGTCATGCTTGAGACTGGGGCCTTCATGGTTTTGTGCTTCGGAAATGCCCTCGCGCAGGGCCCACAGCGCGGCGGCCTGCGCCTGGCTGCTGGCGATCACGGCATCGATCACCCAACCCTGTTCGAAGGCATGACTCAGGCCGCTTTCAAGCAACTGGGTCAACGGCGCGTCAGGCACCGTGTCGCGCAATTCGATCAAGGCGTACCACGGATGCGGCGTGTCCAGCGGGTCACTGCAACCGGCAACATGCTCCAGAACGAACGCCAGGCTCTGGCGTGACATCATCTCGAAGCCTGTCAAACGATCAGCGCACAGGCTGCGAACATGGCCGATCAGGTCCACAGCCGCCTGCGCAGAAGGCAGCGCCACCCAGGCGGTTGCCGTGCTGTGGGTCGCCGGAAACAGCTTGAGCACCGCCGCCGTAATAATGCCCAGGGTACCCTCCGAACCGATGAACAGATGTTTGAGGTCGTAGCCGGTGTTGTCTTTACGCAGGCCTCGCAAGCCGTTCCAGATGCGTCCGTCGGGCAGCACCACTTCAAGACCCAGGGTCAGCTCCCGCATGTTGCCGTAGCGCAGTACCGCCGTCCCCCCGGCATTGGTGGCCAGGTTGCCGCCCACCGTGCAACTGCCCTCAGCCCCCAGCGACAGCGGGAACAGTCGGCCTGCCTGGCTGGCGGCTTCTTGCAAATGTTGCAGAATCACCCCGGCCTCGACCGTAATGGTTTCATTGGCCAAGTCGATTTCACGGATGCGCTTCATCCGGCTCAAGGACAGCACCACCTGCCGACCCGAGGCGTCCGGGATCGAACCACCGCACAGCCCGGTGTTGCCGCCCTGGGGCACCAGCGCCACCCCGGCGTCATGGCAGAGCCGCACCACCGCCGCCAACGCCTCAGTGCTGGCCGGGCGCACCACTAACGCAGCCAGGCCTTGGTAAGCGTTGCGCCAATCGGTCAGGTAGCCCTGCATGAGCTCGGGATCGCGCACCAGCCCGGCAGGGCCCACCAGGCGCTCGATGCTTTCGATCAATTCATGACTCAACGGCGACGACATCGTATCTCCTCAAGCACGCTGGCCGATCTCAACCTGTTGCGCAGTCCAACCGGCGACTTGCTCGCTGAGCGACAGGCCGAGCCCTGGCCGGGTCGGCACCAGCATCCGTCCATCCCGGGTTTGCATGCGCTCGTTGAACAACGGTTCCAACCATTCGAAATGCTCGACCCAAGGCTCGCGGCTATAGGTAGCGGCCAAATGGATGTGCAGTTCCATGGCGAAGTGCGGGGCGATCATCAGCCCCGCTTGCTCGGCCAGCGCCTGGACCTTCAGATAGGGCGTGATGCCCCCCACCCGCGGCGCATCGGGCATCAGATAATCGGCGGCACGCAACTTGATGAATTCCCAATGCTCGGCAACGCTGGTGAGCATTTCACCGGTGGCGATGGGCGTGTCGAATTGCCCCGCGAGGGCGGCATGGCCTTCGGCGTCATAGCAATCGAGCGGTTCCTCGATCCAGACCAGGTTGTACTGCTCCAGATGGCGGCACATGCGCTGCGCCGTGGGCCGGTCCCATTGCTGATTGGCGTCGACCATCAGCGGGAAGGCATCGCCCAGGTGTTTGCGAATACTGCTGACACGGTGCAGATCCAGCGCCTGGTCTGGCTGGCCGACCTTGAGCTTGATCCCGCCGATGCCCTTCTCCCGGGAGATATCGGTATTGATCATTAACTGATCGAGCGGCGTGTGCAGGAACCCGCCGGAGGTGTTGTAGCACTGGACCGAATCACGATGGGCGCCGAGCAGACGGGCCAGGGACAGGTTGGCACGCTTGGCCTTCAGGTCCCACAAGGCGACATCGAAGGCGCCAATGGCTTGTGTCGCCAGACCGCTGCGCCCCACCGAGGCGCCAGCCCAGCAGAGCTTGTCCCAGAGCTTTGAAATATCGCTGGGGTTTTCCCCGATGAGCGTGGGACCGATTTCCCGGGCATGGGCAAATTGCCCGGGCCCACCGGCGCGCTTGGAATAACTGAAACCCAGGCCGCTGTGGCCATCTCTGGTTTCAATTTCCACCAGCAGGATGGCGATTTCGGTCATCGGCTTCTGCCGGCCCGTGAGAACCTTGGCATCGCTGATGGGGTTGGCCAGCGGTAGAAATACCGACGCGATGCGGACCCAACTGATGCGGTCGTCGTCGGCTGACGGAAGAGGGGTCGGGCTTGGCATGGCTATCCTCCAGTTCGACTGGCGCAGCGCAAGATTGCGTTGCACCAGCCAAACCCATGGGTTGAGCTGAATCAGCTGCGCATCAGTTCAATGGCAGCACTCTTCTTGTGACGGATCACTGTCACCAGGTGCCAGGAGATGGAAGCGGCAGCCAGGATGAGAAAGCCGGCTGAGATGGGATTGCTCAAGAAGCCGCCGAAGTTCCCATCGGACAGCATCAAGCCACGACGCAAGTTGGTTTCAGCCATGGGGCCCAGGATGAAACCGATGATGAACGGTGCAATCGGCAAACCGGCTTTTACGAACCCGTATCCCAGCAAGCCAAACAGCAACACCGCCCAGACATCGAAAATCCGGCTGTTCAGGCCGAAGGCCCCGACCACACAGAGCACCAGGATGATTGGCAGCAGAATGTGCTTGGGCACCGCCAGCAACTTGATGAACATGCGCAAGCCGTAGAACTCGAGCACCAGCATCAGCACGGAAGCGAGGATCAGCGCGGCGAAAATCGTGTAGACCAGCGGTGCCTGGCTGATGAACAGCAGAGGCCCGGGCTGGATGCCGTGGATCATGAAGCCACCGAGCATGACTGCCGTGGTGGTATCGCCGGGAATGCCCAGCGTCAGCAATGGAATCATCGCGCCACCGATGCCGGCATTGTTTGCCGTCTCGCTGGCCACCACACCGTCAATCTTCCCTTTGCCGAACTCCTCAGGCGTCTTGGACCGTTTCTTCGCCACGATGTAAGAGACGATATTCGAAGTACCGGCACCGATGCCGGGCAGGATACCGATGCCCAGGCCGATCAGGGAGGAACGAGTGGCGTTGGGCAACTGGCCGACAAACTCCTTCATCGAAAAACCGAAACCTTTCACGCCTTTCATGCTGACGTGCTGTGGTTTGGCCCGGTGGCTCAGGCGCGCACTCTCAGCAAACTTCAGCACTTCGGCGACCGCAAACATACCGATCATGACGGTGAGCATGGCGAAGCCGCCATTGAGGCTCGGCAGGTCGAAGGTAAAGCGGCGAATGGCCTCGACCGGCGCAATCCCCACGGTGGAAAAGGCAAAGCCCAGGGCACCGGCAAACAAGCCTTTGACCAGCGAGCCGGTAGACAGCGTGGCGATCAACGTCAGCGAGAAAATCGCGATGGAAAAGTATTCGTGCGGGCCAAAACTCAGGGCCAGTTCCGCCAGGATCGGGGCGATGAACATCAGCGCGGCGATACTGAAAATCGTGCCAAGAAACGAGAACACCACGCCAATCCCAAGAGCCTTGACGCCATGGCCTTGTTTCATCAGCGGCCAACCATCGAATGTCGTGGCGATGGAGGCCGGCGTTCCCGGTATGTTGAGCAATATCGCCGATATCAGCCCTCCCGAGGTAGCACCGACAAACAGCGCGACCAGCAGCGCCAGGCCCGGGCCGGGCCCCATCGAGTATGTCAACGGCAAGCACAGCGCAATAGCCATGGTGGCCGAGAGCCCGGGCACCGCACCAAAAACGATCCCCACCGCAACGCCGAGGGTGATCAGGAGAAAGACGTAGGGTGTAAGTACGGCCGCGAAGCCTGTTTGCATGAGTTCAATCATGGCCGTCCCCTAGAAATCCAATAAGCCGACAGGCAGGAGCAAGTCGAAGCCATGGCGAAAGATGTAAAAGATCACGACAGCCGAAACGACCGCTATCAGCGCGTATTGGAGGTGCTTGACCTTTTGTTCCGCAGGGGTCAGTACGATGAACTGGGCATAGAGATAAAGCACCGTCATGATCACGAAACCCACGGTCTCCAGCAGCGCCGTGAAAAGCAGCACCAACGCCAGGGATTTAAAGACCGTTGGATAGTCGATCGACTCGGTTTTTTCGGCGGGTTCGCCACGTTTATCCGGCAGCTTTCGCCACGCCCACAGCTGTAAAGCCCCCAACAGGCACAACGCGACGGCGAGTACCCAGGGCACAAACGCGGCATCGACGAAACCGCGACGCGGCAGGTTCAAGGTCAATACCAGATAAGCCACGCCGGCACCGAACATGGCCAGGCCGGATAACAGCTCGTTTCTTTTATAGGAATCCATGCAGGCTCCTCTTGCTGGAAAGGACTGGCGATCGGGTGCTTGCCAACGCGACGCACACCCGAGCCGTTACGTAAATTATTTGGCTTTACGCATCTCGTCCTTGAACTGCATGAAGCTGTCGCGGGTTTTATTCAACGTGGCGATGGCTTCTTCGGAGCCCTGGAAGCTGACCGGCTGTTTGAATGACTTCTTCAATTCCTCGGCATATTCCGGCTCTTCGGTGATTTTCTTCATGGTGTCGGCCATTTTCTTGACGATGGCCGGGTCCGTGCCTTTCGGGAAGGCGACGACGTAAGGCTTGTCCAGGATCAGGTCCACGCCTTGCTCCTTGAAGGTCTTGACGTCGCCCAGCAGCGCATTGCGCTCAGCGTTGGGCTGGCCCAGGGCAGTCATCTTGCCGCTGGAAATGTAATCCTGGACCGAGCCATAGCTGATGGCACCGAGGTCAATGCGCTTGCCCAGCAAGGCGACGATTTTTTCGGACACCGTGCCGCTGTCGACCATTTTCAGTTTCACGCCGGCGAGCTTCTCGAACATCAGGCCCTGCAGGTGAGAGAAGTTGCCCATCTCGGTGCCGTAGGTGATGGTGCCGGGCTTGGCCTTGGCTTTTTCAATCAGTTGGTCGAGGCTGTCGATGCCCGAGCTTTTCGCCGAGACGAACACCGCGCCTTTGTCGACGCCGGCGATGCAGGAGATATCAAAGGCATCAAAGCGATCCTCCGACAGCCCCGCGACCTCATTGACGATCAATTGGCCGGTATGGGTGAACAGGATGGTATTGCCGTCCGGCGCCGCGCTCTTGACCGCATCGGCGGCAATCGTCCCGCCCCCACCGGCCATATTGGTCACCACCATGGATTTTCCGGTGAGCTTGGTGAAGTACTTGGCCATCATTCGTGCATTGAAATCGGTGTCACCGCCGGCATTGGCAATCACCACCACCTGCACTGGACGGCTTGGCCAGGCGCTGGCGTCGGCAGCCATTGCTGTGCCAGCGGTCAGGCTCAGAAAAGAGGCGATCAAAGAGGCGCAGAGTGTTTTCTTCATTATTGTTCTCCGGATGCAGCCATTCATTGTGGGATTGAGTTGAGCAGGAAACGAACACGCCCAGCGCTAACGGCTGGCGAGGCAGGCGAGGCAGGCGAGGCAGGCGAGGATGCTTGGACGTTGAGATCGGGGAGTTCGAATGAACGTGCGACCTCCCGCGGGGCTTTCCGGGAGGCAAAGAAGGTAGCTGGCGCAAAGTGATAACGCGTGGGGCTGCTGGACTGTGAATTCGCGGGGCGGCAAATGTAGAAGACATGGGCTGCGCCTTTCGTTTTTATTATTTTCTATGTCATACGTTGTCGTATGACTGAATATCATCACCTATGACCCTTGTTGTCAACGCGGTTGTTCAGCGGCTCGCTGTGAATGCGACGAACAGGGCTGGCGACCAAGACGCAATTGAATCTATGCGCCTGGCCTGAGCCGGCATAAAACTTTACGGTCAGCCATAAAAAACCCCCTGAATTCAGGGGGTTGTTTTTCTACGAGCGTTTCGGGTCCACGCCGGCAGGCTGGATCCGTTGCCCGCGCTACATTCTTTATTCCACCGTCACGGACTTCGCCAGATTACGCGGTTGGTCCACATCGGTGCCCTTGAGCACAGCGACGTAGTACGACAGCAGCTGCAACGGGATGGTGTAGAGGATCGGCGACAGGATGTCGTGGATGTGCGGCATGTGCACCACGTGGGTGCCTTCGCCATTGGTCATGCCGGCCTTCTCGTCGGCGAAGACAATCAACTGACCGCCACGGGCGCGCACTTCCTGCAGGTTGGACTTGAGCTTTTCCAGCAGCTCGTTGTTTGGCGCCACCGTGACCACCGGCATGTCGTTGTCCACCAGGGCCAACGGGCCGTGCTTGAGCTCTCCGGCCGGGTAGGCCTCGGCGTGGATGTAGGAAATCTCCTTGAGCTTCAAGGCCCCTTCCATCGCCACCGGGAATTGCGCACCACGGCCCAGGAACAGCGTGTGGTTCTTCTCGGCGAACAGCTCGGCGATTTTTTCCACCGTGCTGTCCATCGCCAAGGCTTCGCCCAGGCGGGTTGGCAGGCGACGCAGTTCTTCCACCAGTTTTGCTTCGATACCCTCTTCCAAGGTCCCGCGCACCTGGCCCAGGGACAGGGTCAGCAACAGCAGGCCCACCAGTTGCGTAGTGAACGCCTTGGTCGACGCCACGCCAATCTCACGGCCGGCCTGGGTCAGCAGGGTCAGGTCGGATTCACGCACCAGCGAGCTGATGCCAACGTTGCAGATCGCCAGGCTGGCGAGGAAGCCCAATTCCTTGGCGTTGCGCAGGGCGGCCAGGGTGTCGGCGGTTTCACCCGACTGGGAAATGGTGACGAACAGCGTGTCAGGCTGCACCACCACTTTGCGGTAGCGGAACTCGCTGGCCACTTCGACCTGGCACGGAATACCGGCCAGTTCTTCCAGCCAGTAACGAGCGACCATGCCGGCGTGATAGCTGGTGCCACAGGCAACGATCTGCACATTGCGCACCTTGGCGAACAGCTCGGCCGCTTGCGGACCGAACGCCTGGACCAGCACCTGGCTCTGGCTCATGCGCCCTTCCAGGGTACGTTGCACCACCGCCGGTTGTTCGTGGATTTCCTTGAGCATGAAGTGGCGGAACTCGCCCTTGTCGGCGGCGTCGGCGCCGTCGCGGTACTGGACAGTCTCGCGCTCCACGGCTTTGCCGTCGATGTCCCAGATCTGCACGCTGTCGCGGCGAATCTCGGCGATATCGCCCTCTTCCAGGTACATAAAGCGGTCGGTCACCTGGCGCAACGCCAACTGATCGGAGGCCAGGAAGTTTTCCCCAAGGCCCAGGCCAATCACCAACGGGCTGCCGCTGCGCGCCGCCACCAGACGATCCGGTTGTTTCGCACTGATGACCGCCAGGCCATAGGCGCCGTGCAGTTCCTTGACCGTCGCCTTCAGGGCCACGGTCAGGTCTGCCATGTCCTTGAGCTTGTGATTGAGCAGATGCGCGATCACTTCAGTATCGGTGTCCGAGGTGAACACATAGCCGAGCGCCTTGAGTTGTTCACGCAAGGCTTCGTGGTTTTCGATGATGCCGTTGTGCACCACCGCCAGGTCTTCGGAGAACATCGGGTGGGCGTTACGCTCGCACGGTGCGCCATGGGTGGCCCAACGGGTGTGGGCGATGCCCAGGCGACCGATCAGCGGATCGGCGTCCAGCGCCTGCTCCAACTCACTGACCTTGCCCGGCCGACGCATACGCTCGAGCTTCTCATCATTGGTAAACACCGCCACACCGGCGCTGTCGTAGCCGCGGTATTCCAGGCGCTTGAGGCCTTCGAGCAAGATTGCAGTGATGTTGCGTTCAGCAACGGCGCCGACAATTCCACACATGCTATTTCTCCTGGCTGACAGGCGCGCAGATCAGGTTGATGCCGCGGGCCTGAATCTGATCGCGGGCCGCTACGGGCAGGCGATCATCGGTAATGAGGGTATGGACGCTGCTCCACGGCAGCTCCAGGTTGGGGATTTTCCGGCCGATCTTGTCGGCCTCCACCATCACGATCACTTCGCGGGCTACCTCAGCCATCACACGGCTCAGGCCCAGCAGTTCGTTGAAGGTGGTGGTGCCACGGACCAGATCGATGCCGTCGGCACCGATGAACAACTGGTCAAAATCGTAGGAACGCAGGACCTGCTCGGCGACTTGACCTTGGAACGACTCGGAATGAGGGTCCCAGGTGCCACCGGTCATCAACAGCACCGGTTCATGTTCCAGTTCGCTCAAGGCACTGGCGACATGCAGGGAATTGGTCATCACCACCAGACCCGGCTGCTGGCCGAGCTCGGGAATCATGGCCGCCGTGGTACTGCCGCTGTCGATGATGATTCGCGCATGTTCGCGGATCCGCTTCACGGCGGCCCGCGCGATGGCTTGTTTGTATTTGGAGACGGTCTGCCCGTTATCGGCCACCAGCTCCTGAGGCATGGGGACCGCGCCACCGTAACGACGCAGTAGCAAGCCATTACTTTCCAGGGCGGCGAGGTCCTTGCGAATCGTAACTTCCGAGGTTTCGAAGCGTTTGGCCAGTTCATCCACACTGACCTCGCCCTGCTCCTGGAGCAAGGCAAGGATGTTGTGGCGGCGTTGTGGCGTATTGCGCTTTGACATAACGGGATAAGTTTCGATTCGAAAGATAACGTAAGTAATCAAAACCTATTGCAGCGAAATCGTCAAGGCGAGGGAAGAAAAATTCAGAAATCATAAACACAATGTGGGAGCGGGCCTGCTCGCGAAAGGGCGTGTCAGGCGATACTGCTTTACCTGATACACCGCTTTCGCGAGCAAGCCCGCTCCCACAGAGGTTCTGTGGATAACTTAGCTTTTCTTGATTTTTACCGGGCGCTTCCAGCCATCGATATTGCGCTGACGCGCGCGCGCCACGGCCAGTTGGGACTTATCCACATCCTGATTGATGGTTGAACCCGCGGCCGTGTTTGAACCATCACCGATAGTCACGGGGGCTACCAGCGAGTTGTTGGAGCCGATGAACACGTCTTCACCAATGGTCGTCCGGTACTTGTTGGCACCATCGTAATTGCAGGTGATAGTACCGGCGCCAATATTGGTGCGAGCGCCGATTTCGGCGTCACCCAGGTAGGTCAGGTGACCGGCCTTGGCGCCTTCGCCCATGTGGGCGTTCTTGAGCTCGACGAAGTTACCCACATGCGCGCGAGCTTCCAGCACGGTGCCGGGACGCAGGCGGGCAAACGGGCCAGCGTCGCTACCCTCACCCATGACCGCGCCTTCGAGATGACTGTTGGCCTTGATCACCACGCCTTTGCGCAAGGTGCTGTCCTTGACCACGCAGTTCGGGCCGATGACCACGTCGTCCTCAATGACGACGTTGCCTTCAAGGATAACGTTGATGTCGATGACCACGTCGCGGCCCACGCTGACTTCACCGCGCACGTCGAAACGGGCCGGGTCGCGCAGGGTCACGCCTTGCGCCATCAAGCGGCGGGCGGCACGCAATTGATAGTGACGCTCCAGCTCGGCCAGTTGCCGACGATCGTTGGCGCCCTGCACTTCCATGGCGTCCAACGGTTGCTCGGTGGCGACTACCAGTCCGTCATTGACGGCCATGGCAATCACATCCGTCAGGTAGTACTCGCCCTGGGCATTGTGGTTCGACAGGCGACTCATCCAATCCCCCAGGGATCCGCCCGGTACGGCAAGAATCCCGGTGTTGCACTCGGTAATAGCTCGTTGGGCTTCGTTGGCGTCTTTCTGCTCGACAATGGCCATTACCTGGCCGTCGGTGTTGCGTACGATGCGGCCGTAACCCGTGGGGTCGTCCAGTTTGACGGTCAACAGGCCCAACTGCTGTGGAGCAACGCGCTTGAGCAGGCGCTGCAAGGTTTCGACTTCGATCAACGGCACGTCGCCGTAGAGAATCAGCACCGTGTCGGCGGTAATGAATGGCACGGCCTGGGCCACGGCATGACCGGTCCCCAGTTGTTTATCCTGCAGGACGAAATTCAGATCATCAGCCGCCAGGCGCTCACGAACCGCATCGGCACCGTGGCCAATCACCACGTGAATGCGCTGTGGATCAAGTTGTCGGGCGCTGTGGATAACATGGCCAAGCATGGAGTTGCCTGCCACCGGGTGCAAGACCTTGGGCAGCGCCGAACGCATGCGAGTGCCTTGACCGGCCGCGAGGATAACGATTTCGAGAGACATGACTGGCTACCAATCCTGGGTGGTCAACGGCTGCGACCAGAAGATGAATGTCGGGAAAAGAAAAAAGGGTAGCCGAGGCTACCCTTTTTAATCAACCGCACAGGAAGCAGACGCTTAGCCGCCGAACTTCTTGCGGATCTGCTGGACGGTGCGCAGCTGGGCTGCGGCCTCGGCCAGACGTGCAGCAGCAGAACCGTAATCGAACTCCGCGCCTCGCTCGTGCAGGGCCTTCTCGGCAGCCTTGACGGCTTCCTGAGCGGAGGCTTCGTCCAGGTCGGCAGCACGTTGCACAGTGTCGGCAAGGACCTTGACCATGTTCGGCTGAACCTCGAGGAAACCACCGGAGATGTAATACACCTCGGCTTCCCCGCCCTGCTTGATCAAGCGGATCGGACCTGGTTTCAGATTAGTGATCAGCGGTGCGTGACCCAGGGCGATACCAAGATCACCCAGCTCACCGTGCGCAATCACCATCTCGACCAGACCGGAGAAGATTTCCCCTTCCGCACTGACGATATCGCAATGGACTGTCATAGCCATCTGATTGCCTCAACCTAAATTAGCGCCCGTTGCCGGGCGCCGGGATTACAGTTTCTTGGCTTTCTCGATCGCTTCTTCGATGCCGCCGACCATGTAGAACGCTTGTTCTGGCAGGTGGTCGTAGTCACCGTTGAGGATGCCTTTGAAGCCAGCAATGGTGTCTTTCAGGGAAACGTATTTACCCGAAGCACCGGTGAAGACTTCAGCCACGAAGAACGGCTGCGACAAGAAGCGCTGGATCTTACGAGCGCGGGATACCAACTGCTTGTCGGCTTCCGACAGCTCGTCCATACCCAGGATCGCAATGATGTCCTTCAGCTCTTTGTAGCGCTGCAGCACGTACTGAACGCCGCGAGCGGTGTCGTAGTGCTCCTGGCCGATCACGTTCGGGTCCAGTTGGCGCGAAGTCGAGTCCAGTGGGTCTACCGCTGGGTAGATACCCAGGGAAGCGATGTCACGGGACAGAACGACGGTGGCGTCCAAGTGGGCGAAGGTGGTCGCTGGCGACGGGTCGGTCAAGTCATCCGCAGGTACGTATACCGCTTGGATCGAAGTGATCGAACCTTCCTTGGTCGAAGTGATACGTTCTTGCAGAACGCCCATCTCTTCAGCCAGGGTCGGCTGGTAACCTACTGCCGAAGGCATACGGCCCAGCAGTGCGGATACTTCGGTACCGGCCAGGGTGTAACGGTAGATGTTGTCGACGAACAGCAGAACGTCGTTACCTTCGTCACGGAACTTCTCGGCCATGGTCAGGCCGGTCAGGGCTACGCGCAGACGGTTTCCCGGCGGCTCGTTCATCTGACCGTAAACCAGTGCCACTTTGTCCAGAACGTTGGAATCCTTCATCTCGTGGTAGAAGTCGTTACCCTCACGAGTACGCTCACCCACACCAGCGAACACGGAATAACCGCTGTGCTCGATGGCGATGTTACGGATCAGTTCCATCATGTTTACGGTCTTGCCCACACCGGCACCACCGAACAGACCCACTTTACCGCCCTTGGCGAACGGGCAAACCAGGTCGATAACCTTGATGCCGGTTTCCAGCAGGTCGTTGCCGCCCGCCTGTTCAGCGAAGGATGGCGCAGGACGGTGAATGCCCCAGCGCTCTTCGGTGTCGATCGGACCAGCTTCGTCGATCGGGTTGCCCAGTACGTCCATGATCCGGCCCAGGGTCGCTTTACCGACCGGTACGGAGATGGCAGCGCCAGAGTCGACAACGTCCAGACCGCGCTTCAAGCCTTCGGTGGAACCCATCGCAATGGTACGAACGATGCCGTCGCCCAGTTGCTGCTGAACTTCCAGGGTAGTTTCCGCGCCTTGTACTTTCAGCGCGTTGTAGATGCTCGGTACGCTGTCGCGTGGGAATTCCACGTCGATAACGGCGCCGATGATTTGAACGATACGTCCGCTACTCATAGCTGGATCCTCTGAATATTTGAACCGTTAAACCGCGGCAGCGCCGCCGACGATTTCCGAGATCTCTTGGGTGATCGCAGCCTGACGCGCCTTGTTGTAGATCAGCTGCAAATCGCTGATCAAATCACCGGCGTTGTCGGTAGCGTTCTTCATCGCGATCATCCGCGCTGCTTGTTCAGCTGCGTTGTTCTCGACCACCGCCTGGTACACCTGCGACTCCACGTAGCGGACCATCAAGCCGTCAAGCAGCTCCTTGGCATCCGGTTCATAGAGATAGTCCCAGTGGTGCTTGAGTTCCTGTTCCGGGGTCGCCACCAGTGGGATCAATTGCTCCACGGTTGGCTGTTGCGTCATGGTGTTGATGAACTTGTTGGATACCACGGACAGGCGGTCAATCCGGCCTTCCAGGTAAGCATCCAGCATCACCTTGACGCTGCCGATCAAATCATTGATCGACGGCTCTTCACCCAGGTGGTTGATAGCGGCGACGACGTTACCGCCGAAGTTGCGGAAGAAAGCCGCACCCTTGCTACCAATCACACACAGATCGATCTCGACGCCTTGTTCGCGGTTTACAGCCATGTCCTTGACCAGGGCCTTGAACAGGTTGGTGTTCAAGCCACCACACAGACCACGGTCACTGCTCACCACGACGTAACCGACGCGCTTGATAGCACGGTCGATCATGAACGGGTGGCGATATTCCGGGTTGGCGTTGGCCAGATGACCAATAACCTGGCGGATGCGCTCCGCATAAGGACGGCTAGCAGCCATGCGCATTTGTGCCTTGCGCATTTTGCTGACCGCCACTTTTTCCATGGCGCTGGTAATTTTTTGCGTGCTTTTGATGCTCGCAATCTTACTGCGAATCTCTTTTGCGCCTGCCATGTAACACCTATCAGGTTAGCAAGCGGGAGCCTTGCGACTCCCGCTGCGGCTTACCAGGTTTGGGTGGCCTTGAACTTCTCGATACCGGCTTTCATGCCAGCGTCGATTTCGTCATTGAAGTCACCCTTCACGTTGATCTTGGCCAACAAATCGGCGTGATCGCGGTTGAAGTAAGCAATCAGCGCTTGTTCAAAGCTGCCGACCTTGGCGATTTCAACGTCAGTCAGGAACCCACGCTCAGCGGCATACAGCGACAGCGCCATGTCAGCGATCGACATTGGTGCGTATTGCTTCTGCTTCATCAGCTCGGTAACGCGCTGACCATGCTCAAGTTGCTTACGGGTCGCTTCGTCCAGGTCAGAAGCGAACTGGGCGAATGCCGCCAGTTCACGGTACTGAGCCAGGGCGGTACGGATACCACCGGACAGCTTCTTGATGATCTTGGTCTGAGCGGCACCACCCACACGGGATACCGAAACACCGGCGTTCACAGCAGGACGGATCCCGGAGTTGAACATGGCCGATTCCAGGAAGATCTGACCGTCGGTGATGGAGATCACGTTGGTCGGAACGAACGCGGAAACGTCGCCAGCCTGGGTTTCGATGATCGGCAGAGCGGTCAGGGAGCCGGTTTTGCCGGTCACTGCGCCGTTGGTGAACTTCTCTACGTACTCTTCCGAAACGCGGGATGCGCGCTCCAGCAGACGGGAGTGGAGATAGAACACGTCGCCTGGGTAAGCTTCACGGCCTGGTGGACGGCGCAGCAGCAGGGAAATCTGGCGGTAAGCCACTGCTTGCTTGGACAGATCGTCATAAACGATCAGCGCGTCTTCACCGCGGTCGCGGAAGTATTCGCCCATGGTGCAACCGGAGTACGGTGCCAGGAACTGCAGCGCAGGAGATTCCGAAGCACTGGCCGCCACGATGATCGTGTTGGCCAGGGCGCCGTTTTCTTCCAGCTTGCGAACCACGTTGGCGATGGTCGATTGCTTCTGACCGATGGCTACGTAGACGCAGAAAATGCCGCTGTTCTTCTGGTTGATGATCGCGTCGATCGCCAGAGCGGTCTTACCGATCTGACGGTCACCGATGATCAGCTCACGCTGGCCACGGCCAACAGGGATCATGGCATCGACAGCCTTGTAGCCAGTCTGTACAGGCTGGTCTACCGACTTACGCCAGATCACGCCTGGAGCAACTTTCTCGACCGCATCGGTCTCGGTGTTGTTCAGCGGACCTTTGCCGTCAACAGGGTTACCCAGTGCGTCGACTACGCGACCCAGCAGTTCCTTACCAACCGGAACTTCAAGGATGCGGCCGGTGCACTTGGCGCTCATGCCTTCGGCCAGCGACTGGTAGGAACCCAGTACAACGGCACCTACGGAGTCTTGCTCCAGGTTGAGGGCCATACCGTAGACGCCGCCCGGAAACTCGATCATCTCGCCGTACATGACGTCGGCCAGACCGTGAATCCGCACGATACCGTCAGATACGCTGACGACAGTGCCTTCGTTACGGGCTTGGGAGGTCACATCGAGCTTGTCGATGCGGCCCTTGATAATTTCACTTATTTCGGAAGGATTGAGTTGCTGCATTGCTCTGCTGCCCCTTCAAACTCAAGATTTCAATGCTTCGGCAAGTTTCGCGATTTTGCCGCGAATCGAGCCATCGATAACCAGGTCGCCGGCGCGGATTACAACGCCCCCTATCAGGGACTTGTCTTCCTCGACTTGCAGGCGCACTTCCCGGTTGAGTCGTGCACTGAGAACCTTGGCGAGTTTGTCTTGCTGTTCTTGGTTCAATGCGAAAGCACTGGTGACTTCCACGTCTACCGACTTCTCTTGCTCGGCCTTGTACAGGTCGAACAGGACGGCGATCTCCGGCAGAAGCAGGAGACGGTCGTTTTCGGCAACGACGTGAATGAAATTCTGTGCCTTGGCATCGAACTTGTCGCCGCACACGTCAATGAACGTGGCGGCCTTTTCTGCGCTCGTCAGTCGCGGGGCCTTGAGCACGCGCTGCATGGTGTCATCTTTCGACACCGCTGCTGCCAGGCCGAGCATGGCTGACCAATTGGCCAGTTGCTGGTGGGCCTGAGCGTGCTCGAAGGCCGCCTTAGCGTAAGGTCGGGCCAACGTGGTCAGTTCTGCCATGATCGCCCTCGCTTAGATTTCAGCAGCCAGTCGGTTAACCAGCTCTGCGTGCGCGTTTTGATCGATTGTCGCACCCAGGATCTTCGAAGCACCGCCAACGGCCAGGCTACCCACTTGGGCACGCAGCGCGTCTTTGACACTGTTCAGTTCCTGTTCGATCTCGGCTTGAGCCTGGGCCTTCACACGGTCAGCTTCGACGCGAGCCTGTTCACGGGCTTCGTCGACAATCTGGGTACCGCGTTTCTTGGCTTGCTCGATGATTTCAGCTGCTTGAGCCTTCGCTTCGCGCAGTTGCTGACCCACTTTCTCATGGGCCAACTCCAGGTCGCGAGCTGCACGGCTGGCAGCGTCCAGACCATCAGCGATCTTCTTTTGACGTTCGTGCAATGCCGCAATGACCGGAGGCCATACGAACTTCATGCAGAACAATACAAAAATCAGGAACGCAACGGACTGGCCAATCAGGGTCGCATTAATGTTCACGCCAACACCTCGCAGTTACGTTGTCCATCACACCAATCTACTCGAGACATCCGAGTAATTAGCCAGCGATTTGACCAACGAACGGGTTCGCAAAGGTGAAGAACAGAGCGATACCAACACCGATCATGGTCACGGCGTCGAGCAGACCGGCCACGATGAACATTTTAACTTGCAGCATTGGAACCATTTCTGGCTGACGCGCAGCGCCTTCCAGGAATTTGCCGCCCAGCAGGCCGAAACCAATTGCGGTACCCAGTGCGCCCAGGCCGATCAACAGTGCAACAGCGATAGCGGTTAGACCAACTACAGTTTCCATCTTTCCTCCCGACTTTTACGTCGTATGGTTTAGGTTTTTTAGATTAAAGCGGTAAAACAAATCGTTTCATGCCCTGGTCGGGCCCCTTCCCGTTTGACCGGGAAGGACATCAGACTAGTCGAGACTGGCCTTAATGGTTTTCTTCGTGCGCCATCGACAGGTAGACGATGGTCAGCATCATGAAGATGAACGCCTGCAGGGTGATGATCAGGATGTGGAACACAGCCCACGCCCATTGCAGGACTACACCCAGGCCGCTAAGCCACAGTAGGCCGCTGCCGAACATCACAGCGATCAGGATGAACACCAGCTCGCCGGCATACATGTTGCCGAACAGACGCAGGGCCAGGGAGATCGGTTTGGCGATCAGGGTCACGAATTCCAGCAGGAAGTTCACCGGGATCAGCAGGGCTTGAACCAGGATGTTCTTGCTGCCGAACGGGTGCAGGGTCAGTTCGCCGATGAAACCGCCGATGCCCTTGACCTTGATGCTGTAGAAAATGATCAGCGCGAACACCGACAGGGCCATGCCCAGGGTGGCGTTCGGGTCGGTGGTCGATACCGCACGGAACGGAATGTGCGAATCACCGGAGATCAGGATGGCCAGCTGAGGAATCCAGTCGACCGGGATCAGGTCGACGGCGTTCATCAGGAACACCCAGACGAAGATGGTCAGTGCCAGCGGTGCGATCACCGGGCTACGGCCATGGAAGCTGTCTTTCACGCTGCCATCGACGAATTCGACCAATACTTCAACGAAGTTCTGCAGTGCACCAGGCTGACCGGAAGTCGCTTTCTTTGCCGCCATGCGGAAAAGAAGAACGAAGATCAGACCCAACGCGACCGACCAGCCAAGAGTATCGACGTGGAAGGCCCAGAAGCCCATTTCTTTGGCTTCTGCTGCGGTGTGAGCAAAGCCCCAGCCGCCATTGGGTAGCTGACCGAAGGTCAGGTTCTGCAAGTGGTGCTGGATATAGCCCGAAGCGGTTGTCTCTGCCATGGTTGCCTCAAACGCCCTAAGGTCTCGAAAGTCTTGTTCTCATTAGCAGGGGAGCGAACCAGCTGACCATTTGGGTCAGCAGGAAGACGCCGAATACAGCCAGCGGCGCCAATGGCTTCACACCTGCGAACGTCAATGCAAACAGCACTGCCGTCAAAATCAGTTTCCCTGCTTCACCGGCATAAAAAGACCGGACGATAGCCTGGGCTGCTCGGGCGCCGGAAAACCGAAATGCCCTATGAGCGAAGTAAATATTGGGAAGCAAGGCTATCAGGCCTCCGCAAAGCCCTGAGTATCCGGCGACGACTCCTTTCCATTGCCAGAGCGCCAATGCGGCGATCAGTACAACGACAAACTGAGTCATCAAAACCGGGAAAACTGCCAGACGATGGAACGGCAAGCGGTTTGGCGTGCGGGTTTCCATCGCTTTTGCTCTCCAATAGTCGGCCGCCATAATTCAATAACTTGGCATAATTTGTGCCGACAAAATGCGCGCAGAGTATAGGGGCGGTTCTGCCCCTATTCAACTGCCAGGTAGTGATTTCCGACTGCGCGCTACAAGAGCAATTGTTTCAGCGAATGTGCGCAAGGACACCCTGCAGCTCATCGAGGGAGTTATAACCGATCACCAGTTGCCCCTTGCCCTTCTTTCCATGGCGGATCTGCACCGCAGAGCCCAGGCGCTCGGCCAGGCGCTGTTCCAGGCGAGCGATATCCGGATCGGTCTTGGGGGCTTCGACAGGGGCTGGTTTACCACTGAGCCACTGACGAACCAGTGCCTCGGTTTGGCGCACAGTCAGGCCCCGTGCGACAACATGTCGCGCCCCTTCAACTTGTTGATTTTCCGGCAAACCGAGCAACGCCCGGGCATGACCCATTTCCAGGTCGCCATGGGACAGCATGGTCTTGATGACTTCCGGCAACGCAATCAGGCGCAACAGGTTGGCCACCGTCACGCGGGACTTGCCCACGGCCTCAGCGACCTGTTGCTGGGTCAGCTGGAACTCCTGCTGCAAACGTTGCAGCGCTACCGCTTCTTCAATCGGGTTGAGGTCTTCGCGCTGAATATTCTCGATCAGCGCCATGGCGATGGCGGTTTCATCCGGCACATCGCGGACCATCGCCGGAATGGTTTCCTGGCCGGCCTGCTGGCTGGCGCGCCAACGGCGTTCGCCGGCGATGATCTCGAAGCGCCCGTTGGCGATCGGGCGAACCACGATCGGCTGCATCACGCCCTGGCTCTTGATCGACTGGGCCAGTTCTTCCAGGGCCTGAGGGTCCATGTCCCGGCGCGGCTGATATTTGCCGCGCTGGATCAGGTCCAGCGGCAGGTGTTGCAACTCGCGCTGGTCGACCTGTACGGCCTGCTCTTCCAGGGAGCTGACAGTGGGACCACTGAGCAGTGCATCCAGTCCACGTCCGAGACCTCGTTTCTTGACGGCCATGGGGTTTCCTTAAGTTGGCTGGGCTGCAGCGGTGCGTGGGTTACGGCGCTGACGGCGAACCATCTCGCCCGCCAGGGCCAGGTAGGCCAGCGCACCACGGGATTGTTTGTCGTAGGCCAGGGCCGGCATGCCGTAGCTCGGCGCTTCGGCCAGGCGAATGTTACGCGGGATGACCGTGTCGTAGAGCTGCTCGCCGAAGTGTTCCTTGAGCTGGGCCGAGACATCGTTCATCAGGCTCAGGCGCGGGTCGTACATGGTCCGCAGCAGGCCTTCGACTTTCAGTTCCGGGTTCAACAGCTCGGCGATGCGCTTGATGTTATCCACAAGGTCGCTCAACCCTTCGAGGGCGAAGTACTCGCACTGCATGGGGATAATTACCCCATCGGCGGCCACCAGCGCGTTGAGGGTCAGCATCGACAGCGACGGCGGGCAGTCGATCAGGATGTAGTCGTAGTTCTCCCGGATCGGCGCCAGCGCGCTGCGCAGACGGCTTTCCTTCATCTGCATTTCCAGCAGCACCACTTCGGCCGCCGTCAAATCACGGTTGGCCGGCAGCAGTTGATAACCGCCGTGTTCGGAGAAATGCATGGCCTGACCCAGATCGCATTCACCGATCAGTACGTCGTAGATGGAGTTTTCCAGGCCATGTTTATCCACACCGCTACCCATGGTGGCGTTGCCCTGTGGATCGAGATCGATCAACAGCACCCGGCGCTTGGTCGCGACCAGGGATGCTGCGAGGTTGATACAGGTGGTGGTCTTGCCCACACCACCCTTTTGGTTCGCTATCGCGAATACCTTAGCCATTCTTGCTTGTGTTCCCAATCATGCCGTGCGGCGCAGTATCAGCAGATGGCGTTGGCCTTGGCAACCGGGTACGGCCAGGGCGTGTTCGCTATCGAGGTGGAAGTCTGCCGGCAATGCTACCAGCTCATCGGCCGGATGAACGCCCTTCATTGCCAGCCAGCGCGTATCGGCATCGCCGAGGTGGCGAGTCCAGTTGCTGAAGTTCTCCATGCTGCTGAACGCCCGGGAGATGATCCCGTTGAACGGCTGTGCAGGCTGGAACGCTTCGACGCGGCTGTGGATAACTTGCAGGTTATCCAGTTTGAGTTCGAGTTTGACCTGGGTCAGAAATCGGGTTTTCTTGCCGTTGCTGTCCAGGCAGGTCACTTGCGAGCCGGGAAACAGGATCGCCAGCGGGATTCCTGGCATGCCACCGCCACTGCCGACATCGAGCCAGCGACCGTCTTCGATGAAAGACATGACGCTGAGGCTGTCGAGCAGATGCCGGGAGACCATTTCGTCGGGATCACGCACTGCGGTCAGGTTGTAGGCCTTGTTCCATTTGATCAACAGGGCCAGATAACCCAGCAATTGCGCGTGCTGGGCTTCGGTCAGGTTGACACCGAGCTGACGGGCACCTGTGGATAACTCTTCAGCATGTTGCGAGGTGACCATCGAACTCAAGCGCTTTGCTCCAACTGGCGGCCCGCGCCGCGTTTTTTCAAATGAATCATCAACAGGGAAATCGCCGCCGGGGTCACACCGGGGATGCGCGAAGCCTGGCCCAGGGTCTCGGGACGAGTCGCGCCGAGCTTGCTCTGGATCTCTTTCGACAACCCGGAAATGCCCGTGTAATCGATATCCACAGGCAGTTTCGTATCTTCACTGGCGCGCAACCGGGCGATTTCATCCTGCTGACGGTCGATGTAGCCGGCGTATTTGGTCTTGATCTCGACCTGTTCGGCCACCTGCGGATCTTCTGCGCCCTGACCGGTCACTTCCACCAGCCCGGCATAATCGATTTCCGGGCGGCTCAACAAGTTGAGCAGGTTGTATTCGTGGGTCAGCGGTGTACCGAATTTGGTCGCAATGGCATCGCCCTGCTCGGTACCTGGACGAACCCAAGTGCTTTTCAGGCGCTGCTCTTCCAGCTCGATACTCTCGCGTTTCTTGCAGAACGCGGCCCAGCGCACGTCATCCACCAACCCCAGCTCACGACCTTTTTCGGTCAGGCGCAGGTCGGCGTTGTCTTCGCGAAGGATCAGGCGATATTCCGCCCGGGAGGTGAACATCCGGTACGGTTCCTGTGTACCCAAGGTAATCAGGTCATCCACAAGCACGCCGATGTACGCCTCATCGCGCCGCGGGCACCAGCTGTCTTTGCCCTGGGCACGCAGCGCAGCGTTGGCCCCAGCCAACAGCCCTTGGGCGCCGGCCTCTTCGTAACCGGTGGTGCCGTTGATTTGTCCGGCAAAGAACAGGCCGCCAATGACTTTGGTTTCCAGGCTGTACTTCAGGTCACGCGGGTCGAAGTAATCGTATTCGATGGCGTAACCCGGGCGAACGATGTGGGCGTTTTCCATGCCGCGAATCGATTGGACGATCTGCAGTTGCACATCGAACGGCAACGAGGTGGAGATCCCGTTCGGGTACAGCTCATGAGTCGTCAGGCCTTCGGGTTCGATGAAGACCTGATGGCTTTCCTTGTCGGCAAAACGATGGATCTTGTCTTCGATCGAAGGGCAATAACGCGGACCAATACCTTCGATCACGCCGGAATACATTGGCGAGCGATCCAGATTGGCGGCAATGATTTCATGGGTACGAGCATTGGTGTGGGTGATCCAGCAGCTCACCTGTTTCGGATGCTGCGCTTTGGAGCCCATGAACGACATCACCGGAATCGGCGTATCGCCCGGTTGTTCGCTCATCACCGAGAAATCCACAGACCGGCCATCAATGCGTGGTGGCGTGCCGGTTTTCAGGCGACCAACGCGCAACGGCAATTCACGTAGGCGCTGGGCCAAGGCGATCGACGGAGGATCGCCGGCGCGGCCGCCGGAATAGTTCTGCATACCGATGTGGATAAGTCCGCCGAGGAAGGTCCCGGTGGTCAACACCACGGAATCGGCGAAGAAACGCAGGCCCATCTGTGTGACGACACCGCGTACCTGGTCCTGCTCGACGATCAGATCATCGGCCGCTTGTTGAAATATCCACAGGTTCGGCTGATTTTCCAGGATTTCGCGGACAGCGGCTTTGTACAAGACCCGGTCGGCCTGGGCGCGAGTAGCGCGTACCGCCGGGCCTTTGCGGCTGTTCAATACACGAAACTGGATACCACCTTTATCGGTGGCAATAGCCATCGCGCCGCCGAGGGCATCGATTTCCTTGACCAGATGGCTTTTGCCGATCCCACCAATGGCGGGGTTGCAGCTCATGGCACCGAGGGTTTCCACGTTATGCGTCAGCAACAGGGTTTTTGCTCCCATGCGCGCTGATGCAAGTGCTGCCTCGGTACCGGCATGACCGCCGCCGATGACGATCACTTCAAAACGGGAAGGGAAATCCACCACGCACCTCGTGCCTGCTTAATTCAGGTAATTCGGAAAATAGGTTTTGAGCCTGGCCAGAGCGTTTTTCGAGCCAGGTCGGCAAGTATAGGGACTTCCCGTTTCCTAAAGAACCCTTTGCACAAAATTTAACCAGCTGTGGAAAACTCGCGGTTAAAGAAATTAAAAAGAAAGAAATTTATAAAACCTTTGTTTTTATGTTTATTCTTACTGAGCATCATATCTGTGGATAAATCTCTACAGACCTTTGTTTTCAATATGTACAGAGATTCAAAACCCTGTGGTCATGTGGCAATGAGGGGCTTGGATAACCGGTGTAAGCCTGTGGATGAATGGGATGGTTATCCACAGAGGCGGTTATCTTCAGTTTTGAAGGGGGTTTATCAACCGAGCTTAACGGCGGTTATTCACAGGGCTTAATCCACAGCGAAGCATCATCCCTGGAGCAATCTCTGCTCCACGGACAAGCCGCCATGAAGGGCAATCGATTCAAAAAGCGAAGAGGAAACCGGGTTTGCCTTGGTCTCGATACGCTTTCGAGGGCAAACCCGGTTGTGGAGGTGGGGTTATTTACCGATACAGAAGCTGGAAAAAATCCGCCCCAGCAGATCATCCGAGCTGAACGCGCCGGTGATTTCCCCCAGGGAGTGTTGCGCCTGGCGCAGATCTTCGGCCAGCAGCTCACCAGCACCCGCCAGGGTCAGTTGTGCGCGACCGTGCTCCAGCGCCGCGCTGGCGTGGCGCAAGGCCTCAAGGTGCCGACGGCGGGCACTGAAGCTGCTTTCCGAGGTTTGCTCATAGCCCATGCAGGCCTTGAGGTGTTCGCGCAGCAGTTCCAGGCCTTCGCCTGCGGACTTCGCGCTCAGGCTGATAGTCACATGGCCATCACCGCTGACCTCAAGGACAATCGCTTCCCCGGTCAGGTCAGCCTTGTTGCGGATCAAAGTGACTTTCGCCGGATCCGGGCGTATTTCAAGGAATTCAGGCCACAAGGCAAAGGGGTCGTCTGCTTCCGGTGCAGTGGCATCTACCACCAGCAATACCCGGTCTGCTTCCCCAATAGCCTTCAGCGCCCGTTCAACACCAATTTTTTCCACCTGGTCATCGGTGTCGCGCAGACCTGCCGTGTCCACCACGTGTAACGGCATGCCATCGATGTGGATATGTTCGCGCAGGATATCTCGCGTGGTGCCGGCGATCTCCGTGACAATGGCAGCCTCGCGGCCTGCCAGGGCATTCAGGAGACTGGATTTGCCGGCATTCGGCCGCCCAGCAATCACCACGGTCATGCCATCGCGCAACAGCGCTCCCTGCCCGGCTTCGCGAAGCACTGTGGATAACTCATCGCGTACCTTGTCGAGCATGCTCAGCACATGGCCGTCCGCCAGGAAGTCGATTTCCTCTTCAGGGAAGTCGATCGCTGCCTCAACGTAGATTCGTAGGCCAATCAATTGTTCGGTGAGGTTATGCACACGCTGTGAAAATGCCCCCTGCAAGGAACGCAGTGCGTTTCGTGCCGCCTGTGCAGAACTCGCTTCGATCAAGTCGGCAATGGCTTCTGCCTGTGCCAGATCGAGCTTGTCGTTGAGGAAAGCGCGTTCACTGAACTCGCCCGGCCGGGCCAGGCGACAACCCAGTTCCAGGCAACGCTTGAGTAGCATGTCCAGCACGATGGGGCCGCCGTGGCCCTGCAGTTCCAAGACATCTTCGCCGGTAAACGAATTCGGTCCGGGGAAGTACAAGGCCAGGCCTTCGTCGAGGACCTGCTGATCATCACTGAAAAACGGGCCGTAATGAGCAAACCGCGGCTTGAGTTCACGACCGCTGATAGCCTTGGCCGCGACACTGGCCAACGGCCCGGAAATACGGACGATGCCGACACCGCCACGACCTTGGGCAGTGGCAACGGCGGCAATGGTTTCACGCGGTGCGCTCATAAACCGGTATCCAGACAAAAGTGGCAGATAGCAAAACGCCCCACTAGGGGGCGTTTTGTGTGGTTATCCACAGAGCAAGTTACGCCTCGGCTTTTTTCGCAGCCGCTTCGATCTTACGCGTGATGTACCACTGCTGTGTAATGGACAACACGTTGTTCACAACCCAGTACAGCACCAGACCAGCCGGGAACCACAGGAAGAAGAAGGTGAAGATGATTGGCATCATTTTCATGACCTTCGCCTGCATCGGGTCCGGAGGCGTCGGGTTCAGCTGCTGCTGGATGAACATGGTCGCGCCCATGATGATCGGCAGGATGAAGAACGGATCCTTGATCGACAGGTCGGTAATCCACAGCATGAACGGCGCCTGGCGCATCTCCACGCTTTCCAGCAACACCCAGTACAGCGCCAGGAACACAGGCATTTGTACAAGAATCGGCAAGCAACCACCCAACGGGTTGATCTTCTCTTTCTTGTACAGCTCCATCATGGCCTGGGACATTTTCTGCCGGTCATCGCCATGTTGTTCTTTCAAGGCGGCCAGTTTCGGGGCCACTGCGCGCATGCGCGCCATGGATTTGTAGCTGGCAGCCGACAATGGGAAGAAAATCCCCTTGATCAGCATGGTCAGGAAAATGATCGACCAACCCCAGTTACCGACGATGCTGTGGATATGTTGCAGCAGCCAGAAGATCGGCTGGGCAATGAACCACAGGAAACCGTAGTCCACGGTCAGTTCCAGGCCTGGGGACAACTCTTTCAGTACCGCCTGGCTTTTAGGACCGGCATACAGAATGGCACTGGTCTCGACTTTTGCACCTGGCGCGGCGGTCAATGCCGGGCCGGTGTAGCCGACGATGTAGTTGCCTTTGCTGTCTTTACGCGTCTGGACGACGTTGTTTTCGCCTTTCTGCGGGATCCAGGCGGTCACAAAATAGTGCTGCAACCAGGCAACCCAGCCACCTTGAACGGTTTCCTTGAGCTGCGCCTTGTCCATGTCCTTCATGGACACTTTCTTGTACGGCTCCGAACTTGTCCACAGGGCAGCGCCCAGGTAAGTCGCGGTGCCGGTGGCAGTGCTGGAGGAAGGATCGTCGCTGGCGTCACGCTTGAGTTGCGCGAACATCGCGCCGGACCAAGGCTGGGCGCTCTGGTTGTCGATCAGGTAAGAGACGGTTACGTCATACAGGCCACGTTTCAAGGTGAAACGCTTGATGTAATTGACGCCATCCTTACTGAACTTCAGGTCCACGACCAATTGGTCCTGACCATCAGCCAGTTGATAAATCTTCTTCTCGGCGGAGTAAATCGGGCGACCGGCGGGGCTCGCATCCGGGCCGTTGGTGCCAATCAGGCCACTCTGGGCCAGATAGGTCCGCTCGTTACCGTTGTCGAACAGCTGGAAAGGAACATCCGGATGGTCCTGGCGACGCGGATACAACGGCAGCTTCAGTTGAGCAACGTCACCACCTTGTGGATCGACTGCCAGCTCGAGCACGTCCGTCTTGATCTGGATGAGATCTTTGCTTGCGGCCACAGGGGCTTCGGCAGGAGCGCTGGTATCGCTTGCCGAACGTGGGATGTCGTCATTGCTGGCGGCGTTGGTGCCAGTAGGGACATCCGGCAAGCTCGGTGCGGTATTGCTGGCTGCAACATTCTGAGTCGGCAGGGCAGCCTGGCCATAGTCCTGGTTCCATTTAAGGACCATGACATAGGACACGATTGCCAGGGCGACGATCAGGATCGTGCGTTTGATATCCATGATTACTCGGCCATCGAAGAAGAACGGGAGGTAGGGATAGGCGGAACCGGGTCATAACCGCCGGGATTCCACGGATGACAGCGACCTAAACGACGAAAGGTCAGCCAGCCACCGCGCAGAAGGCCATGATTTTCTATGGCTTCATACGCGTAGCAGGAACAACTGGGGTAGAAACGACAGTGACTGGCCATCAGGGGACTAATGGCATAGCGATAAAACTGGATCGGAACGAGTGCCAGTTTACGCATCGGGACTGTCTACCCCTACAGTTTCGGTGTTGACTGCTGGTACTGGCTTGTTACGGGCCAGACGCTTCCAGAGCTTGCCGAAATGCTGAATCAATTCGGGGTTTTCTACATCACCCAAACCTTTGCGCGCGACGATAACGATGTCCCAGCCGACCAGTGAATCCTGGTTCAGGCGGAACGATTCACGCATCAGACGTTTGAGGCGATTGCGCTGAACGGAGAGCTTGACGCTCTTTTTCCCGATAACCAGCCCGAGGCGGGGGTGATCGAGATCGTTGCTGCGCGCAAGGAGCAGGAGATTTTTCCCCGGAACCTTGCCGGTAGGGGAGTCAAAGACTGCCTTGAAATGCCGGGGGGTAAGCAGACGCTTTTCCCGACTGAAGTCCTGACTCACCTCCAGTGCCGGATTATCAAACTGCCAGACGCGCACGACCTTTGGCGCGACGACGCGACAGGACGGCACGACCGTTCTTGGTAGCCATGCGAGCACGGAAACCGTGGGTACGAGCGCGTTTGATAGTGCTTGGTTGGAAAGTACGTTTCATGTCGTGTTACCTGGTTCGTCCACAACGGGCCGGAATGGCCCCCGTTTTAAGAGACCGGGGATTCTAGAGAAAGCAAGCCTCTAGGTCAATTTCCAACCAGCGTTTCCTTTAAATAGATCTCCAGGCCCTTGGGGCGGATTCATCACACCACGCTAGATATAGAAATAAAGAAGGGAATTATTTAAAGCTTCTCTGTAAAGCTTATAAAAGCAAGGTTGCCACCTTGCTGTGGATAACCTGGCTAAGGCCTTGTAATTCGCCGTGTACAGAGAATGACAACTACAGGGGAAAGCGGTGGCAAGCCTGTGCTGCGCTGTCGGATAAGCTGTGTGTGGAATGGGTAGTTATCCACAGGCTGGTTATCCACCGAGTTTGCCCCCCACTTGTGCAACGACCTCAGACCCGGTTATCCACAGAGCTTATCCACCGACCGCCCGTCGTCTTTCCTTCTGTTAAGGCATTGATAAATCATGGGCGATCAGCAACCTGCATGTGGATAAGTGGACGCCTGATCGCTACAATGGCCGCTTGTTTTTGCCTCACCGGCTTTCAACTTAGGGGATATCCGTGTCAGTGGAACTTTGGCAGCAGTGCGTGGAGCTTTTGCGCGAAGAGCTGCCTGCCCAACAATTCAACACTTGGATCCGTCCACTACAGGTCGAAGCCGAAGGCGACGAGTTGCGCGTGTATGCACCGAACCGTTTCGTTCTCGACTGGGTCAACGAAAAGTACCTGGGCCGGGTCATGGAACTGCTCGACGAGCATGGCAATGGCATGGCGCCTGCGCTGTCCTTATTAATAGGCAGCAAACGCAGCTCGGCACCACGGGCCGCTCCTAATGCACCGCTGGCTGCTGCGGCCTCCCAGGCCCAAGCCGTAGCGGCACCGGTTAACCATGCCGCTGCGGTCCCTGCGCCTGCCCCGAGCAAGCGTAATACGCAAAAAGCGGCCGAGGTCAGCGAAGAGCCGTCCCGGGACAGCTTCGATCCAATGGCTGGCGCCAGCTCCCAGCAGGCCCCGGTGCGCGCCGAACAGCGCACGGTCCAGGTTGAAGGCGCGCTCAAACACACCAGTTACCTGAACCGGACCTTTACCTTCGAGAACTTCGTGGAAGGTAAGTCCAACCAACTGGCCCGAGCAGCCGCCTGGCAGGTCGCGGACAACCCCAAGCATGGCTATAACCCGCTCTTCCTTTATGGGGGCGTGGGCCTGGGTAAGACTCACTTGATGCACGCAGTGGGTAACCACCTATTAAAGAAGAACCCGAATGCCAAGGTTGTGTACCTGCATTCCGAGCGTTTCGTGGCCGACATGGTCAAGGCGCTGCAACTGAACGCAATCAATGAGTTCAAGCGTTTCTACCGTTCGGTGGACGCCTTGCTGATCGATGACATTCAGTTCTTCGCCCGTAAGGAGCGTTCCCAGGAAGAGTTTTTCCACACCTTCAACGCGTTGCTTGAAGGCGGGCAGCAGGTCATTCTCACCAGCGACCGCTACCCAAAAGAAATTGAAGGCCTTGAAGAACGTCTCAAATCGCGTTTCGGCTGGGGTTTGACGGTAGCCGTCGAACCACCGGAGCTGGAAACCCGGGTCGCGATCCTGATGAAGAAGGCCGACCAGGCCAAGGTAGAATTGCCTCACGACGCCGCGTTCTTCATTGCCCAGCGTATCCGCTCCAACGTGCGTGAACTTGAAGGCGCCCTCAAGCGGGTGATCGCTCACTCGCACTTCATGGGCCGCGACATCACCATCGAGCTGATTCGCGAATCCTTGAAGGATCTGTTGGCACTCCAGGACAAGCTGGTGTCTGTGGATAACATTCAGCGTACTGTGGCTGAATACTACAAAATCAAGATTTCCGATCTGCTGTCCAAACGCCGTTCGCGTTCGGTGGCTCGTCCGCGCCAGGTGGCCATGGCCTTGTCCAAGGAACTGACTAACCACAGCCTGCCGGAAATCGGAGATGTGTTTGGTGGGCGTGACCACACCACCGTGCTGCACGCCTGCCGCAAGATCAACGAACTTAAGGAATCCGACGCGGACATCCGCGAGGACTACAAGAACCTGCTGCGTACACTGACCACTTGATGACCACCAGCGCAGCTTATTAAGGCAAGGGACTAGACCATGCATTTCACCATTCAACGCGAAGCCCTGTTGAAACCCCTGCAACTGGTCGCAGGCGTCGTCGAACGCCGCCAGACCTTGCCGGTACTTTCCAACGTGCTGCTGGTTGTCGAAGGCCAGCAATTGTCGCTGACCGGTACCGACCTAGAAGTCGAGCTGGTCGGTCGTGTGCAACTTGAAGAGCCAGCCGATCCGGGTTCTATCACCGTGCCGGCGCGCAAGCTGATGGATATCTGCAAAAGCCTGCCCAACGACGCGCTGATCGACATCAAGGTCGATGAGCAGAAACTGGTGGTCAAGGCCGGTCGCAGCCGTTTCACCTTGTCGACACTGCCTGCCAACGATTTCCCGACCGTCGAAGAAGGCCCGGGTTCGCTGACGTGCAGCCTCGATCAGAGCAAACTGCGTCGCCTGATCGAACGCACCAGTTTCGCCATGGCTCAGCAGGACGTGCGTTATTACCTCAACGGCATGCTCCTGGAAGTGTCTGCCGGCGTCATCCGCGCTGTTGCCACCGACGGGCACCGTCTGGCCATGTGCTCGATGCAGGCCGATATCGGTCAGCCGGATCGTCACCAAGTGATTGTGCCGCGTAAAGGCATCCTGGAACTGGCTCGCCTGCTGACCGAGCCGGACGGCAACGTCAGCATCGTGCTGGGCCAGCACCACATACGCGCCACCACCGGTGAGTTCACCTTCACCTCGAAACTGGTGGACGGCAAGTTCCCTGATTACGAGCGTGTGCTGCCTAAAGGCGGTGACAAGCTGGTATTGGGCGATCGTCAGGCACTGCGCGAAGCTTTCAGCCGTACCGCGATCCTCTCCAACGAGAAGTACCGTGGCATCCGTCTGCAACTGGCCAATGGTCAGCTGAAGATCCAGGCGAACAACCCGGAGCAGGAAGAAGCGGAAGAAGAAGTGGGCGTTGAATACAACGGCGGCTCCCTGGAAATCGGCTTCAACGTCAGCTACCTGCTCGACGTATTGGGTGTGATGACCACTGAGCAAGTGCGTCTGATCCTGTCCGACTCCAACAGCAGTGCGCTGGTGCAGGAGTCCGATAACGACGATTCGGCTTACGTTGTCATGCCGATGCGTCTGTAATCATGTTCAGCAGAAGCTAGATGTCCTTAAGTCGCGTCTCGGTCACCGCGGTGCGCAATCTGCACCCGGTGACCTTCTCCCCTTCCCCCCGCATCAATATCCTTTACGGCGCCAACGGCAGCGGCAAAACCAGCGTCCTGGAAGCCGTTCACCTGCTGGGGCTTGCTCGTTCGTTTCGCAGCGCCCGCCTGTTACCGGTTATCCAGTACGACCAATTGGCGTGCACGGTGTTCGGGCAGGTGGAACTGGCAGAAGGGGGCCACAGTGCCCTGGGAATTTCACGAGACCGACAAGGCGAGTTCCAAATTCGCATCGATGGGCAGAACGCCCGCAGTGCCGCGCAGCTGGCGGAGATCCTGCCATTGCAGTTGATCAACCCGGACAGCTTTCGTCTGCTGGAAGGGGCGCCGAAGATTCGTCGGCAATTTCTCGACTGGGGCGTGTTCCACGTGGAACCGCGTTTCATGGGGACTTGGCAGCGCTTGCAGAAGGCGCTGCGCCAGCGAAACTCTTGGCTGCGACATGGTACACTTGACGCCGTTTCGCAAGCGGTTTGGGACAGGGAACTGTGCCAGGCCAGCGCTGAAATAGATGAATACCGCCGCGCTTATATCAAAGCCTTGAAACCGGTCTTCGAGCAGACCTTGAGCGAGTTGGTTGAGCTTGAGGGCCTGACGCTCAGCTATTACCGAGGCTGGGATAAAGACCGGGAATTGAGCACCGTACTGGCTGGCTCACTGCAGCGGGACCAGCAGATGGGCCATACCCAGGCTGGACCACAACGCGCTGACTTGCGTCTCAGATTGGGCGCACATAACGCCGCGGACATCTTGTCCCGGGGGCAGCAGAAGTTGGTGGTGTGTGCCTTGCGTATCGCCCAGGGGCATCTGGTCAGCCAGGCCCGGCGCGGTCAGTGTATTTATCTGGTGGATGACCTGCCGTCCGAACTGGACGAAGCCCACCGTCGCGCGCTGTGCCGCTTGCTGGAAGACTTACGCTGCCAGGTTTTTATCACCTGTGTAGACCACGAATTATTGAGGGAAGGCTGGCAGACGGAAACGCCAGTCGCTCTGTTCCACGTGGAACAGGGCCGTATCACCCAGACCCACGACCATCGGGAGTGAAGGCATTGAGCGAAGAAAATACGTACGACTCAACGAGCATTAAAGTGCTGAAAGGCCTGGATGCCGTACGCAAACGTCCCGGTATGTACATTGGTGACACCGACGATGGCAGCGGCCTGCACCACATGGTGTTCGAGGTGGTCGACAACTCCATCGACGAGGCCCTCGCCGGCCATTGCGACGACATCAGCATCATCATCCACCCGGATGAGTCCATCACCGTTCGCGACAACGGCCGTGGCATCCCGGTAGACGTACACAAAGAGGAAGGCGTTTCCGCCGCCGAGGTCATCATGACCGTCCTCCACGCTGGCGGTAAGTTCGACGATAACTCCTACAAGGTCTCCGGCGGTCTGCACGGCGTCGGTGTGTCGGTGGTGAACGCACTGTCCGAACAGCTTGTTCTCACGGTTCGCCGCAGTGGCAAGATCTGGGAACAGACTTACGTCCACGGCGTGCCGCAGGCACCGATGGCGATCGTTGGCGACAGCGAAAGCACCGGCACCCAGATCCACTTCAAGGCTTCCAGCGAAACCTTCAAGAACATCCACTTCAGCTGGGACATCCTGGCCAAGCGGATTCGTGAGCTGTCCTTCCTCAACTCTGGTGTCGGCATCGTCCTCAAGGACGAGCGCAGCGGTAAGGAAGAGCTGTTCAAGTACGAAGGTGGCCTGCGTGCGTTCGTTGAGTACCTGAACACCAACAAGACTCCGGTCAACCAGGTGTTCCACTTCAACGTCCAGCGTGAAGACGGCATCGGCGTGGAAATCGCACTGCAGTGGAACGATAGCTTCAACGAGAACCTGTTGTGCTTCACCAACAACATTCCGCAGCGCGATGGTGGTACTCACCTGGTGGGCTTCCGCTCCGCGCTGACCCGTAACCTGAACAACTACATCGAACAGGAAGGCTTGGCGAAGAAGCACAAAGTCGCCACCACCGGTGACGATGCCCGTGAAGGCCTGACCGCGATTATCTCGGTGAAGGTGCCGGATCCGAAGTTCAGCTCCCAGACCAAAGACAAGCTGGTCTCTTCCGAAGTGAAGACTGCGGTCGAGCAGGAAATGGGCAAGTTCTTCTCCGACTTCCTGCTGGAAAACCCGAACGAAGCCAAGCTGGTGGTCGGCAAGATGATCGACGCCGCCCGTGCCCGTGAAGCGGCGCGCAAGGCCCGTGAGATGACCCGCCGCAAAGGTGCGCTGGACATCGCCGGCCTGCCGGGCAAACTGGCCGACTGCCAGGAAAAGGACCCTGCCCTGTCCGAGCTGTACCTGGTGGAAGGTGACTCTGCTGGCGGTTCCGCCAAGCAGGGTCGCAACCGTCGTACCCAGGCCATCCTGCCGCTCAAGGGCAAGATCCTGAACGTCGAGAAGGCGCGCTTCGACAAGATGATTTCCTCGCAGGAAGTCGGCACCTTGATCACTGCGCTGGGCTGTGGCATCGGCCGCGAAGAGTACAACATCGAAAAGCTGCGTTATCACAACATCATCATCATGACCGATGCTGACGTCGACGGTTCGCACATCCGCACCCTGCTGCTGACGTTCTTCTTCCGTCAGTTGCCGGAGCTGATCGAGCGCGGCTACATCTACATCGCACAGCCACCGCTGTACAAGGTCAAGAAAGGCAAGCAAGAGCAATACATCAAAGACGACGACGCCATGGAAGAGTACATGACGCAGTCGGCCCTGGAGGATGCGAGCCTGCACCTGAACGAAGAAGCCCCAGGCATCTCCGGCGAAGCCCTTGAGCGCCTGGTCAACGATTTCCGCCTGGTAATGAAGACTCTCAAGCGCCTGTCGCGCCTGTACCCACAGGAACTGACCGAGCACTTCATCTACCTGCCGGCGGTCAGCCTGGAGCAATTGTCCGATCACGCAGCGATGCAGGATTGGCTGGCCCAGTACGAAGTTCGCCTGCGCACTGTCGAGAAGTCCGGCCTGGTCTATAAAGCCAGCCTGCGCGAAGACCGTGAACGTAACGTCTGGCTGCCAGAGGTCGAACTGATCTCCCACGGCCTGTCGAACTACGTCACCTTCAACCGCGACTTCTTCGGCAGCAACGACTATAAGACCGTCGTTTCCCTTGGCGCGCAACTGAGCACGCTGCTGGACGAAGGCGCGTATATCCAACGTGGCGAGCGCAAGAAGGCCGTGACCGAGTTCAAGGAAGCCCTTGAATGGTTGATGGCCGAAAGTACCAAGCGCCACACCATCCAGCGCTATAAAGGTCTGGGTGAAATGAACCCGGATCAGCTGTGGGAAACCACCATGGACCCAAGCTCGCGCCGGATGCTGAAAGTTACCATCGAAGACGCCATTGGCGCGGACCAGATCTTCAACACCCTGATGGGTGATGCGGTCGAGCCACGTCGTGACTTCATCGAGAGCAATGCGTTGGCGGTGTCTAACCTGGATTTCTGATCCAGCCACCCTGCCCCAACGAAAAAGGCCAACGCACATGCGTTGGCCTTTTTTTATGCGTGTGTCTGAATAGGGATCTAACCCCAGGCGGCTGACTCAGGTCGTATAGTCGGCATTGATGCGGATATAGCCTTCCGACAGGTCGCAACCGTAAACAGTGAAGCGGCCTTGCGCGATGTTCAGATCGACCGAGATCAACACCTCATTGCCTTGCAGGTAACCCTTCACCGCTTGCAGCCCTGCTTCGTCCAACTGTCGCGGGTAGGCCTCGGTCTCGCCAAAAACGATCCTGACCTTGTCCGGGTCAATGTCCTGTTCCGCCTCACACTTGCCAATCGCCATGGCCACACGCCCCCAGTTAGGGTCTGCACCGTGCACGGCGGTCTTGACCAGTGGCGAATTGACGATGGCCTTTGCCACGCGTTTGGCCTGGGCGTCGTCGCGTGCGCCGGTGACCTGGACCTCCAGTGCTTTGCTCGCCCCTTCGCCATCGGATGCGATCATGCGCACAAGACTAAGGGCAATGTCGTACAGGGCCTGTTCGAATTCGGCCAGGTCCACTTCACCGGCCAAGCCGTTGGCCAGGATGGCGGCAGAGTCGCTGGTGGACGTGTCGGTGTCGATGCTCAGGGCATTGAAGGTTTTGTCGATCACGCGACGAAATAGCGCATCCAGCGTCTCGGGCGCAATCTTGGCGTCGGTGAAGAAGAAAGTCAGTAGGGTCGCCATATTCGGCTCGATCATGCCCACGCCCTTGGCAATGCCCACCAGGCAGGCGTCGCCAACCTTGCGTGCAGCGTGCTTGGTGCGGGTGTCGGTAGTCATGATCGCCGACGCGCAGCGCTGGAAGTCGGCAACGTGCAAGGCAGGCACGTCCGACATAAAGGCGCGGATTTTCTCCATCGGGTACTGGCGCCCGATCACGCCGGTGGAGGCGATCACCAGTTCCTGTGGGTCGACCCCTACCGCCCGGGCGATACCCGAGCGAACCTCTTCGGCGTTGGCCAGGCCTTGGGGGCCGGTGGCGACGTTCGCGTTGCGGGCGATCACCACGATACCCCGCGCCGTATCACGCTTGGCGACTTCGCGGGATAAGGTCACGCTTGGGCCCGCGAATCGGGACTGGGTGAACATGGCGCTGATGCTGGCAGGCACCTGCGAGATGACCGCGATGAAATCGTCACGGTCGTCCTTGATGCCCAGGTTGGCAATGATGTTGCTGAAGCCTTTCGGCTGGATGTGCAGGTTGTTCATGTCAGGTCCTTCAGAGAAGTGATGCTTCCTTTGCCATGTGACGATCGGCGAGTTGCCTGCGCAGGCGCGCGATGCGGCTTTTCAATCGGCGTCAACGTTATCCGTTCGAGCGCAGCGATGCCAGCCAGAACACCGATCGGTTTCCCTAACTCGCCACCGACGCCTCACTCCCCGCCGCCACCCTCTCCAACCGATACCCATACCCATAAATCGTCAGCAACTGCCAACCTCGGTCCGCGGTCAGCCCAAGCTTATTGCGCAGGCGATAGATATGGGTGTCGAGCGGTCGGGACGAGGTCATTTCCTCGTGGGTCCAGAAGCGTTCGTAGAAATACTCCCGGGACAGCGGGCGGCCCAGGTTGGCGAACAGACAGCGGGCCAGGCGGTATTCCCGTTCGGTCAGGCTGATGGGGATACCGGCGCGGGTGACGGTCAGTTCGGCGTCGTCGAACTCCAGATCGTTGAACACCAGCACGTCAGTGGCCGGCGCACGCTGCAGGTTATGGCGGCGCAGCACAGCGGTGACCCGGGCCTTGAGTTCGTTGGGCCGAAAGGGTTTGCTCACGTAGTCGTCGGCCCCGGCGTTGAGGGCCTGGACGATGTCGTGCTCGCCGTCGCGGCTGGTGAGCATGATGGCGGCGGGCGGTGATTCCATGTGCTCGCGCGTCCAGCGCAGCAGCGACAGGCCGCTGAGATCGGGCAATTGCCAGTCGAGGATCAACAGGTCGAAGGTTTCCCGGCGCAGTTGTCGCAACAGGTCTTCACCTCGTTCAAAACTGTGCAAGGTCCAGGCTTGCTCGCCCTTGCCGGGGATTTGTTGCAGTGTCTGTTCCACCCGGCGCAGTTCGGCCGGTTCGTCATCCAGTATGGCGACACGCATGGGACGCGATTCCTTGATCTCGGGAGTAACGGACATCTCAGGTGGCCATGCAGTGCAATGGCCCCTGTCGCTGGCTGCGACAATACCGGCTCACGGCGCCGAGGGAAAGGCAGCAGCACGCCAGCCAGCGAGTCCGCTATAGTCTTGGGCTTTCAGCCGGCGGTTTGACGCGTTACCCGTGAAAAAGATCCCTGCTTCCCATCTTCAGTCAGAGTGCTTATGAGCAACCAGCGTCGCCGTGAAAGCCGTGAACCGACCCAGGTCCAACGATTGTTTCGACAATTGGTGCGGGAGTGGTTGTGGATAAGTTTGCTGCTATTACCGCTGACGGCCCTGTTGTCGTTCAGTGCCCAGGCCACTCCCAACGGGCCAGGTGCAGCATTATTGTCGGTGTGTCTGGTGGCTTGCGTGTTGGGATTGTTGCTGCTGCGCCCGCGCCTGGCGTTATGGACGACGGTGGGTGGAATGAGCCTGGCCCTGTTGGCCAGCGTTTTGTTGGGCGCGCGAGGCTGGTGGTGGTCGCCGATGGCCAGTGTCATGGGCATGCTGTTTGGCTACCTGATCTGGAACTGGCGGCGCCTGAGCGTGGTGCTGGCCTATTTCGGCTGGGAGCTGGCGCGTCTGGACTCGGAGCCTAAGGTGTTCCCGGAACGTCGCCGTGCCCCGTACACCGGCAGTGACCGCTTGCAGGGCCAGATCATGGCGCTGGAACAAGCCATGAGTCGAACGCGCGACACCCGCCGTTTCATCGCCGATGGCCTGGAATACCTGCCCGTGGCGACAATGATCAGCGACCCCCAAGGCAAGCTGTTGCTCGGTAACCGCAAGGCCCGTGATCTTTTCGGCCATGGCCTGGCCGGTGGCGATGTGCTGGAACATCTCACGCAACTGGGTTATCCGGGGTTGGCGCGTGGCGTCCAGCATCGGTTATCCACATTGCCTTTGGTGGAGTTTCGCGACACACGGGAGCGCAGCTTGCGCCTGGAACGAGCGGCCCTATTGCCTGTTGACGGTGATGCGCCGATTGGCTGGCTGTTGAGCCTTACCGATTTGAGCGCGGAGCGTGAAGCCGAGGAGCAGCGCAGTGTCATGCTGCGTTTCCTGTCCCATGATTTGCGCGCGCCCCACTCGGCGATCCTTGCGTTGCTCGATGTGCAGCGGCATGAGGCGGGCGCGAATAATTCGGTGTTTGACCAGATCGAACGTCAGGTACGTCGCGCCTTGGAGTTGACCGATGGCTTCGTGCAATTGGCTAAGGCTGAATCCGAAACCTATCAGTTCCAGCCGACGTTGTTCGACATGCTGGTTCTGGACGTGGTCGACCAGGCACTGCCCATTGCTCAGGCAAAGCGCATTCAATTGACGCACGAAATAGACAATGAAGAGGCCATGGTCAGGGCGGATCAATCCTTGTTGACCCGGGCGCTGTTCAATCTGCTGGAGAACGCCATCAAATACAGCGCGCCTGACACCCGCATTTCGCTGCAAGTTCGTTGCGCGCAGGGCTGGTTGACCTGTGATGTGGCGGACCAGGGCAAAGGTATAGGCGCCGAGGAGCTACCGGACTTGTTCAGCCAGTACCGGCGGTTTTCATCAGCTCACGGAGTGGATGGGATCGGCTTGGGTTTGTCGATGGTCAAGGCGGTGGTGGACCGTCATGACGGGCAGATCGAATGCCGCAGCGTGGTCGGTCAGGGCACAACCTTCAGCTTGCGATTTCCGTTGCTGGAAGAATAAAAGATCGCAGCCTGTAGGTGCTGCCGAAGGCCGCGATCTAGGCGCTATAAAAACTTATGCACCTTTCCGAGCGTTTTATGTTTTTATGAAATATGTATAAAAAACATATACCTACAACATAAAAGCAACGGTTTCAGGAAAAACGGTACACAGGTTATCCACAGATCTCAAACAGCGAGTTTGTCCGGGGCGGCCGGTGCTGCAGGAAGAGAACCCATCTCCCGTTGGGTCTGTTCATTCCAGGCTTGTACACGATCGTTGAGCTCGGCAATGGCGCGTGGCCCGGTCCCCTCGGCATACATCGGCGCGCCGATCACCACGGTGATAACGCCCGGTGTTCTGAACCAGCCAGCCTTGGGCCAGAATTTGCCGGCATTGTGTGCAATCGGCAGCACGGGAAGATCAGCATTCACCGCCAATGCCGAACCGCTGCGGGAGAATTTGCCGACTGTCCCATAAGGAACTCGGGTGCCTTCGGGGAAGATCAGCACCCAGACGTTATCCTTGAGCAGTTCGTCGCCCTTCTTCGCCACCTGCTTGAGCGCCGCCTTGGGGTTGTCGCGATCGATGGCGATCGGGCGCAGCATGGCCATTGCCCAACCGAAGAACGGCACGAACAACAGTTCACGTTTGAGCACTTGGCTCAACGGTTCGAAATAGGCGGAGAGAAAGAACGTCTCCCAGGTGCTCTGGTGGTTGGACTGGATCACACAAGGCCGGTCAGGCACGTTTTCAGCACCTTTGACTTCATAGCTGATGCCCAGGAACACCTTGCTCAACCACAGTGCGCAACGGCACCAGTACACATTGATGAAACGGTAGCGCGCCTTGAACGGCAAGAAAGGCGCGATAAAAAAACTCAGGGAGCACCACAGCAAGGAACTGGTGCCCAACAGCAGGTAAAAGAGAAAGGTTCTGATGGCCTGCAATATCGACATAGCGGCATTTACCGTTGCGGGCAATGCCCGCCTGTTCAAGCGCTTCCCGAACAATCCTTGATCAGGTTGTCTTGGGAGCTCTAGTTGTGGATAAGTTCAGCGGCAATCGCCGCCAAGTCGTCAAAAATCAAGGTGCCCACCGGCAGGGTCTTGCCCAAAGTCTTTTCGCCTTTCCCGGTCTTTACTAAAACTGGCTGACAATCGACGGCCTTGGCCGCCTCCAGGTCACCGAGGCTGTCGCCAACGAACCATACGCCCGCCAGTGCCACGTCGTAATGCGCGGCGATGGTTTTCAACATGCCCGGCTTGGGCTTGCGGCAATCGCAACCTTCATCCGGCCCATGTGGACAATAGACGATCAGCCCGACTTCACCGCCCTGCTCGGCCACCAATTCGCGCAAGCGCTCATGCATGGCCTCGAGCACCGCGATGCTGTAGTAACCACGGGCAATGCCCGACTGGTTGGTGGCGACCGCCACCGTCCAGCCGGCCTTGCTCAACTGCGCGATGGCTTCGATCGAACCGGGGAGCGGCAACCACTCCTCGACCGATTTGATGTAAGCGTCGGAGTCGTGATTGATCACCCCGTCCCGATCGAGAATCAGCAGTTTCAAGGTTTACCCCAGCAGCGAAATATCGGCGACGCCGAGGAACAAACCGCGCAGACGCGCCAGCAGCGCGTAACGGTTGGCCCGTACGTTGGCATCTTCGGCATTGACCATCACCGCTTCGAAAAACGCATCCACTGGTTCACGCAGTGCCGCCAGGCGCGCCAGGGTTTCGTTGTACTGACGGGCTGCCGCCATCGGCTGGACCGCCTGGTCAGCCTGCTGGATCGCCGAATACAGGGAGAACTCATTGGCGTTGTCGAAGTACTTGGCTTCGACGGTGGCCGCGATATTGCCTTCGGCCTTGCTCAGCAGGTTCGACACACGCTTGTTCACCGCCGCCAGGGCTGCGGCTTGCGGCAGTTGGCGGAAAGCCTGCACCGCTTGTACGCGCTGGTCGAAGTCCAGGGCCGAACCCGGCTTCAGGGCACGTACCGACAGATAGGTCGCGACATCGACGCCTTCGTCTTCATAACGCGCACGCAGGCGGTCGAAGATGAATTCCAGCACCGCATCGGCCAGGCCTGCTGCCTTGACCTTGCTGCCGAACGCATTGACGGCGAACGCCACGGCGTCGTTCAGGTCCAGATCCAGTTGTTTGTCGATCAGGATCCGCAGCACACCCAACGCCGCACGACGCAAGGCGTACGGGTCTTTGCTGCCGGTGGGCAGCATGCCGATGCCGAAGATGCCGACCAGGGTGTCGAGCTTGTCGGCGATGGCCACGGCCGCACCGGTCAGGGTGGTCGGCAGTTCAGCGCCGGCACCGCGCGGCATGTACTGCTCGTTCAGCGCCAGGGCCACGTCTTGCGGCTCGCCGTCGTTGAGGGCGTAGTAGTAACCGGCGACACCTTGCATCTCCGGGAACTCACCGACCATTTCGGTCGACAGGTCGCACTTGGACAGGATGCCAGCACGGGCCGCGCGCTGGGCGTCACCACCGATGCGTGGGGCGATGAACGCGGCCAGTTTCGAAACGCGCTCGGCCTTGTCGTAGACGCTGCCGAGTTTTTCCTGGAACACCACGTTTTTCAGACGCTCGTTGAAACTTTCCAGGGGCTGTTTCTTGTCTTGCTTGAAGAAGAACTCGGCGTCGGTCAGGCGCGGGCGAACGACTTTCTCGTTACCGGCGATGATCTGCTGCGGGTCCTTGCTCTCGATGTTGGCGACCGTGATGAAGCGCGGCAGCAACTTGCCTTCGGCGTCCAGCAGGCAGAAGTACTTCTGGTTGTCCTGCATGGTGGTGATCAGTGCTTCCTGCGGCACTTCAAGGAAACGTTCCTCGAACGAGCACACCAGCGGCACCGGCCATTCCACCAGCGCCGTCACTTCGTCCAACAGGTTTGGCGGCACAATGGCGGTGCCTTCCTGTTGGGTGGCCAGCTCTTCGGTGCGCTTGCTGATCAGCTCGCGGCGCTCGGTGGCATCGGCCAGTACGTAGGCGGCACGCAGGTCGGCCAGGTAGTTGGCCGGCGAAGTGATGCGTACGCTTTGCGGATGATGGAAGCGGTGCCCACGGGAATCGCGACCGGCCTTCTGGGCCAGGATCGTGCAGTCGATGACCTGGTCACCGAGCAGCATCACCAGCCATTGGGTCGGGCGCACGAACTCTTCCTTGCGCGCGGCCCAGCGCATGCGCTTGGGAATCGGCAAGTCATTGAGGGAGTCTTCGACGATGGTCGGCAGCAGGCTGGCGGTCGGCTTGCCCTTGATGCTCTGGCTGTAGCGCAGCTTCGGCCCGCTCTGGTCGATTTCGCTCAGGTCCACGCCACACTTCTTGGCGAAACCGAGGGCGGCTTGGGTCGGGTTGCCGTCGGCATCGAACGCGGCCTGGCGTGGCGGGCCGTCGAGGTTGATGCTGCGGTCCGGCTGCTGGGTCGCCAGGGCGGTGATCAGCACGGCCAGGCGGCGCGGCGCGGCATAGACGTGCTTGGCTTCGAAGTTCAGGCCAGCGGCTTGCAGGCCTTTCTCGATACCGGCCAGGAATGCATCGGCCAGGGTGTTCAGGGCTTTGGGTGGCAGTTCTTCGGTGCCCAGTTCAACCAGAAAATCTTGAGCACTCATTGTGCAGCCTCCAGCTTAGCCAACACTTCATCACGCAGGTCCGGGGTCGCCATCGGGAAGCCCAGCTTGGCACGGGCCAGCAGGTAGGCTTGCGCAACGGAACGCGCCAGGGTGCGCACACGCAGGATGTATTGCTGGCGCGCGGTCACGGAAATCGCCCGGCGTGCATCCAGCAGGTTGAAGGTATGGGACGCCTTCAACACCATTTCATAGCTCGGCAGTGGCAGCGGCTGATCCAGTTCGATCAGGCGCTTGGCTTCGCTTTCATAGAAATCGAACAGTTCGAACAGCTTCTCGACGTTGGCGTGTTCGAAGTTGTAGGTCGATTGCTCCACTTCGTTCTGGTGGAACACATCGCCATAAGTCACTTTGCCGAATGGGCCGTCAGCCCACACCAGGTCATAGACCGAATCCACGCCCTGCAGGTACATGGCCAGGCGTTCCAGACCGTAGGTGATCTCGCCGGTCACCGGGTAGCACTCGATGCCGCCCGCTTGCTGGAAGTAAGTGAACTGAGTCACTTCCATGCCATTGAGCCAGACTTCCCAGCCCAGGCCCCAGGCGCCCAGGGTCGGCGATTCCCAGTTGTCTTCGACGAAACGAATGTCGTGCACCAGTGGGTCCAGGCCCACGTGCTTGAGGGAGCCGAGGTACAGCTCCTGGAAATTTTCCGGGTTCGGTTTCAGCACCACCTGGAACTGGTAGTAGTGCTGCAGACGGTTCGGGTTTTCGCCGTAGCGGCCGTCAGTCGGGCGGCGGCTGGGCTGCACATAAGCGGCGTTCCAGGTTTCCGGGCCGATGGCGCGCAGAAACGTGGCAGTGTGGAAAGTGCCGGCGCCTACTTCCATATCGTAGGGCTGAAGTACCACGCAACCTTGCTCGGCCCAGTATTGCTGGAGGGCGAGGATCAAGTCTTGGAAGGTACGCACGGCTGGCGTAGGCTGGCTCACGAAATTCACCTGTTTCTTGGGCTGCGATTTAAAGAGCGGGAGTATACCCGATTCGTTCGTGCGCACGCCCCCTGGAGCCTTATGCCACGCTGCTTTTGGTGTTCCGAAGATCCTTTGTACATGGCTTATCACGATCAGGAGTGGGGCACGCCGCTGCGCGATGCGCAGGGTTTGTTCGAGTTGCTTTTGCTCGAAGGGTTCCAGGCCGGGCTGTCCTGGATCACCGTTTTGCGCAAACGCGAGCGCTACCGGCAAGTGCTGTTCGGTTTTGACGTACAGCGAGTCGCGCAGATGAGCGATGCGGAAATCGATGAGCTGATGCTTGACCCCGGCATCATCCGCAACCGCCTCAAGCTCAAGGCGGCCCGCCGTAACGCCCAGGCCTGGCTGGCCCTGGAAGATCCGGTGGCGTTCCTCTGGTCGTTCGTCGGTGATAAACCCATCATCAACCATTTCAAGAATCGCACCGAAGTGCCGGCCATCACGCCCGAGGCACTGGCGATGAGCAAAGGCTTGAAAAAAGCCGGCTTCACCTTCGTCGGCCCGACCATTTGCTACGCCTTGATGCAGGCCTCGGGGATGGTCATGGACCACACCCAGGACTGCGATCGCTACGCCGAGCTGGCAAACGGTGGTTAGAATAGCCGGCTCGCAACACGGCCCATACATTCAGGAGTGACCTGTGGATAAGTTGAAAGGCGCCTTGCTGGTTGGCGCTCTGCGGTTGTTTGCGCTGCTGCCCTGGCGCGCGGTGCAAGCGGTGGGCTCGGCCATTGGCTGGTTCATGTGGAAACTGCCCAACCGTTCCCGCGACGTGGTGCGGATCAACCTCGCCAAATGTTTTCCCGAGATGGACCCGGCCGAGCGTGAACGCCTGGTGGGCCAAAGCCTCAAGGACATCGGCAAATCCCTGACCGAAAGCGCCTGCGCCTGGATCTGGCCGGCCCAGCGTTCCATCGACCTGGTGCGTGAAGTCGAAGGGCTGGAAGTATTGAAGGAAGCGCTGGCCTCCGGCAAAGGCGTGGTGGGTATCACCAGCCACCTGGGCAACTGGGAAGTGCTCAACCACTTCTATTGCAGCCAGTGCAAACCGATCATTTTCTACCGTCCGCCCAAGCTCAAGGCGGTGGATGAGTTGCTGCGTAAACAGCGTGTGCAGTTGGGCAACAAAGTCGCCGCGTCTACCAAGGAAGGCATCCTCAGTGTCATCAAGGAAGTGCGCAAAGGTGGCCAAGTGGGCATCCCCGCCGACCCGGAACCGGCCGAGTCCGCCGGCATCTTCGTGCCCTTCTTCGCCACCCAGGCCCTGACCAGCAAGTTCGTACCGAACATGCTCGCCGGCGGCAAAGCCGTCGGCGTCTTCCTTCACGCCCTGCGCCTGCCGGACGGCTCCGGCTACAAAGTCATCCTCGAAGCCGCCCCGGACGCGATGTACAGCACCGACACCGAAACCGCCTGCGCGGCCATGAGCCAAGTGGTGGAACGCTATGTACGGGCTTACCCAAGCCAGTACATGTGGAGCATGAAACGCTTCAAGAAACGCCCGCCGGGTGAGGCGCGGTGGTATTGAAGGCCTGTTGCTTCATATGAGTGGGGCTGTAGTGAATGCAGGCTCTGTGAACACCCGAGACCCCATGTGGGAGCTGAGCTTGCTCGCGATAGCGCCCTGACAGCCACCACATAACTAACTGACTCCACCCTCCTGTGGCGAGGGGATTTATCCCCGCTGGGCTGCGAAGCAGTCCCAACCGGGCTAACGTATTCCCCCAGGCAAACCCAACGGAGGCCGAATGGATAACGGTCCAGGCAAACGCGTCATCGTCATTGGAGCGGGCATCGTAGGCGCATCCCTGGCCTACCACCTGGCGGCCAAAGGCGCGAAAGTCACGGTAGTCGAGGCCGAAGGCATCGCGTCAGGCGTGACCGGCAGCTCATTCGCCTGGATCAACACCTCACACGGCGAACCCGACCCCATCGCGCCATTGCGCGGTGCTGCCCTCCAGGAATACCACCGACTCGAAACGCAGCTCCCCGGTCTGAAGATCCAATGGAGCGGCGCCCTGTCTTACGGCGCGAGCTCAGAAGCTTCGGCAAACCGGATATCCCAATCACAGATCCGTGAGCTTGAGCCAAAACTCAGGAACCCTCCTCAATCCGCTTCGTATGCAGCAGAAGAAGGAGCACTGGACGCTGTAGCAACAACCCATGCGTTGATTGCCGGAGCCCAGGCGAGTGGTGCGAAAGTGCTCACCCAAACGCCGGTTCTCGGCTTTAGATCCCATGGCTCCACCGTGTTGGGTGTCGAAACCGCCGCGGGCGTCATCGAAGCCGATATCGTCGTATTGGCAGCCGGCACAGGCGTCGCGAAGCTAATAGACCTGCTTAAAGTTTCCCTGCCGATAGAAGCCTCCCCGGCGATTTTCATCCGCTATGAATCACAGCCCAACCTGGTACGCACCCTCATCTCGAACCCCGAAATGGAAGTGAGGCAAACCCCGGAAGGTGCGTTGCTGGCGGCCGAAGACTACCTGGACGATGCCCTGGAAAACCAACCGGCGGCGATAGCACTGCGAACGGCCAACGCCATCAAGAACGAACTCCAAGGTGTTGTCTCCCTGGATCTGCAATCGGCTCGTGTCGGATTCAGGCCCATGCCCGCCGATGGCATCCCCATCATTGGTTATCTTCCGCAGGTCGGCGGCGTCTATGTGTGCGTCATGCACCCCGGAGTGACCCTGGCGGCGATCGTGGGCCGTCTTGCCAGTGAGGAGATCATCGGCGACAAGCCATCCCCTGCCCTCAACCCCTGCCGTCCGGATCGATTTTTTCAAGCTCAGTGAGGGTCAATGGCCTAAGCTCGCCTATTCCCAAATCAGCCAAGGAAGCGTCAATGGGCATTCGAGGTAAAGACCGTCAGATCGATAACGTTGAGTTCAATGTCAGCGATATCGCGCGTAGCAAAGCCTTTTATGGAAGCGTATTCGGCTGGAGTTTCGTCGACTACGGCCCGACCTATACCGAATTCAGCGACGGTCGCCTGACCGGTGGCTTCACGACCGGTGAACCCGTGCGCCCGGGCGGCCCGTTGATCATCCTGTACGCGGATGACCTTGAGGCTACCCAACTCAGGCTCAAGGCCGCAGAGGCGACCATCAGCCGTGAAGTGTTTGCTTTCCCGGGTGGCCGACGTTTCCACTTTATCGATCCGGATGGCTATGAACTGGCCGTGTGGTCGGCTTCCTGATGATCGATTGATGACAAAGAGGCGCAAAGCCTCAATCGTGTCCATGATTAAGGGCTTGCGATGTCGGCGACGTTGGGATGGCGAAGTCAGTCCGGAGTCCGTTGGATGACCGTCCAGCCATATCGCACTTCCTCTGGTCCATTAATCAAGGAGCCACTCCCATGAACATCGACTTCACCGGCCGTCACGTCTTAGTCACCGGCTCCACCAGCGGTATCGGTTTTGCGACAGCCAAAGGCTTCCTCGAGTCCGGCGCCCAGGTGGTCATCAACGGTCGCAGCGAGAGCAGCGTCGAAGACGCGTTACAGCGCTTGGGCGCCCTTGCTTCAAGGGCCGACGGCTTTGCTGGCGATCTCAGCAACGCGTCTGGCTGCCAAGCACTGATCGCCAAGTACCCACGCTTCGATGTCGTCATCAACAACCTGGGCATTTTCAAACTGGAAGACTTTTTCGAGACGCCGGACAGCGAATGGCAGCGTTTCTTCGAAACCAACGTGATGTCGGGCGTGCGGGTTTCCAGGGCCTATGCGCCGGGCATGGTCGAGCGCGGTTGGGGGCGGATTGTGTTTGTCTCGTCGGAATCTGGCGTGAACATTCCTGCCGACATGATCCACTACGGCTTCACCAAAACCGCGCAACTTTCAATCGCTCGCGGCCTGGCCAAGCGCCTCGCCGGCACGGGCGTGACGGTGAATTCGGTGCTGCCGGGGCCGACGCTTTCCGAAGGCGTTGCGCAGATGCTCCAGGCAGACGTCGAGCGCACCGGGGACAGCCTGGAAAAGGTGGCAGCGGATTTCGTCAATCAGCACCGCAGTACCTCGATCATCCAGCGCGCGGCGCGTGTCGAGGAAGTCGCCAACATGATCATCTATGCCAGCTCGGAACAAGCCTCGGCTACCACGGGAGCGGCGCTGCGTGTTGATGGTGGTGTGGTGGATAGCATCGTTTAGGATCTTGTGACACGTTGCAAAAACGCCGCTTCCTCATGAGAGATAAGCGGCGCTTTTTCTTTTGGAAGCAACATGGGTTGATTCGACCGGCTTTCGGAACGGTGAAGGGATTGTTCAGATGACCCTGTTTTGCAGGCGATCCGAGCCACCTTCAGCTACGCGGTTTCCCATCAGTCGATCCGAGCCACCTTCGGCTACGCGGTTTCCCATCAGGCGATCCGAGCCACCTTCGGCTACGCGGTTTCCCATCAGTCGATCCGAGCCACCTTCGGCTACGCGGTTTCCCATCAGTCGATCCGAGCCACCTTCGGCTACACGGTTTT
>NZ_JBSPTN010000004.1:475215-563261 GCF_053850495.1 Pseudomonas sp. CFBP 5748
CCCATCAGTCGATCCGAGCCACCTTCGGCTACGCGGTTTCCCATCAGTCGATCCGAGCCACCTTCGGCTACACGGTTTTCAATCAGTCGATCCGAGCCACCTTCGGCTACACGGTTTCCCATCAGTCGATCCGAGCCACCTTCGGCTACGCGGTTTCCCATCAGGCGATCCGAGCCGCCTTCGGCTACGCGTTTTTCGATCAGGCGATCCGAACCACCCTCAGCGAACGTAGGTTGAACAAAAGAAGTCGCGAACGCATTGCCGAGGGACAGTGCCAGAAGCGAGCCAACGAGAGTTTTGCTGAAAGTGTTCATGTCCTGATCCTTTTTATTCGTGAATGAAGTGAGTTAGACGGTGACGTGCAAACGGACGTCGACGTTGCCGCGTGTCGCGTTGGAGTACGGGCAAACCTGGTGAGCCGCGTCGACCAGCGCTTGAGCATCGGCTTGATCCAGACCTGGCAGGTTGATGTGCAGATCGATGTCCAGACCGAAACCACCAGGGATCTGGCCGATGCCGACGTGTGCCGTGATCGAGGCGTCAGCAGGAATGCTGCGTTTGCTCTGGCTGGCGACAAACTTCAATGCGCCGATGAAGCAGGCCGAGTAGCCGGCTGCGAACAACTGCTCAGGGTTGGTGGCTTCACCACCGGCGCCGCCCAAGGCTTTTGGAGTGGCCAATTTCACGTCGAGAATCTTGTCGCTGGAAACAGCACGGCCATCACGGCCACCGGTGGAGGTTGCGACTGCGGTATAGAGAACGTTCATGGTGTTTCCTCTCTTGCTGATTGATTTGATCGTTTGGTTTGCGCTAAATGTTTGTGCGCTAACCAGTTGAGTTAAAGTTAACGGGCAAATAGTTTGCGCGCAAGATAAATTTTTGAAAATTTACCGATTTGTATTTAACTAGTTGATATAAAAGGAAATTTATTTTTAGGTGTCGCAGTGCTGCCTACCCGCGTGGGCCGCGAGATGAGCCAAGGGGAAGGAGGTGCTAGGGGGTATCAGCAGGGACAGTGCAGTTGCAGGCCTTCGGGGAGAGGGCGTTCAGCAGCAGAATGGTGGGTTCTCGATCGTTCCCACCACGCTTCCGCCAGCCCACACATCCTTGCGCCTTTGCCTACAACAACGCCAGAACCCACCTGCTTGTACGCCCTGTCCCCGGGTTCTATTGTTTTCTGCCACTGCCCATCATCGTATTTGCCACATGAAACGGCCACGCATCAGCGATTTTAAACATCAGAGTTATAGCGGTGAACGAGGCATAACATGATCCCCCATTCTATTGACGAGTTTTCCATGAAGACTTCCAAGCCCACTCCAAAGCCCTTGCTTGCAGCTCAGTACCAAGCGGAAGCCCGCCGTCTGGCTGGTTGCGCGACCAGTATTGAGCGCCAATTCTTGTCGGTTAGCCTTGACAAGGGTAAGCAGCTTGAACCCGTTGGCCGAATGGCTGGTGTCAGAACCTGAGTTCTGCCGATACAAAAAGACCGCCGAATTGGCGGTCTTTTTGTTTTTTAATTCCGATTAATGATGCAAAGCCAATCCGACTAAGCAACAGCCACTCGATTCCGCCCTAGCGCCTTCGCTCGATACAGGGCCTTATCCGCATCGTTCATCAAGCTGTGAAGATCCTTATTACAGGCCTCCGTCGATGCAACGCCGAGGCTGGCTGATATGCAGTGCACGGGCTCGATCACCAAGGCTGCGATCGTATCAATGAGCCGCTCTGCAATCTGGGTGGCGACTTCGATGGAAGTGTTCGGCAGCAGAATGGCGAATTCTTCACCACCTAGCCGGCCATGGATGTCCGTTGCCCGAAACGACGAACTGATGACCTCTCCCATTTGGCGCAAAACCTGATCCCCCACCTGATGGCCGTAGGTGTCGTTGATGTGCTTGAAGTGATCCATGTCCAACATGACCGCGCATAACCCTTGCCGCTTGGCCTTACATTCGTTGTAAAGCTGCTGGGCATGCTCGAAAAAAGCCCGACGACTTTTCAGGCCAGTCAGTTCATCGGTTTGTGCGGCGCGGGTTGAAATGCTGTTCGCCTGTTCCATTTCACGGGTGAGTCGAAAGGCGATTTCCAGTGCCTGGGACATTTTGTGTGTGGCGCGGGCAGCAAATGCCGCGAACACCAAGATCGAAAGTGCCATGCCGACTTGAATCGGCGACGGTTGAAACAGCAGCCAGGCGGTGCACGGGAATAGCACCAGGCCAATGGAGACCAAAGTCATATCGCGGTAAGCCGAGTAGCAGGACACCGCGCTGACGGACATGCCGACCGTAAAGAGCATGACCAACGCCTGCGACAACAGGTCGTCCGCCGGCATGACAACGAACGCGCCACCGCCCCAAATGCTGGCGGATAACACCAGCGTGACCCAATATTTGCGCTCCCAATGTTGAGGCGTGCGCTGACTTTCGTCGCTGCGGAAATAGGCAACAAACATCGCGATACGCAACAGCGTCGAGCCGGTCAGTATGGCCAGCCACCAGAAAATAGCGCCGTGTTCAAAACGATCCCAGCACAGCCAACTCAGCATGATGGCAGCAAGGTAACTACCCAAAACCGCAGAAACGGATTGGCGAAACAGTTGCTGCAATCGGTCAGTTCGCACCTGCTCGGCTATTACAAAATCCTGGCCATTGCGCAATCTTGGGCCATCCATTTGAACCACCTGGTTATGACGCAACAAAAAAACGATTGTGGCACCCTGCCATTAGCGCAAACAACTGAATTACGCTCTTGGCCACAACCAGGTTCCAATATCTCGATTAAAACTGAACCCCGTGGCGAGAGCTTGCTCCCGCTAGGCTACAAAGCAGCCTTAACCACTGCGCGGACAAACCGCATCTTCTGTTTTACAAGGGATCGGCAATCAAGCTGGAATCAATCCGCCAAAAGAAAAACCCGACGCTTTACGTCGGGTTTTTCGTGGGGTACGACTTTTCGCTTGTCCTATCGCTTGTCCTATCGCTTCTTCTTAGCGATAGAGGTCAGCGGCCCTTGGCAGACTGCGGCCAAAAACGGCCACTCAAACGCAGCTTATTCCGACCCGCGAGTGAGTCACGGGTGCAAAAGGGATGGAGCGCAATGTTGAATGAGCGAGAGCAAGCCCGATGTGCTCATTGTTTACGGGTTACTCGACTTGCGACAGCTTGGCGTCGTCGCAACCGGCAGCACGGCACTCGCGCTCGACAGCCTTGAGTATGACGATACGTGCCTCGGTCTTCTCATTGGCACAGTCCAGGTAGAGCAGGCCATCGTTGGAACAGGCGCTGTCACGATTTTTGATCCATTGGATTTGAGCGGCTTTCACCTTTTTCTTTTGCTCCGGGTTCAGAGCACTCATCGTCTTCTTGTATTGATCGTTGATGTCCTGATCCGACTGAACCATTTTCAGCGACGCGCAATAGGTTCTGTCATAGGCGTTTCTAGGGTTATCGCAACTCATCGCAGATGCCGATGCTGATGCCATTGCCAGCAATGCCCCAACCAACAAAGACTTGATCACTCACTTCTCTCCCTGAATGCCCTCTATTCATTAGAGGTCGCGGTGGGGAATTTATCATGAGGGTTGTAGAACAATGAAGCAGATCCTATGGTTCATTCGGCCCGAAAAATAGGCAAATGCAGATAGAGGGTCGGGAGCCGGTGATTGCTGAAAAGGGTTGCGTCGTTCCCGCCGCCTTCCTCCTAGCGGAGCAAGCTCTCTCGCCACGAGCCAGTGACATCTCGAGCATAAAAAACGGGCCTGCATTCCCATGCAGGCCCGTTTTTTTACCACTCAATCAGCTCAAAAAGCCGGCAAAACCGCCCCTTTGTACTTCTCAAGAATAAAAGCCTTCACTTCCGGCGTATGCAGCGCCGCCACCAGCTTCTTCATCGCCTCACTGTCCTTGTCATCCTCACGAGCCACCAGGATGTTCACATAAGGCGAGTCGTTACCTTCAATCACCAGCGCATCCTTGGAAGGATCAAGCTTGGCCTCCAACGCATAGTTGGTATTGATCAGCGCCAGATCCACCTGAGTCAGTACCCGCGGAATGGTCGCCGCTTCCAGTTCACGGAACTTCAGATCCTTCGGGTTCTCGGTGATGTCTTTGGTAGTCGACAGGATGTTGTTCGAATCCTTCAACTTGATCACCCCGGCCTTCGCCAGCAGCAACAGCGCACGGCCGCCGTTGGTGGCGTCGTTCGGGATGACCACGTTGGCGCCGCCCGGCAGTTCGGTAAGGGCCTTGTACTTGCTGGAGTACGCGCCCAGGGGTTCCAGGTGCACACCGGCCACGCTCACCAGGTGCGTGCCCTTGGCCTTGTTGAACTCATCCAGGTATGGCTGGTGCTGGAAGAAGTTGGCGTCCAGGCGCTTTTCGGCGACCTGTACGTTCGGCTGGATGTAGTCGGTGAAGACTTTGACCTTGAGGTCCACGCCTTCTTTGGCCAGGGCAGGTTTGACGAATTCGAGGATTTCCGCGTGCGGCACCGGCGTTGCGGCGACGGTCAGGGTGTCGGCGGCGTGGGCGGAAAACGCTGCGGCGGCAGCGAAGGCAACCAGTAGTTTCTTCATTCAGCTAACTCCTTTTGAGGCGCCTGCTCTCGGCGCCTGCCAGCGAATGGCCGGCTCATGGTTTATTGGCCGCGAGGCCTTATTTTCTAGAAAAATGTACAACCAGTTTGTCGCCCACGGTTTGCAGGACTTGGACCAGCACCAGCAGCAACACCACCGTGACCACCATGACATCGGTCTGGAAGCGCTGGTAACCGAAACGGATCGCCAGGTCGCCCAAACCACCGGCGCCGACCACACCGGCCATGGCCGTGTAGGACACCAGCGTAATCGCTGTCACCGTAATCGCGGCAAAAATGCCCGGACGGGCTTCCGGCAGCAAGGCGTTGACGATGATCTGCCGAGTCGTCGCGCCCATGGCCTGGGTCGCTTCGATGATGCCGCGATCGACTTCGCGCAAGGCGGTTTCCACCAACCGCGCGAAGAACGGCGTCGCGCCGACCACCAGAGGCGGGATCGCACCGGCCACGCCCAGCGAAGTGCCGGTAATCAATACCGTGAACGGGATCATCACGATCAACAGGATGATGAACGGCAGCGAGCGCAGGATGTTGACGACCAGCGACAGCAGCGCATAAACGCCGCGGGCTTCGAGCAACTGGCGCGGGCTGCACAGGAACAGCAGCACCCCCAGCGGCAGGCCGAGCAGCACGGTGAACAACAGCGAGCCGAACAGCATCAGGAAGGTATCGCCCGTCGCCAGCCAGATTTCCAGCCAGTCGATGTTGGAGAAAAACGAATTCAACAGGTCCATCAGCGCAGCACCTCCATGTGGACATCAGCCGCGGTGAAGCGGGCAAACGCCGCCTCCATGTCACCGCCGGTGATGGCGAGGGTCAGTTGCCCGTAGGGGGTGTCTTTGATGCGGTCGATGCGGCCGGCCAGGATGCTGTAGTCCACGCCGGTTTCCCGGGCGACGGTGCCGAGTAACGGCGCGTAGGTCGCTTCGCCCTGGAACGTCAGACGCACGATGCGCCCCGGCACGTGGGCAAAATCGTCGCGCTGTTCGCTTTCGTCGATCTGTTCGTCTTCCTGGACGAAACGTTTGGTGGTCGCGTGCTTGGGGTGCAGGAACACCTCGGCCACCGGCCCTTGCTCGACGATCACGCCGGCGTCCATCACCGCTACCTGATCGCAGACGCGGCGGATCACGTCCATTTCATGGGTGATCAACACGATGGTCAGCTTCAGTTCGCGGTTGATCTCCGCCAGCAGCTGCAGCACCGATGCGGTGGTTTGCGGGTCGAGGGCGCTGGTGGCTTCGTCGCACAGCAAAATCTTGGGCTTGGTCGCCAGGGCGCGGGCGATGCCGACGCGCTGCTTCTGGCCACCGGACAATTGCGCCGGGTATTTGCGGGCGTGGTCGGACAAACCCACCCGCGCCAGCAACTCGGCGACGCGCTGATCGATTTCGCTGCGGGACAATTCGCCCGCCAAGGTCAGCGGCAGCGCGACGTTGTCGGCCACGGTCTTGGAGGCCAGCAGGTTGAAGTGCTGGAAAATCATCCCGACCTGCTGCCGGAAGCGCCGCAGGCCGCTGGCGTCGAGGGCGGTGACTTCTTCGCCGTCGACGATGATCTTGCCGCCACTGGAGTCTTCCAGGCGATTGATCAGGCGCAGCAGGGTACTTTTTCCCGCACCGGAATGGCCAATCAGGCCGAAGACCTGACCGTTCTCAATCGTCAGACTGGTCGGGTGCAGGGCGGGGATATCCCTACCGGCGACCCGGTAGGTTTTATGGACGTTTTGAAACTCGATCACGTAGCGAACCTTGTGGGGCGCGTTGGAAAAGGATCAGCGGTTAGCCGGGCGCGCATTTTAGCCTGTCCGTATAGAGGTTCTTAGCATTTATTTGCGATCAGACCTGTCATTTGGCAATAACGCGATCAAAGGCCATAAAAAAGGAACACGGCCAAACGGCATCGGTCACTCATTAAGCAACTCGAAAATGCCCGGGTATCGACCTGCGGTATCGAACTCAGAGTCCTGGCCATGGCGGGGATCGCAAAGAGGAGTTATGCCTGATGAGTAACAAAAAAACCACGGTCAACAAGAGCCAACTGGCCGGGACCGATACGCTGGATCGCGGCAACACCAATACCAAGCTCGAAAGTCTGGAACAATTTCGCTCCGACGCCACCGAACAGGCCCTGCGCACCAATCAGGGTGTGAAAATCGCTGATAACCAGAACACCCTCCGGGCCGGGGCGCGCGGTCCCTCGCTGCTGGAAGACTTCATCATGCGTGAGAAAATCACGCATTTTGACCATGAACGCATCCCGGAACGTATCGTTCACGCCCGCGGCACCGGCGCCCATGGTTATTTCCAAACCTATGAAGCGCATTCGGCGCTGACCAAAGCCGGTTTCCTACAGGATCCGAGCAAAAAGACCCCGGTATTCGTGCGTTTTTCCACTGTGCAAGGGCCCCGGGGGTCCGGCGACACCGTGCGCGACGTGCGTGGCTTTGCGGTGAAGTTCTTCACTGACGAAGGCAACTTCGACTTGGTGGGCAACAACATGCCGGTGTTTTTCATCCAGGACGCGGTCAAGTTCCCCGACTTTGTCCACGCGGTGAAACCCGAGCCCCACAATGAAATTCCTACCGGCGGCTCGGCTCACGACACCTTCTGGGATTTTGTCTCGCTGGTGCCGGAATCGGCGCACATGGTGATCTGGGCGATGTCCGACAGGGCGATCCCGAAAAGCCTACGTAGCATGCAGGGCTTTGGGGTGCACACCTTCCGTATGATCAACGCCGAAGGCCGTAGCAGTTTCGTCAAGTTCCACTGGCGTCCCTCGGCAGGCACCTGCTCGCTGGTGTGGGACGAAGCCCAGAAACTGGCCGGTAAAGACACCGACTATCACCGTCGCGATCTTTGGGAGGCGATCGAGATGGGGGACTACCCGGAATGGGAATTTGGCGTACAAATCATCGCTGAAGAAGACGAGCACAAGTTCGACTTCGACCTGCTCGACCCGACCAAGCTGATCCCGGAAGAACTCGTCCCTATTACACCTTTGGGCAAGATGGTGCTGAACCGCAACCCGGACAATTTCTTTGCCGAGGTTGAGCAAGTTGCGTTCTGCCCCGGGCACATCGTGCCGGGCATCGACTTTTCCAACGACCCGTTGCTGCAAGGTCGGCTGTTTTCCTACACCGATACGCAAATCAGCCGACTCGGTGGGCCGAACTTTCATGAACTGCCGATCAACCGTGCTATCACCCCGGTGCACAACGGCCAGCGTGACGGCATGCACCGCAGCACCATCGACAAGGGGCGCACGTCCTACGAGCCGAACTCCATCGATGGCGGCTGGCCGAAGGAAACCCCGTCCGGCCCTGAGGACGGTGGTTTTGAAAGCTATCCGGAGCGCATCGACGCGTACAAGATTCGCCAGCGCAGCGAGTCGTTCGGCGATCATTTCTCCCAGGCGCGGCTGTTCTACCAGAGCATGAGCGCCCACGAGCAGGAGCACATCATCGCGGCCTACAGCTTCGAGTTGGGCAAAGTCGAGCGGGAGTTCATTCGGGCGCGGCAGGTCAATGAGATCCTCGCCAACATCGACTTGGAACTGGCGGCGCGGGTGGCGAAAAACCTCGGATTGCCAGCTCCCACCGCCGGCACCGTCGATGTACCGAAGCCCTCGCTGGAGAAATCCCCGGCCTTGAGCCAGGCGAACCTGCTTCCCGGGGACATCAAGACCCGCAAGGTGGCGGTGCTGGTGGCCAACGGTGTCGATGGCGCGATCATCGAGGCGCTCAAAAAAGCTCTGAAGGCTGAGGGGGCTCACGCCAAGGTGCTGGGGCCGACCTCTGCGCCGGTCACCACTGCCGCCGGGAAGACGCTACCCGTGGATGCGTCGATGGAAGGGCTGCCCTCGATTGCCTTTGACGCGGTGTTCGTACCGGGCGGTGCGCAATCGATCAAGGCCTTGAGTGCCGATGGGGTGGCGTTGCATTACGTGCTGGAGGCTTACAAGCACTTGAAAGCCATCGCGCTGAATGGCGAAGCGCGGCAGTTGTTGGTGCTGTTGAAACTGGAGGCGGATGCGGGGTTGATTCCTGACGCGGATGCCAGCAAATTCCCGGCATTTTTTGCGGCGATTGCTCAGCATCGGGTGTGGGCGCGGGAGCCTAAGGCTAAGGCGATTCCGGCTTGAGGGTAGTCTGAAAGGGCTTTATTGCGGGTAGGACGTCATCGCGGGCAAGCCTTGCTTACACAGGTATCGAATGGACCTGCGGGTAAGCCTTGCTCGCGATTGCAGACCACCAGTCAACCTGTTCGTTAACTGATCCACCGCTTTCGCGAGCAAGCCCGCTCCCACAGGGGGTTAGGTTTCTGCTGGATCAAGCCGCTGGCTGATCCAGCTCCAACCCAACGCCCAACTGGCGCGACAGGCACGGCCAGCGCTTCCAGGCAGCGCCGGTGTCCGGGCTGTTGAGCTTTTCCCGATACGATTCCACCGACTCCAGCGCAAAGCTGTCTTCGTCGAGCATTTCATCCACCGCGTGGTGCACGGCTTCATCCAACTGGTTGGCGAACGGTTCGCCGATCAAATGGTGGGCGATCAGGTTGGCGACGGTCATGTCCAGTGGGATCAGTGGCTGGCTGAAATGCTTGATGTACAAATCGTTGACCTCCTCCACCAGCCGGTGCGCCAGGTAGGCTTCATCCAACAGGCTGTCCAGGCCGACGTGACCTTCCATCAACTTGGGTGGCTGGAGGAAAAACTGCTCGGCGATTTTCAGCACCGGCTTGATCTGCGATTCAATACCGGCCTCGCGAGCCACCTCGTTGGCGGCGTCCAGCAGGTCGGGCACCTGCTCGATATAAGCGGTGACAAAGCGGGTCATGACGCCCTTGGCATCAACGTCTGGCAGTTGAATGGCTGCATGCAAGCTCGGCAACTGGGCTTCCAGCTGACGGGTCAACTGGCCGGTCTCGGCTTCATGTTGTTGGGCTTTTTGGATCTGCTCGCGCAATGCGGCGGTGTTCATGACAACTCCAGGAAACAAAGGCAATGAAATAGGGAAGACATAACTTAGCTGGCGCAAAAACACTCCTAAGACCTATTTTGCATAACTGCCTCTTCCTTGATACGACATCAGTTATATCGATTTGCCATCACGCAGTTCGCATCCTTCTCCATTCGCGGGCTCTAGCGCAAGCCCCGTCTGTTTCAAACGATTTACGCCATCGCGTTGCGAGGTTGCAGTCGCTGTCTATACTCGGTTCTGAATGGAGTTAGCTGATGACACCCGATGCACAAGCAGCAAGGCACGGCGGTCGAGTTCGTAGTCTGTTGTAACCGCTCCCTTGCCGCAGGCGTTAAGCCTACGGGATAACAAGAACGATAAGGGGAACCCGCAATGACGCGACATCCACACGTATGGATGGGCCTCCTGTTGTGGTCGATTTTCAGCCAGGCGCAAGCGGCCTGGACTGTGAATATGGCGCCTGGAGCGACACAGATCAGCAACGCAGTGTTCGACTTGCACATGACCATTTTCTGGATCTGTGTAGTCATCGGCATCATCGTCTTCGGCGCCATGTTCTGGTCGATGATCATGCACCGCCGTTCAACCGGCCAAAATGCCGCTCATTTTCACGAAAACACCCGGGTCGAAATTCTCTGGACCATCGTGCCCTTCCTGATCCTGGTGCTGATGGCGATTCCTGCCACCGCCACCCTGATCAAGATGTACGACTCCAGCGAGTCGGACATCGATATCCAGGTCACCGGCTATCAATGGAAGTGGCACTACAAGTACCTGGGCCAGGACGTCGAGTTCTTCAGCAACCTGGCCACCCCCGCCGAACAAATCCATAACCAGAGCGCCAAGGGCGAACATTACCTGTTGGAAGTCGACAAGCCGCTGGTGCTGCCGGTCGATGCCAAGGTGCGCTTTTTGGTGACCTCCGCCGACGTGATCCACTCCTGGTGGGTGCCGGCCTTCGCGGTCAAGCGCGATGCGATTCCCGGGTTCGTCAACGAAGCCTGGACCCGCGTCGACAAGCCCGGCCTGTACCGCGGCCAGTGCGCCGAGCTGTGCGGCAAGGACCACGGGTTCATGCCGATCGTGGTGGAGGTCAAGAGCAAGCCCGACTATGAAAAGTGGCTGGGCGAGCGCAAGGCCGAGGCCGCGCAGCTTAAAGAGCTGACCAGCAAGGAATGGACCCAGCAGGAGCTCATCGAGCGCGGTGACAAGGTCTACCACACCACCTGCGTGGCCTGTCACCAGGCCGAAGGCCAGGGCCTGCCGCCGATGTTCCCGGCACTCAAGGGCTCGAAAATCGCCACCGGGCCTGTGGCTGACCACCTGAACATTGTCTTCCACGGCAAACCCGGCACCTCCATGGCCGCATTCGGCAAGCAGTTGTCGGAAGTCGATATCGCCGCGGTCGTGACCTATGAACGTAACGCCTGGGGCAACAACAAGGGCGACATGGTTACGCCCAAACAAGTGCTGGAACTCAAACAGGCGGAAAGCAAATGAGCCGGCCTGATGCTTGTTCCTGCAGCCGGTCGGGGCTCAGCGCCCCGCGCCGTCCAGCCCACTCGTTCGAAGGAGACAGGACATGAGTGCTGTGATCGATGACCACGGTCATGCCGGTGCCGACCACGCCCACGGCCCCGCCAAGGGCCTGATGCGCTGGGTACTGACCACCAACCACAAAGATATCGGCACGCTGTATTTGTGGTTCGCGTTCTCGATGTTCCTGCTGGGCGGCTCGTTCGCCATGGTGATCCGCGCCGAGCTGTTCCAGCCCGGCTTGCAGATCGTGCAGCCGGAATTCTTCAACCAGATGACCACCATGCATGGCCTGGTGATGGTTTTCGGCGCGGTGATGCCGGCCTTCGTCGGCCTCGCCAACTGGATGATCCCGCTGATGATCGGCGCACCAGACATGGCGCTGCCACGGATGAACAACTTCAGCTTCTGGCTGTTGCCGGCGGCGTTCCTGATGCTGGTGTCCACACTGTTCACACCCGGCGGCGGGCCGAACTTCGGCTGGACCTTCTACGCGCCGCTGTCCACCACCTATGCGCCGGAAAGCGTGACGTTCTTCATCTTTGCCATCCACCTGATGGGCATCAGTTCGATCATGGGCGCGATCAACGTGGTCGCCACCATCCTCAACCTGCGCGCCCCCGGCATGACCTTGATGAAAATGCCGCTGTTCGTCTGGACCTGGCTGATCACCGCGTTCCTGCTGATTGCGGTAATGCCGGTGCTGGCCGGCTGCGTGACGATGATGCTGATGGACATCCACTTCGGCACCAGCTTCTTCAGTGCCGCCGGCGGCGGTGACCCGGTGCTGTTCCAGCACGTGTTCTGGTTCTTCGGTCACCCCGAGGTGTACATCATGATCCTGCCGGCCTTCGGTGCCGTCAGCTCGATCATCCCGGCGTTCTCGCGCAAGCCGTTGTTCGGCTACACCTCGATGGTCTACGCCACGGCGGCCATTGCGTTCCTGTCGTTCATCGTCTGGGCGCACCACATGTTCGTGGTGGGCATTCCGCTGGTGGGCGAGCTGTTCTTCATGTACGCCACCCTGCTGATCGCCGTGCCCACCGGGGTGAAGGTGTTCAACTGGGCCAGCACCATGTGGCAAGGCTCACTGACCTTCGAAACGCCGATGCTGTTTGCCGTGGCGTTCGTGATCCTGTTTTCCATTGGCGGTTTCTCCGGGCTGATGCTGGCCATCGCACCGGCGGACTTCCAGTACCAGGACACCTACTTCGTGGTCGCGCACTTCCACTATGTGTTGGTGCCTGGCGCGATCTTCGGGATCTTCGCCTCGGCCTACTATTGGCTGCCGAAGTGGACCGGCCACATGTATGACGAAACCCTTGGCAAGCTGCATTTCTGGTTGTCGTTCGTCGGCATGAACCTGGCGTTCTTCCCGATGCACTTCGTCGGCCTGGCGGGCATGCCCCGGCGGATCCCCGACTACAACCTGCAATTCGCCGACTTCAACATGGTTTCGTCCATCGGCGCATTCATGTTCGGCACCACGCAGATCTTCTTCCTGTTCATCGTGATCAAGACCATCCGTGGCGGCGAACCGGCACCGGCCAAGCCGTGGGATGGGGCCGAAGGGTTGGAGTGGAGCGTGCCTTCGCCGGCGCCGTATCACACCTTCACTACGCCGCCGGAAGTGAAATAGATGATACCGGGGCCCTATGTGGGAGCGAGCTTGCTCGCGATAGCGGTGTGTCTGACACACCGCGCTGCCTGCATCGCGAGCAAGCTCGCTCCCACAGGGTGCTTGGTAGGGGCTGGAAATCATGGCTGACTCGATCTCGCTGAAGAAGCTGGTCACTCGCCTGCTGATGGTGGTGGTGGCCATGTTTATCTTCGGCTTTGCCCTGGTGCCGATCTACGACGTGATGTGCAAGGCGTTTGGCATCAACGGCAAGACCGCCGGGCAGTACGAAGGTGAGCAAACCGTCGATGAATCACGGCAGGTTCGCGTGCAGTTCCTGTCGACCAACTCAGTGGACATGGTCTGGGACTTCTACCCCAAGGGCGATGAACTGGTGGTCCGGCCGGGGGCGGTGAACGAGATGGTCTTCGTCGCCCACAACCCCACCAACCGGCCGATGAGCGCCCAGGCGGTGCCGAGCATCGCGCCGAGCAACGCGGCGGCCTATTTCCACAAGACCGAATGTTTTTGTTTTACCCAGCAAGTGCTGCAACCCGGCGAACGTATCGAAATGCCCATGCGCTTCATCGTTGACCGGGACATGCCCAAGGAAGTGAAGCACCTGACGCTGTCCTACACGCTGTTCGATATCACCGCTCGTCATCCACCGGTGGCTGTAAACACTGACCGATAGCGTGCCCGATAAGGAGAACAATAAATGGCAACTCACGAACACTATTACGTTCCGGCCCAGAGCAAATGGCCGATCATCGCCACGGTCGGGATGTTCGTCACGGTGTATGGCCTGGCGACCTGGTTCAACGACCTGAAGGCGGCGCGCCCGGAATCCCATGGCCCGCTGATCTTTTTCGTCGGCGGCCTGCTGGTGGCCTACATGCTGTTCGGCTGGTTCGGCGCGGTGATCAAGGAAAGTCGCGCCGGGCTCTACAGTGCGCAGCTCGATCGCTCGTTCCGCTGGGGCATGAGCTGGTTCATCTTTTCCGAAGTAATGTTCTTCATCGCCTTCTTCGGTGCGCTGTTCTATGTGCGCAACATCTCGGCGCCAGGCCTGGCGGGTGAAGGGACCAAGGGCCTGTCGCACATGCTCTGGCCGAGCTTCGAGTTCGCCTGGCCCTTGCTGAACAACCCCGACCCGAAACTCTTTCCGGCGCCCAAGGACGTCATCAGCCCCTGGGGCTTGCCGCTGCTCAATACCATCCTGCTGGTCAGCTCCAGCGTGACCGTCACCATCGCCCACCACGCCCTGAAAAAAGGCCATCGCGGCGCGCTGAAAGTCTGGCTGGCGATCACTGTCCTGCTGGGTTGTGCCTTCCTGGGCTTCCAGGCCGAGGAATACATCCACGCCTATAAGGAACTGGGCCTGACCCTGGGCTCGGGTGTCTACGGCGCAACGTTCTTCATGCTCACCGGGTTCCACGGCGCCCACGTCACCATCGGCACGATCATCCTGTTCGTCATGCTGATGCGGATCATGCGCGGGCATTTCGACAACGAGCACCAGTTCGGCTTCGAGGCTGCAAGCTGGTACTGGCACTTCGTCGATGTGGTGTGGATCGGCTTGTTCGTCTTCGTCTACGTGCTCTGAAACCAGCGTTACCAGGGCGCGTGGGAGACCAACTGGCCGCTGAAAAAACCCCAGGCAATCAAGCCGACGGTGGCGGCAGCCAGGCTGACCCGAATCGCCAGGGCGATGACCAGGCGATTGGAACTGCTGTCGTCCTTGACCAGAAAAAACAGACCGCTGAACAGGCTGGCAATCGTGGCAATCAGCATCAGGACGATGGCTGCTTTTAGCATTAGGGACACTCCGGGGGGATGCAATGCACGTGAGTATAGCTATCCCGTTCGACGGCTTTCGGACGGTGCCATGAAACACTTCCGGCCGGGCGTCGTGCCGTCTCTGGTGGTCGCTGTTCTAGTGCCGGTCATGGTGTGCCTGGGGTTCTGGCAATTGAGCCGGGGCGAACAAAAGCGTGTGCTCATGGACAGTTATGCCGAGCGCCGCGTGGCGCCGCCGCTGGACAGCACGCAGTTGCAACAAACGCCGGATCCGGCTTTTCGACCGGTCAGCCTGCACGGCCAGTTCGACACCGAGCACAGCATCCTTTTGGACAACCGTCAGCACGACGGCAAGGTCGGCGTCGAATTGCTGCAACCGTTTCTCGACCAGGCAACCGGGTTGTGGCTGCTGGTCAATCGCGGCTGGATACCCTGGCCCGACCGCCGCACCCCGCCAGTCTTCAACACACCTGAAGCACCTGTGAGCCTTCAAGCCTGGGTCTACGTTGCACCGGGCGCCACGTTCCAATTGCACGCCGATCCGGCCGATGCACCGTGGCCGCGACTGGTCACCGCCATCGAGCCGGGCAAGCTCTGGGCCGAACTGGGCCGCAACGGTTTCACATACGAGTTACGCCAACAAAACGGCCCCGGCGCCTACCGGACCGATTGGCCCGTGGTGGCCATGGGGCCGGAAAAACACCTCGGTTATGCCGTGCAGTGGTTCGCCATGGCGGCGGCGCTGTTTGGCCTGTTCCTTTATCTCGGATGGCACAACGCAGGGAGACACCATGGGAAGCACCATGAATCCAACCAACACGTCTGAGGCGCCCAACCGTCGCAAGGGCCGCGTGCAATTGCTGCTGATCGTGCTCGGGGTGATCGGCCCGATGATTCTCGCCACCGGCATGTACAAATTCCAGTTCTGGGTGCCGGAAAGCCGCAGCTACCACGGCGAACTGATTGGCAACGGCCAGACCCGCGCCGAAATTGGCGTACAGGCCGATGAACAGCGCTGGCAGATCCTGGTCACCGCACCGCAGGAATGCTCGGTGGATTGCCGGCAACTGGTGTACCTGGCCCGCCAGGTGCAGATCGGCCTGGGCCGCGAAGCCGGTCGCGCCAGTCATGCCCTGGCCATCGCACAACCGCTGGATGCGGAATATGACGCGCAACTGCAGCGCGAATACCCGCAACTGCAACGCTATCCACTGGACCTGCCGGCCTATCAGAAAGGCGCCCAGGGCTCTGGCGGCGCGCAACTGTGGATTATCGATCCCCACAGCAACCTGGTGCTGCGCTACGACGCCCGGGTCAAGGGCAAGGACTTGCTCAACGACCTGCGCCACCTGCTGAAACTGTCGAACATCGGATGAGGGCATCGACATGGCCAAACCTGGATTTCGCCTCGCGCTGTTTGCCACGTTGCTGGCACTGATCGTCGTACTGCTGGGCGCCTACACCCGGCTGACCCACGCGGGCCTCGGTTGCCCGGACTGGCCCGGTTGCTACGGTTTTATCAGCGTGCCCAAGAGCGAAGCCCAACTGGCCCATGCCGAGTTGCATTATCCCGACGCCCCGGTGGAAGCCCACAAGGGCTGGAACGAAATGGTCCATCGCTACTTCGCGGGCGCCCTGGGGCTAATGATTACCGTGCTGGCCGCCCGGGCCTGGATGAACCGTCGTCACCCCGGTCTACCCTTGAAGCTGCCGCTGTTTCTACTGGCCGTGGTCTTTGCGCAAGCGGCGTTCGGCATGTGGACCGTGACCCTGAAACTCTGGCCGCAAGTGGTCACCGGGCACTTGCTGGGCGGGTTCGCGACGTTGAGCCTGCTGTTTCTGCTGACCTTGAGATTGTCCGGCGTACTGCCGGCGCTGACTGTGCCCAAGCGCCTGCAACATTGGGCGACGGCCGGGCTGCTGCTGGTGATCGGCCAGATCGCCCTGGGCGGCTGGGTCAGCTCCAATTACGCGGCGGTGGCCTGCATTGATTTCCCCACCTGCCACGGCCAATGGCTGCCACCAGCCGATTTCGCCAATGGCTTTCACCTGACCCAGCACATCGGCCCCAACTACCTGGGCGGCCAGCTCGACAGCGATGCGCGCACAGCCATCCACCTGACCCATCGCATTGGCGCATTGCTGGTGACGCTGGTGCTACTGGGGCTGGCCTGGCAACTCAAGGCGGTTGGCATGACCCGCCTGGCCGGGCTGGTGTTGATCGCCCTGGCGGCGCAGATCACCCTGGGCATCAGCAACGTGCTGTTCCATCTGCCGTTGCCGGTGGCGGTCGCTCATAACGCCGGGGGCGCCGCGCTGCTGCTGACCCTGGTGCTGGTCAATTATCACGCCCGTACCAGCCTGGTCCGGGTCAAGCATCACGTCCCGCTGCGCTGGCGCTTCTACCCGCATAAACACAGCGCCAGTCCCATAACAATAAAAGGAGAGATGCCATGGCAACCCTGACCGGTGAACGCCACAACCAGGCGATCTGGCGCGACTATCTGGAGCTGACCAAGCCCAAAGTGGTGGTGCTGATGCTGATCACCTCGCTGGTCGGCATGTTCCTCGCCACCCGCGCCGGGGTGCCGTGGACGGTCCTGGTATTCGGCAACCTGGGGATCGCCCTGTGTGCCGGTGGCGCGGCGGCAGTCAACCATGTGGTGGACCGGCGCATCGACGCGGTGATGGCCCGCACCCACAAACGACCCTTGGCCGAGGGACGCATCTCACCGGCCGCCGCACTGACCTTCGCCCTGGCGCTGGCAGTGGCCGGCCAGGCCATGCTGCTGGCGTTCACCAACCCGCTGACCGCCTGGCTGACCCTGGCCTCGTTGCTGGGGTATGCGGTGGTCTACACCGGTTTCCTCAAACGGGCGACACCGCAGAACATCGTCATCGGCGGCCTCGCCGGTGCGGCGCCACCGCTGTTGGGTTGGGTGGCCGCCACCGGTCACGTCAGCGCCGAACCGCTGTTGCTGGTGCTGATCATCTTCGCCTGGACCCCGCCGCATTTCTGGGCCCTGGCGATTCACCGCAAGGAGGAATACGCCAAGGCGGACATCCCGATGTTGCCGGTGACCCACGGCGAGCACTACACCAAGATCCATATCCTGCTGTACACCCTGGTGCTGCTGGCGGTGAGCCTGATGCCGTTCGTGATCCAGATGAGCGGGATGCTCTATCTTGTCTGCGCTCTCGTATTGGGCGCCAGGTTCCTGCAATGGGCCGTGGTGTTGTACCGTGGCAGTCGGCCGCACGCGGCGATCAACACCTTCAAGTACTCTATCTGGTACTTGTTCCTGCTGTTCATCGCCCTGCTTGTAGATCATTACTTACTGTTGAGCCTATGACTCGAACCCAGAAAACCGTCTTCATCCTCGCGGCCGTGATCGCTGTGATCCTCGGCCTGACCATCAACAAAGTACTGTCCGGCAGAGGCCAGGGCGACCCGACTGCGCTGATCGATGCCGGCATCATCCTGCTGCCCCAGAGCCGCAACCTGCCGGACGTGAAAATGACCGACCAGGACGGCCAGCCCGTGGCGATGGACGGGTTGAAAGGCAAATGGAGCCTGCTGTTCTTCGGCTACACCTTCTGCCCGGACATCTGCCCGACCACCCTCGCCCAACTGCGCCAGATCAAAAGCGAACTGCCGCCCGAGGCTGTGGATAAGTTGCAGATCGTACTGGTGAGCGTCGACCCGAACCGCGACACGCCCAAGCAACTCAAGCAGTACCTGGGTTACTTCGACCCGCAGTTCAAAGGCCTGACCGCCTCGTCGGTTGAAGACCTGCAGAAACTGGCGAATGCGGTGAGCATTCCGTTCATTCCGGCGGACACCAGCAAACCCAACTACACGGTTGATCACAGCGGCAACCTGGCCGTCATCGGCCCGGACGGCACCCAACGTGGGTTTATTCGTGCGCCATTGAATAACCAGAAACTGGTGGCGCAGTTGCCGGAGATGCTCAAGCGTAAATAACGCCACGACGAGAGCGCTTGCTCCCACCGCCATTCTCCTGTGGGAGCGAGCTTGTTGGCGATGAAATCGACGCGGTTCCAGACCAAAACAAGTCTCCCGCATCGCCGGCAAACCTCGCTCCTACAGCCCCCACCTACACACCTCCACCAAGCCACGCATCCTTGCGCCTTTGCCTACAACTACGCCAGAATCCGCCCGCTTGTGCGCCTTTTCCCTGGGTTCTATTGTCTCTCCTGCCACTGCCCATCAGTGGTCGGGTTTAGTAGCCCGAGGTAATCGAAGTTGTACAAGCGCTTCTCAAACAGGGCCCAACCCCTGTTCTTGATGGTGGCTGTACGCAGGGCGCTTAGGCGCGCCGGCTTCTTCGGTTCCCCGGTCTACTAACCTGCGTACAGCTACCACCCCATTGTTTAGTAGCTTCGGGGTGTCGGCACCACATCAGGAACCGAAGCGTATGTTCAAAGTATCCCCGAATCCGCCAGAAGCAGATTCCACCTCTACATCCGCAAAATCCAAAGCCAAGAAGCAAGACGAAACCACCAAACGCGTGCTCGATCACTACTTGCTACCGAAACCGGACAAATCTCAAGACGACCCCAAACCTGGGCAGGTATTCACCATCGTGAAAGGCCTCGATAACGAATGCTTGCTCGCGAATCTCAGTGAAACCCTGGCTTCGGCTGATGCGATGATTAATGACTTGGCGTTTGAGTTGGATGGATCGCGGCGTCATATTGCGCTTGGTATTCAGCAGTTGATTGAGCTGAGTTCGTTGCTGGCGAATCAGGTGTTGGATAACGTGGAGCCGAGACGGTAGTCAATAATATTCAAAGAAAAACCCGACGCCTGTGCCGGGTTTTTTCTTCACCCGCAAACACGGGGGAGCAATTTCTGCTTTCCTTAAATTTTTAGCCAATGACCCCCTCCTTTCCAGCGACAGTTACAAACGACGATAAGCAGACACGTGTATGCCTTATGTTGGTGCCTTGCCTTCACATTGATGCAACGGTGCATCAGACGATATTTTTAGGCCGAATTCGTAGCGCATGTTCTTGAAATACACGTCCATCTGGTGCTTTATGGGTTCTTACGACTAAGGCATAATGCCATTATCAAAATTTAGCAAGGAAGCACGCTTCTATGGAAATTACGATTTCAATTCCAGTATTTCCTACTCTCGATTTGAGTGCGAAATTCACATACCTGATCGGTAACAACGGCGTAGGGAAGAGCCGCATGCTTGAGCATAATGCCAAGAAAATCTCCCTTCGACAGGATGTTGTGGTCATTGCATCAGGCCTGACTGATAAATTTCGATTTGGCAGGACAGTTAGAAAAGAAAAACAAGGGAGCTATACCTATTTAGGTAATCGTACTGTTGGAAACGCAAGCCATATAACTACTCTTTCTGCGAATGCAGTGTTGCATTATGTGGAGAGCCTAAAGAGGGGAACTTCTTCCATATTATCTGATTTTTTGATTAGGCTTGGTTTTGATCCAATTGTTTATGTAACACCCCGTACCACCAAGAAGATACGCGCAGAAGACGCAGGCTTTAATCGTTCAGTCCTTGACGACACCTTCGTTGAGCAGCACTCAAAAGTTCTGGCGAATCCTGTCAAACCTTTTTCATTATCGATCAGTAAACGTGATGAGCAAATAAATTTTATTGATCTCAGCTCTGGCGAGCAAAATATCATATCGACAGCACTAAAAATTATTTCAAACTTAAGGGAAGGCGTTATTTTTTTTGTAGACGAACCCGAAATTAGTCTGCACTTGGAGTGGCAGTTAGCTTGGCCGAGCCTTGTACATCGTATTATTTCCAGTACTAATAATTGCCGAATGATAGTTGCCACACACTCTCCGGTGCTGATATCAAGCGCAATGGCCGTGGGGGCTAATTGTTTTAATATGGAGCAAGGTAGCGGCTTGAGGGTGATAACGAGGGAAGATATCAATGTTGAAATGCTGATGCTCAAGGAGTTCCATACTTACACGCCAAAGAACAAAGCGTTGTTTGAAGAGTTCGCCAGAATTCTAAGCATGGCTATTGATCATGTTAATGATAGTACGTATACAAAAAGCAGTATAAAGGCTGAGCTTGGCGCGCTAAAAAAGCGAATCCAAGACCTTTCTACCTCTGACGCTGACAGCCTGGGTGTAACAGGAGCAGCGGAAGAGTTTGAAGGAGCAGTGCTAGAAATATTGAACAGGAACGGTAACCATGCTTAAACCTGTAAGCAGTAGTCGTGCCGGCTTCGTAAAAAGCTTGTACAGCAGGTCAATAAAATATCACCGTGAAGCACTAAGCTGTATTTTGGAATACAGGTCGGCCGCACATAATCAGTTTCCTCCGCGGAAAAGTATCTGGAGCAAGTTTTACGAAGAGGCCAGAGGCAAGTACATACATAAAAAACTTAGCAAACACTTGCTTGAACGACAGAAGTCTCTGTGCTGTTATTGTCGCGACAGGATCTTCCACGGAAAAAACTCTAATATTGAACACATCTTACCAATCAAGCATTATCCGATGTTTGCTTTTGATTATAACAACCTAGCTCTCGCATGCGTCACGTGCAATGCCTTGAAGAGCGACAATGATTTTTATCGTGTCAAAAATCTTTCTGGTAATTACAAAGCCAATTTGTTCGATTGCCTTCATCCAATCTTCCATACTTACGATGAACATGTTGACTTTCTAAAGCTTCAGACCAATCACATTTACGTGCGGGTTTTTCGTTTCAGATCAAGCCTTGGCGAGAGATTATGCTCTGAACACTTGAAACAAGTTTCCCTATTCAATATCAAAGAGCAGGCAAATCCTACCGTCGCAGAAGCAGTTAAAAAGCTCGGCGAACATCTAGATGGAAAACCGGGCTACGAAAGCGCCGCCTCAACTCTCAAACGGCTTGCCGCAAACATTTAAATGGAAAAAAGAGAGACAGGTTTATTTCCAACAAATAGCAAATGATTCTGTCCCCTTTTCAGTCAACGCAGGATGCACCAACCGCTGTCGCCCGGCGCAACTGCGACATGACGTTCCCCGCCGTAATCACCGCTGCAGGCGACATTGGACAGTTGCTCGCTGCCAGCGCCTCTGCAACCCAGGTATTGCAGGTATAAAACAGCGAATAGCGACCCTCGGCCTGGAAGAACCGGCTCTCTCCATACAGGCCAGGCCCGAGTACCACCAAGGTGCCCGTCGCTGAGTGGGTGAAGGTCCCGGCCACGAACGCGAGCAGTCGTTGGTAGCCGTCCCCCGTCACCCGCACCTCGATGACCTCGCTTGCGGCGAAACGCCGCCTGGGGTCCCCATCAATCTTCACCGCATGCAGCACGGTTGCCTTCGACCCGAACAAGGCTCGCAGGGCGAGGCTCAAGGTGGCCTGTGGGGCTCGGTAAAAATCCTCGTCACCCCAACCGAACTCAACGAAGTCGCCGTCGCTGAATTCTTCAGCCAGTGCGGGAAGCACTTGAAGTAGATCGGGGCGCGCAATTATCAACCCGGTATGCAGGCCATGATTCACTACATAGAAGGACCGCCAATCGCCACCCTCGCCCCTCGGCGGGTCCGACGCGGTAGCGCAGCCGAACAGCGTGAGGACCAGGGCCAGCACTACAATGCGCATACACAAGGGCTTGGAGGCTCGCTAACGAAACGTGGGAAAACCCCAGCAGGGGTTGGCGCTATATCTCGGCCAGAGGCAACCATGGTGCTTAGACACCCAAAGCAGCAATACGCCACAAGATATCTCAGAGACCAAGCCTAGCACTCAAAGCTTGGGGCACTCGCCAACGCTCTCCCTGTAGAGCTGAACGATGGCCTTCTAAATGTCACCGGCGCGTGCGCTGACCACGACACGGAGCAAAGCCCTGGACTCGCTTGCCGGTAGTGCTATCGTTTCCTTTTACCATTTGTCGCTACTGTCATTTCTGACAGTAGCGAAGAAGGTTCGATAAGCATTGAATGGTCTTCCCGAACAAGTAAAAGGAACTATCCAATGGCTCATTCATATTGGATCAAACTACCCGAACACCAACTTTCCAAGGGAGCCTCCGTCAAGGAAATAACCCTGGACGACTCCATAAATCGAGGCGATCTGCTCAGATTCGAAGTCTTTCCCGATTTCACGTACATCGTCACCCAGAAGACCTATGAGGTAAAACTGGACGATACCTATCGAGTAGAGCTTGAAACTGACCTCTACAAGCCCTGATAAGCTGGAATAAGAAGATGGATAAATTTTCTGGTATGAGCACTCAAGCGGACGGATTTATTTTCAAGTATTAAATCCGCCCGCCTTTCGCACTCAGCCAACCTACTCAAACCGCCGTCGCTTCATGAACAACCCCATCCCTATCGCCACGGCAAAAGCCGACAGCAACCCCAGATCAAACCCCAACAAGCGGGTCTGACCGGCCAAAACGCAGCCTGCGGAAACGGGGACAAACCACGATTATGAGACGGGCCGATTACAGGTGAACGCAAAATCGTGGTCTGTCCCAGTTTCGCAGGAAGCAGCCATTCGTGACAGACAGTAACCGGCCAAAAGTAGCCTCTCAGGCCAAGGCTGCCGTTGGCAATAGTAAACCTTCTTTTGGGGCTTACACCGGCCATTTAGGGCTATTGATTCAATGGCAGAGATTTCACACATCCAAACACCTTACGGATTTTGTAAAAAAAAGAAAAAGCTATTGATTGCCAGCAGTTCTAATCAGAAAAATCAAAATTTAGTTGGGTATAAGGGTGCTCACCTGGCGACTCATCTCTCCGTATTTTGATTGTTCGAGAATTAGAATTTTTCCTGTGGCGGAGTATTTTATTGTCAGTTTCATAGTGGCTTTCAGAACCATAATCGAATAGCGCCTCCCAAATGGCGCGACGATATAAAGAGCGTTCATCAGGTGACAGATCATCCCAGAGTGTGCGCCCGACATGTTGTTGATATGCGGGCGGCACAGGAAATGCGACTGCTAGATCCTCCAGCATAGAAACATAAGTTAAAAGCTTTCCCTTTGACTCCCAGCTGCTTTCAAAGTGATCGCCTCGGTGAGGGATTGAAAATGAAGCTTTTTTATACTTGCAGGAGCTCTGCGTTGATACGCATAAGTTCGCGCCAGCCCAAACTTCATCATTGTCCGCACTTAAGCGTGAGACCGAGAAGACCTCATCAAGAACCTCTGACGATGTATCTGCACTCAAAAAAATCTCGTATGAATTACTAAGTTCATTGGAGTCGGTTTTCGCAACTCCAATAAGGCTTGGCATTAGTAATTTAATTGCTGTTCTAAAGCTCCTGACGTTTTTTGTGTTTTGGCAAAGCGCCTCAATCTGAGCCTTTCTACCTTCTAAAAATTTCTGAAATTTAAGTTGCTTAGAAATACCATTTTTAGTAAGTGGCTTTAGGAGGCTTGGATTCATCAGCTCAATGCTGTATCCGTCGCCCATTCTATCCTTTGCAAAAGAAATTAATGAATTACACATATCGCTATAACAATCTATTGCAAACCACTCGGTTCCACCATCCGTGTAATACTCTCCAGGGAGTGGAGTATTGTAGCCTGAATATGAGCACTTCAGTGCCGTCTCGAGCATATAAGCTTCGTTTTTGCTATCGGTTCGGAGAACCAATGACCGCTTCAAACAAAATGGTCCATGCAGTCTGTTGAGATCATTTACTCGACGATGAATGTCACTGGTAACGCCCATTTTGTGACAAACACCATTCTCTCTAAATAGGATGTATAAGAAGTGTTTTCCGAACATCAAATTTCTCGCACGTATGAATCATCTCTAGTTTTTTGGAGCATCTGAGCGACGGCTTCTTGACGGCTCCCGCCCTCCAGAAAAAAGAGCGAGTTTATTTTAGAAATTTACGTCCGCCCCTGTTTTAAAGCTTAAATTTTGCTAAAATTACTGCCGCTCTCCTAAATCAGATTCCGACTGAGAGGCGTGTGTTGTCAAACAACGCCAGAGCATTCAGCGCTAGCAGAAGCACACTTTTGGCCGCTACTGCCGCCATGCTGCGTTAGAAGTCCCCACAGGAGAGTAAATTGTTTTCTTCTTCGATCTTTACGGTGTTTACCGTCCCAATCCCATGAGAAGCTCGTCTACAATCTTGAACATAATAACATTAGGGTCAGCACCCTCATCTTTTCCTATTAGCATCTGAATTAGCTCCTTAGAGCTAATGGAAATAATCATTTTTCCGCTCTCGCGCATTGCGCCATGTGTGGCTGCGAGAGCAGCTGTTGAAAAACCCGTAGGTGAAATAATGAATGCAACGCACCTCAAGGCAACAGGGTAAAGGTATTTTTCTGCCTGACTGATTTCGGTCTCTTTTATTTCGTAAGAATAATTTTTGAATTCAAAAACTACATATCGGCTTTTTAGGTCAGAGAGTATTAATCTCCAAAGCTCTGCATTCGGCAGAGCTCGGCATACAAGGTCCCTTCTATGATGCCCGTCATGAGTTTGGTGCTGCTCATGCCATCCTGTAAGGTCCTGATCAAACAAATACTTCAAGGAATGTATGCAGGCGTCTTCATAGTCTCGAAATTTCTCTCTGCCAGAGGGAATATTCTTGATGATCTCGGCTAATACTAGACCTCTTTTGTAAGGCTGACCATCGTCGTGAACTACAGCGATGGAACTGCCTACATAGCTTGCTGCCTTATTCACATCGATTTCTAGGGAAACCGCTAGTCTGCGAAACACATCAGGAAATGCTTGAGCCGCCGAAAATATTCGCCCTAAGTCCCATACATCAACATCCCCGTATGCTGATACCAGAGATGCAGTGGTTACGGTCAATTGACAAGACATTATCAACGCGCAATTTTCCGCCCCAGTGTTACTTTTCAGACTCCTAACGCTTTGAAGGGCAGCCATGACAAGGTCGTTACGTGGAGGGGAATCGATTCTATAGCACTTAACCTCTGCTACAGTTGCGTTACCTAAAACTCCATAGAGAATATCTATATCATAGTCATGTCCAAGTGCCCCGTAATATACATGGTCAATTTTTACTTTATTAAAGCCTAAGCAACTAAATAGCTCAGCTATTAAATGTTTGAATTCCGTGGGCCTCTCTAGAGGTTCTGACATATCGGGCTATTACCTCAATTTTTACTGAAAACCTCACAAGCTGATTGGGAGGGCGATGTATATGATCTAGCGGTAGGGACTACTCGCCCCACCAAATGAGACTTTTCAGTCCTGCCGTCAGCAAAAAACTGAAGCGAACGATATGTTGTCCCCACGAAGCGGGATACCGTGATCTCCCGTTGCGTGTCAATGGTGCCAATCCTGGGCGATGATTTTGGACTCTGAACTGCTTACAGCGACCGGTAGTAATAGGTCAATTCATACTTTCAGCCAGGGGAGCTTTGGGTCGATTACAGCCCCTCGTGACAGGCAGAAATCGGCCAAAAGCAGTCAGTATCTACGAAATCGGGGGGCTATTCAGCGGCTAGCTTTTTTTTCAGCAGATGTCACTTCGAGTAAAGCGGCCGGTATGATGAGGCGAAACGGATGTGGCCGATTAGTGATGGGGACTGCTATGAACGTGTTTATCAGCTCTGTAGTACGTAATTTTGAGCACTATCGTGCGGCCGCCAAAAAAGCAGTTTCTCTGTTGGGGCACACCCCAGTGATGTGTGAGGATTTTGGTGCAAGACCCTATTCCTCTGAAGTCGCATGCATGACTGAGGTTGACCAGGCCGACGTAGTGGTGCTGATTCTTGGCGCGGACTTCGGCTTCAAAACCCACACAGGTGAGTCCGTCACTCAGCAGGAGTTCCATCGCGCCAAAGCTGCCAATAAACCCATCCTGGCTTTTCTGGAAGAGGTTCCGGTCGAGGATGATCAAAAGCGCTTTCACTGGGAGGTTTCCGATTACGTCGACGGCCTTTTCCGTTCCACCTTCACAGGTGATCGCGACCTCTCAGACAAAATCATCCAGGGGCTAAGCCAACTTGCAGCCAGTCGCAGCGCCATTTCCGAACAGGAGTTCGTTCAGCACCTGCAGAATCGTAGCAACAGCCGAAATTGGAATAGCCGGCCTCGTGAAGATCGCATTGAGCTCGTGTTTCTACCGCAGCCCATTCTCTCGGGTACGTTGCGTTCCATGCATACTCAGCATGATGAATTCTTCCTCAAGCTTTCTCAGGCGGGCTTGGTTTCTATCAAGGGTGGTTACAAGTCATTTAACGAGGGAGACATCACCGGCCTAGATGCGGAGGAGGCCTCTTGGCGGCATCACGATAATGGGATGAGCTGGCTCTCTATTCCTCTGGCAGCCCCAGGAAAGGGCGGCGAATATTTTGCCTCCTATTACATCTCACCCAGCCGGCTAAAACGCTTTGCGGAAGAAGCTTTTAGTTTGATTAGCCGAGGTAAGGGAGGCTGGTTCCAGCTGGGGATCTACGGAATTTCTCACCAAGTCTACGCAGAGCCGCCAACCACCCCTGCATCGTCGATGTCCATGCCGCACCGCAGTGAGAAAAACATTGAGGAAAGAAAACTGCTGATTCCAGCGTCACAGGGCGTTTTCAACCAGTGGCTGGAAGACGCTTTGTTCCGAATCGGGCGCAAGCTTTCCTAAAGAATTGAGCGTGGCCAGCAGGCGGAAGGGGGATAAGCAACAATGAACCCTTCGAACCCTTCGTGTCTCAGCTTGGCAGTTCTTCTAGCTTGAAGATCCGGTTGTCAGCCTTGAGCGCTGGAAAGGCTTCGCAATATGCATAGGGCTCGCTGAATGAGGTGCTGGGCGCATGAATGTTGAAGACCTTAACCTGGGGAGGGTGGCGGCTTTGCCGTTCATGGCGAAGGTCGTTCAGAGACCCAGGTGCCTCACCATTTTGCTCGGCAATCGAAATCACTAGATCTCGAAGGGTTTCGATTTCTGCATCCGATGCTTCTGCATAGGTGGTCAGTCGCTTATGACTTCCAAACCCGCCACGGGTAGAGCCGATTCGATTCAGGTGCACGTGAACCACCGTTACGATCTTCATACCGAATACCTTATTGAAGCCCAGGATGCGCCTCCTTCCGGAGGCGCTGTGAGGTCGTAATTAGCCCTTGGGAGGATGGGGGTCGTTGCCATAAGAGTCACGTTCACGGATCAGGTTGTCCCGGCCGTGGATGAGCACCTCGCTTTTTTGGTTTTGAGCTATCTGACGAGCCGCGTCAGCAGCTTCCTTTTGAGTCCGATGGTGGGAGGTGTCTTTAGTATTGCCCTCACCCCGAACCGCCCAGCCTTCATCACGTTTCACGACGTGCTGATTTTTGCCTGCCATGGAACACCTCTACTAGTGAGTTGCCTGCCTAGTAGAAGGTAGCATCGAAACGGATAAATACAACATGTAGTGCTAGATCGACTGATAGTGCATGTATGTTGTGCTTTGTCTCAGCCAATCGGCCTGTCTTGCTCAAGCTTACGTGCAGAAGCAGAAGTGCCTCGCCGGTTCGCGACGCGGCTGCTCCTCTACTATATCCATGAAAAAGGATGATCAGGTTAGCTAGCCTTTGGGCTTATGAAATGCAGAAATCTACGCCAAGGTGGTCGACAGGCTTTTGGACTACCCCCGCTGGAGGACAGTCTGCTTTTGGCCCAGGCTGTGTAAAAACGCAGGCGTCGTTTTGAAGTCCGCGTTGCTACGTAAAATCTGCCTGTGCTTGGTTAGTCAGTAGACCCAAAATTTGCGTAGGAACGAAATTTTCGTTCTGGTTTTGACCGTTGAACCGGCCCTAAAACGTTTTTACACAGCCCCGGCCGAAAACAGACATCGATTAAGGAGAAGTCTCTGTTACTCCCGGTATGTCAGACGACCGCGTTGGCTATTAGGGTCTGCTTCGCAGCCCAGCGGGGATAAATCCCCTCGCCACAAAAGGTGTTCGGCTGCCGGATGAATTTGCCGAGATCCAGGTAGCCCTTATCCAGGCCGAAGCACAGCAGGGAGTGCGTTTTACACCCAGACGTCATTAGCCACTCCAACTAATTGAATAGCCTCCCCTTCCGAGGGCTCGGCAAAGATGATGTTCAAATCACGGTAACCGGAGTGGTCCCCCACCAAGCTCAACTCAAATCGAGCCCCGGACGCATCGACTTCGTAGCTCTTCAAGTAAGTCAGGTTCTTGGCTTCATTGACCACCACATCCAACGTGCCGCCATAACCATCTCCCAGCCGGGTAAAGCCCAAGGCAGACAAGTCGATCGTATCTTCACCCGCGGTATAGTCGATCAAGCGATCCGTGTGGTTTTCGGTGGCGGTACGGTAGCTGTCGCTCAGTCCGTCGAAGCGGAACACATCGTTGTTACCACCACCCACCAACAGGTCCCGGCCCTCTCCGCCAACCAACACATCATTCCCTAGCGCGCCATAAAGGCGATCATCGCCCGCGCCCCCTTCGATAATTTCGCCTCGAGCGTTGCCTTGTAAACGATCGTCCCCTTCGGTGCCCACCAACCTGGCTTGCTGAAACAGAATGTTGGTTTCATTCAGCGCTTGGCCCAAGTTACCGTCGAAGACCACTTCGAAACGTTCCCCGTCCGCGTTGGTATCGAAACTCTTGAGGTAGGTCCGCGTCCCGCTTTCATTGACGCGTATCGCCAGCGTTCCGTCATGGCCATTGCCCAGCCCGAGGAAGCCCAGGGAGGAGAGGTCGAGGGTATCGCTGCCGGGGTCGAAGTCGGTGATGCGGTCGCTATGGGCTGCGGTTGCGGTGCGGTAGCTGTCTGTGACTGACTGGTAACGGAACGTATCGGCCCCGGCACCGCCCGTCAGCAGGTCACGACCTTGCTGGCCATCGAGCAGATCGTTTCCGGCCCCGCCAAAGATCGCATCGTCGAACGAGGCGGTCCCGAGCAAGAAGTCATCGTCGTGGCCACCGTCAAGGTGGTAATAGCCGTCGTCGGGATTGCCAAAGCTGTGGTCCAGGCTGCCGTCGGGGTTCAACTGGACCAAGGCGGCCAGATAGCCGTCCGCGCGCGTACCTTGGCTTCCACCTATCAATAGCTTGCCGTCAGCCAGCACGATCATGTCGGCGACTGCGAACGGAGCGCTTTCTGAGCCCCAACGTACCTGACCCTGATCACCGAAATCGGTGTCAAGTGAGCCGTCGGCATTGAGTCGGATGACGCTCGCCACGCCGCCCGAGGCGCCTGCCAGCAGGATTTTGCCGTCATCCTGGATGACGAGGGCGGCTGCGTGAACATCCAGGGCCAGGCTGCCCCCGTTCGCAAAGCTGCTATCCACCGTACCGTCCGGGTTGAGGCGGGTCAGGGTATCTTGCCCCGTGACCAATACCTTCCCGTCTCCCTGCAGCGAAACGTCGATCGTACCGCTGGGATGAATGCCGACGGATGCTGGTAGGTGCAGGACCCCGGCCTCCGCGAAAGACGAAACCAAGGCCCCCGTCGCGTCGAAGCGGGCGATGTAGATCTCTCCAGAGGGATACCCAGCGCTTGCGAAGAAGCTGCCGTCGCGTTGCACGGAGAACGACGCTTGCTGGCCTAGATCTTCATTCCAATAGAAAGGCACTGTCGCGGTGCCGCCGTTCCCGAAACTCGTATCGAGGCTGCCGTCCGCCAAGTTACGACTGACGCCCGACACCCAGGCGTCGCCTACTTTCACGTAGCGCGCCACCAGGTAGCCCCCTCCCGGCTGCACGGCGGCATTGCCGCCGTCCTCGATATCGAGCGCAACAGGGAGGAGGGATTTACCGTCGCCGCTGAAGTTGCGGTCCAGGCTACCGTTGGCATTGAACCGGACCAGGCTGCCGGTGAAGCCTGAATCCTCTTCGCCTCCTAGCCCCAGGCGACTATAAGCGCCAAGCCAGATCGCACCGTCCGGATCGACCGTGATACCTGCGATTTTGTCCGAGCCCCATAAGGTCGTGGCGACCATGCCTGTGTTCCGCGCAGCTGAAGCGGCGGGCGAAATGCTCTGGCTCATGTCCATGCCTCCGATAGCCAAAATGGCGCCAAAGACTATAGGCACGGCTCAGTCGGGTTGCCACTTTACGAGACGAAGGGAGGTGCTTGGACGACCCTCTACTCTGCTATCGATGCAACCCGTCTCAAGGAATAAGGGGACACCCATTAGCCTTGACTTGATACCGGCTATTGGGTGTCCCCTTTTCTGTCCCTCAATAGCTTGCCCGCAACGTCTCAAATCTGCCTTGAGTAAGGTGACTGCCATTCCGGCAGTCAAACCGCGCATTGAGCGTTAGCCCAGTGCCAGGGGCTCAAGAGTGGGAACAACTTCATATGCGAGTTACCGATAGGTCTGCGAACATGAAAAAACTAACCCGGCTCCCAACGTTAGCCCTCATTGCACTCGTGTTCTGCGCGGGGCTATGGGCCGTTTCACAGTGGTGGGAAAAGGCTCTGGCGAAGCCCGTTGGCGCCGCCAGGATCAGCCCCAACGGCTGCTACCGGGTTCAGGAATTCAAACCTTTTTGGTTACTGCCCGGCCTCTTTCACCCCCAGTCGCCCCCGGATGAGCCAGAGCAGCAGCAGTGGTTTGTTCGCTGGGAGATTCCAGCCTTTTTTCGCCTGTACGATAATCGCAACGGCCAGCTGATTGGCGAAAGCGCGATCTACGATCTGGTGAATTATGGGGGGCCTGTGTCTTGGGGCTTCGGCAGCCACCCTACGGTTTCTGTCGAAATGATCACGATTGGCACCGACCTGCCTGATTGCATCGGTAATCAGCCCGGCTAGCGGGGGCGGAGTGAATCGCTTCAGAAAAAGGGCAGATTTATTTCCAGCCAATAATTCTGTCCCCTTTTCATGAGCGGGGAATGCCGGCCAGTTAAGCCGCAAACCTGTGGGAGCAAAGCTTGCTCGCGATTGGGGCAGGGCTGTCGACAACGGGTTTGGCTGGTCTACCGCTATCGCGAGCAAGCTTTGCTCCCACAGTTTTTGCGCCGTCTGAGCTTTTAGCGGATTGGCAGTGGGTTGGGGGTGGGCTTTTTTATGAGTGCTTTGCACTCAAGCGGGAGCAAGCTCCCTCGCCACGGGGGCTGTGCTGGGCTGAAAGTTTTCAGCGCTGGCGGTCCAGTTTTTTGAGGAACACGGTCATTTCTTTTTCGGCTTGTTTGTCGCCGTGGGCTCGGGCGGCTTCGAGGCCTTGTTCCCAGGCTTGGCGGGCTGCCGGTAGGTCGCCGTGGCCTTGGTGGGCCTTGCCCAGCAGTTTCCATGCGGCTGAATATTTGGGGTCGAATTCGACGCAGCGCTGAAGGTGTTCGGCTGCCCGGGCGAATTCGCCGAGGTCCAGGTAACCCTTGCCCAGGCCGAAGCGCAGCAGGGAGTTATCCACACCCTTGGCGAGCATTTTTTCCAGGGAGTCGAGCATGGCGGCGTCCTTATCGGTTGTGTCAGGGGTTGATCAGTTGGCTGCTAGATAGCTATCGCGAGCAAGCTCGCGATGGGGCCATTACTGCCACCGCAAAGCCTGAATCAGAAGAAGCTCAACCCCACATGGAACAGCTTCTCGACATCACGAATGTGCTTTTTATCCACCAGGAACAGGATCACATGGTCGCCGGTCTGGATGGTGGTGTCGTCGTGGGCGATCAGCACTTCTTCGTCGCGGATGATCGCGCCGATGGTGGTGCCTGGCGGCAGGCCGAGGTCGCGGATGGCTTTGCCGATGACTTTGCTGGACTTGGCATCGCCGTGGGCAATCGCCTCGATCGCTTCGGCCGCGCCACGGCGCAGGGAGTGCACGCTGACGATGTCGCCGCGGCGCACGTGGGCAAGCAAGGTGCCGATGGTCGCCAGTTGCGGGCTGATGGCGATGTCGATGTCACCGCCCTGGATCAGGTCGACGTAGGCCGGGTTGTTGATGATGGTCATCACCTTCTTCGCCCCCAGGCGCTTGGCCAATAGCGACGACATGATGTTGGCTTCGTCGTCATTGGTCAGGGCCAGGAAGATGTCGGCGTCGGCGATGTTCTCTTCCATCAACAGGTCGCGGTCCGAGGCACTGCCCTGCAACACCACGGTGCTGTCGAGGGTGTCCGAGAGGTAGCGGCAGCGTGCCGGGTTCATCTCGATGATCTTGACCTGGTAGCGGCTTTCGATGGCTTCGGCCAGGCGCTCGCCGATCTGCCCGCCACCGGCAATCACGATGCGCTTGTAGTTCTCGTCGAGACGGCGCATTTCGCTCATGACGGCGCGAATGTTCGCTTTGGCGGCGATGAAGAACACCTCGTCGTCCGCTTCGATCACCGTATCGCCCTGGGGCAGGATCGGCCGGTCACGTCGGAAAATCGCCGCGACCCGGGTCTCCACATTCGGCATGTGCTCGCGCAGCTGGCGCAGTTGCTGACCCACCAGCGGCCCGCCGTAGTAAGCCTTGACCGCCACCAGTTGGGCCTTGCCTTCGGCGAAGTCGATCACCTGCAAAGCGCCCGGGTGTTGGATCAGGCGCTTGATGTAATTGGTCACTACCTGCTCGGGGCTGATCAGCACATCCACCGGAATCGCTTCGTTGTCGAACAGTTCGGCGCGGGTCAGGTAGGACGCTTCGCGCACCCGGGCGATTTTGGTCGGGGTGTGGAACAACGTGTGGGCGACCTGGCAGGCGACCATGTTGGTTTCATCGCTGTTGGTCACGGCTACCAGCATGTCGGCGTCGTCGGCACCGGCCTGGCGCAGCACCGTAGGCAGCGAGCCGCGCCCTTGTACGGTACGGATGTCGAGGCGGTCGCCCAAGTCCCGCAGGCGGTCGCCGTCGGTGTCGACCACGGTGATGTCGTTGGCTTCGCTGGCCAGATGCTCTGCCAGCGAACCGCCGACTTGTCCTGCGCCGAGGATGATGATTTTCATCCAGTCACTCCTATCGAATCGGTTTTAACCGCGTGCGGCGGCGATCTTGATCAGTTTGGCGTAGTAGAACCCGTCATGACCGCCCTCCTGGGCCAGCAACTGGCGGCCATGGGGCTGCTTCACGCCGGCCTGGCTGGCGATGTCCAGCTCCCGGGCGCCCGGGGTGCGAGCGAGGAAGGCTTCGATCACTTCAGTGTTCTCGGTCGGCAACGTCGAACAGGTGGCGTACAGCAACATGCCGCCGACTTCCAGGGTCGGCCACAGGGCATCGAGCAATTCGCCCTGCAGCACCGCCAGTGCGGCGATGTCGTCCGGCTGGCGGGTGAGCTTGATGTCTGGATGACGGCGGATAACACCGGTGGCCGAGCACGGCGCGTCCAGCAGGATACGTTGGAACGGCTTGCCGTCCCACCAGGTCGCGGTGTCGCGACCATCGGCGGCGATCAGTTCGGCCTCCAGGCCCAGGCGCTCGAGGTTTTCCTTGACCCGCACCAGGCGCTTGGCTTCCAGGTCCACCGCCACCACGCCGGCCAGTTTTGGCTCGACCTCAAGGATGTGACAGGTCTTGCCACCCGGTGCGCAGCAGGCGTCCAGCACCCGTTGACCGGGCGCCAGTTCCAGCAGATCGGCGGCCAGTTGGGCAGCTTCGTCCTGGACGCTGATCCAGCCCTCGGCGAAGCCCGGCAGCGCACGCACATCGCCGGGGGTTTCCAGCACGATACCGTCGCGGCTGTACTGGCACGGGATGGCCGGGATGCCCGCCTCGCCGAGCAAGGCCAGGTAGGCATCGCGCGTATGGTGGCGGCGGTTGACCCGCAGGATCATCGGTGGATGGGCATTGTTGGCCGCGCAGATGGCTTCCCATTGCTCGGGCCAGAAAGCTTTCAGGGATTTCTGTAACCAGCGCGGGTGGGCGGTGCGCACCACCGGATCATGTTCCAGCTCGGCCAGCAGGGTTTCGCTTTCCCGTTGGGCACGGCGCAACACGGCATTGAGCAGGGCCTTGGCCCAGGGCTTTTTCAGTTTGTCGGCGCAGCCCACGGTTTCGCCAATGGCGGCGTGAGCGGGAACGCGGGTGTAGAGCAACTGATAAAGCCCCACCAACAGCAGCGCTTCGACGTCGGCATCGGCCGCCTTGAAGGGCTTCTGCAGCAGCTTGGCCGCCAGGGCCGACAAGCGCGGCTGCCAGCGGGCGGTGCCGAACGCCAGGTCCTGGGTGAAACCGCGATCGCGGTCTTCCACCTTGTCCAGCTGGGTCGGCAGGGAACTGTTGAGTGAGGCTTTTCCGTTGAGGACGGCAGCAAGCGCCTTGGCGGCGGCCAGACGCGGGTTCATGAGGCGTCCACCGCTTGGCCCAGGCGCGTGCCGACGGCAAATTTCTCACGTCGGCTGTTGAACAAGTCACTGAAGTTCAGCGCCTTGCCACCGGGCAGTTGCAGGCGCGTCAGACACAACGCCTGCTCACCGCAGGCCACGACCAGGCCGTCCTTGCTGGCGCCGAGGATTTCACCAGGTGTGCCCTGCCCTTCGGCGCAGCTGGCCGCCAGCACTTTCAGGGCTTCGCCGTTCAAGGTGCTGTGGCAGATCGGCCATGGGTAGAAGGCGCGCACCAGGCGCTCCAGCTCGATGGCCGGGCGGCTCCAGTCGATGCGCGCCTCGTCCTTGTTCAGTTTGTGCGCATAGGTGGCGAGGTGGTCATCCTGCACTTCGCCCTCCAGCGTACCGGCGGCCAGGCCAGCGATGGCCTGGACCACGGCCGGCGGGCCGATCAGTGCAAGGCGATCGTGCAGGCTGCCGCCGGTGTCTTCGGCGCTGATGGGGGTGCTGACCTTGAGCAGCATCGGCCCGGTGTCCAGGCCGGCTTCCATGCGCATCACCGTGACGCCGCTCATCGCGTCGCCGGCTTCCACGGCGCGCTGGATCGGCGCCGCACCGCGCCAGCGCGGCAGCAACGAGGCGTGGCTGTTGATGCAACCCAGGCGCGGGATATCCAGCACCACTTGGGGCAGGATCAGGCCGTAGGCGACCACCACCATCAAGTCCGGTTTCAGCGCCGCCAGTTCGGCCTGGGCTTGGGCATCACGTAAAGTCGGCGGCTGCAACACCTGGAGACCATTCTCCAGGGCCAGCTGCTTGACCGGGCTGGGCATCAGTTTTTGCCCGCGACCGGCCGGCCGATCCGGCTGGGTGTAGGCCGCGATGATTTCATGGGGGCTGGCGAGCAGGGCCTTGAGATGTTCGGCGGCAAACTCGGGGGTGCCGGCAAAGACGATGCGCAGTGGCTCAGTCATGGGAGGCTCTCATTTACAAAGCAGTCGCAAAAGAAAAAGGCTTGCCGCAGCAAGCCTTTGTAAGGAGGGCATCAAGCATTCTGGCGATGAAGTTTTTCCAGTTTCTTCTTGATCCGGTCACGCTTGAGGGTAGACAGGTAATCGACGAACAACTTGCCGTTGAGGTGGTCACACTCGTGCTGGATGCACACCGCCAGCAAGCCTTCGGCGATCAGCTCGTAAGGTTGGCCGTCGCGATCCAGGGCCTTGATCTTGACCTGCTGCGGGCGGTCGACGTTTTCATAGAAGCCCGGCACCGAAAGGCAGCCTTCCTGGTATTGGCCCATCTCGTCGGTCAGGGTTTCGAACTCGGGGTTGATGAACACCCGCGGCTCGCTGCGGTCTTCGGAGAGGTCCATCACGACGATACGCTTGTGCACGTTGACCTGGGTCGCGGCGAGGCCGATGCCTGGCGCTTCATACATTGTTTCAAACATGTCATCGACCAACTGACGCACTTCGTCGTCCACTACGGCCACTGGTTTGGCGATAGTGCGCAGGCGCGGGTCCGGAAATTCGAGAATGTTCAAAATGGCCATAAGCTTGATAAATGCACGTGTGAGGTAAAGTCGGGTGGCTGGCCTGGCGTGTCTTGGGATGCAGGCTACCGTTGTAAAACGTTGCTCTGTGTGAAACGGAGCGAGCCACGGGGGCTCTGGCGTTTTACGCGAACGCACATAATAAAGGGATTCACCGCATGAGGAAATCACTACTCGCCCTGCTGCTCCTGGCCTCGGCCGGTATCGCGCACGGGCAAGTGCAACTTCGGGAAGGTTTTCCCCAGCAATACACGGTGGTGACGGGGGACACACTGTGGGACATTTCCGGAAAATACCTGCGCGAACCCTGGAAATGGCCGGAGCTCTGGCAGGCCAACCCGCAGATCGAAAACCCCAACCTGATTTACCCTGGCGACACCCTGTCACTGGTCTACGTCAACGGCCAGCCGCGCCTGACTCTCAATCGCGGTGCCTCGCGTGGCACCATCAAGCTGTCGCCACGCATCCGCAGCTCGCCAGTGGCCGATGCCATCCCGAGCATTCCGCTGCAAGCCATCAACAGCTTTCTGTTGAGCAACCGCATCGTCGACAAGGCCGAGGACTTCAATAAAGCGCCGTACATCGTTGCCGGCAATGCCGAACGGGTACTCAGCGGCATGGGGGATCGGGTCTTTGCCCGTGGCCCATTCGACGCGAGCCAGCCAGCGTACGGTATCTTCCGCCAGGGCAAGGTCTACACTGACCCCGAGACCAAGGAGTTCCTGGGCGTCAACGCCGACGACATCGGCAGCGGCGAGGTGGTCGCCACCGAAGGCGACGTCACCACCCTGGCCCTGCAACGCACCACCCAGGAGGTGCGCCTCGGTGACCGGCTGTTCAGCGGCGAAGAGCGCTCGATCAACTCGACGTTCATGCCTAGCGCGCCGAAGTCGCCGATCAATGGGCTGATCCTTGACGTACCCCGCGGCGTGACCCAGATCGGTGCGCTGGATGTGGTTACCCTGAACAAGGGGCGCCGGGACGGGCTGGCTGAAGGCAACGTGCTGGCGGTGATGAAGACCGGCGAAACCGTGCGCGACCGCATCACCGGCGAGCAGGTGAAAATCCCGGATGAACGGGCCGGCCTGCTGATGGTTTTCCGCACCTACGACAAGCTCAGCTACGGCTTGGTGCTGTACGCCTCGCGCTCGTTGGCGGTGCTCGACAAGGTGCGTAATCCTTAGCTGTTCTCACAAGTTACCAACAGAGTTATCCACAGCTTGTTCCCGTTTTGTCGGGGCTTATAACGATCAAGGATGATCACATGCCATTGCCTGAATCTGCTTCGGTTTCCCCTGCGGAACTGGAGGCCCGTCTACGCCTGCACCGTTTGCCGGAACTGGGGCCCAAACGTTTCATGACCCTCATGGAGGCCTTTGGCTCTGCCTCCAAAGCCATCAGCGCACCGGCCAGCGCATGGCGCGCGCTGGGGTTGCCGGCGGCGTGTGCCGAAGCCCGGCGTAACCCGGATGTGCGTGACGGCGCCGCCCACGCACTGGCCTGGCTTGAGCGTTCGGACCAGCATTTACTGATGTGGGACCAGCCTGACTACCCGGCGCTGCTGACGCAGATCAGCGATGCGCCACCGCTGCTGTTCGTTGCCGGCAACGCCGGATTCCTGGAAAAACCACAGTTGGCGATGGTCGGCAGTCGCCGCGCATCGCGGCCAGGCATGGACACCGCGGCGGCTTTTTCCCGAAGCCTGGCCGGGGCCGGTTTTGTCATCACCAGCGGCTTGGCTTTGGGCATCGACGCAGCGGCTCATCAAGCAGCGCTGGACGTCGGCGGGCAGACCATCGGCGTGTTGGGCACCGGGCTCGAAAATTTTTATCCACAGCGCAATCGCCGGCTGGCGGACGCGATGATCGCCCAGGGCAGCGCGGTGTTATCGGAGTTCCCCCTGGACGCGCCACCCCATGCCAGCAACTTTCCACGGCGCAACCGGATCATCAGTGGCTTGTCCCTGGGAGTGCTGGTGGTCGAGGCCAGCGTCGCCAGCGGTTCGCTGATCACCGCGCGATTGGCGGCGGAACAAGGCCGCGAGGTGTATGCCATTCCGGGGTCGATTCATCACCCCGGCGCCCGGGGCTGCCATCAATTGATCCGCGACGGCGCGGCGCTGGTGGAAACCGTCGAGCACATCCTCGAAGCGCTGCGCGGTTGGCAGCGGTTGCCGCCGGCCTCGGAGCCTCAGCCCGTGACCCATCCGCTGCTGCGCCTGCTGCATGCCGCGCCGCTGAGCAGCGAGGCGCTGGCCGACGCCAGTGGCTGGGGCTTGCCCAAAGTGCTGGCGGCGCTGACCGAGTTGGAAATGGAAGGACGCGCCACCTGTGACAACGGGCGCTGGTTTGCGCGCTAGGTTTTATGGGGAAGATCGGTAAACTGCGCACAGCCTTATTTGTGTTGCGGAGAGTCTTTCATGGTCAACAGTTGGCGTGTGCAACAAGCCGCGCGAGAAATTCGCGCCGGGGCGGTGATTGCCTATCCAACCGAGGCGGTCTGGGGCCTGGGCTGCGACCCGTGGAACGAGGAAGCGGTGGAGCGTCTGCTGGCGATCAAGTCACGGCTGCCTGACAAGGGTCTGATTCTAGTGGCTGACAACATCCACCAGTTCGACTTTCTGTTCGAAGACTTCCCGGAAACCTGGATGGACCGCATGGCCAGCACTTGGCCGGGGCCCAATACCTGGCTGGTGCCGCACCAGAACCTGTTGCCGGAATGGATCACCGGCGTGCACGACACCGTTGCACTGCGGGTTAGCGATCACCCGACCGTACGTGATTTGTGCTCACTGGTGGGGCCGCTGGTGTCCACCTCGGCCAACCCCCAGGGCCGCCCGGCAGCGCGCACGCGGATTCGCGTCGAGCAGTATTTCCGTGGGCAGATCGACCTGGTGCTCGGTGGCAACCTGGGTGGACGCAGGAACCCCAGCGTGATTCGTGACCTGGCGACCGGGAAAGTGGTGCGGCCGGACTGAGCCCGAACACACCTTCTGCATCTTGCACAAAACCACTGTGGGAGCGAGCTTGCTCCCACAGGTTCTTTAGCAACCTTTAAATCAGGGCAGGAGAATCGTCGAGCCAGTCGTGCGCCGTGCCGACAACTCGGCCTGGGCCTTGGCCGCTTCCGCCAGGGGATAACGCTGGTTGATATCCACTTTGATCTTGCCGCTGCTGATCATCCCGAACAGCTCGTCGGCCATGCGTTGCAGGTTTTCGGCATTGTTGGCGTAAGTCGCCAGGGTCGGGCGGGTGACGTACAGCGAGCCCTTGGCCGAGAGAATCCCCAGGTTCACGCCATCCACCGCCCCGGAGGCATTGCCGAAGCTCACCACCAGGCCACGGGGGGACACGCAGTCCAGCGAGGTCAGCCAGGTGTCCTTACCGACCCCGTCGTACACCACCGGCACTTTCTTGCCGTCGGTCAACTCCAGCACACGCTGTACGACGTTTTCCTTGCTGTAGTCGATGGTTTCCCAAGCGCCGTGGGCCTTGGCGATGGCGGCTTTTTCCGGCGAGCTGACGGTACCGATCAACTTCACGCCCAAGGCCTTGGCCCATTGACAGGCCAAGGAGCCCACGCCACCGGCGGCGGCGTGGAACAGGATGGTTTCGCCACCCTTGAGTTCATACGTCTGGCGCAACAGGTATTGCACAGTCAGGCCCTTGAGCATCACCCCGGCGGCCTGTTCGAAACTGATGGTTTCGGGCAAATGCACCAGGTTGGCCTCGGGCAACACATGCACATCGCTGTAGGCCCCCAGCGGACCGCTGCCATAGGCCACCCGGTCACCCACCTTGAACCGCGTGACGTCGCTACCGACCGCCTCGACCACGCCCGCGCCTTCGGCGCCCAGGCCTGATGGCAGCGTCGGCGGTGGGTAAAGCCCACTGCGGTAATAGGTGTCGATGAAGTTCAGGCCGATCGCCTTGTTGCTGACACGCACCTGCTGCGGGCCCGGCTCGGCAGGCTGATAACCCACATACTCAAGCACTTCGGGACCACCGTGGGAACTGAACTGGATACGTTTGGCCATCTTCACTCTCTCCTTGTCGCAGGACTTTTTACCAAGCCTTCTATCGGACTCCTAAGCTTGACCTTCGTCAACTGTGGCATGGGCAAGTGCGGTGGTATCCTGTGCGCCCATTTGCCACCGGCCCACTGTACGCCGCGTAGCGTAGTCCTGATCAAGGTGATGTCATGTCCACTCGCACCGAGGCCGTGAAAGCCTACCTGCTCGACCTGCAAGACCGTATCTGCGCCGCCCTGGAAACCGAGGACGGCGGCACTCGTTTTGTCGAAGATGCCTGGACCCGGCCTGCCGGTGGTGGCGGTCGCACCCGGGTGATCGAACACGGCACGGTGATCGAAAAAGGCGGCGTGAACTTTTCCCACGTCTTCGGCAGCGGCCTGCCACCGTCGGCCAGCGCCCATCGGCCGGAATTGGCCGGGCGTGGTTTCGAGGCCTTGGGTGTATCGTTGGTGATCCATCCGCATAACCCCCATGTGCCGACGTCCCACGCCAACGTGCGCTTTTTCATCGCTGAAAAGGAAGGCGAAGAACCGGTCTGGTGGTTCGGCGGCGGCTTCGACCTGACGCCTTATTACGGCGTGGAGGAAGATTGTGTGCATTGGCATCGCATTGCCGAGCAGGCCTGCGCGCCATTCGGCCCGCAGGTGTATCCGCGCTACAAGGCCTGGTGCGACAGCTATTTCCATCTCAAGCATCGCAACGAGCCCCGGGGTATCGGCGGCCTGTTTTTCGACGATCTGAACGAGTGGGATTTCGACACCAGCTTCGCCTTCATGCGCGCTATCGGCGATGCCTACATCGATGCCTACCTGCCGATCATGCGTCGCCGCAAGCATGACCCGTTCACCGCCAAACAACGGGAATTCCAGGAGTTCCGCCGTGGGCGCTACGTGGAATTCAACCTGGTCTACGACCGCGGCACCCTGTTCGGGCTGCAATCGGGCGGGCGTACCGAGTCGATCCTCATGTCGCTGCCGCCGCAAGTGCGCTGGGGCTACGACTGGAAAGCCGAACCGGGCAGCGAAGAGGCACGGCTGACCGAATACTTCCTGCAGGATCGCGATTGGCTGGCGACAGCCTGAACGGGGATTTTCCATGGATCACTACGTTGTAATGGGTAACCCGATCGGCCACAGCAAGTCGCCATTGATCCACCGCCTGTTCGCCGAACAGACCGGGCAAGTGCTGGACTACACCACGCTGCTGGCGCCCCTGGATGATTTCGTCGGTTGCGCGCGGGAATTTTTCCGCGAGGGCCGTGGGGCAAATGTCACCGTGCCGTTCAAGGAAGACGCCTTCCGCCTGGCCGACAGCCTGACCGAGCGAGCTCAGCGGGCGGGGGCGGTCAATACGTTGAGCAAGCTGGCCGACGGTCGCCTGTTGGGCGACAACACCGATGGCGCCGGGCTGGTTCGGGACCTGACCGTCAACGCGGGTTTTAGCCTCAAGGGCAAGCGCATCCTGTTGCTGGGGGCCGGCGGTGCGGTGCGTGGTGCCTTGGAGCCGCTGCTGGCTGAAGCGCCAGCCTCGGTGATCATCGCCAATCGTACGGTGGAAAAGGCCGAATTGCTGGCTGAGTTGTTTGCGGACCTGGGCCCGGTGTCGGCCAGTGGTTTCGACTGGCTGCAAGAGCCGGTGGACCTGATCATCAATGCCACATCCGCCAGCCTGTCAGGGGATGTACCGCCCATTGCTGGAAGTTTGATCGAGCCCGGCAAGACGGTTTGCTACGACATGATGTATGGCAAGGAACCGACCTCGTTCTGCCGTTGGGCAAAGGAACAAGGCGCTGCGGTGGTGATGGATGGCCTGGGCATGCTGGCCGAACAGGCGGGCGAAGCGTTCTACCTGTGGCGCGGGGTTCGCCCGGACACTGCGCCGGTACTGGCCGAACTGCGCCGTCAGCTAGCACTTTAAGCTGTTGTGGGAGCAAGCTTTGCTCCCACATAAACCCTCGCCACAAATTGCATTCATCTGAAGCTTTTCAGTCCTCGAAAAGGATCGGGCAGTTCTGCGGCCCTTCCAGCTTCTTCAACTCCTCCACCACATGCGGCCGGGCCCTGCGCAACGTCAGGCTGCGCCCCTGGCTGCGCAGGCGCCGGGCTTCCTGGTGGAGCATTTCCACCCCTGAATAGTCGATGAAGTTGATCTGCTGGGCATCAATCACCACCCGCTGCGCTTGCAGCCGTTGCAAGCGCACTTGCAAGTAATGACTGGCACCAAAAAAGATCGAGCCGCCAACCCGTAGGATGTCTGCTTCCCCTTCATGGGAATGTTGTACTCGTGGCTGTGAAGTGCGCTTAAGGTAAAAGAACAGCGAGGCCAGCACACCGGCATAGATTGCGGTTTGCAGCTCCAGCAGCAACGTAGCCAGGCAGGTCAGGCTCATCACCACGAATTCGGCGCGGCTCACGCGGTACAACGCCCGGATACCGCGATGGTCCACCAATCCCCAGGCGATCAGCAGAATACTGCCGGCCATGGCCGGGATCGGAATGTGCGCGATCAGTTTCGCGCCCGCCACCGCAAACAGTGCCACCCATAGGGCCGAGAACACCCCGGCCAGGGGTGAACACGCCCCGGCTTCATAGCTGAGGCCGGAACGGGTAAAGGAACCGGCCGACAAGGATCCAGAGAAAAATCCGCCAATGATGTTGGAAAGCCCCTGCGCCCTCACCTCTTGATTCGCATCGAGCAATTGCCCGGAGCGTACCGACAGCGAACGGGCGATAGACAGGCTGGTGACCAGCCCGAGCATGCCCACCGCGACGGCACCGGGCAGCAGGCGCAGGATCAGCTCCAGATCCAGCGGCAGTGGCGTGAGAGGTGGCAGGCGCCCGGCAAAGGCGCTGACCAGCGCCACATGGCCGAACATCGCCGGCCACAGCCAGACCACCAGGCTGCTGATCACCAATGTGATCAACAGGCTCGGCCAGCGCGGCAGCAACCGCTTGAGCACGACACCCAGCACCAGCGTCCCCAATCCCAGCAGCAATGACGGTTTATCCACAGCCTGGATATGGCTGAGCAACATCAGCAAACCTTTCAACGCCGTCGCTTCGTTCGGCAGGTCGAGGCCCAGCAGGTTCGGCAACTGCCCCAGCGCAATCACCACCGCTGCCCCCAGGGTGAAACCCAGCACCACCGAGTGCGAAACGAAATTCACCAGCGCACCGAACCGCAACAGCCCCAGCAGCCATTGGAAAATACCGGCCAACACCGTCAGCAGCAGGATCAAAGTCACGTAGTCGTCGCTGGCGGGCACGGCCAGAGGACTGACGCTGGCATACAGGACGATGGAAATCGCCGCCGTAGGACCGCAGATCAGGTGCCATGACGAACCCCACAGGCAGGCGATCAGCACAGGGACAATCGCCGCGTACAGCCCGTATTCAGGCGGCAAACCGGCAATCAGCGCGTAGGCAATAGACTGCGGCAACGCGAGAATCGCACCGCTCAGGCCTACGATCAGATCACGGCCGACACTGGCCCGAGTCTGTCGCGGCAGCCAGCTCAGGAAAGGGAAGAGTGAATGGCGAGTGGGGAATGCCATGGGGCCTCAAGGGTGGGGTTTGGCGCAAGAGTATCAGGCGAACGATCCCCCGTGGCGAGGGGGGCTTGCTCCCGCTGGACTGCACTGTAGGAGCTGTCGAGTGCAACGAGGCTGCGATCTTTCCCCAGACACTTGAATCTCAAGTGAAAGATCAAAAGATCGCAGCCTTCGGCAGCGCCTACAGCTTCAGCGAGAGCAAGCGCCCTCGCCACAAAAGCCGCTCGCTGTTATGCCTAGAGCTTGGCTTTCACCGCCGCCAACGCATCCTTGCCATCGAGGGTCTTCACGCCGTCCAGCCATTTATCCAACACCGCCGGGTTAGCCTTGATCCAGGCCTTGGCCGCATCGGCGTTGCTGACTTTGTTGTTCACCACCTCGGCCATGATGCTGTTTTCCATTTCCTGGGTGAAGCTCAGGTTGGTCAACAACTTGCCAACGTTCGGGCACGCCTGTGCATAACCTTTGCGCGTCAGTGTATAAACACTGCCGGTGTCGCCGAAGTACTTCTCGCCGCCCTTGAGGTAGTGCATTTTCAATTGCACGTTCATCGGGTGCGGCGTCCAGCCGAGGAAGGTCACGAACTTCTGTTTCTTCACGGCCCGGGAGACTTCCGCCAGCATTGCCTGTTCGCTGGACTCCACCAGTTTCCACTCGCCCATGCCGAAATCATTGGTCTTGATGATTTCTTTCAGGGAAAGGTTCGCCGGGGCACCTGAACCGATGCCGTAGATTTTTTTGTCGAACTTGTCGGCAAATTTGTTCAGGTCGGCAAAGTTATGCACACCCGCGTCCCAGACGTAGTCCGGAACCGCCAGGGTGAACTCCGTACCGTCCAGGTTCTTGGCAAGTTGCGTGACATCGCCGGTGGCGACGAACTTGTCATAGAAGCCCTGCTGCGCCGGCATCCAGTTACCCAGGAACACGTCCACCTGGCCGTCCTTGAGGCCGCCGAAGGTGATGGGCACCGCGAGGGTATCGACCTTGGCCTTGTAACCCATGCCATCGAGCAGGAAACCGGTGATGGCATTGGTCGCGGCGATGTCACTCCAACCCGGGTCGGCCATTTTTACCGTTTCGCAGCTCTGTTCGGCCCACGCCGAAACACTGCTCAATGCCAACAGCCCAGCGGTCAGTACTGTGGATAACTTTTGCATGTGCTTGCCCTTACGTTATTGGTTTTGGCAGGGTTGTGGATAACGGGCCTTGCGCTCCAGATCGTCGAGGTCGATGTGATTGCGCATGTATTGCTGACTGGCATCCACCAGTGGCTGGTGGTCCCAGCTCTTGAGTGTGCCCAAGGCCAGGGCCTGGGCGACGAAACGGCGACGTCGCTGACTGGCGAGCACCTGTTGATGAATGGCCGGGATGTCCCATTTGTCCCGCGCCTCGGCGAGAAAATCGGCGAACAGGGATTGATGCTCGGGTGATTGGCTGAGATCTTCCAATTCCTTGGGGTCGTTGCGTACATCGAACAGCAGGCACGGGTCATCTTCGCTGTAGATGAATTTCCACGGCCCACGGCGAATCATCATCAATGGGCTGATGGTGCCTTCGGCCATGTATTCACCGAACACTTCGTCATGCCCGCCCTGCCCTTGCAGGTGCGGCACCAACGAGCGGCCATCCAGGGGCAGCCCTGGCTCCAGCGTGCCGCCAGCGAGTTCGACCAAGGTGGGCAGCAAGTCGGCGGTGGACACCGCCGCGCTGACCCGGCCACTGGCGAACTGGCCCGGTGCGCTGATCAGCAACGGTACGCGAGCGGCCATTTCGAACCAGTGCATTTTGTACCAGAGGCCTTTTTCGCCGAGCATGTCCCCGTGATCGCCGGAGAACACGATGATGGTGTCGTCCAGCAATCCGGTGTCTTCCAGGGTTTGCAGCAGCTTGCCGACATTGCTGTCGATATAGCTGCAGGCGCCGAAGTACGCGCGGCGAGCATCGCGAATCTTATCCACAGGCAGCGGCTTGCCCCACAGGTCGTAGACTTTCAGCAAGCGTTGGGAATGCGGGTCGAGTTCGGTTTGCGCCGGGGTTTGCGGCAGCGGGATGTCGTTGTCGTCATACAAATCCCAAAACGCCTTGGGAATTGTGTACGGGTCGTGTGGGTGGGTCATGGAGACCGTCAGGCAGAACGGCTGGTCACCGTCCTCGCGGATGTGGTCGAACAGGTACTGCTGGGCCTTGAACACCACCTCTTCATCGAAATCCAACTGGTTGGTGCGCACGCAGGGCCCGGCCTGCAACACCGAAGACATGTTGTGGTACCAGCTCGGCCGCACGTGGGGCTCATCCCAATTCACGGCCCAGCCATAATCGGCCGGGTAAATGTCACTGGTCAGGCGTTCTTCATAGCCGTGCAACTGGTCCGGCCCACAAAAGTGCATCTTGCCGGACAACGCCGTGCGGTAGCCAAGGCGACGCAGGTAGTGGGCATAAGTCGGAACGTCTGCGGGGAAATCCGCCGCGTTGTCATAGGCGCCGATCTTGCTGGGCAACTGGCCGCTCACCAGGGTGAAGCGTGACGGTGCGCAGAGCGGGCTGTTGCAATAAGCCGCGTCGAATACCACGCCTTGGTCGGCCAGGCGCGACAGATTGGGCAGCTTGATAGGCGAAGGACCGTAGATCGGCAACATTGGCGCGGCCATTTGATCGGCCATGATGAAAAGAATGTTCTTGCGCTTCATGTATTCGCGGCATTCCATAGTAGACAGTTATGCGACATTGCTGCGATTGAGCATGTAGCCCCCACCTTTTGGGGTAAAGCCCATGCAAGGTAATGACTAGGATAAGCACAGCTTATGTATGAAGCCTTGGGTGACCTGTCCCTGGACCTGTTCCGTGCCTTTGAAGCAGCGGCCCGCCATCGCAGCTTTACGGCGGCGGCGGTTGAGCTGGGCACCACGCAACCGGCCATCAGCCAGCAGATCAAACGCCTGGAAGAGCAACTGGGCACGCGATTGTTCGATCGCATCTACCGTGGCATCGAACTGACCGAGGCCGGGACGATCCTGTTCGAGCAGGTGCAGGCCGGCTTGCAGAGTATCGACGCGGGGCTGAACGCGATCACCGCCCAGCATCAGCATGAGGTGCTGCAGGTCGCCACGGACTTCGCTTTCGCCGCCTATTGGCTGATGCCGCGACTGCACCGGTTTCACGCGGCCAACCCGCAGGTGGACGTCAGCCTCGTCACCAGTGAGCGCAACCACAATATGCTGCGCACGGATATCGACGTTGCCGTGCTGTTCGGCGACGGACGCTTCAAACAGGGCGAATGTCGCTGGCTGTTCAGCGAAGAAGTTTTTCCGGTGTGCAGCCCGCTGTTGCTCAAGGAGCGCCCCCTGCCCCTGCCGGCCCAAGCCTTGTCGGAATTCCCGCTGCTGCATCTGCGTGGAGAAAACAGCAGCAACTGGTTCGACTGGAGTGGCGTATTCCGTGAGCTGGGCATCACCTCGCCACCCGCCCCCGGACAGCTGCGGTTCGACAACTACACCTTGCTTATCCAGGCGGCGATTGGCGGCCAAGGCGTGGCAATCGGCTGGCGCCACCTTGTGGATAACTTATTGGCCCAGGGCCTCTTGTGTCGTCCAATCGCTGAAACGGTGCTGTCACGGTTGGGCTATTACGTGGTCTTGCCCCAGCGTAAACGGCGCGGGGTGTTGATACGGCTGTTCGTGGACTGGTTGATGGAAGAACAGGCCAACAGTGCCGAATCGCTCACGGGATTGCCGTTGCCGTCGATTGCTGTTTGAGCCCGTGGCGGGGGACTTGAGTGTGTAACCGTCTTTTGGGGCTGCTTCGCAGCCCAGCGGGAGCAAGCTCCCTCGCCACGGGGGATGTTCACAGCTAGTTGGTGGCCACGAAGCTGACATGCTGCCCCACATGCAGGTTCAAGTGCAGCTCATCGGCAATGCCGACCGCCACTCGATTCAGTCGCTCCAGGGATTCGGCCATGCCGGGTTCCAGGCTGGTGCTGACCTGGCTGAAATGCTCGATGCCCAGGCCTGGCACGGCGTACGGTGCATTGATCAAGGTCCATTGCAACGTGCTGTTCTTCAGGGCATCGAGCACTTCTTCGGCGGCATGGCGCTGTAAATCGTCGTCCGTCTGCTCTTCATCAAGCACGACAAAGTCGCCGACCAGGAACAGCCGGGGAATAGTCGCCGCTTCCATTCCGGCAATCAGCGAGTCCACCGCCAATACTTGCTCCACGGGCCCCGGAATCAATGTGCGCTCCACTTGTTCGCTGTTCATCGGCAACCCCGGCGCGTTCAGCAGACAGACCACGGCGCTGGCGCCGGCGACACTTTGCTTGACCCGTTCCGGGTCATAGAGGTCTCCGGTCTTGGTCCGCAGGCCCGGGCGCGGAGCCAGGGCGGTAAGATCATCGAGAATGGCGATGACTTCGTGCTGGCGCCGCAGCATTTCAGCCATCAACGCACTGCCGAGGCTGCTCATGGCACCATAGAGCACCACTTTGATGACCGGGGTTTCGGCGTTTTTCATGGCTGTTTTCCTTTTTTCCCGCGTGTAAAGGCTCTGACCTGCGGAAAACCAAGAGGGTTCGGCCTGTTTTCGAGGAGTCACAGATGCAGCGGATCAAGGGCTACCACGCCCACGTGTATTTCGACGCGACCACGATCGACCAGGCGCGGGCGCTGTGCGAGGAAGCCTCGCAACTGTTCCCACTGAAAATGGGCCGCGTCCACCAACGCCCGGTCGGCCCGCACCCGGATTGGAGCTGTCAGCTGGCGTTCGATCCGCAGTACATCGGCGTGGTCTTGCCGTGGCTGGCGCTCAATCGCAAAGGCCTGGTGGTTTTCATGCACCCGGATACCGGCGATGACCTGGTGGACCACACCGAGCATGCGATCTGGATGGGCGCGGTGCGGCCGTTGGATCTTTCGGTGTTTAAAGCAAATCCCTGACTTACCTTTGTGGCGAGGGAGCTTGCTCCCGCTCGGCACAAAGGCTGGCCCAACCGTCAGCATCGCCAGCCGCGAAAGCTGGCTGAAAGCTTGCGCGATTAGGATCGCCCCCACTACCGGCAAAAGACCGGTGGCCAGAAGCGAGTGTTGAAAGCTCGTTCGGCCCTTTTAACAACAACAATGGTGATTCTGATGTCCGCTGCTACCTCTCCCATCGCGTCAACTCCATCCGTCCGTCCCGTGCTTAGCGTCCTGCGCTGACCTGTCTGGTTCGCCTTTGCCCGCCGCGCCACGCCTGGAGTATTTCCTATGCTGACTTTCCTTGGCTTCGCCATGGTCATCACGTTCATGTTCCTGATCATGACCAAGCGCCTGTCCGCGCTGATCGCCCTGATCATCATCCCGATTCTGTTCGCCCTGTTCGGTGGCTTTGCACCGAAGATCGGCCCGATGATGCTCGAAGGCATCACCAAGCTCGCCCCGACCGGGGTGATGCTGATGTTCGCAATTCTCTATTTTGCCCTGATGATCGACTCCGGCCTGTTCGACCCGGCCGTGCGCAAGATCCTCAAACTGGTCAAGGGCGACCCGCTGAAAGTTTCGGTCGGCACCGCCGTTCTGGCGCTCGTCGTTTCCCTCGATGGTGACGGCGCGACCACTTACATGATCTGCGTGGCCGCGATGCTGCCGCTCTACAGCCGTATCGGCATGAGCCCACGCATCATGGCTGGCCTGATCATCCTCGCCGGTGGCGTGATGAACATGACCCCCTGGGGCGGTCCGACTGCCCGGGCGGCCAGTGCACTGCATGTCGATCCGTCCGACATCTTCGTTCCGATGATTCCTGCGATGCTGGCCGGTGTGGCGGCGATCCTGGCGATTTCCTACATGTACGGTAAGCGCGAGCGCGCCCGTCTGGGTGAACTGCACCTGGTCGGTGACGACATGGACCACAGCGAAATCAGCGTTTCCCAGTTCCCGGACGCCCGTCGTCCGAAGCTGATCTGGTTCAATGGTGCGTTGACCCTGGGCCTGATGTGCACCCTGATCGCTGGCCTGTTGCCGCTGCCGGTGCTGTTCATGGTGGCGTTCAGTATCGCGATGATCGTCAACTACCCTTGCCTGCAACAGCAGAAAGACCGCGTCGCGGCCCACGCCGGTAGCGTGCTGGCGGTGGTCGGTCTGATTTTCGCAGCGGGTATCTTCACTGGTATCCTGTCCGGCACCGGCATGGTCGATGCCATGTCGAAAAGCCTGCTGGCGGTGATTCCTGATTTCCTCGGCCCGTACCTGGCGGTGATTACGGCGCTGGTGAGCATGCCATTCACGTTCTTCATGTCCAATGACGCGTTTTACTATGGTGTGTTGCCGGTGCTCTCCGAAGCGGCCAGTCACTACGGCATCACGGCAGTGGAAATGGCCCGTGCCTCCATCGTCGGCCAGCCCGTCCACCTGTTGAGCCCACTGGTGCCGTCCACTTACCTGCTGGTAGCCTTGGCCGGGATCGAGTTCGGCGATCACCAGCGCTTCACCTTGAAGTGGGCAGTACTGGTTTGCCTGTGCATAATGTTCGCCGCCTTGCTGATGGGGATTTTTCCGCTGTTCAGCACTCTATAAAAGCAATGCCCGCTGCGCTGCCTTCGGTGGCGCGGCCTAACACTCGCTCAAAGGAACTCACATGGAATGGCTGACCAACCCGGAAATCTGGGTTGCCTTCTTTACCTTGACCGCCCTGGAAATTGTCCTGGGCATCGATAACATCATCATGATCTCGATCCTGGTCAGCCGCATGCCCAAGCACATGCAGGCACGCACCCGGATCTTCGGCCTGGCCCTGGCCATGATCACGCGGATCCTGTTGCTGTTGTCCATCACCTGGGTCATGCGCCTGACCAACGATTTGTTCGAAGTGTTTGGGCAGGGCATCTCCGGTCGTGACCTGATCCTGTTCTTCGGTGGCCTGTTCCTGTTGTGGAAAAGCTCCCAGGAGATGTACCACGCGCTGGAGGGCGAAGATGAAACCAACGACGAGCCTTCGGGCAAGGGTGGTAACTTCATCTACACCATCATCCAGATCGCGATCATCGACATCGTGTTCTCCCTGGACTCGGTCATTACCGCCGTCGGCATGGTCTCCCATGTACCGGTGATGGTGGCGGCAATTATCGTCGCCGTGCTGGTGATGATGCTGGCCTCGGGCACCATCAGCGAGTTCATCGACAAGCACCCGTCGCTGAAAATGCTGGCGCTGTCGTTCCTGCTGGTGGTCGGTACGGTGCTGATTGCCGAGTCGTTCGACGTGCACGTGCCAAAAGGCTACGTCTACTTCGCCATGGCGTTCTCCCTGGCGGTGGAAGCCATCAACATCAAGATGCGCACGGCCATGGCGCGTAAGCGCAAGCAACAGGATCCGGTGAAACTGCGTAAGGATGTACCGGGCCAGTAAGGCTGCCGGGCATTGAATGAAGGGGCTCTTGGAGCCCCTTTTTCATACGCGCAGGAAAGTCGCCGGATGCAAACCCTGTGGGAGCGGGCTTGCTCGCGAAGGCGGTGGATCAGATGGTATTAATGTGACTGACCTACCGCTTTCGCGAGCAAGCCCGCTCCCACAGGATCTCTGTCGTCCTGGATGATCGGTTTTTATGACAGTTTTGTTTCAAACCCATCTTTAGCTGTGCAATGCTGGCGCTCGAACCGTTCGCCAACTACAGCTTAAGTACAACAAAGAACTATGTGGCACTGTCAATTTGTCCCTTTGGGACGCTAACAGGGGGCTCCTCATGCTGACCCTGCTCAATTTGCTCTCCGCCGTGGCCCTGCTGATCTGGGGCACGCACATCGTCCGTACCGGCATCTTGCGGGTCTATGGCTCGAACCTGCGCCATGTCATTGGCCAGAACATGTCCAGGCGCTGGTTGGCGTTCGTCGCCGGCATCATGGTCACGGCCATGGTCCAGAGCAGCAACGCCACGGCCATGCTCGTCACGTCGTTCGTCGGCCAGGGCCTGATGGCGCTGACCCCGGCCCTGGCAACCATGCTCGGCGCCGATGTCGGCACCGCGCTGATGGCACGGGTGCTGACCCTGGACCTGTCGTGGCTGTCGCCGCTGCTGATTTTCCTCGGGGTGATTTTTTTCCTGTCGCGCAAACAGACTCGCGTCGGACAAATGGGCCGGGTCGGTATCGGCCTCGGCCTGATCATTCTGGCGTTGCAGTTGATCGTCGAAGCCGCTGCGCCCATCACCCACGCCCAAGGGGTGAAAGTGATCTTCGCCTCACTGACCGGCGACATCCTGCTCGATGCCTTGGTCGGCGCGCTGTTCGCGATGATCTCCTATTCCAGCCTGGCAGCCGTGCTGTTGACCGCGACATTGGCCGGTGCCGCAGTGATCAGCCTGCCGGTGGCCATCGGCCTGGTGATCGGCGCCAACATCGGTAGCGGCATACTGGCCTTCCTCAGCACCAGCATGCAGAACGCCGCCGGGCGCCAGGTGGCGCTGGGTAGCCTGCTGTACAAGCTGATTGGCCTGTTGCTGATCATTCCGGTACTCGACCCACTGGTGGGCTGGCTCGACAGCCTGGATTTCAGCCCCCAGGAAACGGTCATCGGTTTTCACCTGCTCTACAACACCGTGCGTTGCCTGGTGCTGCTGCCCAGCGTCGCGCCGATGGCCAGGCTCTGCTCCTGGCTGCTGCCGGAACGTCCGAACACCAACGGCACGGCCACGCCCCGGCACCTGGATCTCGCGGCCCTCGCCACCCCAAGCCTGGCGCTGGCGAACGCCGCCCGGGAAACCCTGCGCATCGGCGATCTGATCGAAAACATGCTCGAAGCCATGCTGGACGTGCTGCGCGGGGAGCAGACGGCGGTCACCCAGGAAGTCCGGCGCATAAGCGATGACGTCGAGGCACTGTGCAGCGCCATCAAGTTGTACATGGCGCAAATGCCCCGGGAGGACCTCAGTGAACAGGACAGCCGTCGATGGGCGGAAATCATCGAGCTGGCGATCAACCTGAAGCTGGCCAGCGATCTGATCGAGCGCATGCTGCGCAAGGTCCAGCAACAGAAAACTTCACAACGCCGCTCCTTCTCTGACGTCGGCCTGGAAGAGTTGGCCGGGCTGCACAGCCATTTGATCGCCAACCTGCGGCTGGGGCTGTCGGTGTTTCTCAGTGCCGACCGGGAAAGTGCCCGGCAGTTGCTGCGTGAGAAACGGCGCTTCCGGGCGCAGGAACGGCGAATGGCCCATGCCCACGTCAGTCGCCTGCAGCGCAAAGTCGTGCAAAGCCTCGAGACCAGTTCCCTGCACCTGGAGCTGATCGCCGACATGCGGCGCCTCAATTCGCTGTTCTGCGGCAGCGCCTACGTCGTCCTGGAGACGACCGAGATCGGTGCGCTGGCGGCTGATGAAATTTCTGACATCACCCATTCGCCTTGAACGACTGGCGCATTGATCAGTCAGTAACAATGGCTTGGGCTTGAAGCCATTCGCGGGCCGACCCGCTCCCTCTGTCATAAAAACCGCATAGATTCGATGGGGGAGCGAGCTCGCTTGCGATGACGGCCTGCCCGGCGCCATGGACCTCCACTAAGCCGCCAGGAAGCCCTTTATGCGTTGTCTGTTGCTCGCCTTTCTCTTGCTCGGTTCATTGCCGGTGGTCGCCCTGGATCGGTTCCAGGTCGAAGGCTATGCGCTGCCCAACGGCTTGCAGCTGCTGCTCAAGCCCGGCACTGAGCGCGGGCACGTGGCGATCCGCCTGGTGGTCGGCGTCGGCCTGGATGACTTCAAATGCGCCGACAAGGAGCTGCCGCACCTGCTCGAGCATTTGCTGTTCAGTGGTGTCGATGACAGCGGCGAAGGCGGCCTCGAAGAGCGCATGCAGGCCCTGGGCGGCGAGTGGAACGCTTTCACGAGCAACGCCGACACCACGTTTGTCATCGAGGCGCCAGCCAGCAATCAACGCAAGGTGCTGGACCTGCTGCTGGCGCTGTTGACCCGCACCCGCATCGACGACAAAGCCCTGGAGGCGGCCAAACGGGTGGTCGAACGCGAAGATGGCGGCCATTACACCCACCTGCAACGCTGGCTCGACCGCCAGGACCTGGGCAACAAGGCAGGCAACCAACTGGCAGTGGAATTGGGCCTGCGTTGCGCGGAACGGGCCGAAGTACAACACCTCACCCTTGCCCGACTCAAGCAGGTGCACAAGGAGTGGTACGCGCCGAACAATATGACGTTGATCGTGGTTGGCGATCTTGACCGGTTGCTGCCGGCCTATCTGGAACGCACCTACGGCGAACTCGAGCCGGTCGAGCCCAGCGTTCACGAGGCGCTGGCGCAAATCCAATACAGCGCGGTTACCAAGCGCAACCTGACCCGCGGTCTGGTGGGCAACAGCGCCAAGCTGCACTGGTTGTTCCCCGAGCCCGTGCTGGAACAGCAGCACGACGAAACCTTTGACCTGCTCAAGGACTATCTGGACTGGGCGCTCTATCGCCAGCTGCGCCTGGCCCGCGGCCTGTCCTACGGGCCGTGGGTGGGACGGGAGGTGTTCGGTGGCGTCGGCTTCTTCAGCTTGAACGCAGACCTGGCCCGCGAAGACTTGCCGCAAGCTGAACAAACGCTCGAAGAACTGCGTGCTGGACTGCTCAAGGATGGCCTGGACCCCGACAGTTTCATGCGTATCAAGCGAGCGGCCATCGCGCATCAGACCTGGGCGGTTCAAGGCAACAGCGCCTTGGCCGATTACTATTGGGGGGCCCTTGGTGATTATGAGGACGGTCGCTTCGCCAACCCGGCCGTGCGCTTGCAGGGGGTGAGCCTGGAACAGGCCAACCAGGCCCTGCGCGAACTGCTCAAGGACCCGGGTTACCTGCGCATCGAGAAGCCGTTGCTCAGTGATGATGAGCTTGTTTGGGCGCTGAGCGGCTTGCTGGGGTTGTTGTTGCTCGGGTTGGTGGTGTGGCAAGTGCGGCGGCGACGTAGGAGCTGACGGAGTGCAACGAGGCTGCGATCTTTCCCCTGGCACTTGAGTCTCAAGTGAAAGATCAAAAGATCGCAGCCTTCGGCAGCTCCTACAGGGCGGTGCCAAGTTCCGCTAAATCACCTCGCCACCAAAGCGCACTCGTCACATCGTTGCCCTGGCGATACTCTGTCAGGGATATTTCCTACGACTTACTGTGAAACCACCGAATGCAGAACCTGACGCTCTACATCCAGCGCCTCCTTGAATTGATGAAGCGCTATCCAGGGGTCATTGCGCTCGGTGGTTTCATCTCTGGGCTCGGCAGCTTCATGCTGGTGGATCGCCAGCAGGGCCTGGCGACCTGGATCGCGATCATGATGCTGGTGAGCTGGCTCTGGTTGATGGTGGAGAACAGCATGACCCGGCTGTTCGCACGGGTTTTCAAACGGGAAATCCCCCAGCCACTGTTGCGTTACGCCACGCAGATGATTCACCAGGAAAGCCTGTTTTTCGTCCTGCCGTTTTTCTTCATCACCACCACCTGGAACAGCAGCCAGCTGATTTTCACCGGCCTGCTCACCGCGGCAGCACTGGTCTCGATCATTGACCCTTTGTACTACAAATGGCTGGCACCCCGGCGCTGGGCGTTCCTGGCGTTGCACACACTGACGCTGTTCGCCGCCCTGCTCACCGCACTGCCCGTCATTCTGCACCTGACCACCGACCAGAGCTTCAAGCTGGCGCTGGGCACTGCCATGCTGCTGTCATTCCCGAGCCTGGCTTCGATCTTTCCGATTCGCACCGTGCGCAACGCCCTGGCGATTTTATGCATCACCGTAGGGATTGGCGCCGCCGGCTGGGTGCTGCGCTCCTGGGTGCCGCCAGCCACGCTGTGGATGACCGAAGTGGCGATCAGCACCCAACTGGAGGACCGCACGCCGGGCGCCAGCCTCAAGGAAGTCAGCGCGGCCCAGATTCGCGGCACCGGTCTGTACGCCTACACCGCCATCAACGCACCACGAGGGCTCAATGAGCGGATCTACCATGTCTGGCAGTTCGACGGTAAAGAAGTCGACCGGATCGCCCTGGATATTCATGGCGGGCGCAAGGAAGGCTATCGCGCCTGGACCCACAAACAGAATTTCCCGGACGACCCGACAGGCAAATGGCAAGTGCGGGTGCTGACGGAAAATGGCCAGGTGATCGGTGTACTGAGGTTCAATGTGAGCGCTGCGGCACCCCAAGCAAAATGATGGCGGTCGTGCTATTAGGTAGCGCTGTTCAAGCCGAACGAGCATGGAGCTTATGACCCCCAGCCCCCAAACTGGCAGTGCCCGACTGGATACCTCCGGCTCGGCGCCGAAGCTATGCGTCAGCGGCGATTGGACGCTGGCTCACTACACGCAGCTCAAGCGCTTGAGCGACTCGTTGCGCGGCCAATACGACGATAACACCCTGATCGACCTCAACGGCCTCGGTACCCTCGACACCGCGGGGGCCTCGTTGTTGGTGGAACTGCTGGGCTCCGAGCGGCTGGGCAAATCCGCCGAACACCCCGATTGCAGTTTGCCGGCCGCCGAGCGCGCGCTATTGCAGACGGTCTATTGCTCCCTGACGGACTTCTGCGTACCGGACAAAGAGCCAAAAGTCAGCGTCGTGACTCAGTTGCTGACGCGCATTGGTCGCGCCGTGGAGAAGGTCTGGCAAGACACCCTGCAATTACTCGGCTTTGTCGGCTTGATCCTGGAAACCCTGGGCCGTGGCCTGTTTCATCCCCGGCGCTGGCGCATCACCCCGATGGTCGTTCACATCGAACAGACCGGCCTGGACGCGGCGCCCATCGTCGCCTTGCTGACGTTCCTGGTGGGCGCGGTGGTCGCGTTTCTCGGGGCGACAGTGCTGGCCGATTTCGGCGCCAGTATTTTTACCGTGGACTTGGTGGCGTTCTCGTTCCTGCGCGAGTTCGGCGTGTTGTTGACGGCGATCCTCATCGCGGGCCGCACCGCCAGCGCGTTCACCGCGCAAATCGGCTCGATGAAGGCCAACGAAGAAATCGACGCGATCCGCACCCTGGGCCTCGATCCCGTCGAGTTGCTGGTGGTGCCACGGGTGCTGGCGCTGTTGGTGGCGCTGCCGATGCTGACCTTTGTCGCCATGCTCTCGGGCATTATCGGTGGCGGTGTCGTGTGCGCCCTGTCGCTGGGTATTTCCCCGGCCATGTTCCTGACGCTGTTGCAGTCGGACATCGGCGTGCAGCACTTTGTGGTCGGGATGGTCAAGGCGCCGATCTTTGCCTTCCTGATCGCGGCCGTGGGTTGCCTGGAAGGCTTCAAGGTCAGTGGCAGCGCCGAGTCCGTTGGGGCTCACACCACGTCCAGCGTCGTGCAATCGATTTTCGTGGTGATTGTGCTCGATGCCGTGGCCGCGTTGTTTTTCATGGAGATGCAATGGTGAGCCAACCTTCCCGGCCGCCCAGCGAGGCGGTGATTCAAGTGCGTGGTTTGTGCAATCGCTTTGGCCGCCAGAGTGTGCATGAAAACCTCGATCTGGACGTGTACAAGGGCGAGATTCTCGCTGTGGTCGGCGGCTCCGGCAGTGGCAAATCGGTGTTGTTGCGCAGCATCGTCGGCTTGAACCAGCCCAGCGAGGGTTCCGTGCGGGTGTTCGGCGAGGACTTGCCGAGCCTGTCCCAGGAGCAACGTTCGCGGGTGGAACGGCGCTTCGGCGTGCTGTTTCAGAAAGGCGCGCTGTTTTCGTCCCTGACCGTGACAGAAAATGTCGCCCTGCCGCTGATCGAACACGCCGGGCTCAGCCGCGCCGATGCCGAGCATCTGGCGGCCGTCAAACTGGCACTGGCCGGGCTGCCGCTCTCGGCCGCCGATAAATACCCCGCCTCGCTGTCCGGCGGCATGATCAAGCGTGCGGCCTTGGCCCGTGCGCTGGCCCTGGACCCGGACATCCTGTTTCTCGACGAACCCACCGCCGGCCTCGACCCCATCGGGGCGGCGGCGTTCGACCAATTGATCCTGACGCTGCGCGATGCCCTGGGCCTGAGCGTGTTTCTGGTCACCCACGACCTGGACACCCTCTACACCATCACCGATCGGGTGGCGGTACTGGCCCAGAAAAAAGTGCTGGTGGCTGACGTTATCGACAAAGTGTCGGAGACCGACGACGCCTGGATTCACGAATACTTCCATGGCCCTCGCGGCCGCGCGGCGTTATCGGCCGCTACACAGTTCAACGAGGTCTGACATGGAAACCCGAGCCCATCATGTATTGATCGGCCTGTTCACCGTCATTGTGGTGGTCAGCGCCCTGCTGTTCGGCCTGTGGCTGGCCAAGTCCAGCGTGGACAGCGAATTCAAGTATTACGAAGTGGTGTTCAACGAGGCGGTCAGTGGGCTGTCCAGGGGCAGTTCGGTGGAGTACAGCGGCATCAAGGTCGGGGATGTGGTCAATCTGCGCCTGGACCCGAACGACCCGCGCCGGGTGCTGGCCCGGGTCCGCCTGAGTGGTGAAACACCGATCAAGCAAGACACCCAGGCCAAGTTGGCCCTGACCGGCATCACCGGCACTTCGATTATCCAGCTCAGCGGTGGCACGCCCCAGAGTCCGCCGCTGACCGGGCACGATGGTGAACCGCCGGTGATTATCGCCGCGCCCTCGCCTATTGCGCGCCTGCTGAACAACAGCGACGACTTGATGACCAGCATCAACCTGCTGCTGCACAACGCCAATGAGGTGTTTTCCCCGGACAACGTCCAGCGCCTGGGCAAGACCCTCGAACACCTGGAACAGACCACCGGGGTCATTGCCGAGCAGCGCGGCGACATTCGCCAGGCCATGCAGCAACTGGCGTCCATCGGCAAACAGGCCAGCGCCACGCTGGAACAGACCACGGCGTTGATGCGCAATGCCAATGGCTTGCTCAACGACCAGGGCAAACAGGCGTTCGGCAGCGCCGGCCAGGCCATGCAGTCCCTGGCTCACAGCACCGCAACCCTCGACAAACTGTTGAACGACAACCGCGATTCATTGAATAACGGCATGCAGGGCCTCAATGCCCTGGCGCCAGCCGTGCGTGAGCTGCGCGAAACCCTGAGCGCCCTGCGGGGGATCTCCCGGCGCCTGGATGCCAACCCCAGCGGCTATTTGCTCGGCAGTGACAAGGACAAGGAGTTCACGCCATGAAACCGTTTAATCGACTCGTCCGCCCCGGTCTCTTGCTGGCAGGATTTATCTTGATGGGCGGTTGCTCGATCCTGCCCAAGGTCGAGCCTTCGGATATCTATCGCCTGCCCGCCACTCAGGCCGCAGTCTCCTCTGGCGCGCCGGTGAGCTGGTCATTGCGCCTGGCCAGCCCACAGGCCAGTGAGGTCCTCAACAGCCCGAAAATTGCGGTCATTCCCCAGGGCAATCTGTTCAGCAGTTACGCCGCCTCGCGCTGGAGCGACCCGGCGCCGGTGTTGTTACGCAACCGCCTGCTCGACGGCTTCGCCCAGGATGGACGCCTCAGGCTGTTGAGTGTCGCCGACAGTAACCTGCAAGCTGACCTCGAGTTGGGCGGGCAATTACAGGCCTTTCAAACCGAATACCAAGGCGCAGCGGCCAGCGTGGTGATTCGCCTGGACGCGCTGCTGGTGCGAGGATTCGACCAACGTATTCTCGCCAGTCGCCGTTTTGAAGTGCACCAGCCGTTGAACGACGTGAAAGTACCGGCGGTGGTGGAAGGCTTTGGCCGGGCCAGTGATCGGCTGACAGCCGAAGTGGTGAACTGGACGCTGGAACAAGGCCAGCGTTTTGCAACGCCGGCGCGCCCCTAGATCTGGGCCTAGGTTAACCAAAGAACCAGTAGCAAACGCCGATCGCCCCCAGGACCCCGGCCAATTCGGCCAGCAGCGCGCAACCCACCGCATGCCGCGCCCGCTGAATCCCCACGGCGCCGAAATACACCGCCAACACATAGAACGTGGTTTCGGTACTGCCCTGAATGGTCGCCGCCACCAGGGCCGGGAAGCTGTCCACTCCAGAGGTTTTCATGGTTTCGATCAGCATCGCCCGGGCGGCGCTGCCGGAGAACGGCTTGACCATCGCGGTCGGCAAGGCATCGACGAAACGCGTGTCCAGGCCAGCCCACTGCACCAGGTGCCGGATGCCGTCCAGGCCAAAATCCAGCGCGCCCGAGGCTCGCAACACTCCCACGGCGCAGAGCATTGCCACCAGGTACGGCAGCAAGCTCTTGGCGACGTCGAAACCTTCCTTGGCGCCCTCGATGAAGGCCTCATACACCTTGACCTTGCGCAGGGCGCCCACCACCAGGAACAGCATGATCAAGCCGAACAGCGTCAGGTTGCCGAGGATCGATGACAGTCCCGCCAGGGCCGTGGCCGAGAGCGTCGCCAGCAGCGCCATGAAGCCACCCAGCACCAACGCACCCGGAATCAGGTAGGCCAACACCACCGGGTCCCAGAGGCGCAGGCGTTGCATGAACGCCACCGACAGCAGCCCCACCAGGGTCGAGCAACTGGTGGCGAGCAGGATCGGCAGGAACACCAGGGTCGGGTCCGGCGCGCCTTGCTGGGCGCGGTACATGAAGATCGTCACCGGCAGCAGTGTCAGCGACGAGGCGTTGAGCACCAGGAACAGGATCTGCGCATTGCTGGCGATGGTCGGGCTGGGGTTGAGGTCTTGCAGGGCGCGCATGGCCTTCAGGCCGATGGGGGTGGCCGCGTTATCCAGCCCCAGGCCGTTGGCGGCGAAGTTGAGGGTGATCAGACCAATCGCCGGATGGCCGGCCGGGACTTCCGGCATCAAGCGCAAGAACAGCGGGCCGAGGGCCTTGGCCAGCCAGTCGACGATGCCGGCTTTTTCGGCGATCCGCAGGAACCCCAGCCACAGGGTCAAGGTGCCGAACAGTAGGACCATCACCTCCACCGACAGCTTGGCCATGGCGAAAATGCTTTCCACCATGGCGGCGAAGATTCCGGCATTGCCACCGATCAACCACTGCGCCAGCGCCGATACGGCTGCCACGATAAAGAAGCCAAGCCACAGGCCATTGAGCATCGGTTAAATCCCCCGGAAGATGCGCGAATGATAGCGGGGCTGGCAGAAACGACAAACCCCGGATTTCTCCGGGGTTTGTTTGTTGCTTCAGGGAATCACAGAGATCCTTGTGGGAGCCGAGCTTGTTCGCGATGGGGGCGTGTCAGCCGACATCAATGCTGACTGATCCAACGCCATCGCGAGCAAGCTCAGCTCCCACAGGGGTCATGTGTGTCAGCGGCTGGAAACTTCCCCCGCCGGCAGCGGCTCTTTGCTGCGCCAGTGTGGCAAGGAGTTCCAGTAGCGCTGACCCTTGGCATCGTCGTACATGCCTTCCCAGCGGGCGATGACCAGCACGGCCAGGGCGTTACCAATGACGTTCAGCGCGGTACGGGCCATGTCCATGATCCGGTCGACACCGGCGATGAAGGCCAGGCCTTCCAGTGGAATACCCACACTGCCCAAGGTGGCCAGCAGCACCACGAAGGACACGCCCGGCACGCCGGCGATGCCTTTGGAGGTCACCATCAAGGTCAGCACCAGCAGCAATTGCTGGCTGATGGAGAGGTCGATGCCGTACAGCTGGGCGATGAAAATCGCCGCGATGCTTTGGTACAGGGTCGAGCCGTCGAGGTTGAAGGAATAGCCGGTAGGCACTACGAAGCTGCAAATGGCTTTCGGCGCGCCGTAGGCTTCCATCTTCTCGATCACGCGCGGCAGCACGGTTTCGGAGCTGGCGGTGGAGTAGGCCAGCACCAGCTCATCCTTGAAGATGCGCATCAGCTTGATCACCGAGAAGCCAAACAGGCGGGCGATCAGGCCCAACACCACGAAGGCGAAGAAGGCGATGGCGACGTAAACCAGAATCACCAGTTTTGCCAGTGGCAGCAGAGACGCGAAACCGAAGTTGGCGACGGTCACCGCGATCAGTGCGAACACGCCGATCGGGGCGTACTGCATGATCATGTGGGTGACCTTGAACATGCTTTCCGACACGCCCTGGAACATTTTCACCAGCGGCTCGCGCAGGTCCGATTGCAGGCTGGACAGACCGAGACCGAACAGGACGGAGAAGAAAATGATCGGCAGCATCTCGCCACGGGCGACCGCTGCAAAGATGTTCGACGGGATCAGATTGAGAATGGTCTGGATAAACGCATGTTCATGCTGGACTTCGGCGGCCGTGGCCTGGTACTTGGAAATATCCACCGTCCCCAGGGTGCTCATGTCGATACCGCTGCCCGGCTGGAAGAAGTTGGCCAGCAACAGGCCAACAACGATGGCGATGGTGGTGACGATTTCGAAGTAGAGAATGGTCTTGAGACCGATACGCCCGAGCTTCTTGGCATCACCGACCCCGGCAATGCCGACGATCAGCGAGGAAATCACGATCGGGATCACGATCATCTTGATCAGACGGATAAAGATATCGCCTGCCGGTTGCAACACGTTGCTGATCCACCAAGCCTTCTCGGCACTGAAATGGTTAAGCAGCGCGCCCAGTGCAATCCCGAGCACCAGACCGATGAGGATCTGCCAGGCGAGGCTTAATTTTGCCTTCTTCATATCATTACCCTTACTTCAGTTGGACTCGGGCAGTGACACGAACCGATCGCCGATGACGATAAATTCGCGCCGCTGCCCCCGTATAAGGTCACCCCGAGCGCGCATTGGCGGCTTACTGGCGGGCGAAAAAAGGCGCAACTATTGCGATGCAAGGGAGGGCCGTCTAATGCCGTAAACGCCTACCCTATGCCGAATCGGCATGAGATTTCAAAAACAAAACACACGTCGCAGCGGTTTCGAATACGCCATTCAAGCAGGCATAAGCGCCGTGAACCGGCCATTTCAGCGTAGTGGGACTTGCTTTCTCAAGTGTGCGCAATCGCCGCAACGCAGGCGAGTCGCAGCGCAAATCCGCGGAGAAATGGTGGGTGCATTCTCCGACATACGGCCAGGCACGGGGGATAAATCGAGGGTGGGGAGACGATATGCCGCATCAAGCAAGCGGGCCCGGATCAAATCAGCGAGCCGCTCTGGCACAAGCATTTTGTAACATAAGCCCTGCGCAGGTTCGCCAAGCCATGGGGACTTTGCGAACCTGCGTCGCGGCTTTTACCTGACCCGGCCCTTTCGCAGGCACCCCTTGTGCCCGTAGGTCACTCCGACCCTGATCGGTCAGAACGTCCCGGCCCCCTGGTCATGCATCGACCCTCCTCGGGCCGTGCAAAAGAGAAAAGCAGGGCGCTTTTCTCGTTTTCGAACATCAGTACCAGTTCGGATCTTTCTTGAGTTGTTCCATTAACAGTTTCTGCATACCTTCATCAGGCTTGCCGAGGAAACGGTAGTCTGCGTGACGGGTCGGCGACTTGTCGGCCGGCAGTCCGGCCGGGACTTCGACCAACATGGCGTAGGCCTCATCCTTATCAAAACTGAAGGCGACTATCAGGCGTTTACTGCGGCACGTCGCCTGGGTTTCGCACAACGGGCCCACCAGATACTTGTCGCCATCTTCCTCGACCGCGTTCATCTGCTCCGAATCGCCGGACAGGTTCATCACCCATTCCGGCAAGCGTTCTTCTTTTTTCACAACGTGCTGCCAGGTGTCGCGATATTGCGGGTCGGCTTCAAGTAACTGGTTGGCCCGCATCTGCCCATCGTTGGCAGCCATTGCCATGGCACTGCCGCCCAACAGCAGGGCGGCGGCCAGTCCTTTAAATGAAGCGCTCATGGTCAGCCTCGACCGCGACGGCCAAAGAAGAAGGAGGCGATGAACATCACCAGGAACACGACAAAGAGAATTTTGGCGATGCCCGTGGCGGTGCCTGCGATACCACCGAAGCCCAGTACTGCGGCGATGATGGCAATGATCAGGAAAGTAATTGCCCAGCTCAACATGGTGATTCTCCTTACGCTTTTCTATTTAGTTAGGGTCTGGCAGCGATGGTTCCGACGCGCTAGACGGCCGGTCCATCAAGTTAAAACACCCAGCGCTCCTGACGAGGCGTATCAGCCACAGGCTGTGCCTGATCGACATCCATCATCCGCATCGAAGCGGAAATTTCCGACAGGCTGCCGACGGCGCTGAAATGGGTTTGCGGAGCACGTTGAACCGACACCAGAGGCGCCTCGGGCTGTTGGCTCTGATGCCAGAGCAGCAATTGCTGCCCCACGAAAAGGGTCAACAGCAACGCCACCACGGCCCACAGAATCTGCTGGACGTGCAGGGAAGAGATTCGAAACTGGGCGGCACTATGACGATTCATCCTGGAATTCCTCCCCACCCGAGTGGTGATCTGGTTCAGGCGCCTTAGCGCCACGTTGATCGGATCATTGCAGTCGTCGTGCCAGAATTTTGTCAGAAAAAATATGTTTTAAATCAGCGAGTTACATCTGCTGCGTAAAACGCTGAGGGCGCATCCTGCACGATGGCCTTCAAGGCAGTCGTGCGTATTGCACGAACGAAGCGAAGGGGGGGTATTTGATTTTTTTGAATGGCCCGTCGAAAACCAATGTCGGAATGAGCAAACCGAACCGTCCGAGACGGATGTCAGACAAAAAAAGGAACTCAAATCAACCTTTTAGGAGTCAGACGTCTACAGGGAGGTTCTCGGTGGGTAATATCCCCTCAGAAACGACCATGCAACTTGCCCGATTTTTCTGACACTAACCATCATCATTCATTAAGGAGCGTAGGAAAATGGAATCTGCCACCGAGCACCAAGGCCGCATTCTGCTGGTAGACGATGAGTCCGCCATCCTGCGTACATTCCGTTACTGCCTGGAAGACGAAGGCTACACGGTCGCTACCGCCAACAGCGCCGCCCAGGCCGATACCCTGCTGCAGCGCCAGGTGTTCGACCTGTGCTTTCTCGACCTGCGCCTGGGCGAGGACAACGGGCTCGATGTCCTGGCGCAAATGCGTATCCAGGCGCCCTGGATGCGGGTGGTGATCGTCACCGCCCACTCGGCGGTCGACACCGCCGTCGACGCCATCCAGGCCGGCGCCGCCGATTATCTGGTCAAGCCGTGCAGCCCGGATCAATTGCGCCTGGCCACCGCCAAGCAATTGGAGGTGCGCCAGTTATCGGCAAGGCTCGAAGCCCTCGAAGGGGAGGTGCGCAAACCCAAGGATGGCCTCGACTCCCACAGCCCGGCGATGAAAGTCGTCCTGGAAACGGCTCGCCAGGTCGCCAGCACCGACGCCAACATCCTGATTCTCGGCGAGTCCGGCACCGGCAAGGGCGAGTTGGCCCGGGCGATCCACGGCTGGAGCAAGCGGGCGAAAAAATCCTGCGTCACCATCAATTGCCCATCGCTGACCGCTGAGTTGATGGAAAGCGAATTGTTCGGTCACAGCCGCGGCGCGTTTACCGGTGCCAGCGAGAGCACCCTGGGTCGCGTCAATCAGGCTGATGGCGGCACGCTGTTTCTCGACGAGATCGGCGATTTTCCCCTGACATTACAACCAAAGTTGCTGCGTTTCATTCAAGACAAGGAATATGAACGGGTAGGGGATCCGGTGACACGCCGCGCCGATGTACGGATTCTCGCGGCCACAAACCTCAATCTGGAAGACATGGTGCGTGACGGGCGTTTTCGCGAAGACCTGCTGTATCGCCTGAACGTCATTACCCTGCATCTGCCACCGCTGCGCGAGCGCACCGAAGACATCCTGACCCTGGCCGATCGTTTCCTGGCGCGTTTCGTCAAGGAGTACGCGCGCCCGGCCCGGGGTTTCAGCGACGAGGCTCGCGAAGCGCTGCTAGGCTATCGCTGGCCGGGCAATATCCGGGAGCTGCGGAACGTGGTCGAGCGGGCCAGCATTATCTGCCCACAGGAAAAAGTCGAAATCAGTCACCTGGGCATGGCCGAGCAACCGGTCAACAATGCGCCACGAATCGGCGCCGCGCTGAGCCTCGATGAACTGGAGAAGGCTCATATCGGCGCTGTGTTGGCCACGGCCGACACCCTTGACCAGGCGGCCAAGACCTTGGGTATCGATGCGTCCACGCTGTATCGCAAACGCAAGCAGTACAACCTGTGAGCGACACCTTATGAAACTGGCGATGAAGCTGCGCACCCGACTGTTTCTCAGCATCTCGGCCCTGATCACCGTGGCATTGCTGGGGTTGGTGCTGGGTCTGGTCAGCGTGATGCAAATGGCTGACACCCAGGAACAATCGGTACGCGACAACTTCATCCTGCTGGACCTGGGCCTCAAGCTGCGCCAGACGCTCGGCGACCAGTTGATGATCATGCTCGACGACAAACCCGATCTGGCTGCGCTGGAGGCATCCAAGCGGCAATATTTCGGTTTGCTTGAGGAGGGCATCGCCCATGAACAGGGGCTGGCCGGCTCGGTCGAGAACTTCACCAAGGCCAAAGCCGACTACATCAATTTTCTTGAAGCCTTCACCGCGTCTCGCCAGCAGCCGGCCCAAATCACCGGTATCCAGGACCTCACCGAAAAATTCAATGTGCTGCGCAGTGGCCTGATCGAGGGCTATCGGCAGGCGTTGAACAACATCAGTGAAACCCAAAACCGCGCCCGCGAACGCGCGTTGTTGATTTCCGGACTGCTGGGCCTGGTGGGATTGGCCGTATTGATCATCGGCTTCGTCACGGCCCACGGGATCGCCCGCCGCTTCGGGGCGCCGATCGAGGCACTGGCGGCAGCCGCAGATAACATCGGCCAGGGCAATTTCGAGGTGACGCTACCTGTTTCCTCCGCCGCTGAGCTGAACCTGCTGACACGTCGTTTCGGCGTCATGGCCCAGGCCCTGCGTGAGCATCAGGCTACCAATGTCGACGAATTGCTCGCCGGCCAGCAACGCTTGCAAGCCGTACTGGACAGCATCGACGACGGCCTGCTGATGATCGACCGCCAAGGTCACCTGGAACACCTCAACCCCGTGGCCCAGCGTCAATTGGGGTGGGATGAGGAGCGCCTGGGCCTGGGATTGGGCGAGGCGCTGGGACGCCTTGAACTGGATGAAGAACTGCAACTGGTCCTGCGCGGCGGAACCCAGGAGCGGGCGCCGGACGATTTGAACATCGAGGTGGATGGCGAGTCGCGGGTGCTGACTTACAGCCTCACGCCGGTCAGCCATACCCAGGGCCACATCCTCGGCGCCGTGATGGTGCTGCACGATGTCACCGAACAGCGCGCTTTTGAGCGGGTGCGCAGTGAATTCGTGTTGCGCGCTTCCCATGAGCTGCGCACCCCGGTCACCGGCATGCACATGGCATTCGGCCTGTTGCAGGAGCGTGTGCATTTCGCTGAAGAGTCCCGCGAGGCCGACCTGCTCAACACCGTCAATGAAGAAATGCAGCGGCTGATGCAGCTCATCAATGACCTGCTGAACTTCTCTCGCTACCAGAACGGTTTGCAAAAGCTGACCCTGGCCCCTTGTTCCATCGACGATCTACTCGAAGCGGCCCGGTTGCGGTTCGCCGCGCAAGCCGAGGCCAAGGGCATCGAATTGCTCGTGGCGATCCAAGGCCCGCTGCCACACCTGCATGCCGACGCTGCACAGTTGGATCGGGTACTGGATAACCTGATCGACAATGCCATGCGTCACACTGGCGACAACGGCCAGATCCGTCTGCAGGCCCGACGCCACGGCGAACGGGTGATCATCAGTGTCGAAGACAACGGTGAAGGCATTGCCTACAGCCAGCAGGGACGGATTTTCGAACCGTTTGTCCAGGTCGGGCGCAAGAAAGGCGGCGCGGGCCTCGGCTTGGCGTTGTGCAAGGAGATCGTCCAGCTCCACGGCGGGCGCATGGGCGTCTATTCAAGGCCGGGGCAGGGTACACAGTTCTACATGGCACTGGCGGTCTGAAGGGGCTCAGGCTTCGTCGTCCAGGCGTCGGCTGCGCAGGCGCCGGCCGCGGGTAATCAGTTCGATGAGCTGCACCGCACTGAGTGCATGGGCAAACAACCAGCCCTGCCCAAACTTCACCCCTTCGCTGCTCAAATAGGAGGCTTGGGCTTCGTGCTCGATGCCTTCGGCGATCACCTTGAGCTGCAGCGCGTGGGCCATGCGAATGATGTGCGGGGCCACGCCACTGCTGGCGGCATCGTGGCCCAAGGCGTCAATGAACGCCTTGTCGATTTTCAGGCAATCCACCGGCAGGGTTTGCAAATAAGCCAGGCTGCAATAACCGGTGCCGAAGTCGTCGATCAATACCTGGTGCCCGACGTCGCGCAGCGACTGCAGGTTATCCCGGGCGACCAATACATCGACCAGCCCACGCTCGGTCACTTCGAAGGCAATTTGCCGGGCTGACACCCGATGCAGCGCCAGCAGGCGGGCGATCACCTCGCCAATACGTGGCACCATCACATCGCACGCAGCGAGATTCACCGAGATGTACAGTTGCGGATTCGCCCGCAATAACTGACCCAATTGATCAAACAGCCGCTGCAGCACGAAATCGGTGATCTGACGGATCTGCCCGGTGTTCTCTGCCATCGGGATAAACAAATCCGGGCTGGTCAGGGTGCCGTCCGGTCGTCGCCAGCGCAGCAAGGCTTCGGCGCCGACGCAGTTGCGGCTGCTCAAGTCGAAAATCGGTTGGTACAGCACCTGCAACTCTCCACGCCGGATGGCGCCGTGCAATTCGGCGTCCATGGACTGACGCTGGCGCGCCAGCAGGAATACCTGAAACCCGATCCCCAAGCCCAGTGCCAGGCTGATGGGCAGCATCCACCAGGCATTGGCCGGAATCTGGAAACCGTTGCGCTGAGCGATCAGGACCAGTTGATATTCCGGGCTGTCGGTCGGCATCCGATAGATCAACCGGTTCTGCGTCACTTGCAAGGCATTGCGGCTTTTCGGTGGCCAGGGCTCGGCCGGCGGCCAGTACTGGTCGGTCCCCAGCACGGGAATGGCTCGCTCACCGCGATCCAGGACGACCAGCAAGCTGCTGCCCGGCGGTAAATCGACCACATCGGTCAAATGCCCGCGAGAAGTGGCCACCCGAAAGTTGCCACTCCCCAGCATCAATGCGGCACGATCTTCGTCGGGTTCTTTGGTGGTGTTGAGCCAGTAATTGTAGGTCGGCCCGCGGATGTCGGGCGGGCGGGTCACTGACAACCCGCTCTGGTGTGGACGATTGGAACAGACGCCGCTGCCGTCGATGTACACCGCTTCGTAGACGAAGCGGTAGTTGAAGCTCACCTGTCGCAACGTCGCGATCATGTCATCGTCGCATCCGCGCAACGGCTGGTTTCGCAGATCGTCGAGACTTTCGCGCAATTGTCCGAAGAGTTGCTCCAACCTTTGCAGAAAACGCTCGCCCTGGGCATTCATCTGATCGCTTTCACGCTGTTGGATCTGCTGCATCACCACAGCCAGACTCCCCGCCAGCAACAGCACCGTACTCAAGGCAGCCGCCATCATCGCCAGAAAAAGAGGGCGATGGAGCCAGCTCTGCAGGGTTTCGCGGGCAGCCGTCATCATGGGTAATCCGAAAGTTACCAATGAGTTATAGCTTCTGATTTGAATTTGGCCCTGATAGTCAGACGGGCGTCATTATTTTGTCTGGTTGAGGACCTGCAGAATCGCCGCGCTCTGCGCGTCCGGCGTACCGTCGAAACGGCTCGGCCGATAGTGCATCTGGAAAGCGGCCAGCACATGGTGGGTGGCCACATCCCATTCGCCGGTCTGGGGCGTCGGGTAGCCGAGGCGGGCCAGTTCGGTCTGGAACCAACTGGCGCTCGGCAACTGCGCAGCGAATATGGCCTGCTGGTGTGCCACAGCCTGTTCGTCGGGCCAGAAGCCAACGCCGGCTTCTGCCAACCGCTTCCAAGGGAACAAGGGCCCCGGGTCGAGCTTGCGCAAGGGGGCGATGTCGCTGTGGCCGATGATGTTGCGCGGGTTGATCGCGTTACGCTGGGTGATGTCCTTGAGCAACACAATCAAGGCTTGGACCTGAGCTTCGCTGTAGGGGTACCAGAGGCGCCCGTTGGGCGTATCGATGAAACCTGGATTGACGATTTCAATGCCGATGGAGCTGGAGTTGAGCCAGGTCCGTCCATCCCATTCGCTTTCCCCGGCGTGCCAGGCGCGCCGGTTTTCATCCACCAGCTTATAAATAGTGGCGCGTTCATCGTCGCCGATCAGGTAATGGGCACTGACTTCGCCATGGGTCAGCAGCGCCAGGGATCGCTCGAGGGACGCCGAGGTGTAATGCACCACCACGAATTGGATACGGTTGTCCTGATTGACTGAAGGGTGACGGGTATCGAGCCGGGGGCCGCTCGCGCAACCGGCCAGAACCAGCAAGGAGAGAATGAGCGAACAAAATTTCATGATGGAATACGTTACGCGCTGGCGAATAATGCAACAGTGTAACGTATCGCCTCGCGAATGATCTGGCTCACGCGGCAATATTAAACAAAATGGAACAATTGGCTTTCAGCCCAGCTCCACGCGGTTACGCCCGGCATTTTTTGCCCGGTAGAGCGCCTGATCGGCTCTCTTGAGCACCAGATCGCTGCGTTCTCCGGGTTTGAAGGCGGTCATGCCTATGGACATCGTGACCGTCACCGGCTCGCCCTTGAAATGGAACGGGCAGACTTCGATGGCGGCGCGCAAGGCCTCCGCCAACTGGGCGCCAGCCGCCAGGGGCGTATCGGGCACCAACAGGACAAACTCCTCCCCGCCGAAGCGGGCAATGAAGTCGCCACCTCGCAACCGTCTACGCAGGACCGAAGCGATGAGTTTCAACACCCGGTCACCGGCCAGGTGGCCGTAGTTATCGTTGATTCGCTTGAAATGATCGAGGTCGAGCATGGCCAGCAACAGGCTATTACCGTGCTGCTGCCACTGGACGACTTCATGTTCGAGGCGCTCGGACCAGGCGGCGCGGTTAGGCAACCCGGTGAGTGGATCGACCAGCGCTTTTTGTCGCTGTTCTTCGAGATTGTCGCGCACGACCTGGGCATCCTGCTCCATCAGCGCGACGCGTTCGGCCAGGCTTTTGAGGCGTTCCGAGACTTCCTGCTCACGTAGATCGCGCTGCTTCTGGTGCTGGTCCATGGTGCCGAGCAAGCCTTCGAGGTGGTTCTCCAGCACTTGCTTGAGGCTCTCCAGATCATCCGCTTGCTGGACACTGCTTTGCAGGCCATCAACCTGTTCGCGAATCTGCGTGTCCATGTCCCTGGAGGCCGACAGATTGTCGGCATGGTCTTCGCTAGCCGCCCGCAGGCTGTTCTGGAACGACTCAAGTCGATCATTGAGCCGCTGCAGGTAAGCTTCGAACTCATGCTGGCCGCTGTCGGTGATTGCCAGCATGAGTACCGCCAGATCATCGAGGATCGGCAGCAACTCGTACCAGTTCAAGCCATTTCGCAGCCGCTCACGCATGGCCTCGGCTTGGGGCCGATGACGCTCGGGCAGGGTCAGGTCGCCCAGCAGGCCCAGCAGGGTGTCTTCAATATGCCGGGCCACCGAGCTGTAGGACGGCTCCGGTGAGTCGGGCAGGGCGTAATGGGCATCAACCGTCGGATCGAGGGCGACCGGGGGCTCGTCGGATTCTGCAGCGGGGTTGGATGTCGTGGGCGGGGGCTGTGGCGGCTCCTGCGGCATCAGCTCGTCAGGATTCTCGAGCGTAGGGACCGGTACTGCGGGTTCATCGGGGGCCGATGCCGGCTCGGTTGTTTCGTCCGGCTCGCTGATCGGCTGAACAATTTCGGCAGCAGGTGTTGGAGCGGGCTCGTCCATTGGCGGAATGAAGGCGACCGGTTCAGGGGGCGTCTCCACGATTGGCACTTGCTCCACCACGGGGACTGGGGCTGGGGCTGGCGTTGGTGCCGGTGCCGGTGCCGGTGCTACGGATGCTGCCTCGGTTTCGGGTATTGCGGGCGTTGGCAGTGCCGGCTTTGGCATGAGCGCCACACCGCCCTGGGTAGCTTCGTGCGGCAGGGGCGCGGCATCTTCGTGGCCCTGGCCGCCAAACAGCCGCTGTAGCAGACCGGGCCGACTCGGTTCAGTGGGCGCTTCCAGCGCGCTCAGTGCCTTGCCTTGCAGGCCGCTCAATTCGCTGAGCAGCAGCGGCATCTCCCGGGCCTGGCCAACTCGGTCTTCCAACTGCTTGGAGAACTTTTTCAGTGGCCGGCTGACTTCCTTCGGCAGCGGCAGGGTCTGCAACTGTGCGACCAGGGTCGTCAACGCAGTGTTTATCTGCTCGACCCGAGTCTCGCGGCGCTGCTCGGAATCGAGTACGGCTTTTTCCAGGCGCGGCAACAGGGCGGCGAGGGCGGCATCCATGTCATTGGTGCGCACCACCTCGCGCATTTCTTTCATGCATTCATCAACTGCCCGATCAGTGCCCTCGGCGGCCAGGGAACTGCGCACCAGGCCACGACGCAGCAAGTCCAGCCGAGCATCCCAGCGGCGCTCGAGCTTTTCATGCTGTTCAATGCTCTTGAGGTACTTCTCTCTCCAGCGGTCGGCGTCGTCGCTCATTCATCGGATCCACAAGGGGCAGGACTCAGCGCGGGAAATGCGTCAGCCGTGAGCGAACCCGGCAAACGAATTTCAACCGCGACAGGCAGGTGATCGGAGATAGGCTGGGCCAGCACCTCGACGCGTTCGAGGGTCAGGGTCGGGCTCAGCAGAATATGGTCCAGGCAGCGCTGCGGGCGCCAGCTGGGGAAGGTCGCTTCCAGTTGTGGAGCGAGCAGACCGAGATCGCGCAGGGGCGACGTTTGCAGCAAATCGCTGGCATGGGTGTTCATGTCGCCCATCAGCACCTGATGCTTGTATCCGCCGATCAGCTCGCGGATATAGGCCAGCTGCATGGTCCGGGTACGAGCGCCGAGGGCCAGGTGCATCATCACCACGACCAAGGCCTCCGGACCTTCGCCAAAACGCGCCAGGATCGCGCCACGCCCCTTGGGGCCCGGCAGTGGATGGTCTTCGATCGCCCACGGTCGCAAACGACTCAACACGCCATTGCTGTGTTGACCGAGGCGACCGAGGTTACGGTTGAGTTGCTGGTACCAGTAGGGAAAAGCGCCCAGTTGGGCCAAGTGTTCCACCTGATTGACGTAGCCTGACCTCAGGCTCCCGCCGTCGGCTTCTTGCAGGGCCACCAGGTCGAAATCCTTCAACAGGTCGCCGATTTTCTGCAGGTTACCGGCGCGCCCGGTGTGCGGCAGCAAATGTTGCCAGCCGCGGGTCAGGTAATGCCGGTAGCGCTCGGTGCTGATACCCACTTGGATGTTGAAGCTGAGCAGCCGCAGACGGTTGTCGGCAGGCAGGCCCGTGGACGTGACATGATGCTCGTTGACCTGCGGTTCATGCAGACCAACGATGCGTTCGGTACTCCAGCGGGCCATGGGCGTGAGCCGCGCTTAGTTGGCGGCAGCCTTGGGGGCCGCTCGCTCTTTGGCGATCAGTTGGTCGGCCAGTTGCAGCGCTTGTTCGGCACCGCCGGCAGAGCCGATGTCAAAGCGGTATTTGCCGTTGACGATCATGGTTGGTACGCCAGTGATTTCGTACTTCTTCGCCAGCTCCCGGGCCTGTTTGATCTTACCCTGGATGGCAAAGGAGTCGAAGGTGGCGAGGAACTTGTCTTTATCGACGCCTTGGGTGGCGAGGAAGTCAGCCATGTCTTCTTTCTTGACCAGTTTTTTGCCTTCTTTCTGGATCGCGTTGAAAACGGCGGCGTGAACCTTGTGCTCGACGCCCATGGCTTCGAGGGTCAGGAACATTTGGCCGTGGGCGTCCCATGGGCCGCCGAACATCGCAGGAATGCGTACGAAGTTCACATCCTTAGGCAGTTTCTCGACCCATGGATTGATAACCGGCTCAAAAGCGTAGCAATGCGGGCAGCCATACCAGAACAGCTCCACCACTTCGATCTTGCCAGGCACCGCCACCGGAACGGGGTTGGCCAATTCGACGTAAGGGGCCTTCGATTCCTCGGCGTTGGCTTGGACGGCCACGCCGAATACGCTGGCGACGACGAGCGCGGCGCTGATGATCAGATTACGCATGCTTTACTCCTGGACAATGAGGGGACCTCGCGAGGTCTGTTTTTAAGACAGGCCGCGGCAGGTTCTAGTTCGTTAGTGTAACGGCAGCGGCCACAAAAAAGGGCGGCCAAAGCCACCCTTTTGATGCTCGCATCGAGAGATTAATCGAGCGTTAACGTTGCAAGAGGTGTGCACCCCTCGCAACGCCCGGCCAATGGCCTTAGTGCAGGCCCTGGATATAACTGGCCACTGCCGCGATCTCTTCATCGCTCAGTTTCTTGGCGATGCTTTGCATCGGCTTGGTATCGCCGTCGTTGGTCCGGCCGCTTTCTTCCTTGCGGAAATCGGTCAGTTGCTTGGCAACGTACTGGGCATGCTGGCCGCCCAGGTGCGGGAAGCCGGCTGCAGCGTTGCCTTTGCCGTCAGGCGAGTGGCAACCGGTGCAGGCTGGCAGCCCTTTGCTCAGGTCGCCACCACGAAACAGTGCTTCGCCCCGTGCCACGAGCTTCGGATCGGCGGCGCCGACGCTGCCCTTCTGGCTGGCGAAATAAGCCGCAATGTCCGCCAGGTCCTGATCGTTCAGATTGTTCAGCAGGCCGGTCATTTCCAGCACGACACGCTTGCCGTCCTTGATGTCCTTCAACTGCTTGGTCAGGTAACGCTCGCCCTGGCCAGCCAGTTTCGGAAAGTTTGGCGCCATGCTGTTGCCATCCGGGCCATGGCAGGCCCCGCATACGGCCGCTTTAGCCTGACCGGCAGCGGCATCGCCAGCGGCGTGGGCTACACCGGATATCCCCAAGGTCAACAGCAGACTCACGATCAGTTTGTTCATCAGCTAATCCAACTACGGCTAAGGGTTAAAGAGTTATGGACCGGGTTCACTCGCTCATCCACTGGATGATGGCTCGGTAATCCTCGGCACTGCAGTCCATGCACAAACCACGCGGCGGCATCGCCTTGAAACCCTGGGTCACGTGTTGCACCAGCGTCTCCATACCTTTCGCCAACCTCGGCGTCCAAGCTTCCTGATCGCCCTTGCGGGGCGCCATGGGGAGTTGGCCGGAATGACAGGCACCACAAACACGGTTGTACACAGCTTCCGGATCCTGTGTAGCCTGAGCGCTGTAAAGCGGCATCAAGACACCGGCAGCTAGCAGCCATTTCGTCATAAAACGACCTTTTCAGGGTTGAGAGCGAGCTGCGTTCTAGTGCGCAATTTCGGTCGGTCGCTCCCGTGAGCTTCATCCTACGCTGGGACAAAGCGCACACAAAATCTGCGGCATTATATACTGGCGTCACTGAAACGGAAACGACACAGCTTGCCGCGTCCATTCCCGACGCCGCTCACATCGGAAATCCCATGCAACTGAAGAACCCCATCCTTGGCCTGTGCCAACAGTCCACCTTCATGCTCAGCGCTGCCAAAGTCGATCAATGCCCCGACGACGAAGGCTTTGAAGTGGCCTTTGCCGGACGTTCCAATGCCGGCAAATCCAGCGCGCTGAACACCTTGACCCATGCAAGCCTGGCGCGCACCTCGAAAACCCCGGGTCGCACACAGCTCTTGAACTTCTTCAAGCTAGACGAAGAACGCCGTTTGGTCGACCTGCCCGGTTACGGCTACGCGAAAGTACCGATCCCGCTCAAACAACACTGGCAGCGCCATCTGGAAGCCTACCTGGGCAGCCGCGAGAGTTTGAAAGGCTTGATTCTGATGATGGACATCCGCCATCCGATGACCGACTTCGATCTGCTGATGCTCGACTGGGCTGTCGCCAGCGGCATGCCGATGCACATCCTGCTGACCAAGGCAGACAAGCTCACCTACGGCGCAGCCAAGAACACCCTGCTCAAAGTGCAGTCGGAAATTCGCAAAGGGTGGGGCGAGACGATCACGATCCAGTTGTTCTCGGCGCCTAAGCGCATGGGCCTGGAAGAGGCCTACACTGTATTGGCCGACTGGATGGAATTGGCAGACAAGGGCAGCGAAGAGGCGGAATAAGCCAAATCGCAGGCAAAAAAAACCCCGGACTTCGTATGGGGAGGGGGAAGTTCGGGGTCCAAGTTCCGGACCGCTAGGGCGGGGTCCAGATATCTGCCAACACTTAACACAACATAGGAGCATTGAAGGGCTTCACCAGCCTTTCAGAATCTCTGAGTAGCGATTCACCGGTTTAGTTCAGATTATTTTTGGAAATAGCCTTAGGCGTTTTCCGAACTAATGGCGCCGCGCCCGGAATTGCGGTGATGCACTGTGGCGAGGGAGCTTGCTCCCGCTGGCCTGCGAAGCAGGCCCCCAGCACTCTTCCAGGCAGACCCCATTGCCCGCCTTTGCGACTGCTGCGCAGCCGAGTGGGAGCAAGCTCCCTCGCCACAAAAGCCCTCGGGCTTGGGAGTCAGTGGGCCTCATCCCAGTTATTGCCCACACCCACTTCCACCAGCAGCGGCACATCCAGCGTGGCGGCGGCGCTCATGTGCTGGCGAATTTCCTCGCGCACCTGGTCGACCAGATCCTCGCGCACTTCCAGCACCAATTCGTCGTGTACCTGCAGGATGACTTTGGCATCCAACCCTGACGCGCTCAGCCAGCGGTCCACCGCCACCATGGCTTTCTTGATGATGTCGGCGGCGGTGCCTTGCATCGGCGCGTTGATCGCCGTGCGCTCGGCGCCTTTGCGCAGGGCCGGGTTTTTCGCGTTGATGTCCGGCAGGTACAACCGACGACCGAATATGGTTTCGACGAAGCCCTGCTCGGCTGCCTGGGCGCGGGTGCGCTCCATGTAGGCCAGCACACCCGGGTAGCGCGCGAAGTAACGGTCGATGTACGCCTGGGACTGCTTGCGATCGACGCCGATCTGCTTGGCCAGGCCAAAGGCGCTCATGCCATAGATCAAGCCGAAGTTGATCGCCTTGGCGCTGCGCCGCTGGTCGTGGGTGACGGCCTCCAGCTCAACGCCGAATACCTCGGCGGCCGTGGCCCGGTGCACGTCCAGATCATTGCGAAACGCATGGAGCAGACCTTCATCCTTGGCCAGGTGCGCCATGATCCGTAATTCGATTTGCGAGTAGTCCGCCGCCAACAGCTTGTAGCCTTTGGGCGCGACAAATGCCTGGCGAATCCGCCGGCCTTCGGCAGTGCGAATCGGAATGTTCTGCAGGTTCGGGTCGATGGACGACAGTCGCCCGGTCGCGGCGACGGCTTGCTGGTAATTGGTATGGACGCGGCCGGTGCGGCTGTTGATCTGCTCCGGCAGGCGATCGGTGTAGGTGCTCTTGAGCTTGCTCAGCGAGCGGTACTGCATCAGCACCTTGGGCAGGGGGTAATCCTGCTCCGCCAGTTCGGCGAGCACCGCTTCGGCGGTAGACGCCTGGCCCTTGGCGGTTTTGCTGAGCACTGGCAAGCCGAGCTTTTCATACAGGATCACGCCCAACTGCTTCGGCGAGCCCAGGTTGAATTCCTCGCCGGCGATGGCAAACGCTTCACGCTCCAGCGCCACCAGTTTCTCGCCCAACTCGACACTCTGCACGCCCAGCAGGTTGGCATCGACCAGCGCACCCTGGCGCTCGATGCGTGCCAGGACCGGCATCAGCGGCATTTCGATTTCGGTGAGCACTTTGCCCAGGCTTGGCGTGGCGGCCAGTTTTTCCTGCAAGGCCTGGTGCAGGCGCAAGGTCACGTCGGCATCTTCAGCGGCGTAAGGGCCGGCCAGTTCCAGGGATATCTGGTCAAAAGTCAGCTGTTTGACGCCTTTGCCGGCGATGTCCTGGAAATCGGTCTTGCTTTGGCCCAGGTACTTGAGCGCCAGGCTGTCCATGTCGTGACGGGTCGCCGTGGAGTCCAGTACGTAGGACTCGAGCATGGTGTCGAAGGCGATGCCTTGCACCAAAATGCCATTGTTCTGGTCACCGCCGATGGCGCAGTTGGCCAGGATGTTGGTTTCAAACTTGGCGTGCTGGCCGACCTTGAGCTTGTTCGGGTTTTCCAGCAACGGCTTGAGGGCCTTGAGCACCGTGTCGCGGTCCAGTTGCTCCGGCACGCCCATGTAGGAATGGGTCAGCGGGATGTAGGCGGCCTCAAACGGTGCAACGGCGAACGACAAGCCGACGAGCTGCGAATGTTGGGCATCGCCCCCGTTGGTTTCGGTGACGAAGGCAAACAGCGGCGCTTTATCGAGTTTGGCCAGCCAGGTATCGAAATGTGCCTGATCAAGGATGACCTCATATTTAGCCTCGGCGGCACCCGGCTGTTCGTCGCTGACTTCGACGATCTCCTGGCCGGAGCGCTTGGCGTCCCGCTGGTTGTCTTCGAACCAGCTCTTGAATTCCAGCAGGGTATACAGCTCGGCGAGTTTCTCGTGGTCCGGCTGGCCCATTTGCAGGTCGTCGAGGCCGACATCCAAAGGTACATCAGTCTTGATGGTCGCCAGCTCATAGGAAAGCAAAGCCATTTCCTTGTGCTCTTCGAGCTTGGCGGCCAGGGTCTTGGCGCCACGGATCGGCAATGTGGCGACGATGTCCAGTTGCGCGTACAGCTCGGTCAGGCCGCCATTGACGCCCACCAGCAGACCAGACGCGGTCTTCGGCCCGATGCCCGGAACGCCCGGGATGTTGTCGGACGAATCGCCCATCAACGCCAGATAATCGATGATCTGCTCGGGAGCGACGCCAAACTTCTCCTTCACGCCAGCCACGTCCAGGGCGCTACCGGTCATGGTATTGACCAAGGTAATGTGCCCGTCGACCAGTTGCGCCATGTCTTTGTCGCCGGTGGAGATCACCACCGGACGATCGGCCGCCGCGCTGCTGCGGGCCAGGGTGCCGATCACGTCATCGGCCTCGACGTTGTCCACGCACAGCAGTGGGAAGCCCAGGGCCTTGACGCTGGCATGCAGCGGCTCGATCTGCACGCGCATGTCGTCGGGCATGCTCGGGCGGTTGGCCTTGTATTCGGCGTACAGCGCATCGCGAAACGTCCCACCCTTGGCGTCGAACACCACGGCGAACGGACTGTCCGGATACTGCTTGCGCAGGCTCTTGAGCATGTTCAGCACGCCCTTGACCGCACCGGTCGGCAGGCCTTTGGAAGTGGTCAGCGGTGGCAGCGCGTGAAAGGCGCGGTACAGATAAGAAGAACCGTCCACCAGGACGAGGGGTGCTTGGCTCATGAGCAGGATCAACCTTTTCGGCGGGTCCGGGGCTAGAATAGCGGGACCGTTGACGACAAAGGGACAAGGTTATCATGCGCACACTCAATCGCCTGTTACTGGCTGGCTTGTTTGCAACCGTTCCATTGGCCGTCATGGCCGCGGAGGATGCCCCCACCGCAGAGCCTGAGGTCACGATTCGCACGGAAGGGGATAAGGTCATTCAGGAATACCGCCAAAATGGTTTCCTGTATGCGATCAAGGTCACACCGAAGGGCGCACCGCCGTATTTTCTGGTGCGCGCAGACGGGACCGATGCAAACTTCATCCGCTCGGACCAACCGGATATGCTGATTCCGTCCTGGAAAATCTTTGAGTGGAAGTAGTTTCCTAACTTTAATCGGCGCCGCTTCAATCGCGGCGCCCGAACTGAGCAGTTTTTAACCATGTCTGTGTTCACCCCCCTGGCTCGGCCCGAGCTGGAAACCTTTCTCGCCTCTTATGGGCTCGGCCGCCTGCTTGATTTCCAGGGGATCGCCGCTGGCAGCGAAAACACCAATTTTTTCATCAGCCTGGAGCAGGGCGAATTCGTCCTGACCCTGGTTGAGCGTGGCCCGGTGCAGGAAATGCCGTTCTTCATCGAACTGCTGGACGTGCTGCATGACGCCGACCTGCCGGTGCCTTACGCCTTGCGCACCACCGACGGCGTGGCGCTGCGGGAACTGGCGGGCAAACCGGCGCTGTTGCAACCGCGCCTGGCGGGCAAACACATCAAGCAGGCCAACGCGCAACATTGCGCCCAGGTCGGGGAGTTGCTGGCGCATCTGCACCTGGCAACCCGGGACAACATGATCAAGCGCAAGACCGATCGTGGCCTGGACTGGATGCAGGAGGAGGGCGCCAAGCTGCTGTCGCACCTCGACGCCGAGCCCCGCCGGCTACTTGAGGCCGCGCTGGATGAGATCGCCCGGCAGAAGGTCGGTATCCTGGCGCTGCCCCGGGCCAACATCCACGCGGATCTGTTCCGCGACAACGCGATGTTCGAAGGCACGCACCTGACCGGGTTGATCGACTTCTACAATGCCTGCTCCGGGCCGATGCTGTATGACGTCGCCATCGCCTTGAACGACTGGTGTTCGGACGACGACGGCGTGCTCGATGGCCCGCGGGCGCGGGCATTGCTGGGGGCTTATGCGGCGCTACGACCGTTCACCGCCGCCGAAGCCGAGTTATGGCCGACGATGCTGCGCGTGGCGTGCGTGCGCTTCTGGTTGTCGCGGTTGATCGCCGCCGAGTCTTTCGCCGGACAGGATGTGTTGATTCACGATCCGATGGAGTTCCAGCAGCGGTTGGCGCAGCGGCAGACGGTTCACGCGTTGTTGCCTTTCGCCCTGTAACAACAGGCATGCGCGGAGCTGAATGCTCTTGTGGCGAGGGAGCTTGCTCCCGCTGGGCTGCGCAGCAGACCTGAAATTTTGCGGTCGCTGCGCAACCGAGCGGGAGCAAGCTCCCTCGCCACGGGTTCTGCGTTTGGTCTGGCGTTACAGCGACTCCAGGCACCCCGCCAAATCATTCCCCAACTTTTCCAACAACTGCTCATACCCTTGCGCCGTCGCCGGGGTATAGCCGCCCAGTGCATCCAGCTCCGCCAACTTCACCGGCAACCCAGCCACCAGGGTCTCGGCCAGGCGCGGGCGCAGGGGCGGCTCGCTGAACACACAGGTCTTGCCCACCGCCTGCAAGCGCGTACGCATCGCCGCCACGTGCTGGGCACCGGGCTGGACTTCGGCGGCCACGGCGAACACTCCGGCGTGCTTGAGGCCGTAATTGTCCTCAAAATAATCGAACGCTTCGTGGAACACGAAGTACGGCTTGCCTGCGACGCTGGCCAGGCGCGCCTTCAGGCGTACGTCCAGAGCGTCGAGGCGCTGGTTGAAACCCTTGAGATTGCTTTGATAACGGGCGGCATTGGCCGGGTCGGCCGCGCTCAGGTCAGCCGTCATTTTGGCTGCGATCACTCGCGCATTGGTCGGTGACAGCCACAAGTGGGCATCGATCGAACCGGGGCGGTGGTCGTGATCATGCTCGTCGCCGTCGTGGTCATCCTCGGCGTGAGACTGGCTGTCCTGGGCGAAGTGGCGAAGCTTGAGCCCCGGCAAATCCTGTACGGCGACAGAAGGCAGCGTACGACCGTTCAGCACGCGCGGCAGAAAGCTTTCCATGTCCGGGCCGATCCAGTAGAGCAGATCCACCGATTGCACCTTCCGTACGTCGGATGGCCGCAAGGCGTAGTGATGCGGCGAAGCACCAGGCGGCAGCAACACTTCAGGAACCGCCACGCCGTCCTGCACCGCTGCGGCAATCAGCTGCAATGGCTTGATGCTGGTAAGGACTTTGACTTCGGCCTGGGCTGGGCCGATCAGTAGAAAACTTGCGACAAAAACGACAAAGAGCGAAAAAATTCGGGACACGATGACCACTCGAAGAGGCGAGAACGGGTAACATAATAACGTCTCTCACTGAACTCGTCGCTGCCCATGCCTATTACACCCCTTGCCAGTCGTCCCCACGATCACTCCCACTGTGTGCACAGCGCGCTGTCCGAGGCCGATGCCATCTGCGCGCGCCAGGGGTTGCGCCTGACCGCCTTGCGTCGACGCGTGCTCGAACTGGTCTGGCAAAGCCACAAGCCGCTGGGCGCCTACGACATCCTGGCCGTGCTCAGTGAACAGGACGGCCGCCGCGCCGCGCCGCCGACGGTCTATCGGGCGCTGGATTTTTTGCTGGAAAACGGCCTGGTGCACCGCATCTCGTCGCTGAACGCCTTCGTCGGCTGCAACCATCCGGAGCACGCCCACCAGGGGCAGTTCCTGATCTGCCGCGTATGCCATGCCGCCATTGAGCTGGAGCAGAAGTCCATCAGCGACGCCATCGTCGCCAGCGCCAAGGACGTGGGTTTCGTGGTCGACAGCCAGACCGTCGAAGTGGTCGGCCTGTGTTCCGGTTGCCAGGGGGCCTGATGAGCAACGCGTTGATCCGCCTCGAACAGGTGGCCGTGACGTTCGCCGGGCAGAGCGTGCTGGATAACATCCAGCTGAGCGTCGAGCCGGGGCAAATCGTCACCTTGATCGGCCCCAACGGCGCCGGCAAGACCACCCTGGTGCGCGCCGTGCTCGGTTTACTCAAGCCGGACAGCGGCAGCGTCTGGCGCAAGCCGAAGCTGCGGGTCGGCTACATGCCGCAAAAACTCCATGTAGACCCAACGCTGCCACTGTCGGTATTGCGTTTCCTGCGCCTGGTCCCCGGCGTGGATCGCGCACGGGCCTTGGCGGCGCTCAACGAAGTCGGCGCCGAACAGGTAATCGACAGCCCGGTGCAAAGTGTTTCCGGTGGCGAAATGCAGCGCGTGCTGCTGGCCCGCGCCCTGCTGCGCGAGCCCGAGCTGCTGGTGCTCGACGAGCCGGTGCAAGGCGTCGACGTCGCGGGGCAGGCCGAGCTGTACAGCCTGATCACTCGCCTGCGCGACCGTCACGGTTGCGGCGTTTTGATGGTGTCCCACGATCTGCACCTGGTGATGAGCACCACCGACCAAGTGGTCTGCCTCAACCGTCACGTTTGCTGTTCCGGGCATCCGGAGCAGGTCAGTGGCGATCCGGCCTTCGTCGAGCTGTTCGGAAAGAACGCACAAAGCCTGGCGATTTATCACCACCATCATGACCACGCCCATGACCTGCATGGCTCGGTGGTCAGCGACTCCTCTGTTTCTACCCATGTTCATGGAGATAGCTGCAAGCATGGCTGACTTTCTGTTGTACGCCCTGCTCGCAGGCCTGGCCCTCGCGCTGGTGGCCGGGCCCCTGGGCTCGTTCGTGGTCTGGCGGCGCATGGCCTATTTCGGCGACACCTTGTCCCACGCGGCGCTGCTCGGCGTGGCCTTGGGGTTTCTGCTGGACGTAAGCCCAGCGGTGGCGGTGACCGTGGGTTGCCTGTTGCTGGCTGTGCTGCTGGTGACGTTGCAGCAGCGCCAACCGCTGGCGTCCGACACGCTGCTGGGAATTCTCGCACCCAGTACCCTGTCCCTCGGGCTGGTGGTACTAAGCTTCATGCATGACGTGCGGATTGACCTGATGGCCTACCTGTTTGGTGATCTGTTGGCCATCAGCCCCACCGACCTGTCGTGGATCCTGGGTGGCAGCGCGGCGGTGCTGCTGTTACTGGTGGCGCTGTGGCGGCCTTTGCTGGCCGTGACCGTGCACGAGGAACTGGCGCGGGTCGAGGGCTTGCCCGTGGTGGGTTTGCGGTTGGCGCTGATGCTGCTGATTGCCGTGGTCATCGCCGTGGCGATGAAAATTGTCGGTGTGTTGCTGATTACTTCATTGCTGATCATTCCGGCGGCGGCGGCACAGCGCCACGCCCGCTCCCCGGAGCAAATGGCCCTGGGCGCGAGCCTGCTGGGCATGCTCGCGGTGTGCGGCGGGCTGGCGTTGTCGTGGTTCAAGGACACCCCGGCGGGACCGTCGATCGTGGTCAGTGCCGCCGGGCTGTTTCTGCTGAGTTTTGTCCTGCCTCGTCGAGGGGTGTAGACTTGCTCGCTTTTTGCGCAAATAGAGAGTCGCAGGAATGAAGCCGTTCGCCTCCCGTTATCTGCTCCTTGTTGCATTTTCTCTGCTACTGGGCGCATGCCAAAGTTCGCCGCCGGTCACCGAGGCCCCTGATACCCGGGGCCCGGCCATCGCGCAGCTTGAACAAAGCCTGGCCAGCAATGAGCTGGCCACCGCTGAAGATCAGTTGGCCGCCTTGCAGGCCCAAACCCCCGAAGATCCGTCGTTGGAGCCCTACCAACGGCAATTGGCCGAGGCGTACTTGCGCCGCAGCCAGATCGACCTGCAAAAAGGCGACGTAAACGCCGCCACCACCGCGCTGAGCCGCGCCAGAGCCTTGATGCCCAAGGCCCCGGCACTCTCCGGTGAGGTCAACAGCGCCATTGCCGAAGCCCGCAAGGCCGAACTGGAAAAAGCCGAGGCCGCCCTCCAGGCCGCCGAAGCCAAACCGGTCGCCAAAGTGATCGATCCCAGTGCCGAAAGCACCACGGTGTCGCTGAATATCAGTGATATCCAGAAAATGCGTCGGCAATTGGACGCCATCGCCGCCGATGTGGTGAATTTTCAATGTGACGTCAGCATCCAGGCGCCACGCACCGATGATTATCCGTGGCTGGCTACGCTGCTGACCAAGCGGGTTAAAAAACTCGATCCCGGGTTTGATCTGAAACTGCAAAAGCAGATCTTGCGCAGCGTGCCGGCGCAGATGGTGCTGACTCCTCGTAAGTCCTAACAGCATCGCGGCAAACCTTGTTCCCACAGGTTAATTCAATCCTCTGTGGGAGCGAGCTTGCTTTCGCATTGGATATTAGTTGTTCCTATTTGTGTTCTATACAAGAACCGTTGTTGGCGCTTGCTCGCGATTGCGATGTTATTTAATAGGCAGCGGCGCAAGGCCGGATAGCTTGGCGCAAGCAGGCCGGTCATGAGCATTGATGGGCTGCTAACGGCCAGAAGCAGTCACACACATGGCTGGCATGCCCCTTAGTACAGCCCGCTATATCTCGAGTCTATGGTTTTTAACTCAGGCTGCTTCTGGTCAAGAAATGCATTCGTGCAGTCGAAAACCTGCTTAAGTCTTGCACCTTGCACGGTCGGCCTGAGTTCTTCCGTCATAGCCCCAATCGGTTGCCGGGTTCTCATTCACAATGATATAAGTCGCCAGGTCGAGATCCGGCAACGTTCGACGAAGCAACGACATGGCGCTTGCCATGAAAGCCCCTTTCTCTTCTTCAGAGTTCGTCCCTGCGGTCACGCAGACTTCAAGATGTGCCGCTGTCCGCTGACCACTACCGCCAATAGTCCAGTGATGGCCCCCGGGCACATCTATCAGCACTGACGTGAGTTCCTGGCGTTTTCCAAGCTCGTCGGCGATCAGGTCAGTCAATTCATTGCATAGGCGACGGCCCTCGTCGGGGGAAAGATCGAGTGACAGCGTAAGTCTGGCAAAAGGCATTTTCGTTCTCCTCGCGGTGTTGAAGACCGAAGTTTATTTGAGAAAAACAAAAGTATACTTGCGACATTCTATGTATCAGGTTTGAGTTTTTCTCATGATTGCGGATATTCCTTCCCCTCTGCTTCGCACGTTCGTCGCGGTGGTCGATTGTGGCTCGCTGGCAGCGGCGGCTAGGCGCGTCGCGCGCAGCGAGTCGGCGCTAAGCCTTCAAATCGCCCGTCTTGAAAACATCATTCGCCAGCCGCTCTTCGACAGGGATGGCCGGGCACTGCGGCTTAACCATACTGGGGGGCTTTTGCTGGCGCATGCGCGCTCGATTCTGGGCCGAATAGACGCCGCGCGAGCAGAGCTCGCGCCGGACACGGTAGTGCCGGTTCGAATCGGTGTCGTTCAGGATTTCGTGGCAGGGGTATTGCGCCCGACTCTCGCCGACGTCCTCGCCGCCACTCCTGGAGCTGCTTTTTCAATTGTCATTGCGAGCACGGCAGAGCTGTTGCAGGCGATAGGCGAGGACCGGATCGACGCCGCACTGTGCGCTGGTGAGCCGTTCGGCGCAAACATCGTTACGCGCCTCCCCATGAAGTGGTTCGGCTACCCGGATCTACTACTCGGTGAAGTGGTTCCGCTGGTTGGGATCACTCTGCCCTGCCCGTTTCTTTTGGCCGCGCAGCGAGTGCTGGACGCCGCCGGACGCCCATGGCGCATGGCGCTCACCACCCCGAGCCTTGATGGTCTACGCGCTGCGGTCGAGGCAGGATTGGGCATTACCTGCCGCACTGAAGCAGGATTTGGCCTACCGGCGATGTCGAGAACATCGCTGCCGCAGCTGCCGGAAATCGCCTATTCCATCGTTGAGCGGCGCCAAGGGGATGCGGGCACCAATCTGGCCGTGAGCCGAATGACTGCCCACCTTGAATCAGTAGCGGCATTGCAACAGTGAATGCGATAACTGTAGAAGATAGCTTGTACTTAGAGGCAGCAATCGGCCCGTTTTCTGCCTCTCGCCAAGGGCTGAATCGGCCAGGAGCGGCCGGTTATCGACAGCTAATGGATGTTCGACGTCTGGCGGATCAAAAGCAGCTTAATCCGGGCGTCCGCTTCTAGCAAAACGTGTAAAAAAACATTGATAGGCTTGGGGTCAGCATCGCTGTTGGCTGGTTTGGTTATCGCACGACAAGGCATCGGCAAAGTGGCTCAGTCCGCCCTATCGACGGAGGGTACCCTTGAGGCGTCGATGAACAGTTCTCCAGGCTTTCCCAAGACGGGCCGCCGCGGAAGTGGATCGTTGCCCTGCAAGGAGCGAAGTACTTCTAACCCGATACGATCATTTGCGAACTGATCGAAGAATTCAAAGCCAGGCATGGGATTCGCTTCGAGCAGCCACCAAGTACCGGATGCATCCACCTTGAAGTCGAAGCCTGCGAATTCCAGTCCCACGCGGTGCATGTATTCGATCGCTCTGAACCTCTCCGCTACCGGAATGTCGATTGGCTGGACCTGGATGTTGCCGCCCTGCCGCTTGGCATACCGATAGTCGACTCGGTCAGACTCGATCTTCAGTGCCACGCAGGATGCGCCCACCATGTGGGCTCGCACGTCATGACCGCGAACATGTTGCTGGAACAGGGTCGGACAGCGATCCAACAAATCGAGCCGCGAGACTTCGGGGCCTCCCACTGCCACGGCTATGGTTCGGATGCCCGAACACCCCTTGTTGACCCAGTCAGCATTCGGTGCAACACGCGATCTGACGGCCTTGGCCTGGTTCGATACCAGCGTAGAAGGCACGCGAAAACCACAGGCTGCGAGCTCGGCGACATGACGTGCCTTCGATGCGTTGCCTATACCCGCCTCTGGCCGGTTCATCACGAGGCAGGCGGCCGGCAACATCTGCAGACCAGTTTCCAGCTCCCCGATGAACTGTGCTAGCAACTTGGAGCGGGCGGGATCGTTTGAGGGGCGGAAGAAGCCGCGGTAGAAAACGGCACCATGCCCAAAATGGAACACTTCTCCATCGACTTCGACACGGAAGCCGTCGCAGGCGTGCTTCAGCAGCAGCTTGTCGCAGTGCTCGACGCGATGTAGGTCCAGAATACGGCACGCCATTCCTGAGTCGAGCTGAAGTTTGACGAGGTGCGCGAACGTTCCCTCGCGCCCATAACCCACGAGAACAGGCAAGTCGCTACAGAAAGTCATCGAGCACCGTTTCAAAACTGAGTGAAGGCTCCGTCGGTAGTTCGGCGCTAGCTCGTGTAATGCGTAAGGGGCCCGGCGAAGGATCTATCCACACCCGCAGGAAGTCCAACCGATGGCCGCATAGGACTTCCTGTAACGCCAGCAGTGTGGCCGAATGGCGCTCTACTTCGTACAGCAGAGGAAGCTCGCTCGCCCACCGGCGGCGGGTCACCGTAACCTCCAGCCCCGGAGACGGTGCTATGGCGCAGCTTCCGGCATCCCCGGGCCATTCCAATCGTAATGAATCGCTGGCTGAACATAATCTCTGACACATGCGTGTCCAGAATGTATCGGAGCTGCGCAGGCCGAAGTTTTTCAACACCCACTCCCCATTCAGCACTTGTGCCGCCCGCGTATAGAGGGCGGCTTCAAGGGCGGCTCTCCACTCGCTATAGGCGAAGTCGCTCTGCGCAGTATCGACCTGCATAGACAGCTGCGGCATTCGCAGAAAAAACAGCCTGTCTTCGGGGCTCAACGGCTGTTCATGTAACAGCAACTCGCATGGCCCGCCAACTTCCAGATGGAGTTGCAGGAGGTTGCAATGCGGGATGTCCACGACGCTATATCGCCGCGATCGCAGTGCCACGACGAGCCAAGCATCTCTTGCCAGATCGGCACCAAGAATAAAGCAACGCATAGCTCCACCTCAGCTCAGGTCTAGTCCGTCTTTGCTGTCTTTCCCATCCTTGCCTTTGTCCGAAGAGTCCTTGCCATCCTTTCCGTCTTTCCCATCCTTGCCCTTGTCGGAGGAGTCCTTGCCATCCTTCCCATCCTTGCCTTTGTCTGAAGAGTCCTTACCGTCCTTTCCGTCTTTCCCATCCTTGCCCTTGTCGGAGGAGTCCTTGCCATCCTTCCCATCCTT
>NZ_JBSPTN010000004.1:563360-585914 GCF_053850495.1 Pseudomonas sp. CFBP 5748
AGGAGTCCTTGCCATCCTTCCCATCCTTGCCTTTGTCGGAAGAGTCCTTACCGTCCTTTCCGTCTTTCCCATCCTTGCTCTTGTCGGCAGAGTCCTTGCCGTCCTTCCCGTCCTTACCCTTGTCGCCGTCTTTGCCCTTGTCCCCCGTTTTATTGCCTCCGTCCATGTCCTTCGCCTTGGGATTACCTCCACCGTGCTGGGGCGCGGTACCGTCCTTCATGGCGGTGATGTTGCGACTGGCCCGCGTCCCAACCTGCTGCGCCCAGAGGGAATTGGCCATCTCGTCGGCGGCCAAGTCCCAATCGCCAGCGTTAACCGCGGCCAACATCGCAGTGAAGCGTCCGAAGCCCCCCGGTCCAAGGTTGAAAGCCATGTCCACCAACACCGCCTGACGCCCACTAGTCAGCCCCGAAAATCCGGGGACTCGGGCTTCGACTGTCGCAATGGCGCCCGCAATGTCGGCAGAGAAGAGCTGGTCGACCTGAGCATCTGTCAACATCGGTTGCCCCACTTGCCCGGCATAGACCGTATCGAAATTAAGGCCGATCGCCTCGATTTTTTGCCGCGCATCGCCTCGATTCAAATTGAATCCAACGCCGGTCGTCGGGATGCCTAGGGAGTCGTGATAGACGTCATTGCGCCAACTTTCATTGGAGGCAACGTGCTCTCGGATTTCCAGAATTTGTTGCTGGGTCAGTGGCATATTTCCTCCTCACCAGAAAGCGACTAAACGACCTTCCAACCGTACGATGTGACCTTGGAGCGTGACTCGCTCTAGCTCGCCTGAAAACGGCGCGATGCGATGCACTAGCCGTGAATCGAAAATCACCAGATTCCCGCTGCAGTAGGGAACGAAGGCCAGCGGAGCTTGTAAAGCGGCATCAGCTTCCGCTGTACCTGGCGCCCAATACTCCAACCCAACTTGTTCATTTTCGCTCGACAATAGAAGCGTGAAAGAGTACTGGTCGTGGCCAAGCGGCTCTCCAACAAATGCCGGAACATGGAGGTACGAAGAGTCCACGTGCGGTACTCCTCCTTCGTAGCGCGGAAAGTCAGCGCTGTTTCGGATAATGTGAAATCCAGGAATGGCAGCGCGTCCACTCACCAAAACGACTTCCCCGAGAAATCGAGCCAGCACGCCAAAAACATCGGCATATAGCGCCTCAAACCGGCGCCACTGCCCCGCGTTTGCGGCAAGCGCGTTACGCTCGTACTCTTTCCCGTTGTCTTGGCTCAGGTATGCAGGGCGCCCGACCGTGCGCAACTGCTCGGCGTTATGTTTTCCCGAGGCTGGTTTCGACCGCCGCGACAGTTCCGAGCACAACAGCTCCGTGTCCAGCAAAGCGTGCAAGCGCGTCGGTACTTGAGTCGGCAGGAGCAAGGGCGTCACCTAAAGTGCACAGATTCTGCCCGTCGCCGCAGACCGTGCGAAAGACTTGGCTTGTTCGACCTGACTTACCGCAAAGGGTGTAAGCAGAGTTAGAACCGCCTTCGGTGCCAACCCCGCGACTGCGGTGCGTCCAGTTTCGAGCACCAGCAGTTCTCCAGCAGTGAAACTGCCCCCGAAGTTTTGCTGCACCTCGAGTACATAGATGCAAGTGTCGGCTTGCAAGACGCGGTAGCGGACAGTCGTACTGGTCGCAGTGTCGAAGCTAACGAGCCACTCGCCTTCCTTACGGGTCTGCGCTGCCGGGTAAGAAGAGGAGCCTAGGCACCCCTTATCGGACTTGTCGAGAGAGAGCGCCTGGATGAGCCGGTCGCCATTAGGGGAGGTTGCCAGCAGCGCAACGCAGGCCGGTGGCATAGAATTTTGCGGCTCTGCGCCGCCAAGACCGGAGTCACCACGCGCCGCCTTCATCTGAACGGAGCCGCAGCCGGCCGTTAGAAATGGCACCAGCATCCAACCCCATTGAAATATTTCTTTCAAATTCGAGCCCCCCTCCATGCATAGCTACCAATCAAGCAAAGCTCCGGACGGAGCATCGTCGCATCCATTTTTCGGTAGCGGCGAGTTCAGATCCAACGCTTCTTCAACCTGTACCTGTTACGTCCGAAATCCGCTGTTTTGCCCGTATGATGTACAACTGCTCGACACAGCCGAGCCATCACCACGACTTCCATGCCCGCTGGTTCCGCAGATAGCGCGCGAGCGCCAGACTATCTAATTCACGGGAGGCATCCTAACGTCGGCCAGCAGCCAGTTGCTGGAGCCCGCCGTGCGTCTAATGTAGACCAGCGCCCGCGGCGCCTTGCGCACCACCTCATGTACTCCGCCGGCAGCAATGTTCGGTCCAGCCGTTGCTGGGACGCGGCCTCTATGTTGGTCAGAGATAAGTACAGGCGCACGGTTTTGTCCAGGGCCCGCCTATTGGCGATAACTACGGACCCGAGCGATGCAGTTATGAGAGGGGGAGCCGAAGTATCTATGCCAGCGGCGCACTTCTCAGCGATCATTCGTAGAGCTACCGCCTCATGCCATGCCCGTTAGGTGCCATGTACCCCTGTAAGACGAGCAGCCACGAACTCAATGTCCGCGACTGGCCCAGGATGTGTAAAAACGTTTTTGAGAGCTGCGATTACTCGAAAAGAGAGCGAAATTTCCGCTTCTATTCAATTTCTGTATCCGTTAACTGCGGAATACCTGACAGATGCCGTAGCAACGGGAACTTCAAAGCGGGTCTGCGTTTTCACACAGTCTGGACCGAATGCGGGCCTTGACGACAGGCAGAAAACGGCCAAAAGGTGACGCTTGCTCGATTCCCTTCCTGTTGGTAGTAGATGGAACGATAGCGGCTCTGTCGTCCAGCAACCGTTGGACAGGTGTAAAACTCCAGCCAGTGAACGCATCGGAGAGACATTTCTGCAATCGAGACCTCGCCCGTGGTGCTCAGATTCCAACAAGACCTTCGAAAGATCTGGCCTCGATTCGCAGCTATCTCAGCGGGCGGATCGCGGTCAACGCACCTCTCATACCATTCATGATGGCGGTCTGATACTGTCTGCACTTTCAGCAGGGAGCTTTACGACGTGAACGCAGCGAGTCCTTCTCAAGTAACGGTGTTGTTTCAACCAGAAAACCAGAATAAAAAATATGAATCTCTTTTTTTGGAAATTGATACGGGCCAGATTAAGCTTCCAATGTTTCAGAGGGAGTTTGTTTGGGAGAAAGAGCAGTCGGCAAAACTGATTGACTCAATACTTAAAGGCTTTCCTATTGGGACCTTTATCTTTTGGAAAACTCGCGAAGAGCTTAGAAGCTATAAAGAGGTAGGAAACCATATTCTACCGGACACTCCAAAAGGAGATTATGTCCAATACATACTGGATGGGCAGCAGCGAATAACCTCGCTTTATGCTATTCGAAAGGGGCTTCGGATCAGCAAGGATGGCAAGGAAATAAATTATCAAGATATATACATTGATCTATCTGAAAATTTAGAGCGTGAAGAGTCTATAGTCAAAACATCCCGCCTTGAGGGAGAGTCGAACCTCATCTCTGTTCACAGGCTTTTGACTTGCAAGTTCACTGATCTAATGGACGAGTTTACAAAACCTCAGCTAGAACTGATGGAGTCATACAAAAACAGCCTTACAAATTATGATTTCCCTACGATCACCATTCGTGATTATCCGATAGAAGTGGCTTGTGAGATTTTCTCCCGAATTAACACCGGAGGAAAAGCACTGACCGTTTTCGAAATAATGGTTGCGAAAACCTATGATGAAAGTAAATCTTTCGATTTGGCAGAGCGTTACGAAATTTTGAGGGATGGTTCGGAAGACGAAAAAACATGTCTCAGGACCGCCAAGTACGAAACACTTCCTCCGTCTCTAATTATGCAGTGCGTAGCCGCTATCACGACACGCGCCGTGCGTGGGCGGGACATTTTAGGGATTAAGCGAGAAAATTTTATCGCGAGCTGGGCACCTATGAGTGCCTCTCTCTTTACAGCAATAGATTTTCTTCGCACAGAAATAAGGGTTCCCGTTTCTCAGCTCCTACCCTATCCGGCATTGCTGATCCCTCTGACTTATTACTTCCACGCTACCAAGAACCATAAGCCAACAGCTCCACAAGCTAGGCTGCTTGAGCAGTTTTTTTATTGGGTTGGGTTAACGGAGCGATACGGGTCGTCTTCTGACTCTGGAATCACTGAAGACTTCAATAAGATGGATATGATATTGGCCGGAAAAACGCCGGACTATCCTCAATCAGAGCTTCTTGTTAAAAGTCAGGATATAGCGCAGACTTATTTCTCTTCTGGCAATTCCTACTGTAAGTCCATACTGTGTTTATTGGCATTTAACCAGCCAAAATCTTTTGATACAGATGGCGTGGTAATACTTGATAATAGCAATCTCAAAATTGCGAGTAGCCGTAACTACCACCATTTCTTTCCTACCAGATACCTGGCCACTGCCATGCCGGATAGGGATGCAAATCTGGTGGCCAACATAACATTGATTGACGGTTACTCTAATAAGCATCGCATCAGCAAAAAGGCACCGAGTGAATATATCTCGGCTTTCTCATTGGAGAATGGAGCGATACAGCAGACGCTCATAAGCCATTTGATTCATGATGTTGACGGCTATGGCGTGACGTCCGATGACTACGACAGATTTATCGAGCGCCGGTCTAATGCTATCGCATCTGCACTAAACGCAAAGCTGCTCGGATCTTACTAACAGTAGAGTTTAGCGTTTTCTGCGGCTTGGAGGGCCTCGCTGTCTCAGCGAGGCCAAACCTTAGCTATCGACATTTGTTGTAAATCCTTGCTTGCACGCAGGCTGAACGCATCTACTGCTCAGTAGTACATGCAATATGGCGATTAGCGATGCTATTTATGGAGCAGTAAGCAATTACTGGGGGCAAGTGCCATAACGCATCTGGCACCAATCTTTAACCGACTCACCACAGCTTTCGCAGCATTTAAAGTGTCCGCTTTTGCCGATTGCTGCCTTCACGAGCGGCAGCTATGGGTCGAAAGCGGCCATTCTACGGCTGAGAATTAAGCTGGACAGCAGCAACCCTTACGATTGCCAATATGAATATTTTGGTTTCTCAAAATCGAAAACTGAGTAGTTGTCTGATCTACTTGAGCGCTGCGAGCGTCATCAGCTCTTGAACTATCACTCGGAGGTCAGCCATCATTCTATCTATGTCTTGTCGCTGGGCGATAAAACGACGGCTGTGCGCGGACATATCTCCAACGTCCTTCAGTCGAGGAAGCGCTGCCTTCGCATTCTTACTGAGGTTCCACGATTTTTCAGCAGTAATCGCAGATATTAGATCTCGTAAATAAAAGAAGTCGCCCTGTACCGTTTTTATGCTATCAGCCAAACCATACCTTTCATAAACTTCGATTATAAGTGTCTCTACTAAACGACGGATCATTACTGCTGAAGCATCGTACCAGCCGTGCTCGTAAGAACCATTGATCTGATGCACTAGACGCTCAAGGTATCCTCGAGTGTTACGAACCAGCGAGAAATAAATTACCGGTTCTTCATGACTTGGAGCCCCTTCCTCAGGGGGTGGGTTTTTTGCCCTGACACTGTCTCGGAGTTGTCTGACACTCTGAAGCGCACGCTCAATACTCATTCTGTTTAGCCCATAAGTGGCAGGTGCTTAGCCATGCTTTCGAAGATTTTATCAATCTGTTCAGGGCTGCTATCAGGGGAGATATGGATCTGAATATCCACGTGTAGTTTAGGGCTAAAACGGTATGCTTCTCTCGGGTCATGCCCACTAATAGGCTCTGCAGGTTCCTGCCTTTGCCTCAAAGGTATGCCTTTTGTTGAGTTGCTTGCGGCCCTTGAAGTACTCTGCATTGCCTTACCAGGTTTTGCCGCTCCATTGCTAGACTTTACCTGTGCGTTTTTTTCCTTGGCTCGAGCCAGATCTGCTTCAAGCAACATCATATAAGTTGCGCTATAGGCCCTAGCCGCAGACTCTCCTACCTTGGCATCTCGAGCAAACCAATTCGATATATCTTTCAAATTTGCTTCTGAGTCCGAAAAAAGATCGAGTAGCTCCCGAGGATAAGTTTCTTCGAGAATAGTCTTGCAAACTTCTGAATATTTTTTGTCATCTCGCCAATCATAGGCGAGGTCAGTTGGCTTCCCTGATTCGTCAATCAACCCAAAGGCTCGGAGAGGAGGAATGATGTTGGCGCTGGCTGATTTCTCGCCCATATTCAGCGCTGATGCAATGTAGCTTGGCGAAACTTTTTCCGGAGTACGTTGCTTAAATTTGTCCCGGAGAAGGAACCAATTATTCATCGGAATCTTCGGATAACTCTTTTTTTTCTCATCAGCCATAACACTCTCCACTCCGTTGATGTTTGAAACCGACCCTATGACCTCAGGCAGCTTTCCTTCCCCCACTCAAATATCTACCACAGTATCTGATGGCGCGATAGTCTTTCGCTTCCGGCTCGGTTCCATGCCATCAGATCTCAGTATCAAATGTGCTTGAAAAGGATGAACGAGGAGCAGCTTGCGTTGGAAGCAGTGATCATGGAGCTACACCGCGAGGACGTTGAGCTTGAAGGTGGAGGACACGGCGCTTAGGCACACAGCAGGCGCCACTCAGCGCGGGGGTCGTTATTATGGCTTCAATCAATTGGGTGTGGACTGGAGGAGACTTATGAAACTCGATAATCTCCCCCTGCTTACCCTAGCATCGGGTTCGACAATTAAGCCTCTTCACTAGCAGGAGGCATCTCGACAAACAAGGTCCGGCTTACCCTAACCGCCGACTCGACCGGACCGTTCATGGTTACAATAAAAAAGCGATCGAGGTGTCGGAAAAGCTTGAGCGAATGCTTTTGCTGGTTGCCGGCGCTCAAGAACGGCTGCTTGCCCAAAGCAGACCTTTGCGAAAAGTCGCTTCCTGCCAATCCCATTTTGATAGATGAGAATCATCGTCTCGCTGTCCTGCTCTAATACGAAAGCCTGAGAATTTCGGCCTTGAATCAATGCCATCATTTTGATAGCGTCGCCTTTGCTTTGGAAAAATGATCCCCATGGCCTCTGCCCTCATTTTTCTAGCCACCCCTTACAAAACCTCAATAAATCGAGGCGTTGTAGGCACTGATCCCATGGGTCTAGCATCGGCATAGCAGACTTTACCGCGTGCCACTGATCTTCTTGGTGCTGCTACTTTGCCGCAACTTACAACTTATGTGGTTCAAAAAAATTACCTTACTGGAAAATTAACAGATGACCAAAGAACAATTAGCAGCACGCATTGCCAGCGCATATAAATATGTAGACCCAATAACAACCAAAGAAATAGATGAGATCTTACAAAAAATAAGACTAATACAAATCAAGAATAATGGAAAAATATCAGAAAAAGAAGCGGAAGAGGTAATTTACAAAGTACTAAGTGGGCGAACTGTATTTTCCCTGAGCAGTGTAGATACGACGGATACAACAAACCTACTACAGCAAATCATTGCAGCTGCAAAAAACAATGTCAAACCAAAGCCTTGACGTTCAATACGCTGCGACCTTAGAGCTTAAAGGGAGGTTTAACTCCTCCCTATCAGACATGCTCACGGAGATAAACGAACAGTCACTAACTCACAAAACGTATAACCATGCACTTTCGGCGCTATCTGCCTTAATCACTTCATTCGAACACTATCTGACAAGTGCTTCATCAGATACAATAGACATTTCCAGAGCACAAACTGAAGACATACTTGCGAGCATCGAAAACATACTGCTTTTATGTGCCTATTCATGGGTAGCCTTTGAGGCTGCGTCAGAGAACCTTAACACACCTATCGCCTTGCCTACTGGCAGATACTTATTTACTTCGCAGGTCATATTTAAAACTTACAAAAAACATAGAGCCAAAGAGATAAAGTCGATATACACAACCCAGAACCTACCAGTCAGTGGTTTTGACCACAAGAAATCAGTGAGGCTTAATCAGATGAAAATACATATACCTCAGACTATAGCTGGCTCAGTATTAATATCTATCGGTATATTTCTGGCTTTCTTCATTGGACTGGAAACCGGCATTCAATACTATATATCAAGAATACTAATCGCTCTTGGCATCGGTTTTTTAATCACCGGACTTACCAAGGATTACATAAAGACTAAGATGAATATTAATGGAACCACAATAACTGCATCCGGTGCCATTGCCATCTTCCTTATTCTTTATTTTTTTAATCCCGCCCCGACCCCTCCTTACATTCCAGACTCTCAAGCAAGCCAGGCGACCCAATCTGCTCCTCCGTCAGGATCTCCCTCTGAAATAGGTCACTGAAAACCATATTCTTATGGGGCAAGCGCACTAGAGTTTGTCCTAGGGACGGCTCTCCTCCGTAAAATCGCCTTTCGTGAAAGACAGTTTTGGGTCGGAAGCAGTCGGTCATGACCGTCCGCTTCTGGCCGAAAGCTGCCCGTTATGAAGGGCAGCTCCGGGTCGGTTGTTGTCTGTGGCTAGAGGCGAGATTCATCATTGAGAGGATGGAAAAGGGTTATTCAGTCGGGATATCGCGAAGGTGACTTGGGGGTTATTCGACCATGTTCTTGATGCCTATCGTGACGTCTGTAATCACGCGCATCCAGCAGCGTTCATATAGCAAATCCTTAATTTTCTGCCCTTGGCATAGGATTTTTTTCCAGCACGCCAAGAAAATCTTCATTTGAGTCAATTATGCGGATTTTTTCTTAGCTCACAGCACACCCTTAAAGTGTTCAGGCTGAGCTTCGCAGAATGGTGCCACCGCCAACCCTCTGTGCGAGCTTGCTCGCGAAGGCGGCAGTAAATTACGTATCTGGTCTGAAGGTGTACACGATCCGTGGCGAGGGAGCTTGCTCCCTCGCCACGGATTGATGGTGTGGCGGCTATCGCGGATCGACGTTATCCAGCGCCCGGTTCGCCAGCAATGAACTCAGTTCGATCAGTTGCTGGATACCGAGGGCGATGTGGCGGCGTGAGCCTTCCAGTTCGAAGGCCAGGTCGCCGACCATCGCATCGGCGGAGGCGAGGGTTTCGCTGAGGTTGGCTAGGAGGCTTTCATTGTCGATGTCTTTTACGACGGTGAATAGCTGGCCGGGTTTGGTCGCGTCTTCTGGTTGTGTCTTTGGCGACAGATAAAAATCCAGAGCACGATTGGCGGCTTCGTCGAGTTTTTTGGTTTTGGATTTGATACGCGGGGGAGCTTGGTCCGTTTCTGGAGGGTTTGGAGTTATCTTGAACATCTTTACGTTTCCTTTGTTAGTAGGCCGCTACCATCTCGCTACTAAACGAAAGGGGGGCAGCTGTGCGCAAGTTAGTAGACCGGTAAAGGACAACGGAAACCCGGCGCGCCCGAAGGCGCCATGCGCACAGCCACCATCGAGTGCAGGCAATGCCTGACTGATGAGACTCATGCAACCGTGTCCTTACCGGGCTACTAAACCCGACCACTGATGGGCAGTGGCAGGGAAACGATAGAGCCCGGAGACAAGGCGCACAAGCGGGCGGATTCTGGCGTAGTTGTAGGCAATGGCGCAAGGATGTGTGGGTTGGGGGAAGGGTGGCGGTGGGGGAATAAACAGAGCTTTGTTTTGCCCGGGGATTCGGGGCTAGAGGGCTTGCTTTTGCTGGGTGGGTAGGGGGTGTAAGCGGCTGAGGCGGTTTGTCTGTAGGAATGGTTGGGGCTGCTTCGCAGCCCAGCGGGAGCAAGCTCACTCGCCACAGGTGCATCGTTCGACGTTGTGCCGCGCTCGTCGTCTAGCTGAGCGCCATTACCCGGATTGAAGAGTTAAAGTTTGTCGAAGCTGGCAACGGTGGTGGTGTAAAAAGCCACGCCCGACTTGTCGACGATTTTTATTCTTCCGTTTTCTTCCTCAAGGTACGAAATATCTGAAGAGGCAAAGTAGTGCCCGTCAGTTAAGAGAGGTAACGCCAGGCACCGAACGGTCAGGGCAACTCCAACCCTCCGCCGGCCTTGTGCAGTTTGCGCAGATGCTCGCCAATCGCTTTGACGTTGGCCTCACTCGCGGCAATTTCAGCGGCGCGGCTGGGCTCAAGTAAAGCCCTGACTTCCTTATCCAGATCGCCTGTCAGGGTTTGCAGCTGTTTCTGACGCAGGCTGCTTTCCGATTCCAGTCGCTGCCACTCGCTGGGCTGTGGCAACCCATAGCCGCTGCTGCCGAGCAATTCTGCGGGGCGGCTCAGGAAGCCGCTATTGGCGAGGATCTGCTGCAGCGTTGCGTTGGCTCTTTCCATGCCGCCGTTCTGCAATTCACGGGCACCCAGGTAGCGCTGTTTGACTTCATCCTGGGCCAGCAACAATTGTCGACGATAACTGGCCTGCTCCAGCAGCAACAACGCGGCGCTGGTACGCAGGTCGGCCTGTTCGAACCAGGCGCGACGCTCGGCGGCGTCCAGGGCCAGCCAGTCTTCTACGGTTTGTTGCTTGATGGGCAAATACTTCTTCAGCACGTCGAACATCGCTTGATAGCGCTCGCGGAACGAATCGAAGCGGTAGCCCAGGCGCAAGGCTTCCTTGGGGTCATCGAGCACGCTGGTATCGGCCAGGCCCCGTCCCTTGAGCACTTCCAGCAAGCCGTTGGGCATGATGCTGTCCAGGCCCTTGAACTGCGCGTTATTACTGCCGCTGCGCAACAGCTTCAGGCTTTCCACCGCGCAGTTATTCGACAGGAAGTAATAGTTGCCGTCGTAGCTCCAGTGCATTTCAGCGGCGTGCTCGACCGTTTCCTCGATCTCGGTGCGCGACAGATTCAGCGGCACTGACGCCAGGCTGCGCAGTTCGGTCTTGGTGTATTCATCGATCACTTGGGCCAGCGGCAGTACGAACAGGCGCGATGGGTATTTGCCCACCAGCCCATCCCAACTGGACAACTGCACATCACCCACGAAGGCGCGATACGACAGCACCAAGTGTTGATCCAGATCCAGGCGGCAGTCCGGGCCACGGGGGCGGCCCGGCGCGCAGATCACCAGCCGGAGCATGCTGTGGCCCCAGCGGCTGACCCAGTTCTGGTTGGCTTCGGCCAGCAGGTAATCGACGGCATAGACCCGCTCGGGGTCGACCTTGCCCAGTGGGGTCTTGGCGAAATCGTTGCCGGCATTGAGGAAGGCGAAGGATTTGGCGCAGGTGTCCTTGGCGGCGGGCGCCCATCCGAAGTGTTCCTGGTAATAACGATACAGTGCGGGCCGTCGGCAGGCGTAGCTCGGGTCGAGGAGAAAGTACTCCATGTTGACCGCGACAAACTCCTTGGGGCTGCTCGTCTCGTAGAGGTCCGGGCTGCGGGCGACCTGGCGGTTATGCTGTTCCCGCTCTCCGCGACGGCCGACGTATTGCGGCCAACCGGCGAGATCCAGCAAACGTGGATCATCGCTGAGGGTGAAGCGGCGGTCGTTCTGGCCTCGGCATTCATCCGGAAGGCCGATTATCCCGGCACTGCTGTTACGTCGGGTGCAACGCTGGATCAGCGTGCGCTCGGCATCCGGCCATAAACGCGAGCGGTCATAGATGTGGGTCAGTTCATGCAGGACCGTGGCGAGCATTTCTCGCCGCACTGTGCCATGGGGGCGTTGGGTCTTTTGCGTGGCGGCGCTGCCGTCGGTGAGGCTGTCGAGTAGATTGCTATTGAGGTCCAACTGCGACACCAGCGAGGCCTGGCCGTAGGCGTTGGCGGGCATCTGGTCGGTCCAGCCGACATCGATGCGTCGGTCCAGTCGCTCGATGAAACGCGGCGGCAGGGCCCGCATGGCTTCATCGAGCAGTGCCTGGCTGGCCTGCTGTTGCGCCGGGCTCAAGCCGTCGCCATTGAGGTGCAGTTGCAGGCCGGCCTGGGCCATGCTGCCCGTGAGCAACAAGACCCCGGCCGCCAGCCAGGCGGCGAACCGCCTCACAATGCGAGGATGGCTTCGGCGAGAACCTGGTCACTGGCATCGCGGGCTTCTGGCACGCGAGTGCGCAAGGTGTCGAAGGCGGCCTCGAGATGAGCACCACGAATTTCACCGTTACTGGCGACAAAACTGGCCGCATCGTCATGAGCTTCACGAACGATTTTCGAGTCGCGGATGGACGTCGTGGTGTCGGACGTGAAATCGATCGTGCGCTGGGAAGCGCGAACGATGATGTTACTGGTGGCTACCAGGGTATGTGCCTGGGCCACATCGGCCAACAACAGCAGGCCTAGGGTGGCAGCAATCAGCGGGCTACGCATGGAACGACTCCGGAGAATAAAGATAACTATTGGACGAGAATTGCTTGTGCCAGTTCAAGGTCGCTGGCGCGAAGTTTTGGCTGGGTCCGGCGCAGGTAATCCAGGGCCGATTCCAGTTGTGCCCCTCGCAGTTGCCCGTCACTGGCGATGAATGCCGCAGCGTCATCGTGAGCGGCGACGATCAGTTTATGGTCGAAGGGCGCGGAGGTCACCATGCTTGAGGCATAGCCGCTGACCACCACTTGTTGAGTGGACACATCGAAGGCATGGGCCGGAACGGACCAGCAGAAAGCGCTAAAGAAAAATGCGATGACCAGATTTGAGTAGAAACGCATAAGACTCGACGGTTGATGGCGAGTCCGAAGGCTAGCGCAAACTCCCGGTCCAGAGCCAGTGTTGAAACATCGGAACACGATTGGCGGGCCGATGTTTCATGTTGGATCAGATCACCAGAATGGCCTGGGCCAGCTGCGCATCGGTGGCAGTCAACTGCGGCGCTTGCTGGCGGATGTAATCCAGGGCGCTTTCCAGTTTCACACCCCGGATTGCGCCTTCACTGGCCACGAAGCTGGCTGCGTCGTCGCGGGCGGCCTGAACGATTTTGTTATCGCGCAGCGATGAGGTTGCATCGGAGGTGACGTCGGACGTGGCCTTGAGTGCACCCACGATGGAGTCGGTGGTGACGATAAAGCTGCTGGCATTGGAATGGGCGGTTACGGCCAGCAGGGCGGCAGCGCTGAGCAGACGAAGACGGATCATGATGAAACTCCTTAACAATAAGAAAGGCCGGTGCGTGTAGCTCGAGAGGAGACGCATGCTCGACTCGCTTCGCCACGTTCGGTTCGATATTAGGTCAGAACGCGTCGGCTGACAGCCTTGGGATGGCCGCTGACGATTTTATCGCGGTGCCAGTAAAACTGTACTGGTTAATTTTTAATATGTTTAAAACTGTTTTTTCGTGGTGTTGACATGAAAATCAAACCCGGAAACGACAAAACCCGCCGTGGTTTCCCACGACGGGTTTTGTTTGTTCAATTCGATGCTGGCGGTGGACCCGGTGGGTCAGGGCCAGCGACGCTAAATTAGCGCCAGAACGGCTTGCTCAGCTCTTCGTAGCGTTGTGCTTCGCTGATACCGGCGTCAGCCAGCAGGCGCGAATCCAGACGGGCCAGTTGGTGGCGGCTGGCGATGCGGCGCTGCCACAACATCAGGTTAGCGATAACGCGAAGAGGCAGGGAAGCCTGGTTTTTTGCAGCTTTGTCTTCGAAAAACAGCTCGGAACTGAGTGTACGTTCCATGGTTGACATCCTTCCGCTTATGGCGGGATTAGGTAGTGGTTTAACTGGTGCCCATATTCCTCTCGTTTGGCCAGTCTCTCTAGATACAGTTCACCTGTATTGTGAGAGACCAGTTAACTGTTAAAGAGCGGTGTACTGGTCGATATTGAGGCAACTGTACCTGTCAGCACTAAATTGGTGCAATATCGGCGATCGGAGTGTGTTTTGTTGGAAAAGACTGTAAGAAAACACCGGTACAGCAGTACAGTTTTTGTCACTCTTGCCGCGAATTGCAGAGCCTAGCAAAACTGTATTTGCTGTAGCGGTGATCCAGTTGTATCAAACCGCCAACATGCACCCGGTTTCTTCCAGATTCAGGTGCCAACTCAGTGCATCGCGCAAGATGTGCGGTGTATGCCCCCCCAAGGCGCATGCTGCTTCAAAGTAATCATTCAATGCCTGGCGGTAGGACGGGTGCACGCAGTTATCGATGACCACTCGTGCCCGCTCCCGTGGCGCCAGGCCCCGCAGGTCAGCCAGGCCGATCTCGGTCACCAGGATGTCGACATCATGCTCTGTGTGGTCCACATGGCTGACCATCGGCACAACACTGGAAATCGCGCCGCCCTTGGCGATCGACTTGGTGACGAAAATTGCCAAGTGTGCATTTCGGGCGAAATCCCCTGAGCCGCCGATACCGTTCATCATCCGCGTGCCGCAGACATGGGTGGAGTTGACGTTGCCGTACAGGTCGAACTCCAGCGCTGTATTGATGGCAATGATGCCCAGGCGGCGTACCACCTCCGGATGGTTGGAAATCTCCTGCGGGCGCAGGACCAATTTATCCTTATACCTTTCCAGATTTCCGAAGACGTCGGCATTGCGTCGAGCCGACAGCGTGATGGAGCTGCCCGAGGCAAAGCTCAGTTTGCCGGCGTCGATCAGATCGAACGTAGAATCCTGCAGCACTTCGGAGTACATGGTCAGGTCTTCGAAGGGGGAGTCGATCAACCCGCACATCACGGCGTTGGCGATATTACCGATACCGGCCTGTAACGGTCCGAGCTTGTTGGTCATGCGTCCGGCCGCGACTTCCTGCTTGAAGAAATCGATTAAATGATCAGCGATAGCCTGGGTATCGCTGTCCGGTGGCAAAACTGTCGAAGGCGAATCGGCTTGGTTGGTAATGACAATAGCGGCTATTTTTTCCGGTGGAATCGGAATCGCGGAACTGCCAATACGGTCGTCGACCTTTATCAGGGGAATCGGCGTACGGGTCGGGCGATAGGTCGGGATATAGATGTCGTGCAGCCCTTCCAGGTTCGGATTGTGCGCCAGGTTGATTTCAACGATCACTTGTCTGGCGAAGATGGCAAAACTGGCCGAGTTACCCACCGAGGTGGTCGGCACGATATGCCCCTGCTCGGTAATGGCCACCGCTTCGATCACCGCAATGTCCGGCAGCTTGAGCTGGGCATTGCGCAGTTGTTCGACGGTTTCCGAGAGGTGCTGGTCGATGAACATCACCTCGCCTGCGTTGATCGCCTTGCGTAGTGTGCTGTCGACCTGGAAAGGCATGCGTCGCGCCAGCACACCCGCTTCGGTGAGCTCTTTATCCAAGTCATTACCCAGGCTCGCCCCGGTCATCAGGCTGATTTTCATGGGGGTGACCTTGGCGCGCTCGGCCAGGGCGTGGGGCACTGCTTTTGCTTCTCCGGCGCGGGTAAAACCGCTCATGCCGACGGTCATGCCGTCCTGAATCAACAAGGCTGCTTCGGCAGCGCTCATCACTTTATTCAACAAAGAGGGCAAGCGGATGCGATCACGGTACATGGAGGATTATCTCGGGCTGGAAGCAAGATGCGCAGTCTAGTGAATTCGCGCCGTGCCCGACCCGCTACAAAAGTCGCATTTTAGGCGTCTATTACGGGCGTTTCAGGCAAAACATTATTACCGGATCGGTAACGTTCGGCCTTGATACAAATCAAAACGCCCCGACAAGTCGGGGCGCTAGTGGTGACGCAGTGAGCTTTATTCCACTGCTTTGACCATGTCTTCGATGACCTTCTTGGCGTCGCCGAACACCATCATGGTCTTGTCGAGATAGAACAGCTCGTTGTCCAGGCCGGCGTAACCGCTGGCCATCGAGCGCTTGTTGACGATGATGGTCTTGGCCTTGAACGCTTCGAGGATCGGCATGCCGGCAATCGGCGACTTCGGATCGTTCTTCGCCGCCGGGTTCACCACGTCGTTGGCGCCGAGCACCAGCACCACGTCGGCCTGGCCGAACTCGGAGTTGATGTCTTCCATCTCGAACACCTGATCGTAAGGCACTTCGGCCTCGGCCAGCAGCACGTTCATGTGTCCGGGCATGCGACCGGCCACCGGGTGGATCGCGTATTTAACGGTCACGCCGCGGTGGGTCAGCTTTTCGGTCAGCTCTTTCAGCGCGTGCTGCGCCCGTGCTACCGCCAGGCCGTAGCCCGGCACGATGATCACGGTGTCGGCGTTGGTCAGCAGGAAGGTCGCGTCGTCGGCCGAACCGGATTTCACTGGACGAGCTTCTTTGGAGCCTGCCGGGCCAGCAGCATCTGCCGTGTTGCCGAAACCGCCGAGCAGCACGTTGAAGAACGACCGGTTCATGGCCTTGCACATGATGTACGAGAGGATCGCACCGCTCGAACCCACCAACGAACCGGCAATGATCAGCATCGAGTTGTTCAGCGAGAAGCCGATACCCGCTGCGGCCCAACCGGAATAACTGTTGAGCATCGACACCACAACCGGCATGTCCGCGCCGCCGATCGGGATGATGATCAGCACGCCCAGCACGAACGCCAGCGCCAGCATCAAGGCGAACGCGCCGAGATTACCGGTGAACATGAAGGTCAGGCCCAGGCCCAGCGTCGCCAGGCCCAGAATCAGGTTGAGCTTGTGCTGGCCGCCAAACTGTACCGGTGCGCCTTGGAACAGGCGGAACTTGTACTTGCCCGACAGTTTGCCAAAGGCGATCACCGAACCGGAGAAGGTAATTGCACCAATGGCTGCGCCGAGGAACAGCTCCAGTCGGTTACCGGCCGGAATCGCATCGCCCAACTGCTTGACGATGCCCAGGGACTGCGGCTCGACGACGGCGGCAATAGCGATAAACACTGCGGCCAGGCCGATCATGCTGTGCATGAACGCCACCAGCTCCGGCATCTTGGTCATCTCGACACGCTTGGCCATGATCGAACCGGCGGTGCCGCCAACCAGCAGGCCGACGATGACGTAGCCGATGCCGGCAGTGGCCAGCTCAGCGCCGAGCTTATAGATGAGGCCCACAGTGGTGAGCACCGCCAGCGCCATGCCGAGCATGCCGAACAGGTTGCCGCGTCGCGAGGTGGTGGGGTGCGACAGGCCTTTGAGGGCCTGGATGAAACAGATCGACGCGATCAGGTAGAGCGTCGTTACCAGGTTCATGCTCATTACTTGGGCGCCTCTTCTTTTACGGCTTTCGGGGCTTTTTTCTTGAACATCTCAAGCATGCGGCGCGTCACCAGGAAGCCACCAAACACGTTCACCGCGGCCAGGGCCACGGCGAGGGTGCCCATGGTCTTGCCCAGCGGCGTCACGGTCAGCGCGGCGGCGAGCATGGCGCCGACGATCACGATCGCCGAAATAGCGTTGGTCACCGCCATCAACGGTGTGTGCAGTGCGGGTGTAACGTTCCAGACCACGTGGTAACCGACATAAATCGCCAGCACGAAGATGATCAGGTTGTAGATACCGGGGGAGATAAGCTCTTCCATTGTCTGAATCCCTGCTTAGGCGTTTTTGCGGATGACTTGGCCGTCGCGGCACATCAGGCACGCGGCGACGATGTCGTCTTCCAGGTTCACGTCGAACTGACCTTCCTTGGTGAAGACCAGCTTCAGGAAGTCCAGCAGGTTGCGGGCGTACAGCGCCGAAGCATCGGCCGCGACTTCGCCGGCCAGGTTGGTCGGACCGCAAATGGTCACACCATTCGCGACCACGACCTGATCGGCTACCGTCAGCGGGCAGTTGCCGCCCTGGGCTGCCGCGAGGTCGATGACCACCGAGCCGGGTTTCATCTGCGCGACGGTTTCGGCACTCAGCAAGGTTGGCGCCTTGCGGCCCGGAATCAACGCCGTGGTGATGACGATGTCGGCCTGTTTGGCGCGCTCGTGCACGGCCTGGGCCTGGCGTTGCATCCAACTGGCTGGCATCGGGCGGGCGTATCCGCCGACACCGACAGCGCACTCGCGCTCTTCGTCAGTTTCGTAGGGCACGTCGACGAACTTGGCGCCGAGGGATTCGATTTGCTCCTTCACCGCAGGTCGTACATCCGACGCCTCGATTACCGCGCCCAGGCGCTTGGCCGTGGCAATTGCCTGCAGCCCGGCCACGCCGGCGCCGAGAATCAGCACGCGTGCCGCTTTCACAGTGCCTGCAGCGGTCATCAGCATCGGCATGAAGCGTGGATAGTGGTGAGCGGCCAGCAGCACGGCTTTGTAGCCGGCAATGTTCGCTTGAGACGACAGCACATCCAGGCTCTGGGCGCGGGAGGTACGTGGCGCAGCCTCCAGGGCGAAAGCGGTAATACCGCGTTCGGCCAGCTTGGCGATGGTTTCGTTGTTGAACGGATTGAGCATGCCCACCAGAACGGTGCCGCTCTTGATCAACGTCAGTTCGCTGTCGCTGGGGGCGACCACCTTGAGAATCAGTTCGGCCCCGAACGCATCATTGGCACTGCCAATGGTTGCACCCGCGGCTTCATAAGCACTGTCGATAACGCTGGCCTTGATGCCGGCACCGCTTTGAACAGTGACTTTATGACCTTGGCCGATCAGCTTCTTGATGGTTTCCGGGGTTGCAGCAACCCGTGTTTCACCCGTTTGGGTTTCGAGGGGAACACCAATGTGCACGTCAAATCTCCTGCGTGATCTTATTGAGTAAACCCAGGCACTTCGGATGGTGCGGCTGGGGCGGCCGATCAGCACGATCCCGCCGAATCAGGCGGGGCGCGGCATTTTGCAGGCGAAAATTCAGCCCTTCAAGGGATTATGACTGGTGACGGAAAATTAACTACAAGTCACCCTGTGACCGAATGTCGCAATTGTTGATCGGAACCCCGTGTAGGCCGTACGTTTCAAGGATTTAGGCCCGAATTGACCAATTTTCCCATCGGCCAGATGAATAAGCCCTGATGCGCTGCGCGATATGGCTCAAAGCCATGTATTTAAACGCTTCAGAGACTACTGGACTGACTTCATAGCAGACTGACTGAATGCGACATAAACTTATATCTGTAGCGACTTTTGTTAGTTGACTACCTAAGGCGTTTACAGTTTTTTCTTTATTAATCAAGCTGATAGCTCGTTGCTTGTTGTACAAGCCAATCGCGAAAAGCCCGAAGAGATGCAGATTCGACCTTTCGTTCAGGAATCATCAGGTAATAGGCCTTGATACTCGACAGTGCATTCCGGTTGGCAACGACCAGTCGTTTCTCTGCCAGTTCACGCTGGATCAAAAAGGGTGGGATCAACGCAACTCCCATATCGTGCATGGCTGCCTGGGCAAGCATGGAGAATAGTTCATAACGCGGGCCTGTCAGGTCTCGGGCAATGTTCAGGCTCTGTGAGTTGAACCACTGGCGCCAGGCATACGGGCGAGTGGTCTGCTGGAGCAAGGGCAATTCGGCGATGGCCTCCGGTGTCAGGCTCTGCTTGCCGCCCAGTAAGGTAGGGCTGCATACCGGCATCGGATTTTCGCCCATCAGTTTGTGGGACTCGGTACCAGGCCAGTCCGCATCGCCGAAATAGATGGCTGCGTCAAACTCCGTGTCCGCAAAGAGGAAGGGGCGCGTGCGGTTGGTCAAGTTGACGGTGACTTCCGGATGCTGTTGTTGGAAGTCCTTGAGGCGCGGTAATAGCCATTGGGTGCCAAACGTGGGTACCACCGCCAGCTCGATGACGTTCGCGCCGGTGTGTCCCATCACCGAAAGGGTATCGCGCTCCACAGCGTCCAGTTGGGTGGCAACCCGGCGGCTGTAGGAAAGACCTGCTTCGGTCAGTTTGACCCCGCGTCGTGAGCGTCGGAACAACTCCACGCTGAGGAATTCTTCCAGGCTGGCAATCTGTCGGCAAATAGCCCCTTGCGTAAGAGAAAGCTCTTGCGCCGCTTTGGTGAAGCTCTCGTGACGTGCTGCAGCTTCAAAACTGATTAGGGCGGTGGTGCTGGGGATTTTGCGGCGCATATACGAAAGCCTCACTCAAGATCGACATAAACAGGGTTCATGACGTTTACGGAGTGAGAAATTAGCACAAGACTATGCGGAATCCTCGTTTGCCCTCGTAGGAAACCGCGCCTAGGATCAATCCACGATTTTTCATTTAGTTGGCGAGGACTCTTTCATGGCCGGTAAAGCGAGCTTCAACTGGATCGATCCATTGTTGCTGGACCAGCAGCTCACCGAAGAAGAACGCATGATTCGCGACACTGCTGAGCAGTTCGCCCAACAGAAGCTCGCGCCGCGAGTGCTGGAAGCGTTCCGTCATGAGAAAACCGACCCGGCGATCTTCCGTGAAATGGGGGAAGTGGGGCTGCTGGGCGCAACCATTCCCGAACAATACGGTGGCAGTGGGCTGAACTACGTCAGCTATGGCCTGATCGCCCGCGAAGTGGAGCGCGTCGATTCCGGCTATCGCTCAATGATGAGTGTGCAGTCCTCGCTGGTCATGGTGCCGATCAATGAATTCGGCACCGAGGCCCAAAAGCAAAAGTACCTGCCCAAGCTGGCTTCCGGTGAATGGATCGGTTGCTTCGGTCTGACAGAGCCGAACCATGGTTCCGACCCGGGGGCGATGATTACTCGTGCGCGCAAGGTGGAGGGCGGCTACAGCCTGACGGGCAGCAAGATGTGGATCACCAACAGCCCTATCGCCGACGTATTTGTTGTTTGGGGCAAGGACGACGCGGGGGATATCCGCGGCTTTGTGCTCGAGAAAGGCTGGAAAGGTCTGAGCGCACCGGCCATTCATGGCAAGGTCGGCCTGCGTGCGTCGATCACCGGCGAGATCGTCATGGACAACGTGTTCGTTCCGGAAGAGAACATCTTTCCGGATGTCCGGGGTCTGAAGGGGCCGTTCACTTGTCTGAATTCGGCGCGCTACGGCATCTCCTGGGGCGCCTTGGGTGCCGCCGAGTTTTGCTGGCACACCGCTCGCCAATACACGTTGGACCGGCAGCAGTTCGGTCGCCCTTTGGCCGCCAATCAGTTGATCCAGAAGAAGCTGGCCGACATGCAGACCGAAATCACTCTTGCCCTACAAGGATGTCTGCGTCTGGGGCGTATGAAAGATGAGGGTACGGCTGCGGTTGAAATCACTTCGATCATGAAGCGCAACTCCTGCGGCAAGTCTCTGGATATCGCTCGCATGGCACGGGACATGTTGGGCGGCAACGGTATCTCCGATGAGTTCGGCATCGCCCGTCATCTGGTGAACCTTGAAGTGGTGAACACCTACGAAGGCACGCACGACGTTCATGCGCTCATTCTTGGGCGTGCGCAAACCGGCATCCAGGCGTTCTATTAATAGGAGGACGGTATGGGCGCGCTTTCGCACCTGCGGGTATTGGATTTATCGAGGGTGCTGGCTGGGCCTTGGGCCGGACAGATCCTGGCTGACCTGGGGGCTGAGGTTATCAAGGTCGAGCGTCCGGGCAATGGTGACGATACGCGCGCCTGGGGGCCGCCCTTCCTAAAGGATGCCTATGGCGAGAATACGACCGAGGCGGCGTATTACTTGTCGGCCAATCGCAACAAGCAATCGGTAACCATCGATTTCACTCGTCCCGAGGGGCAGAAGCTGGTGCGGGAACTGGCGGCCAAGTCCGACATCCTGATCGAGAACTTCAAGGTGGGTGGGTTGGCGGCTTATGGTCTGGACTACGACTCGCTGAAGGCGGCCAACCCGCAATTGATCTATTGCTCGATTACCGGGTTCGGCCAGACTGGTCCTTATGCCAAGCGCGCCGGGTATGACTTCATGATTCAGGGGGTGGGAGGCTTGATGAGCCTTACGGGGCGCCCTGAAGGTGATGAGGGGGCGGGGCCGGTGAAAGTCGGGGTCGCGCTCACGGATATTCTGACGGGTGTTTATTCGACTGTTGCCATTCTGGCGGCGCTGGCTCACCGCGAGCACGCAGGCGGTGGGCAGCACATCGATATGGCCTTGCTGGATGTTCAGGTGGCTTGCCTGGCCAACCAGGCAATGAACTACCTGACCACGGGCACTGCGCCGAAACGATTAGGTAACGCCCATCCGAACATCGTGCCCTACCAGGATTTCCCTACAGCTGACGGTGACTTCATCCTTACCGTGGGGAATGACGGCCAGTTCCGAAAATTTGCCGAGGTGGCCGGTCAGCCGCAATGGGCTGATGATCCTCGTTTCGCGACAAACAAACTGCGGGTGGCGAACAGGGCTGTATTGATTCCTTTGATTCGCCAGGCAACGGTCTTCAAGACTACTGCCGAGTGGGTGGCTCAGTTGGAGCAGGCCGGTGTGCCTTGTGGGCCAATCAACGATCTGGCGCAGGTGTTTGCTGACCCCCAGGTGCAGGCTCGTGGGCTGGCGATGGAATTGCCTCACGCGCTGGCGGGTAAAGTACCGCAGGTGGCCAACCCGATTCGGCTGTCCGAGACGCCGGTGGAGTATCGCAGCGCGCCTCCTTTATTGGGAGAGCACACGCTGGAGGTGCTGCAGCGGGTATTGGGAGTGGATGAGGCTACGGTGACGGCTTTCAGGGAGGCCGGGATCCTTTGAGTCTTCCTTCTATATAGATGAAGTCGTTTAGAGGATGGGCGGGCGGTTTCCTGGGACTCTCGCAACTTATTGATAGAAAAGCGAAATTAAGGGTTGACGGCAAATTCTGGACGTCTATAATTCGCCCCACTTCCGGCGCAGTCGAAACGAAAAACTCCTTGAGTTTCAATGAGTTACCATTGTTTTGAAGGTGTCGGGCTTCAGTTCATCGAAGTCAGGAAGGAGTT